>JAZDMS010000018.1:0-70764 GCA_043800705.1 Candidatus Altarchaeota archaeon
AGATTTACTACCGCCATCTCGCAGGCGAGGGCGCTGAACATGAACGCGACGATGAAGTCCAATGCGATGCTGTAGATCCGTATGCTCCAGAAGACCGTCCTGGCCTCAAGGAGCCTCTCGTTAAGGTTTTCCATATCTTCAGGTCCCCCGCATAAGGTTCACTGTTTGGATAATCTGGTTCAGCTTGCCCTGCAGCGCAGTGAACGTCGTCTCCATTGCGCTGACCTCGCCGCTTATGTCGCTGGCCTCCCTCCTCACTATCGTGGCGTTTGTCGGGTTGTCCTGTATCGTTCCGACGCTGCTTTTTGCGTCCCTGATCCTGCCCCCCATCGATGTGACCTCGA
This sequence comes from Candidatus Altarchaeota archaeon, assembly GCA_043800705.1. GTDB lineage: Archaea > Altiarchaeota > Altiarchaeia > IMC4 > SCGC-AAA252-I15 > JAHIYG01. The sequence goes on from JAZDMS010000018.1 coordinate 345, forward strand.
TGCCGAGGTCCTGTACCTGGTTGTCTAGGCTGGCGGCGTATCCTCTCATGCTGTCGACCTTCCTGTTGGACGCGCCGAGGGCTGTGTTGGCGGTGTCCAGCTGCCCCTTGTACTGGATGCTGGAAGCATAATATTGGTCTGCCTCCTTGGTCTTTATGGATAGTTTTTCCGCAGTCTGCGAGAGCGTCAGGTTCAAGCCGGTGACCTTCGTGTCAAGGAGGTTGGATGCGTTCTTGAGGCTCAACACGATCTGTGTCTTGTCGTTCGAGTCCTGCTGAAAGTTCATAAGGGCCTGCTCCTTCTCCTTCAGCTGCGCCTCCTTGGCCAGAAGCTCGATGCGGGTCCTGTTCACCTGCTCTGTGACGTTCTCGACGTTGGAGATCGCCATGTCGTACTTTTTCTTCAGGCCTTCATAGGTCCAGTAGGAGTAGATGACCAGGCCGATCATCGCTATGATAACCAGGAGCAGGAACCCCAAAAGGCCGAAGTTGACGTTGTGCTTCATTACAAAAACGCGGGGGATCCTACCCTCCGCTTGCACCTCCCGTCTCTGTTTGGCTATTTGGCATCTTGAGCGTGTTTGTAAGACATAATGCGCACCCACGGGCGCATTATGCTGATTTTCGAAGGGATTAACAGCTGCTACTATATATACCCCTTATAACGTAAAAAGGGATGTCCGCTCTAGCATTGGCCGTTCATCCTTTTAACGACCCAGAGCACGATCATCGCGGCCAGGTAAATGCGGCCCGCCCAAACGCAGCTGATCCTCATCCTCATTTTCGCCGTTTTTATAATCGGATTTCTTAATTCATATACTTTTTCGGTTAAAATGAAGGTCAACAGGAGCAAATGCCTCTACTGCGGCGGCTGCGTGGGAATATGCCCCGCCTATGCGCTCGAACTCAAAGAGACCGTCCTGGCGGTGGACGGGAAGAAGTGCGTAAAATGCATGCTATGCGTGAAGTTCTGCCCTGTCGGGGCCATAAGGGGGGATGACTGATGGCGGACTATGCCGTCGATGTGGCGATCGTCGGGGCAGGCCCGGCGGGCAGCGTAGCGGCATGGGAGCTCGCAAAGCGCAATGTCAGCGTCCTCGTCCTGGAAAAAAGGCAGGAGATCGGCGCCCCGAAGAGATGCGCCGAGGGGATAAACATCAAAGGCCTGAGGAACATAGGCATCGAACCCGACCCGAAGTGGGCGATGCAGGAGATCGTCGGCGTGATCCTCTACTCCCCGAAGATGAGGGAGGTCGACATGTCCGTCGGCAACAATACGGGATACATCCTCGAGCGAAAGATGTTCGAGAAGTGGCTTGCGACGCAGGCGATAAAGGCCGGGGCCAGATACATGGTCAAGACGACCGTCACGGACGTCATCACCGACGGCGGCAGAGTCGTCGGCCTCAAGGCCGACCACATGGGGGAGCCGATCATCGTCCGCTCGAAGCTGGTGATAGCCGCCGACGGCGTAGACTCCATGACCGCGAAGAGGGCGGGCATCGACACCGTCAACAAGTTGGCGGACTACCACAGCGGCTTCCAGTACGAGATGGCCGGCGTTCAGGCCACGGAAAACAAGCTGCACCTATTCTTCGGAAACGAGATCGCGCCGAAGGGATACATCTGGATCTTCCCGAAAGGCGACACCGTCGCCAACGTAGGCATAGGCATAGTCGGCGCCAAATCCGAGGAGGGCAGGCGCGCGAAGGACCTCCTGGACAAGTTCATACGGAACAACCCCCGGTTCTTCGCAAAGGCAAGCCCCATCGAAGTCAACGGAGGGGGGATCCCAGTAGCCATACAGGTCAAGACGTTCGTGGGCGACGGCATCATGGTCGTCGGCGACGCGGCACATCAGGTCAACCCGATACACGGCGGCGGCATAGCCATATCGACGGGGGCCGCCAAGATAGCCGCGAAGGTCGCAGCCGACGCACTCGCCGACGGCGACACATCCAGGAAGCGGCTCCTCGAATACGAGAAGGCATGGTATGAGGCCGACGGCTCCAGGGTGAAGACGCTCCTGAAGCTGAGGATGTTCGTCGAAAAACTGAGCGACGAGGAGCTGGAAAGCCTCGCAGACATCCTTACCCCCGAAGAGCTGATGGCGCTGACGACGGGAGACAACAAGATAATGCTGAAGGCCATGTTCACCAAGGCCTCGAAGCTCCTGCCCCTGGCGAAGAAGTACCTGGAGTGAACCTCAGGGATTCTCGAACAGGTCACCCCTGCTCAGGGCGACCCTCACCTCCTGAATCGGCCTGAACCCGGCTTGCACCGCCGCCTCCCTCGTCCGCTCATACTCCGTTTCCGAAACGTGTATGAGCGGTTCGACGACCATGAGCCTGCCGCCTCTTTTGAGGATCGTCCGGAGCTCTTCGAATAAATTCGCCCTGTCCGGGACCTCGTGGACCATGTAGAATGCGAGGGCGAAATCCGCCTTTTCCGGGGCGCCGATCCTGTCCAACTCCGTCTTGTGCAGGATTATCCTCGTCAGGAGGCCTTTCTTTTCCGCCTTCCTCCTGACCCTCTGGAGCATCCCGTCCTGGAAGTCTGCGGCGATGACCTTCCCCCCCTCCCCGACCATCTCTGCCATGGGGATGGTGAAGACTCCGGGGCCGCAGCCTATGTCGATCGCGGTCTCTCCCTTGAATATGCGCCCTTCGAGTATCCTCCTCGGGTCATGGATGAGCCGACGCACCCAGTTGTCCAGAAAAATTGAAAGGAAAACCGGACAACCGTGAAACGGCTCGTGCGACGGCATCCGGCACCTACTTCTTCCTGAGCTCGTCCCTGATGTCTGTCAAGAGGCGGACCTCGTCCCTCGGCAGCGGGGGTTCGGCCTTCTTCTCGGCCTCCGCCTTCTTCGTCATCTTGTTGACCTGCTTGACGAGCAGGAAGACGACGAAGGCGACTATCGCGAAGTCTATTATGGAGTTGATGAACATCCCGTATGCGATGACCGGAGCCCCCGCAGCCTTGGCTTCCGCCAGCGTGGCGTAGCTTTTGCCTGAGAGGTTAACGAAGAGGCTCGAGAAGTCGACGTTGCCGAGGACTAGCCCGATTGGCGGCATCATCACGTCGTTCACGAGAGATGTGACCACCTTCCCGAATGCGGCGCCAATTATGACCCCGATCGCCAGGTCCAATACGCTCCCCCTCATCGCGAACGTCTTGAACTCGCCTAACGTGCTCATGCTTTCACCTCTTTCCCCAACAGCCACCTGTGCAGCGGTTCGAATGTGGCCTTGTCGAGCCTGTCGATGTTTGCATTCGCCTCGGCGATCCACTCGCCTATCTGGGTCGTCTTGTACGAGCCGATCGCAGCCTCGAGCCTCTCCTGGCTCAGCGCCCCGGAGACCCCCACCCATTCGCACAGGTAGTGTATGTCGGATGCGCTGTATCCCGGCGTCATGTCCGCAAGCCTACCGACGTCGAGCCTGTCGGCGGCGATTCCGAGATTGTGCTCGAAAATCCCCATCCGTGCCTCGACGTCCGGATCAGGCATGAACACCCAGCTTGGAAAAGCACTCACCAGCGACCCCACCCTCCACGGGAAGTTCGTTGCGCCGACGACGAGGACCTCCGCCGGCATGTTCATCAGGGAATCCCTGAGCACCGGCCTGTAGTTGACCCACTCAACGGAGTCGAAGTAGACGAGGCTCTGCCTCGACGCAAACTTCGCCGAGTTGATCAGCTCCTTCGCAGGGTCGTTCGGGCCCACGGCCTTGAAGCTCAGGCCAAGTTCCCCGGCAACGGCCTTCGCGACGAACGTCTTGCCCGTGCCGGGAGGCCCGTAGAATATTATCCTCCTCGACCCCCCTTCGATGCCTCCCTTCAAAGGTTCGACAACGCATTCCCTCAGAATCTTCACAAATGCGCTGGATCCGGTAATATCGGACAGATTCGGCATATACACACCCCACAATCGATGAATATTAATCGTCCTCTGCCTTATAAAAACGCCCGCCGAGAATATTTAAGCGATGCTGGTCAAAGACGTCATGTCAAAAAGGCTCATTATGATAGGGCCAAGGGAGATGGTATTCGCAGCGGTGAAGCTGATGGTGGCCAACAACATCAGCGGCGTCGTGGTCGAGGAAGGCAAGAAGGCAGTGGGTATAATCACGATGAAGGACATAATCCGGCGCGTCGTCGCAAATGAGAGGGACATCTACGGGACACAGGTTTCGGAGGTCATGTCCTCCCCAGTGCAGACGATAAACCAGCTCACCGCCCTGGAGCGGGCGGCCTCATGGATGGGCGAGCACAAGATAAAGCGGCTCGTGGCAGTGGACGACAAGAACAAGGCGGTCGGCATCGTCACGGTCATGGACATAGTCTCGAAGCTGCCTGAGATGGTGGACGTCATGTTCCAGACATGGGTGAAGCCGGACTGGAGATGAAAATGAAGTGCCCAAAAGACCAAACTGAGATGGAGGACCTGTTCATAGACGGGGTCGAAATCAATTCTTGCAAACGCTGCGCAGGCCTCTGGCTGGACTGGGGAGAGCTGAAGAAGCTGGCCGGGACCTACGCTAACGAGAACGAGCTCATGTACCGGGGTATGAGCGACATCAACTGCCCCCGCTGCGGGAAGAGGATGAACCAGGCGGACCTCCACTCCGTCATAATCGAGGAATGCACCAAAGACGGCCTGTTCTTCGACGAGGGCGAGCTGGAGAAGGTACTCGGGCGCAAGCTGGACCTGCAGGGAAGCCTCATAAGGATTGACGTGTCAGCCCAGGACCTGAAGACGCTCCTGGAAAAGGGTTCCATCAAGGTCGGACGCCACGAGATATCGCTGAGGCGCTAGCGTGAACCGGATAGGCACCGACGAATCCGGCAAAGGCGACTACTTCGGCCCCCTCGTCGTCGCTGCCGTATACGTCGGAGACGACGAGGCGAAGCTGAAGAAGCTCGGAGTCAAGGACTCGAAGAAGCTCTCAGACCCAAAGGCGCTCGAGCTGGCAGAGGAGATAAAGAAATCGAGCCCCTACGACATCGTCCGAATAAACCCCGAAAAATACAACAAGCTACACGAGAAGTTCGGCAACCTCAATATCCTGCTCGCCTGGGCGCACGCAAGGGCCATAGAGAACCTCCTTGCCAAAGTCGAAGCCAAGAAGGTGATATCCGACCAGTTCGGCGACGAGAAATACCTCAAAGAGAAGCTGATGAAAAAGGGGAAAAAGGTCGAGCTGATACAGATGCACAGGGCCGAATCAGACACCGCAGTCGCCGCCGCATCGGTCGTGGCGCGGGCCGCATTCCTCGACAGCCTCGCATACCTGTCGCGGACGTACGGGATACAATTCCCCAAAGGGGCCACTCACGTAGAGCACCAAGGCAGGATGTTCATCGCAGCATACGGGCAAGAACGACTAAAAGAAGTCGCGAAGGTCCACTTCAAGACGACGCAGAGGATAATGCCGGGCTCCGCACGTGACGGTTCATCGCCTCTGCAGAAATCCTGAGGAGCGCTTATATTTCCGCGTTCGATATATTGTGGGTGGTTGAACTTCGTCCCTTCAAGAAGCTCAGATACAAGCTGGCGAAGATAGCCGACATAACAAAGGTCGTCTGCCTCCCATACGACATCATCACCCCCATCAAGCAGGAGGAATTCTACCGCCTATCGCCCTACAACTTCGTCAGGCTCGTCCTTCCCAAAGACGAGCCGGGCGACGGAGCGGACGGAAAATACCAGCGCGTGAAAAAGCTCATGGACGAGTGGATACGCGACGGCATACTCGTCGAAGACGACAAGGAAGCCCTCTACCTATACGAGGAAGACTACCCCCTCGAAGGAAAAAGACTGACGCAGGCGGGGATCATCGGCCTGGTCAAACTCGAACCGTTCGAAAAAGGCATAATACTCCCCCATGAGCGGATACTCAAAGGCCCATTGGAAGACCGCTACAGGCTGCTAAAAGCGACCAATGCAAGCCTCGAGATGATAATCGGCCTCTTCCCCGACAAGGCAGACACCGCAGCCAAGGCCATGGCCAAATACATGGCGCTGAAGCCGCAACTGGACTTCATCCACGCCGACGACATACGGCACAGGGTCTGGAAGATCACAGACAAGGCCGACATCGAAGCCCTGGCCAGGACTCTCAAAGGCAACAACATCATAATCGCAGACGGCCACCACAGATACACCACCGCACTGAAGGTGATGGAGGAGGGCGGCCCCACGCACCTGCTCATGCTCCTGCAGCGGATGGAAAATGGCTTAAAGGTCCTGCCCACCCACCGCCTCCTCAAGAACATACCCGAGAAGGAGAAGACGCTGAAGAAACTCACCCAGGCGTTCGAGCTGACAACCGTCGAAGGCGGCCTCGACGAGCTCCTGGCGAAGATGGCAACGGAAGGGAAACCGTCATTCGGCCTGTACAACGGAAGCTATCATCTTCTCACGCTGAAGGATGCGAAAGCCCTCGAATCGGTGCGCGACCCCGAACGGACCAAGGCGTGGAACGAACTGGACGTCAACGTCCTGCAATCCCTCATCATAACCAAACTCCTCGGCGTCGACTACAAGGCCGCCGCAGACAACGGAAGCCTCGGATTCGTCAAAGACGCCAAAAAAGCAGTCAAAAGCGTATACACCGGCGAATACGAGGCCGCATTCCTCCTCAACCCCACAAGCATCGACGAAATATACGCCGTGGCCAAGGCCGGCGAAAGAATGCCGCAGAAATCCACATACTTCTACCCGAAACCCCTATCCGGCATACTGATGGCAAGACTATAAATCCCCCTACCGGGGATATAAGCCCAATACCCCAATGTCTAAACGATGGGCGCCCCGAAGGAAATCATTGACCTAGTCGAACGTTTTGAAAAATTCAATCAATCCTATACCAGCCAATCATATAACGAAACCCAGCTTCGGGAAGAATTCGTTAACCCACTCTTCGAGGCCTTGGGCTGGGATGTTCGGAACACGTCCGGCAGAGCCGAAGCGTACAAGGACGTAATCCACGAGGACGCCATCAAAATCGGAAAAACGACCAAAGCCCCCGACTATTCATTCCGCATCGGGGGGACAAGAAAATTCTTCCTGGAAACCAAGAAACCGGCAGTAAACATCAAAGACAACCCAGATGCGGCCTATCAGATACGACGATACTCCTGGAGCGCGAAACTCCCTCTCGCAGTCCTGACGAACTTCGACGCTTTCGCAGTCTACGATTGCCGCCAAAAACCGAAACCAACAGACAAGGCGGATGTCGGGCGCATACTCTACATAATCCGTCAAGACTACGCCGCAAAATGGGATGAGCTAGCGGGCATATTCTCAAAGAACTCCATAGAAACCGGCTTATTCGACCAATACGCAGAATCCGTAAAAGGAAAGAAAGGCACATCCGAGGTTGATGACGAATTCCTGAAAGAGATCGAAGGCTGGCGGGATATGCTGGCCCGAAACATAGCCATTAGAAACCCCAATCTCTCCCTCCGGGAGATGAACTTCGCAGTCCAGACGACAATAGACCGGATAGTATTCCTGCGAATCTGCGAAGACAGGGGAATCGAACCATACGGACAGCTGCAAAGCCTCCAAGACAAGGAAAACATCTACAAAGCGCTGAAAAAAATCTATGAAGCAGCAGACGAAAAATACAACAGCGGCCTCTTCCACTTCAATGAGGAGAAAGGCCGAAAAAGCCACCCCGACGGACTTTCAATGTCCTTGGACATAGACGACAAAACACTCAAAGACATCATAAAACGCCTATACTATCCCGAATGCCCCTATGTTTTCTCAGTCCTTAGCGTGGATATCCTGGGGAACGTGTATGAGCAGTTTCTAGGGAAGGTTATCCGGCTGACGGAATCACACCACGCGAAAGTCGAGGAGAAACCAGAGGTTAAAAAAGCCGGCGGCGTATTCTACACCCCGAAATACATCGTAGACTACATCGTAGAAAACACCGTCGGAAAACTAGTCAAGGATAAAACGCCGAAAGAGATAGCAGAAGTAAAAATCCTCGACCCGGCCTGCGGCTCAGGCTCGTTCCTTATCGGCGCATACACCTACCTTCTGAGGTATCACAGAGACTGGTATTTTGAACATAAGCCCGAAAAACACCAGGATGAAATCTATCAAGGCAAAGGGGGACAATGGCATCTCACAACGCAGGAGAAGAAACGGATACTCCTAAACAACATCTACGGCGTCGACATAGACGGCCAAGCCGTCGAAGTCACGAAACTGAACTTGATGCTTAAGGTCCTGGAAAACGAGAGCCAAGACACCCTGCAAGCCCAAAAGAAGCTATTCAGGGAACGCGCCCTGCCAGACCTCGACAACAACATAAAATGCGGAAACAGCCTAATCGGTCCCGACTTCTACAAAAACCCGCAAACCACACTTGCCCAAGAAGAACAATACGGAATCAACGTATTCGACTGGCAAAAAGAATTCCCATTCAAATTCGACGCAGTAATAGGAAATCCACCATATGTCCGACAAGAAATGCTTGGGGACTTCAAAGAATATTTCCAAAGAACATATTCTACATATCAAGGTGCTGCTGATCTTTACGTTTACTTCATAGAAAAAGGAGTTTCTCTCCTGAATACGGAGGGGATATTCGGGATTATCGTAGCTAATAAATGGATGAAAGCGAAGTATGGACAACCACTTCGCAAATGGATGAAGGAACGTAAAATTGAAGAGATAATCGATTTTGGAGATCTTCGTGTTTTCGAAAAAGCAACTACATATCCCTGTATACTTTCCATATCTGCTGGTAAACCAAAAAAACAATTTAAGGTGGTAAAGGTAGAAAATCTCGACTTCACAGATTTACAAAAATATTTACGTGGGCGTCGTTATGAAGTTAATCAAAATAATCTCAATGATGACGGATGGACATTAGGGGACTTAGATCTAGAAAATCTACTTGAGAAATTAAAAAAGAATAGTATTACTCTCAAAGAGTATGTTCAAGGAGAGATATACCGCGGGGTTCTTTCAGGTTTAGATGAAGCATTCGTTATAGACTCTAGTACATATTCAAAACTTATTTCAGGGGATTCAAAATCTAAGGAACTGATTAGGCCTTATCTGATGGGCAGAGATATAAAGAGGTATTCCCCCCCAGAGATAAGTAGATATCTCCTCTTCACAAAAAGAGGGACAAATATTAATGAATACCCTGCGATTAAAAATTATCTTCTTCAATTCAGGGATAGGTTGACCCCTCGCCCAAAATCCTACTCTGGCAAAGATTGGCCGGGTAGAAAACCAGGGAATTACGAGTGGTTTGAGATACAGGATACAGTAGACTATTACCCCGAGCTTGAGAAACCTAAGATAATCTACCTTAAATTTCAGGTCAAACCCGCGTTTACATTTGATGAAACGGGTGCATTTGGGAACAGCGCAACCTGGTTTATCCCTAAGGATGATAAATACTTACTTGGCATTCTAAATTCAAAGTTAGGGTGGCTGATGATATCAAATACCTGCACTCAGATACAAAACGGATATCAATTAATTTTCCAGTATCTAGGAAAAATACCGATTCATATTATAAGCTCTAATAATGTATCAGAAAAAGCTCTTCATAGTACAGTTGTCTCTTTGGTTTCACAAATTTTAGAATTGAATAAGCGTTTGACCTTGATTAAGACTCCTGATGAGAAGAACATGGTTCAGCGGCAGATTGACGCCGCAGACTCAGAAGTCAATAATATAGTTTACCAGCTTTACGGTCTTTCTGAGGAGGAGATTAAGATTGTGGAGGGTGTTCATGGATAAAAAAAGTTATGAACCACCACAAAACATTGAAGACTTGATGAGAGTATATTATGGGCCGGCTATGGGCGGTGAGAAAGTATCAAGTGATGAGATTAATCGTTATGGAGATTTTATCCGAACAAGAGTTATTTCGCCGCATTTAGAACGCTTAGTTGGGAAGCTATTAGCTCCCTTTGGAGAATTGGTTAGAGTCAAGGAAAATCGACAGAACAAAGTTCCAGATTTTGAGATAAAGGACAAACGAATTCAAGTGGAGATTACTTCGATTAATACATCTGTCAAAAAGAATGTTTGCGGTTCGCGTTTACCCTTGAACTTACCCAAAAATGAGGCGGACACTATCCCTAAGGTAAATAGATGCATAGACCATATAAGCCTTAAGAAGGGGGAGAAAGATTCGAATCATCAATTATGGGGTATCATATTTTATGATTGCATACTAGCTACACTAAAAAAGTTTTATGTTCTAATTTCAGAAAAAAACACTATTACCAAGACCAAATTTAAAAATTCAAATCTAGATGCACTGTTCTTTATATGTAGGCCATCCTCGATAAGTGGAGTATCCTCAGAAGAACTGTACCCCCCAATGATTTACGTGAAAAATAAACATCTTGCGAGCCAACTTTCGAGGATTACGGAGGCTACAATAGTGGAGGTGGGTGCATGATTCATTTTTCCGGTGCTCGCGGTGGTTTTAAATGTTTTTAGGGGCCAATGGATATTGTTGTTTTTGGTGATTTGAGTGGATGCTGAGAAGTCTTTGGTGGTGTTTCAGGGGAAGGAAATACGGAGGGTCTGGCAAGATGGGGGGTGGTGGTTTGTGCTGGAGGATATTGTCTCGGCCTTAACCGACTCTAAAGACCCTAAACAGTACATCAAAAAGATGCGGCAGCGCGATGAACCCCTTTCTGAAGGGTGGGTACAGATTGTACCTACCCTTTCCGTGGACACGCCAGGCGGCAAACAGAAGATAAACTGCGTTAATCCCTGAATATGAAGGTCAAGGAGGAAGGTTTTTAGTTGTGCGATAAAATCGTACGACCTCAGTTGTCCCCGATTTGGGTACGGCTATTGTCCGATTTTGGGATTTTCCGCGAGGCCGAGTCCGAGGCTTGAGCCGACTATCTTCTTTATCTCCGCCGGGTTTGCGCCGAGCCTTATGAGCGTCGTCGATCCCCTTATCCCGGTCCCGGAGAGCGTTAGTGTGACGAGGCCGAGCATCTCCAGCTCCTTCAGGTATTCGCCGAACCAGCGCATCGTCCTCTGCGCCCTGTTGAGGGCCTTGCAGGTGCGCTCGTATGATTCGTAGACCTCCCCCGAGAAGAGGACGTCCGACGGCGTTTCGGAGAGCCTCCTGTACTGGCTGCCCCTGCTCATCAGGTCGGCGATCGAGAACAGGGCGATCTGCTGGTGCTCCGGCAGCGTGGTGATGATCTCGTTGAGTATGTCCTCCTCTACTTTGGCCTTCGCTTCGACGACGTCCTCCCGCTTGACCCTCTTCCTCCTGTGGGCTTGGGCGATCTCCCCGGCCTTCTGCAAAAGGCGCAGGCCGTAGCGGGCGTCGCCGTTCGTCTGGGCCGCGTATGCGGCGATGAGCGCGATGTTCGACGAGCTGATGCTCCCCTTCTTGAAGCCCGCCTTCACGCGGTTGGCGAGTATCGTCTTAAGCTGGTTAGCGTTGTACGGCTTGAACACTACCTCCTCCTCGCACAGGGCGCTCTTAGTCCTCGGGTCCAGGTTCGCCTTGAAGGAGTAGCTGTTCGAGATGCCGATTATCGACACGCTGCCCCTCCTCGGCGCCTTCGCCACCTCGATCTCCTTGATTTCGTCGTTGACCCTCGTCAGCATGTAAAGGATCTCGTCGACCTCCTTTACCATGTCGACCTCGTCGAGGACGACTATGAGATTTATCGCATTGGATTCGACGACCTTCTTCAGCCTCGAATACAGCTCCGTCGGCGAGCGGCCGCCGAGGTTCCCGTTTCTCACACCCTCAAGCGGCCTGTTCGAGAGGCCTTCGAGCGTCAGCGCCTCGTTCTCGAGTATCTTAAGGAGGATCTGGTATTTGCTGTTGTATCCGAGCCTGCAGTTCATGTACGCGGATATGATGTTGACTGTCCCCTTCGCCTTCGCGGACTCCGCGAGCGTGAGGTCGAGTTCGCGCAGGATGTTCTTGATGACGCTCGTCTTCCCGGTTCCGGTCTTCCCGTAGAGGAAGAGGTTGTTGGGCTTGATCCCCTTGAGCAGGGAGGTGAGTGTGCTGATTATGCATGTGATCTCGTTCTTCCGATAGGGCAGCTCCTTCGGGACATAGTGGGGGCTCAGGACGCCCAGGTCCTTGAACAGGCCCGAGTCCTTCGCCTCAAGATCGAAGAGTCTGCCGTGCATTTTAGGCGATAATATAGGATTGACTTAATAAAATACGGTCCTGGAGCCTGGGACGGCATTATGGGGCAATCGCAGACCCGTCGTCGGAGGGATAGATTATATTAATAAGCACCAACAAACAATAATATTGTGTCATCATATGATTCGCTTTTGTGAGGTGTAATAATGGTGTTTAAAAAGTTTTTAGGAGGAGGGGGGGGGCGGTGGTGACGATGCGAGAAGAGGCAAGGACGAGATAGACATCGAAGACTACCTGAACGATCTGAGCGTAAGGGACGGCAAGATAATCGAGAACGAGGACATCACCTACGTCAAGCCCCTGGAACTGGACAACGACGGCAAGGGCGTCGGCAACGTCCTGGCTGAGCTTGAAAAAGGCAACATCATTGTCCTGAACGTCAAAAACCTCCTGCACAACAAACAGCTACTGAAGGGGATAGTGAAGGACCTCAGGGACGCCTGCGTAGAGATGGATGGAGACATCGGCAGGGTATCGGAGGACAAGCTGCTTGTCGTGCCGACCGGGATGAGGATAGTCTCAAAGAACGGCTGAGTATCCCCAATGGATGCCAGAGTCAAGACCGGAATCCCCGGATTGGACGAGCTTCTTGGCGGCGGACTGCCTGCCGGGGGGACTTACGTCGTCGTAGGCGGCTCCGGCACGGGCAAGAGCATCCTTTCGTTCGAGTTCCTCTACCGCGGAGCCCTCGACTACAACGAACCGGGCGTATACGTCACCCTCGAAGAGGACAAGGACAGGCTCCTTGCGAACATGGGACTCTTCGGCTGGGACGCCGCGGCCATGCAGGCGCAGGGGAAGCTCAGGATAGTGCCCTACACCCGTTCCGTCATGGGCGACGTCGAAGCCACCCTCGAGAAGGGGATGATGGCAGGCGACCACGAACGGATCGGGAGGATGCGCCAATACCTCACAGTCGACTCCCTGTACAGGGAGATCGAACAAAACTGCAGAGCGACCGGAGCCAGGCGCGTCGTCATAGACTCACTCACCGTCCTGACTCTTATGGCTGACACCCAGCTCGTGTCCAGGATGCAGCTTCTGTGGCTTCTGGAAAAACTGAAGAAACTAAACATCACGACGATAGCCACCCTCGAGGAAGGCATCGGATACTGGCACGACCTCACGTTCCTCGCGGACGGGATAATCTACCTGTCGATGCGGGAGAAGGCCGGCATATTCGAACGCGGCCTGTTAATAGGAAAGATGAGGGGAACGTCCCACGACGCCGGCATCAGGCCATTCAGGATTACCGACAAGGGGATAACCGTATACCCCAACGAAGTCATAGTCAAATAGTCAGCCGAACACCGATTCGTTCGGGAAGACGACAAGTCCGTTGTCGGTGATCTTCATCGGCCTCAGGTGCTTGTCGAAGCTGGATCCGCGGATCTTCTGTATGCTGATTGCGCTGACCTTCTCCCCGTCGCTTTCGATGAGGTGCAGCTTCAGGACGCCGCTCGTGAGGAACTCCTCCATCTGTGTTTCGGGGCTTTCCAACTCGGATGTGATGAGCGTCGTGCAGCCCGTTGATTCGAGGAAGTTTATGAATCCGAGAAGCTCCCTCCTTGCCTCTGTCCTGCTTTCGTAGAGTATCTTGATGCTTGTAAGCGAGTCGACGACGATCCTCTTCGGCTTGTACTGGATAATGATGTTCCTTATGGTCTCGACGAGGGTTTTGAGGTTGAACTCCGGCTTCGAGATGACTCCCGCGGCCTTGATGGACCATATTCCCGACGCCATGTCCTGCATGGTGTCGAGTATCCTGATCCTGTTCAGGTCCCACCCGAATGTTGTCATGTCCTCCTTCAAGGCGGAGGCCTGCTCCTCCAAGGCGATGTACAGGCCGCGTTCGTTCTTCTTTACGCCGTCCATGAGGTACTGCATGCACATTATCGTCTTGCCCGCGCCCGGGCCGCCTGTGACCAGGTAGCTCCTGCCGGGAAGGAGTCCGCCGTGCATCATCTCATCCAGGCCGTCGACTCCCGTAGACACTCTCTCCATATGTGTAAAATTACGTTTAGCCAATAAAAAGACCTGCTCTGGGGATGCCTACGTTCCAATCATCTATTCCGTCCCATCATCCGAGCCTGAATCTTCCGATCTCCGTATATGTCGGACCATTTGGCGTTAGCCTGCTTTGCATCAGCGCGAATCCGTCGACGCAATATTCCCCGAATGCCGTCTCCGAATGGGATTCGACCAGGGCCTCCATCCGATTCCCGTCGGTGGGTCCCTTGACCCTTGCCAATGTAATATGCGGGTGGAATCGTTCCTCAGGCTGGAAACCGAGCGGAAGAAGCGCAGTGTCGACCTTTTCATGCAGGCTTATCGACTCATCAAAGCCGGCACCGATACCTGCCCATATAACCTTCGGATTCCCAGGATTCGGGAAGGCGCCGACGCCCTTGACGACGATCTTGTATCGGCTGGCCTTCACCCCGTCGAGGACGGCCTTCAGCCGGTCCAGCCCTGTCTCATCAACCTCGCCCAAAAACTTCAGCGTGAGATGGAGGTTCTCGTATTCGACGGCCTTCAGACCGCCGCAGAGGCTAAGCTCATACTGGACTTCAGCCAATCTGTCCTTTATTTCTTCAGGGCATTCTATTGCTAAAAAGCACCTCATCCTATATTACCTCCTCTAGTCGACGGATTTGTCGGGCATTTGCCGGTACATCTCACCGAATGCGCCAACTTCTTCATCAGCCAGTCCGGCTCCATCCCCGCCTCCTGCCAGGTAGTTGGCCAGTTTTCGCCTAAATTTTAGGATCTCCTCGTCTGTGGCACGCCATGGCCTGGCCTCAATCGGGTACCTAATCCTCTCGAAATCGCATGGATTAGACAGGAAGTCTGCGATGACCTTCACATCCTCCCGTTCGATGGGAAAATGGGAATTTCCGCCGTCTCCGCTTTTATGGCGCAGTCCCTTAAGGGCTTTGGGGAGTGCATCTAACCGGTATCTGCCGAACACCCTCTGCATGTAGTCTCCGCCCCTGCATTCATCCAGCAGCATCGTCTTTATCGCCGCGGGATTGAAGAGCGACAGCGCCGAAGTGAAGCCTTCCGGATATCTGCCCCTCAAAACTTTTACCTGTTCCCGCATCCAGCCTGGCCAGGAGCCCTTGGCATCAGACTCTAATATATTCTTCTTCATATGCCTCTTTGAACTCGTTGGGATTCCGACATCCACGCCCGCCGACTCCCGTATGGGGATGTCACAATAAGGCTTATTAAGGACTTCGCAGAGAGTATTTCTGTTGTTGCGGACGCATTGTGTGGAGTTCGTGCCCATGAAGACACCGCCTACATGGCCGTTTCCCGGGCGCTCCCCGAGGATTTTATACAGGCTGTCTGCATTTATGTGTTGCTTGAAAAAGATAATCCTTGCAGGGGGGAAATGCTTGAGTGCATTCGCAAAAAACCACAGTTCGTCATAGGGGCTGCTGAAGCCCATTTTCGCAAGCTGCTCTGTCTTCCTCTGCCACGCTAAATTGTCACGGAATATGTCCCTCGGATGGCTTTCGTATAGCTGGTGACCTATATGGTCGCCCAATTTCTTATACTCCTCCTCAGACACCCTGTTGCCGACCGCAACCAGGATTGCGGAGGGATTGGCAGCCTCCCCCCCGATTATTCCAAGCATCCTGTCTGCGGACTCGAGCTCATCCATCATA
This sequence comes from Candidatus Altarchaeota archaeon, assembly GCA_043800705.1. GTDB lineage: Archaea > Altiarchaeota > Altiarchaeia > IMC4 > SCGC-AAA252-I15 > JAHIYG01. Next base: position 16,209 of record JAZDMS010000018.1, read on the forward strand.
TAGGCGACCTCAAACGGCTTGGTGTTCCACCCCTCATTTAGACGGAAGTTGTGGCTCAGGTAGAATGGGTGGACTACGCCGACAATCCGGACCCTCTCCGAGCCGCGCAGCCTGGGGAACTCAGCATCATCCCCCTGACGCCTCTGCAGTTGCGCTAAGGTCATACACTATTTTTATGCGGGCTGTCATAATAATCAATCTATGATGCCGGGCGGTATGAATCCGAAGCAGATGAAGAAGCTGATGAAGCGGATGGGGATAAAGTCCGACGAGATCGACGCCGAGCAGGTCATCATCAAATGCGTCGACCGCGAGATAATCATCGACGAGCCGTCGGTCGTCAAGACCGTCATCCAGGGCCAGGAGATGTTCCAGATCCAGGGCAAGGTCCGCGAATCCGAATCCGAAGCATCGGTAGACATCAGCCAGGAGGACGTCGACATGGTCATGGCCCAGACCAAAGTGAACGAAGCGAAGGCGATAGCCGCCCTCGAGAAGGCCAAAGGCGACATAGCGCAGGCGATAATAGACCTGAAAAGCTGATTGCCCCGTTCCCGGTTTTCAGTTTCCGGTTTTCTGATTCTTGGCCGGTTTCCTGCGCAGCTCAAGCAGGTATATGCAACTGGCTGTCGGCTTAGGCGGCCTGCCCCTGGTTTTTTGGGGCTGGATTTTCTCCGCATCACCCATCGCGTATTCCAGGAACGGATTCATCGGACTGCCGCCCTCCCATTTTCGCCTCTTCATCTCGTACGTCAATTTCGCATATGTCCTGAGGTCTTCGCACCTGAGCCATTTCGGGTCCCAATCGGGATAGCGGCCCATTTCGCCGGCAAGCCCCATATCTTCGGCCATATCCCAGAGGCGAAAGAGCGTTTTCCAATTGTATGAAGCTATTTCTATCCTCCCCTTATCTGCCAGAAGGCTGTTGGCATTCTTGAAAAGCCCCCGGAATTCCGCCTCACTCATCCCCCCCTCCCCGACGAGGGGAACGTCCAATAGTATTCTCTTCGTCTTCACGCCCGTTTTGAGCAATTCGCCGATGTATTCGCCCATGCGGGAGGGGGCCACGGAGACGCCAGCCCCGGCAAGTTCCTTGACCCGCGAGGCAGATACGCTGCCTCCCGCCCTCCCATAAGCCGGGTCGACGGCGATGTAGAGCTTGGACGGGAACCTGCGGGCTTTTCGCTCCAACAGGTCGCATCTTCCCGCACCGAACTCCAGTATCTCCGCAATCGCCGGCGCTCCATCAGAAAAAGCCTGCATCGGGCTCTTTGAGGCTTGCATCGGTTAATTTTTAAGCGACATAAGGAAATATAAGCCAGTGGAAGCGGAAGAGGCATTCGATAAGATAATCAACGGCGTCTGCGTCGTCACAGTCAAGGCCGAAGGTAAAATCAACGGGATGACTGCGGCGTGGTATACCCGCGTCTCATTCTCTCCGCCCCTGGTGATGGTGTCGGTCGCGCCCAAGAGATTCACACACGGCCTCATCAAGAAGGCCGGCTCGTTCTGCATCAACATACTCGCCGAAGACCAGCTCCCCCTAGCCAAAGCGTTCGGATCCTCGAGCGGGAGGACGACCGACAAATTCAAGGGCGTCAAATACAAGGCGGGAAAAACGGGATCGCCGATACTCGAGGACACTGCGGCATACCTCGACTGCAGACTCGCGCACTCATACGAGGCAGGCGACCACACACTATTCGTCGGGGAAGTCGTGGACGCCGGAGCATCCGAGAAGCGGCCGCTGCCGTCGAGGATGGAAGACTATTCCTGAACCTGTTTCACGGTTTCGTCGACGAGCTTCATCAGGTACCGCCTGCCTTTTTCCAGAGTGGCCTGCGTCGGGTCTCCAAGGATGCCGGATATGCTGTGGTCCTTCATCCTCCAGCCGTCCCTCTTCGGCCACGTGAACTCGTGCTTGCGGATATTCTCCTGCCTCACAAGGTCCGGTCGCAGGTGCATCATGATGCTGGTCTCGATCTCGCCTGCGTGATCGTATGGTTTGAATATGGTCGTGAGGTTCATATGCCTTACCCCCAGCTCCCTCAGGCATCTGTTGTTGCCTCCGTGGCCGTTGACGAAGACCACGTTCGGACCGCCGGCCTTCAGTACGGCGTCCTTGAACTCCTCCTCGGTCAGCGTCTTCGTCCCAGGGAAATCCATGTGCTCCGGGGAGAGCCCTACTTTTATCGACTCTCCCAGTTTCGCACCGATTTGTGCTGCCGCCTCTTTAGCGACTGCCTCGGCGATCATAGTATCGGTCTCAAACGGCAGGTGGGGGCCGTGCTGCTCGAAGCTTCCGATAGGGACGAGCGTCAATACCCCCTTAGATTCCTCGATTTTCATGGCCGTTATATATCCCTAATTGGCCCTTATTACTTACATGCGTGCACGGCTTCAGACTTGTGACGGAGCCTTTTATCAGCTGTTTCGCCGGATTTCTGGAGGATTCCAGTGAAACTGCCCCCAGGCTTCGAGGCCTATCACAAGCGGCTTTACGGGGCGGATTACGGGAAGTTCATAAACTATTTCATGACGCATAAGGAACGGTTTTCCCTACGTGTCAATACACTCAAGACGGACATGCGGGAGCTCAAGAGGATACTCGCAGAGCACAGGATAACATACGGCCCCGTAAGCTGGTGCCCCGACGGGCTCTGGGTCGACTCAGGAAGCCTCGATTACATGGAGCACCAGATGGGCCTATACTATATTCAGTCCGCGTCGTCGATGATCGCGCCGCAGGTTTTGGGGCCGGGAAAACGGGTCCTCGACCTCTGCGCAGCCCCCGGAGGTAAAACGACTCACCTGGCCCAGCTCATGGGCAATAAGGGCCTAATCGTCGCCAACGACGACAGCCACGCGAGGATAAAGGGCCTCGTCTACAACATCCAGCGGTGCGGGCTCACAAACGCGGTCGTCACCCTATTGGACGGGTGCAGGTATGACCAATACGGGGAGCGCTTTGACAGAATACTCCTGGACGCCCCCTGCTCCAGCGTCGGGACCATGCGGCAGAACAGGGAAGTCCTCGCGGACTGGAGCCTCGAATGGGCCAGGCAGCTTTCGCAGGTGCAGAAGAAGATGATACTCTCCGCATACGACAGCCTCCTTGACAAAGGCAGGATCGTATACAGCACGTGCACGACGACCCTCGAGGAGAACGAGCATGTGATCGAACACCTGCTGAAAGAGCGGCCTGAGGCGAGGCTCAACAAGGTACGGCTGGACGGCATCAGGCTGAGGCGGGGCATGACCGAGGCCGCAGCGGACTGTGCAAGGGTCTTCCCCACGGATGACGACACCGAGCCGCACTTCATAGCGGAGGTGGTTAAGGGTGGATGAGGCGGAACTCCTGAAGAGGCTGAACGAGCGATACGGGTCATTATACTCCCCCCAAGGCAGGCTCATCCCCCGCAGGGAGAAGATCTTCCTCTACAGCGGCCCGGAAGTCGTCCTCAAATACGGCTGGTGCGGCCTGCACATAGCCAACATGGACCTGTCGCTGACGATAGAGGGCGCCCAGCTTTTAGGCGCTACGGCGTCGAAGAACCTCGTCGCCATAACGCCGGAGCAGGCTAAGGAATACTACCTCGGAAGAGACCTGCCCGGATTCGAAGGCGACGGATACGTCATCCTGAGGACCGCCCACAGGATAGTCGGCCCAGGACTACTGGGCGGCGGGCTCATTAAAAACACCCTCCCGGATTCAAGGAAGACGAAGTTATAACCCCTACCAACAATATCCTCACGATGGCATTCATAGAAGTCCACATCACCTACCCCGACATGGGGTCTGCGAGGAAGGCGGCGGACGGCCTCTTGAAGAAGCGGCTCATAGCCTGCGCCAACCTCTATCCCGTGGAGAGCGCCTACTGGTGGAAGGGGAAGATCGAGGAATCGAAGGAAATCCTCGCAGTCGTCAAGACCCGCAAAGAGCTATGGACAAAGCTGAAGGCCGAAGTCGAGAGGACACACCCCTACGAGGTCCCCTGCATAATTGCGATTGAGGCCGAAGCCAACGACAAATACGAGGACTGGATAAACCATGAGACCAAAAACTAATCGTATTAGAAAAATTAACGGCTCCCTCAAACGAATATTCAGCCCGGAACTCAAATACGTCCTGGTCATTTTCCTCATCACCCGCGCGGCCATGACTCCGCTAATAGTCGAGTCAAGGGCGATAGGCTCGGAGACGTCCCGTTTTGTCTCGGTGGCCTACGTCAACTACGCCCCCAATTGGCTTGGGGCATGGGGGATGTGGGACAGCGCATGGTACCTTGACATAGCAAAAAACTGGTACTCCCCGGAAATCAAAACCGACATATGGCACTACAATCAAGCCAACTACGGCTTCTTCCCCCTCTACCCCCTCCTGATGAGGCTGATCGGCCAGGCCATCGGCGACTATTTCATAGCAGGCCTCATAGTATCAAACGTTTCACTAATCATCGCATGCCTTTTCATGTTCAAGCTCGCAAGCCTCCAATATGACAAAGCCACGGCTTATCGCGCAATCAAATACATGTTCCTATTCCCCGCGGCGTTCATGTTCTCCGCAGTACTCACAGAAAGCCTCGCACTAGCCCTAATACTGGCATCATTCTACTTTGCCAAAAGCGGCGGATGGCTTAAGGCAGGCGTATCGGGATTTCTCCTGGCCCTGACTAAACCCTACGGGGCCCTGATACTAATCCCCCTATCATTCGAATACTACAAAACATACGGCCTCAAGGTCCGCCCCCAAGCCGCCTCCCTCCTGCTCGTCCCAGCGGGGCTTTTCCTTTTCATGTGCTTTACCCACATTTTGACCGGCGACTTCATGGCATATCCTCATATCAAGGAGTCGGGGTGGGGACACCACCTCTCGAACCCCGCAACCGTGCTGGTAGAGGCGATAACCTCCGGCAGGGCGTCATACGTCCTCAACGGCCTCTTCTCAGCCGCCATGATACTAATCCTCCTCCTGAATTATCGGAGGATGGAATCCTCCTACCTGCTTTTCGGCCTCCTCTTCACGCTGGTTCCGCTGGCTAACGAGGGCCGAGGGATGCTCCAGTGCATGACAAGATATGCGCTCATCGTCTTCCCCCTCTACATAACCTTGGCATTGGATACTCGCAGACTGCTGACAGACTATTGTGTGACGGCGACTCTCATCCCGCTGCAACTGATCCTACTATACATCTGGGCCAGCGGAACATATGCGATCTAGCCTAGGCGCCAACGATATAGTCAATTGTCTTCAGGTATGCCTCCAGGTCGTCCATCGTGCGGTCCGCCATGTGCGCTACCCTGAACGCCTTTCCCTTCAGCCCTTTTTTCTTTCTTCACAAGAAAGAAAAAAGCGCTGGCGGAAAAAAGAAAGAACTGCGGGGTCTTCGACCCCGCCTGCTTCTTCAGTATCCTACTATTTCGTCGATGGTTTGCAGATATTTCTCCAAGTCGTCCATCGTTCTGTCGGCCATGTGAGCGACGCGGAATGCCTTCCCTTTGAGGTCTCCGTATCCGTTGCTGAATTGGTATCCCTTCTCGCCTAATTTCTTGCTTAGGTCAGCGAGGTCGTAGTTCCTGCTGTTGTTGATTCCTGTGACGGTCTGGCTCATGCACCATTCCTCCGGGTACAGCTGCCAGTTCTTCCTCGCCCACTCCTGCGTGTACTTGGCCATCTTCGCATGCCGTTCGACCCTGTTGTCGAGGCCTTCCTTCAGGATTTTCCCGCACTGGTAATCCAGGGCCCTGATCTGGGGGATCGGCGGCGTGCTCGGCGTCTGGTCCTTTTCCGCCTTCTTCAGGTAGTCCTGGTAGTCGAAGTACAGGCCCCTGTTCGGGGTGTTCCTGGACCTCTCCAATGCCTTCGCGCTGACTGCCGTCATCGCGAGGCCCGGGGCGACTCCGAAGCATTTCTGCGTCCCAGTGACCAGGACGTCTATTCCCAGCCTGTCGGTCTCTATCTTAGCCCCGCATGCGCTGGAGACCGCGTCGACGCAGAACATTACTCCGTTGTCTGAGCAGAGTTTCCCGAATCCATCGAGAGGCGTCATCGCGCACGTCGAAGTCTCGTTGTGCGTCACAAAGAGCGTGTCGTATTCGCCGGACTTCAGCTTTTCCTCCACGTCCTTCGGCTTCGCGGCGCTGCCCCATTTGACGTCTAACTTGTCCGCCTTCTTCCCGCAGGCGACCGACATCTTGTGCCACCTGCCGGAGAACGCCCCGTTCACCACATGCAGGGCCTTCATGTTGACGCAGTTGAGGACTGCGGCCTCCATCCAGCCGCTCGAGGACATGGGGCCGAGGAAGACCGTGTTGTCTGTCAGGAGGATCTTCCTCAGCTTCTCGACGCAGCCCTTGTGGAGCTCGCTGTATTCCTTTCCGCGGTGCCCTATCATGGGCTCCGCCATCTTAGCCGCTACGTCCTCCGATACGTCTACCGGTCCTGGTATGAATAGTTTCTTTGCCAAAGTCTCACCTATGCAATGATGCTATACGAACGTAACTAATTCGCGTCACTGGATAATAAGCCAGCGGATGTCCGTATTATTTAAGGCGTTCGCAAAATTATACTTGCCGGTTTTCTCGCGTTTTCTCAGTTGAGGACGACTACCTTGTGCACTCCGCTGATCTTAAGTATTTTGTCGATGAGGTTCCTCGGAATCGGCTTGTCGGTTATGACCGTCAGCTCCGGGTTGTCGAACATCGGGTCGTCGGCGATGACCTGCCTTATCGCTATCCCGGCGGAGCTTATCGTGTTCGTCACCCCTGCGACGATGCCCTGGCTTGCGGCGTCCGTCGGGATTATCTCTATCGCGCCGTATCCGAGGGCGGGGGCGAGCTCCTTCAGGGACGGCGTGACAGAAAGCTTACTGAATATGGCCTTCAGCTTTTCGTCGCCGCTTATTGACTCTATCGTCGACTTCACGACGCGCCGGTCCACGTCCAAGACCCTTGCCACGCTGACCTGGCTCACCTCGACATCCCCCGCTAAAATGAGGCCGTCGGGGGACACCCTGAGGCCGTGTTTCAGGAGGTATTCGGCGACCCTCCTCTGCCCCCCCTTGCCCGCGAAAGCGGCCTCAAGATTCAGCATCGCATAATATTTCACTTGGTATATAAAAGAGCAATTATGTGGTTTTTTAGCCATCTGGTGCGGACGCATGAGCAAAGAAGAGAGGTCCGGGGGCAATAACCATATGCATCTGCCCGGATACCTGCTTTATCGTTCGGTTTTATAGTCTCTTCCTCCTCATATCTATCTTATGGTCTATTTCAGCGAGCTTCGCGGCCGTCCCGTCTTCGACGTAGACAAGGCGTTTTTGGGCTCGCTCGTGGACCTTGCCTTCGTGGACGGCGAACAGTATGCCGGCATCACGCACATTGTGTACAAGGGCGTCGACGGCTATAAGAGGAAGGTGGCGTTCGGCTTCGTCAAACAGCTGGCGGAGACCCCTAAGAAGGTCGCCGGCTCCGAGCTTGAGATGAACCTCACCACCCGCGAAGAGGACATCACACAGTTTTTTCTGAAGCCGTCGGACCTCCTCGTGAGCGAGATACTGGACAAGCAGGTCGTCGACGTCAACGGCGCGAAGATCGTCAGGGTCAACGACGTGCTCCTTGGGAAGGTCGGCGGCAAATTCTGCGTGGTGGCGGTCGCAGTCGGCAAACGCAGCCTCTTCCGGCGCCTCGGCCTCGGCCCCTTCATCGGCCGCAGGCTGTCGGAGCACGTCATCCCTTGGGAGAGCGTCGAGGCGCTTGAGCCCAAGCTCCACGGCCTCCACCTGAAGGTCCAGAAGGACAGGGTAGCTGACCTCCACCCGGAAGACATCGCCGACGTGATGGAGGACCTTTCGCACAACGAGCGGGCGCTGATCTTCAAGAGCCTCAACACGAAGAAGGCTGCGGAGGCCCTGATAGGCTCGGAGCCCGATGTGCAGGAGTCGGTCCTGAAGAACATGAAGATGGAGCGGATCAAGGACCTCCTGGAGGACATACCAAGCGACCAGGCGGCGGATATCCTCAGCCTGATGGGGAAATCGAAGGCCGACAAGCTCCTTTCTTCGATGCGTCCGGACACTGCGGGGAGGATTCGGGGAATCCTCAACTACCCTCCGGAGTCGGCGGCGGCCATCATGGACACATCCTACATTGCGGTCACTGAAGACTGCACCGCGCAGGGGACGATCGACCTTTTGAGGAAGATATCGCCCCCGTCCGAGACCATCTACCACATCTATGTTGTTGACTTGGAGAATCACCCCGTCGGGGTGCTTTCCATCCGCAGGCTCATCATCGCCCCTCCCCAGGTGAAGGTGTCGGAGATAATGAAGAAGGAGGTCATCCACGTCCGGCTGTCCACGACCAAGGAGGACGTTGCGAAGGCTATAGCGAAATACGACCTGTTCGTGATCCCCGTGGTGGACGACGCCAACATACTGCGGGGGATCGTAAGGGCAGACGACGTCCTGACCGAGATCATGCCGAAGGAGTGGAAGAGGCACAGGTACATGCCCCACAAATTCAAGCTAAAGAAGAAGAATGGAGCCCAGTAAATCCGTCTCCTGGCGCAGACACCTGGTCCTGATCATCGGCATAATCGGGCCGGGCATAATCACGGCGTCCGTGGACAACGACGCCGGCGGCATAACGACGTATTCCGTCGCGGGCGCCAGGTTCGGATACGGCATGCTCTGGTCCCTCATACCCATCACGGTCCTCCTGATACTGGTGCAGGAGATGTGTTCCCGGATGGGGGTTGTCACCGGCAAGGGCCTTGCGGACCTGATACGCGAGCATTTCGGCATCAAGGTGACGATCTTCATCATGTTCTGCCTTCTGGTCTCTAACCTCTTCGTAACGGTCGCGGAATTCGCGGGGATCGCAGCCGCAGGCGGGCTTTTTCACATCGACAAATACGTCCTGGTCCCCCTATGCGCCGCATTCGTCCTGGTCGCGACCGTGAAGCTGAACTACAAGATGCTCGAGAAGTTCTTCCTCCTCCTGGCCTTCTTCTATCTGGCATACATCCTGTCCGGCTTCATGTCGAAGCCAGACTGGGGAGTTGTAGGAAGGGAGTTCATCATGCCTTCGGCCAGCATCACGACGGCATACATGGTCGTGCTGGTGGGGGTGATAGGGACGACGATCACCCCCTGGATGCAGTTCTATCTCCAGTCGTCGATCGTGGAGAAGGGCATACGGATCAGCGACTACAAGTATTCGAAGTGGGACGTAATCCTCGGATGCATCGTGACCGATATCGTGTCGTTCTTCATCATCGTCGCATGCGCGACAGTCCTTTACGGAAACGGGATACAGATCGGCGCGGCGGAGGACGCAGCCCTGGCATTGGCTCCAGCCGCGGGGGAATATGCGTTCCTCCTTTTCGCGTTCGGCCTGTTCAGCGCGGCGCTCTTCGGCGCCTTCATCCTGCCCATCTCTACGGCATTCTACGTCTGCGAGGCGCTCGGATGGGAGTCGGGGGTGAACAAGAGGTTCCGGGAAGCCCGCGAATTCTACATAATGCTCATACTGATCACCGTCATCGGCGCAGCGGTGGTGCTGATACCCGACATACCCCTCATCGACCTGATGCTGGTCTCCCAGGTTATAAACGGCGTCACCCTCCCCGTCGTCCTTCTGGCGCTGATCAGGCTCGTCAACAACAGGAAGCTCATGGGGGAACACGTCAATGGCGGACTCACGAATGCCGTCGCATGGGCCGGGATAGCCCTCCTTATCATGACAGACCTTCTTATGCTGGCGACGGTCGTTTTCCCCTCATATTTTGCGTGAATCGGCGGACTAATGGCCTTGAGAGGTCGTGTTGCCTGCTGGTGTCGTTGTCGTCGTTGTAGTGTCTGCTGCCGTGGTCGTCGTGGTCGCGGCGACGGTCGTTGTCGTCGTGGTTTGGGCCAGCGTCGTGGTTGTTGTCGGCGCCAGGGTGGTTGTCGTCGTCTGGTTGGCTGCTATGGTCGTCGTCGTGACGTTGCCCAGGGTGGTTGTCGTCTTTTCAACCGGCCGGGTCGTTGTCGTATTGTCCTTCACGGATTGGGTCGTGGTCGTGGTCTCATGGGTTGTTGTAGTGGTGGACGAGGTCGGCGCGGCTGCCGAACCGTTGGATTCACTAAGGGGCAGGCAGCCGCTGCTGCCGTCGCAGAATTCCCCCTCCAGGCACATCCTGATCAGTTCGATCCTTACCTCGCCGGCCTTGCACTTCCCGTTCGCGCATGTCCTGGCCTGAGTGAAGTTGTAGAAGTTCCCGACCTTGCAGCCCTGGAATGTGGTGAGCTGGCAATCATCATCGGATGCGCACTCCGGCTTGAGGGTGGTCGACGTCGGGGGCATGGTCGTGGTCGTCGACGAACTCGTCGACGTCGTGGTCGTCGTCTGCATCAGCGTCGTCGGCGGGGTATTGTCGTGTCCCCCTATGTCGATGGCGTTTGAGACAAGCAGGTAGGTGACCGCAAGAAGCAGGACCCCCATGGTCAGGAAGATGAAGATCATCATGTTGTAGTACGGGGTGGAGACTCCGAAGAACGATCTAAGCTCCCTGGACCACCTTCTCGAACTACCCTTCAGACTCAATCAATGACCTCTTTTTCTCTTGGAATTAGTAAGAGGGCTTTCGATTTAATATCCGATTCCGGCGCATAACGGGCTTATCTGCGCTGCCTCAATCTCCTCGGCAGGCTCATCAGGGGCGATATTATGCTGTTTTTCCATTTTGACTCGTCGGTGAAGAGCTTCTCCTGGAAAGTCGCGCCGTTTGCGCGCCCGCCAGGCCGGGTGTCGGCCCTCAGGATGAATGCCTTAGGGACCCTCACGGACGGGTTGTCATCGACCAGCGTCAGCTGCCTTCCACTTCGGGCATCCGGTGCTTTTCGGATGCCTCGCGCCCTGTGTAGGAACACCCTCGGTATCCTGATGGACGGATTGTCTTCGACGAGGGTGAGCTGCCTGCCTTGTCGCCTCCTTTTCGCCATCTGCCTGGCCCTGCCCCAGATGGGTTGCAGAACCTCGCCCCCGGACAGCCTAATCTGGCATAGGGCCGCGCCGATAGTCGTCGGCTCCCTCATCCTTTCCCTGCCGACCATCCTTTTTCGCAGGAGGTCGTATTCGCAGATCTGCCGCCCGTCCCTAATTATCGAAAGCCTCAGAAGCCTTTGGCTTATGTCCTTCTCCTCGTTGGCCTTGAAGTATGCCAGCAATTCCCCGAACCTTCCCTCATCGATTTCCCCAAGCTCTACGACCGCATGCAGCCTCGTGCCGAGGTCCGGCTTTTGGAGCTCACAGAATGTGTTCAGCCTCTCTACCAGCTCCGCCCTCAGGGTCTTGAGGCTTTCGGCAGGCTCTATGTCGAGGCATATCCCCCTCAGATCGTTTGAGAACCATTTCTTTCCTGGATCGAAGTGCGCGAACTCCCTGATCCTGAAGGATACGAGCCCGGAACCTGATGCCGCCTCCTCCACAGCAGCGATGATGTCCGCCTCGTGGGCGGAATTCGCGGGGCCGTACAGGATGATAGACGGGACGTAGTCTTTTGCGACTCCCTTGATGTTGAACCTCCTGCAAGCCACGTAGATCAGCCTCCGCATATGCTCCCTGGCGTATCCCGCAAGCCTGATATCTATCCTGTATTCTGGCATCCGTTTAGAAATTATTTCTTTTCGGAAATAAGCGGAAAATCATCCCCTGCAGGCCGGGGTCGGGATGCCTCCCCCCTTTCAGGCATCCCCCTGCCCCACCCCGATCCCGATGCATGAGCGCTCCTCCGTCTCGCTTCTGAAATTCAGCCAACCTTTCGGGTCCTCTTCAGCAGCTCCCTGGAAGACGCAGATGGGGCACACATGCCTTTTTATCTCCTCCATGAAAGACCAGGTCCGGATATCCTGCAAAAGCCTGGTCCCGCATCTTGGACAAATCTCCATTTTGAATGCCGGCGTTCGAACTATCATGCCGCTGCCTAACTGCTGCGGCATTATATGCCCCATCACCTCATCAACAAATTGCTCGGCCCTTATATTAACCATCCGGCCAACTTAGTGCCAAAATAGGGCCACGGTGCGTTTAATGGCTCAAAGAAGGACGAGTCTCATCGTGACTCCAGTGATGGCCGTCACTGCGAGCATAAGGGCCATCGCCTTCAGGAAATCCCATGGCCCGAATTCGGTGTATAGCACGGTAAGCGTTGCAAGGCATGGGAAGGATATCACGACCAGAGTCGATGCCACAGTCAGCTCCATCGACGACATCGGTATCGGAGACAGCATGCCGACTGCGAAGTCCTTGCGAAGGAAGCCCACGATGACCGCGATCACCGCCTCCTTGGGTAGGCCGAAGAGGGCCGACATCGGTGGGCCGAATGTCCTGGCGAACGCGTCGACTGCTCCGGTGGTCTTCAATAGGTTGACTGCGAATACGCCGACCATGATCTGCGGCGCCGCCTCGGTCAGGAAATGCCTGACCCTCAGCCAGGTCTTCTTCAGCGCGGTCCCAAGCCGCGGCAGCCTGTACGGCGGTATCTCCAGCAGCATCTCCGGGCTGTCTCCCGGAATGAGCCTGTTCAAGGCCGTCCCTATCAGCACGAACAGAAGGGTGACGGTTCCGTAGACTATGAGGACGTATTGCAGGCCGCGCGGCGCCAGGAGGCCGAAGATGACCGCGTTCTGGGCCAGGCACGGGATGCAGATGGAAAGTAGGGTCGCGGATATGAACCTCTGCTTCCTGGTCTCGAGGATCCTCGTCGCCAGTATGCCGGGGACCCTGCATCCCATCCCCAATGCCGCTGGGATGATTGCGGATCCGTGGAGGCCCACCCTGTGCATGACGTTGTCAAGGAGCGTTGCAAGCCGCGGGAGGTAGCCCGTGTCCTCCAGCATGCTGAGTGCGAAGTAGAAAAGGGCGACGAACGGGAGGATCATGGCGAAGGGCACGTAGAAACCCGTAGTCAGCAGGCCGAGGCCGTCGACTATGTCCGGGCTTGAGTCGATGAGTATGTCATGCAGCGGGCCTGATGGGACGGCGGTCCCTACCACGTACGTCATCGCCGGCGTCCATACACCCCTGAAGAACGGGTCCAATGCGGCGACGATGGCGTTGCCTGCGCCCACTATTGCGAAAAAGGTCAGAAGAAGCACGAACAGCGCGATCGGCAGACCGGTCAACGGCTTGATTGTCGAATCCTCCAGAAGCTCGATTAGCGTATGCCCTTTATCGTGTAGGGCCTGAACCGATCCGACTATGTGCCCTACGTGCTTCCAGCGCTCGTCGTCGGTCCGCTTGGCTGCCTGGGGCCTTGCTTCGCGGAGGCGTTCCACGAGATCCTTCACCCCCTCCCCGGTAACCGCCACCGTACCGACGACGGGTACTCCGAGCAGCTCCTCCAGCAGTTTCCTGTCGATTTCCACGCCCAAGTGTTTGGCGTCGTCCGCCATGTTCAATGCGACGACCGCAGCCTTGCCAGACTCGATGACCTGGAGGGCCAGATAGAGGCTCCTCTCAAGGTTGGTGGCGTCCACTACGTCCACCACCACGTCGGCGGATGCGAGCATGTCAGCCGCGGCGCACTCTGCGGGGGTTTCGGCGCTGAAGGAATATATGCCCGGAGTGTCCACGACTTCTGCGACGATATCGCCGTATCTCATGGTGCCTGTGCAGAGGCTGACCGTGGTGCCGGGATAGTTCGAGCAGACGACCCCCACTCCGGTCAGCCTGTGGAAAAGGGAGCTTTTTCCCACGTTCGGATTGCCAAGGAGCGCGATCCTCATCATGCCACCCGTATCTTAGAAGCCATGCCTCGGCCGATAGTCACGCTTGTGTTCCCGGATTTCACGACTATGGGTCCTCCGAACGGTTCCCTGGCGACCACCCTGAGGGCCTTACCCTCCCGGACGCCGATGGCCCTCATCCTGTTCTGAAAGCTGTCGCCCCCTTCGAGGGAGTCGACCCTCACGAGGGACCCTATCATGGCATCGATCAGGGTCTTTTTAGCCCCGTCCAGTGCCTTTGGAATCGGCTTCCGGTCGTCGGGGCAGACTTTTGGGTGCTTCATGAGCCTGTCCAACGCGTCAGCAGCCTCGTCGGAGAGGCTGTGTTCCATCTTGCACGCCTGGCCGTGGACCCTGCCAATCGAGATCTTGAGGACGTCGTGCAGGAACCGCTCAAGGAGCCTGTGCTTCCGTTTCAGCTTCGCCGCCGCCTCAAGGCCGGTCCGGGTCAGCGCCACCCCCTTATAGGGCTTCCTCGTGATGTAGCCTTCGAGGTGGAGCTTCTTCAGCATCTGCGTCGCGGATGCCGGCTTCACCCCCACAGCCGACGCTATGAGGTTCGTCGACGCGCTCTTGCCGTCCTCGATCAGACTGTATATGGCCTCGAGGTATTCCTCCCTGTTGTCCGACCTCACACCATCATATGGGGATGGATGGAATATAAATTTAGGCGTACCTAAACAGTTATCCCCAATGTCTTATATTCGCCAGCTTCCATTATCCTCTTCATGCCGATAGTGCGCATAGAGCTCGTCAGGGGCCGCTCGACCCTGGAGCGGCGGGCGATAATGGATGCGGTACGCCGTACGATCGCGGAGTCTTTGAAGGTCCCTGATGAGTCGATCACCCAGAGGATGTACGTCCTTGACAGGGAATGCTTCGACATACCCCCAGGCAGGTCGGACAAATACGTCCTCATAGAGGTGACGATGTTTCCCGGCCGCTCCAAGGAGGCGAAAAAGAAGATGTATTCCGCCATCGTTGAATGCCTTGGCAGGGAAACCGGAATCGACCAGCTTGACGTATTCATCGTAGTGAAGGAGCCTCCCCTCCCCAACTGGGGCATACGCGGCGGGAAGCCGGCGGACGAAGCCGACCTAGGATACGAGCTTAAGGTCTGAAGATGGATCACATGAAGCACATGAAGGAGTGGGTGAAGTACCTTGCGCCCTATAGCCCGGGCAAGACAGTGGATGGGACCATCAAGCTGTCGAGCAACGAGAACAACTACGGACCGAGCCCGAATGTCATAGCCGGCCTGAAGAAATCCGCCCACAAGGTATTCATGTATCCCTACAAGGACGAGGAAGTGAAGGCCGCACTCGCAAAATACTGCGGCGCGAAGCCCGGGAACATCGTCCTCGGCAACGGCTCCGACGAACTGATCGAGCTGATCGTGAAGGTGTTCCACGGACCGATAGGAAGCCACTACCCGACGTTCGCAGAGTATCCGACGTATGCTAAGATGCACGACATACCCTACGTCAGCTCCAACTTAGGGGCTGGGTTCGCATTCGAGGCGGGCAGGTTCCTGCGGGAGACGAAGGATGCAAGGATACTATTCCTGTGCACCCCCAACAACCCGACAGGCACCATCATCTCCCGCTACGACGTCGAGAAGGTCGCGGCGACCGGCAAAATAGTCGTCGTCGACGAGGCATACGCAGAATTCTGGGGGGTCACGTACGCGGATCTGCCGTCGAAATGCCCCAACGTCATAGTCCTGAAGACCCTCGCGAAGGCGTTCGGCCTAGCCGGGTTGCGCATCGGATACGCGATCGCGGCACCCGACGTCGCGGACGCCCTCGCCAGGGTCAAGGCCCCATTCAACGTCAACTACGTCGCCCACGAGGCCGCGCTCCTGGCATTGAAGGACCTCCCATACATGAGAAGGACGGTGAAGAAGCTAGTCAAGGACAGGGAGGTCGTCGCCAAGAGCATCGCAAAGAGATTCAAGGTCATACCCTCCGAGACGAACTTCCTTCTCGTTGACGTGTCGCCGATGAGCCCCGGAGAGTTCTTCGACAGGATGCTGAAGGAGAAGATAGTCGTGAGGCCGCAGCCGCGGTTCGAAGGCTTCCCCGGAAACTGGGTGAGGATAACGATAGGGACGTCGGCGCAGAACAGGAAGCTGATGAAGGCGGTCGACAGGATTTAGTGGCCTGTCTGCCATCCCCTGCTTCTTTCAAACGGTCTCATCTGCGGATGTATCCCAAATCTGGATACCGGCACGTTCTCCTTTTCCGCCTCCACTTCCAGTCGCACCATAGCCACGTGGACTTTTCCGTCTTTTCTGAGGGGGTGCAATCTGACGTATTCCTTCGCCACTTCGTCTATGAACTCCTCCCTCAGGCCTTCCGGGACGCTCTCCGTGTAAGGCAGCCACGTAGAGCGTATCCAGCCTTTGAATCCCTCAGGCCATACCTGAGTCATATCCCTCTCGATGAGTTCGATCCGTCTGGGTGCAAGGCCCGCCTCCTTCATCCACGGCTCATACTCTTTCGGGCTCCAGAATCCGAACGGAGACTCGTATCCAGTGAAATAGTCGCGCCACTTCTCCGACTCCGCAAACGCGTCCATGACCCTGAAGGTATCGGCAGCATTCCCCTTCCCCCCCATCTGGATGAGAATCCTCCCGCCTGGTCTGAGGCTGGCGGCGACCTTTTTTAGCATCCTCCTGTGGTCTTTTATCCAATGTAAGGTCGCATTCGAGAACACGACATCGAACTCGCCTCTGTAGCCCATCTTCAGGACATCCATCACCTCAAAGCTGAGGTTCGGGAATCTGGCTGGAGGATATTCCCTTTTAGCGTGTCCTATCATGTCTTCGCTGGAGTCGATGCCGAGGGCAGTGCCCCTCGGCAGTCTGGCTGCGATTTCTGACGTGTTTTTCCCGTCGCCGCAGCCGACGTCAAGGACCCTCTCGTCTCCCTTGAGCCCAAGCTTGTCGATGAGCTCGGTTGCGAGGCCTCTCTGGAAGGAGGCATTCTTGTCGTATCCGCGGGCGTCCCACTTGTACCTCATAAATCTATAACATTGGAAAGCTCGTTTTTTAACCCTGAATAGACAATAATAATCCCCAATTCGGTGGTGTAATACATATGATAGGCAAGGCAATTCGGATGGAGCGCATCATGGACCGCAAGAGCGGGAACATGGTGATAGTCCCGTTGGACCATGGAGTGACCGTTGGGCCCATACAGGGCCTTGAAAACCTCGTCGAGACAGTGAACGACGTGGCCAAGGGCGGCGCCAACGCCGTCCTCATGCACAAGGGCATGGTGGGGAAGGGTCACCGCGGCTATGGCGGAGACATCGGCCTCATCATCCACCTCAACGCGGGAAGTTCCGTGGCGCCGGACCCGAACAACAAGATAGTCGTGACGACTGTGAAGGAGGCGGTCCGCATCGGAGCCGACGCGGTCTCGATACACGTCAACGTCGGCGCGGACAAGGAGCACCAGATGCTCCGCGACCTCGGCATGGCCGCAGAGGAATGCGCGGACTTCGGCATACCCCTCTTGGCGATGATGTACCCGAGGGGCCCGGACATAAAGAACCCGCACGACGTAAAGTACGTAAAACACGTGGCGAGGCTCGGCGCAGAGCTCGGCGCGGACATAGTCAAGACACTCTACACCGGCGACAAGAAGACCTTCAAGGAGGTCGTCGAAGGCTGCCCAGTACCGATAGTGATTGCGGGCGGCCCGAAGATGGACAGCGAGGCCGAGCTTCTGAAGATGGTGGAGGACGCCATCGACTGCGGCGCGAAGGGGATCTCGATCGGCAGAAACATCTTCCAGGCAAAGGACAGGGTCGAATTGACGAGGAAACTCTGCAGAATCGTCCATCGCAGATGATAAAATGGCATACAACCTAGGCAGGAACTCGAAGACGAAGGGCGTCATGCGGACCGGGCCGAAGAACCAGCAGACCCGCGTCTCCGAACGCGACGGCGAGCTCATGAAGGTGGCTTCGAAGAAGGTCATATCGACGCATCCGTCCAACACAATAAAGAACGCAGCCTCGATGATGCGCGACGACGATGTGAGGCGGCTTCCCGTGATACATGCCGGGACCGGCAAGCTAGAGGGCCTGCTCACCGCAGTCGACATACTGGACTTCATGGGCGGGGGTCCGAAGTACAACATAATCGAGTCCGACTACAGAGGCAACTTCCTCGCGGCCGTCAACTGCCATGTCCAGAAGATCATGCGGGAGGCGCAGTACCTGCCCAAGAGCGCATCGGTCGACGATGCCATCCGGCTGATGCTCGAAAAACGCTCAAGCTGCATCCCCGTGGTTGCCAGCGAGAAGGAGCTCACCGTCGTCGGGCTCGTGACGGAACGCGACGTCCTGCCGATGATTGACCCGGACGGGATGGGTGTCAAGGTCGGGGACATCATGAAGCGGGACCTGATCACCGCGTCCCCGGGGATGATGATATCCGACGTCAGCAAGGTGATGGTCCGAAACCAGCTGCGAAGGCTGCCTGTCATACTTGAGGACAAGCTCGTCGGCGTCGTCACATCCCTCGACGTCCTCGGATACCTCCATGACGGACACTTCAAGGGAGCCGACGCCGAAATCAACCTGTCCACACGCGTGCAGGAGATCATGCAGGAGACCGTCACCACGGTGGGTCCGGAAGACGACGTCAACGAGGTGATCAGGCTCGTGAAGGAGACCGGCTTCGGCGGGTTCCCGGTCTCGACGGACGGCAGACTCGCGGGGATAATCACGATATCCGACATATTCCACTGGATATACGAGAACGGGTGACTACTCCCCCCCTTTCAGGAGCTTCTCCGCCTTTCCTCTGTAGTAACGTATATAGTAGTCGCCGATGTCATTCATCCCGGATTCCTTGAAATCGGCAAGGAGCATCCTGACGACCCTCACCCCCCTTGCATTCCTTCCCGCCAGGACGTCCATGATTATCCCCCTGTCAGACAGATCGGAGGCCATGGCATCGAGCAGATTTGCCACTAATGTCTGGTCAGTCAAGTCCCGGTAGAACCGTATCCTCTTGCACACGAACTGTCTGTCCTTTTCGTCCATCCTTCCATAGGATTCTCGGTCCAAGCCTTCGGATGCCAGCTCTGTGTCGGTCAGCGCATCATCAGGCATGTTTATCCTCCACTCGGCCGATGTATCCTGAGTCAAAGAGCCCGTACGCTGCCTCGGCAAGGAACTCCCGCTCATCGGGGCCGACACGTCGAGGTAGGCTTCCCCCCCGTCTCGCATCCACAGGATTCGAAAGCAGCTTGGCCAATGCGGCGTCTTGGCTTTCCACCACGGTCCCTCTTCCCACCTCATACCAGGCTCTCCCAGCCTCGTCAAATACTATTTTTCCGCAATCTCTCGAAATCCTGTAGAAGATGAACCGTTCCATCAATAATCCTCCTCCTTCGGCCTCTTCGCCCCATTTTCCTCAGGTTTTCCGCCGAGGCCGAGCTCCTTCAGCTTCTTTGTGATGTAATCGTATCCAGACCTCTCTGCGTTCATTTTGCCCCCGTCATAGACGTATGTCTGCCCGGTCTTCAGGTCCTTGAAGACGTTGTCCATCATCCACCCGACCTTCTTCATGAGCTTCTTGTCGTCGCTCTCCTTGTATTGGAAAACCGCCTTCTCTATCAGCTTCTTCGTGTCGCCTGTGTACTCCTCATAGAGCGTGGCGAAGTCCTCCATGGGGTTTGTCCTCCCATATTCCATCGCAACGGTCGAAAGCGGCGGCTTCAGCCAATACTCCGAAGGCATCCGCATGATCATTCCAGTATGGGAATTGGGTATGTCGAACGCCTCCCCGTCCTTCTCCTTCCTGTATTTCCAGCCGCCGAGCCTGCTAAACTCTGCGAATTTCTCCTCAGCCAGGATCTTGTGGTGGACTCCGTGGCCGAGCTCATGGTGCAGATGCGCCTTCCCCCCCTCGTACATGTTGCGTATGCCTGTCAGCCCAAGGTCGTAGCTCGCCACCCTCCTGGATTCTTTTTCCTTGTTGATGTCGGAAGGCCTTGTCGTGTCCTGTACGATCCCGCCCCTCAGGAAATCCGTCTCCAATATGTGCGGCGGCGTATTCTCCAAGACATTCTCCACTACTCCGACATATTCCGGGCTCATCGACGCAGCACCATCGGTCACAACCACGTTGTATTTCCTCAGAATATCAAGCCGTTTTTCACCCCCCGGCATCTTCTTGAGGGCGGATTCGATCCCCCTATCGAAGGCATTCTCAGCGGCCGTGATGCTTTCTGCGAGCGTTCTGTCATCCACCCCCCTCACCGGTATCGCCCTCATGTATCGCTCCCTGGCGGTCGCGTCCTCGGTGTATCTGAAGAGCGTTTCCTCGGCCTTGAATTTCAATGCCTTATCCCCATCGTTCCCAGGACTGAACTTTTCAAGAAGGTCCCTGGCTTGGGCAATCCTATCGAAGTTGGCCTTGACTTCGCCCATAATGATCCTCCCCGTCTCTTCCGCGTTTTCCGGAGGCTTAGGTGCTAGGCCCATTTTCCTATAATGCTCAAAGGCGCTTTTATCCATGGCTTTGCCCTCGATATCCGGGAACCGGGCGAATCTTTCCACTGCATCCCTCGCTTCAACTTCGGACGGCGAATCCCCGACTTTCGGGATCTCGGGCCTGCTTACCCTGGCCCAGTGATTCATTTCCCAAGGGGGGATGCTATCCGGGAAATCTTTGGAGTTGCCTGCGTTCGCAAGAGACCACCGGCGGTAATTCTCATATGCCTGAGATTTGGCTTTTTCGGGGTTCGACCTGTCGATCCACCACTTCCTCTCCCCTTCGCACAGAAGCCCCCAAACTTTGGCGTCGCTGCCTGCGGCGATTTCGAAATTCCCCCCGCCCATCGCATGAGAAACCTTTTCAAGGCTCTCCCTCGTCGGTGCGGTTGCGGCAACCTGCCCCGCATTGGCTGCGTGGGCGGCTTGATCCGCCGCGGCCTGCGTGCCAAGGCCCCTCATAACGGCTCCTCCTGCGGCGGCCGCGGCAATGCGCAGGAAGCCCCGCCGGCTCATTCCCCCCGCAACATCCTTTACGCCTTTCCTGACGGCCCCCTCTTCCGCGCATATATCCTTCGCAAGCCTCTTTGTGGCTTGCGCACATTCTTCCAGCGCCCTGCTTCTTGCATCGTCTGTGGAAAGTGTCGGCCTCTCTGCCTGCGGTTGGCCGCCGGCCTTGATGCCGACCGCATCCAAAGGCGGCCTTTGGATATTGGCCTGGGCATTCGTCCCATGTGTCTGAGCCTCGACCGTCATGGTTATTATCGGGAGTTCCAGTCAAATAAATGGTTGCCAATAACGGCGGGGGAGTTTATGAAAGCCCTTTATGGGGGTTTCGATGAATCCTTTCATTTATAAATGGCGGTTGCATATAGGTAAGACATATTTTCTCATTCTGTTCCAGGGATATTGTAATCCTCTGGAGGTGTGACGTGATTGAGCACAACTTGGTACCAAAACACGAACTAATGAGCCCCGAAGAGGGGCAGATGATCCTGGAGAAATACAAGGTAACGCGCGAGCAGATGCCGATGATACTCACGACCGACACGGCGATCACGCACCTTGAGGCGAAGGTCGGAGACATAATCCGGATAACCCGGCGCAGCAAGCTCATCGGTCCTTCAATGTATTACAGGGTGGTTATCGAATGAACTCTCAGAAGCAGTCCAAGATGCCTTCGGTTTCGATTTCGGATTTCGTGACGCGAGACGACCTTTCGAGGTTCCAGCTGGAGTCGTTCAACTGGCTCATCGAGAAGGGCTTGCAGGAGGTCATCGACGAGAAGGGCACCCTGGACATCGAGATCCCCGACTACAGCCTGGAGCTCGGCAAGATCGCAATCGGAAAGCCCCAGGTCAACGAGTCCGGCCAGGGCGTCGAGCCCAGGTACCCGTTCGAATGCAGGCTCAGGAACCTCACATACTCGGCGCCGATCAACCTTGAATTCATCGAGAACGGGGAGCCGGTCGAGGTTGAAGTCGGCCACCTGCCGGTAATGCTTAAATCGAGGCTCTGCCTCCTCAGCGGCCACAGCCAGGATGAGCTGATAAAGGACGGCGAAGACCCCCTGGACATGGGCGGCTACTTCATAATAAACGGGACCGAGAGGACCCTGATCATCGTCGAAGACCTCGCCCCCAACAGGATAGTCACCACGCGGGAGACGATCATGGGCAAGGACGTCGTCATAGCGAAGGTTTTCTCCGTCCGCCAGGGATTCAGATCCAGGGTGACTGTCGAGAAGAGGGAGGTATCCGGAGGGGGCACGCTGTTCGTGTCGTTCCCGGGGATACCCAACCGGGTCCCTTTGACGGTCCTCATGACCGCGCTCGGGCTCACAGACGACGACATACTCGGGCTCTTCGAAAACGAGACCCAGCTCGAGGTGAAGATCAACATGGAGCTGCGGCAGATGAGCCAGGAGGAGGCGTTCGACTACCTCGGCAAGAGGGCGGGCGCAGGCCACGCGAAGCAGTACCAGGCCACACGCGCGAACCAGGTAATAAACAACTTCCTCCTGCCGCACATCGGCAACACCGAAGCGGACCGCCGCAACAAGGCGATATACCTCGGCATCATGGCGAAGAAGGTCCTCGAACTCGACCTTGGTATCAGGGAGGAGGACGACAAGGACCACTACAGCAACAAGAGGCTGCGCCTTTCCGGCGACCTCATGCAGGAGCTGTTCAGGGTCAGCTTCAACAAGATCGCAAGGGACATAAAATACCAGCTCGAGAAGCAGAACGCGAGGCACAGGATGATCAACGTAAAGACCGCGGTGCGCTCCAACAACCTGACGGAGAGCATCTGCTACGCATTGGCCACGGGGAACTGGACCGGCGGCAGAAGCGGGGTCAGCCAGGTATTGGACAGGACCAACTATCTGTCATCGGTCACCCACCAGCGCAGGGTCAGCTCGCTCCTTTCAAGGAGCCACCCGCACTTCGAGGCCCGTGACCTGCACGCAACGCAGTTCGGCAGGGTCTGCCCGAACGAGACCCCGGAGGGGCAGAACTGCGGCCTGGTGAAGAACCTAGCAGTCGGCGCGGTGATCTCAGCTGAAGTCGACGAGTCGCCGATCGAGAAGTACCTGCGCGAATTCGGAGTCAAATAAAATGGCAACGGTAGTCTACCTAAACGGACGATTGGTCGGGGAGCACAAGAACCCCGAACAGCTTGTGGGAAAGCTGAGGGCCCTGCGCAGAGAGAACAAGATCGACTTCAGCATATCCATAAGCTTCCACGAGGAGAACAACGAGGTCCAGATCTACACCGACAAGGGAAGGACGCTGAGGCCGCTCGTCATACTCGAGGACACTAAGCCCAAGTTCACGGCAAAGCACCTGAAGGACCTGCGCGAAGGCACAGTCACCTGGAAGCAGCTCATGAGCGGGAGCATCGTCGAATACATAGACGCCGAAGAGGAGGAGAACGCATACGTCGCGATAAGGGAATACAAGATAACGCATGAACACACGCACCTGGAACTCACGCCGTCATTGATGCTCGGCATAAGCGCATGCTTCGCACCCTGGCCGGAGCACAACTCCTCGCCGAGGGTCACCATGGCTGCGGCCATGGCGAAGCAGACGCTGGGCATGTACGCGTCCAACTATTTCTCGAGGTTCGACAGCAGGGCGAACGTGTTGCACTATCCGCAGCAGCCGATGGTCAAGACCGATGTCTGTGACATATTGGACTACGAGAAGAGGCCTGCCGGGCAGAACTTCGTCGTCGCCATCATGAGCTTTGAAGGCTACAACATGGAGGACGCGGTCATACTCAACAAAGGATCCGTCGAGAGGGGTCTGGGACGTTCTACGTTCTACAGGACCTACACCGCCGAGGAGCGCCGATACCCGAGCGGGCAGCGCGACACCTTCGAGATACCCCAGATGGAGGTCGAGGGGGCGCAGGCGGAGGACACATACACCAAACTGGGCCCTGAAGGGCTCATCATCCCCGAAGCCGACGTCGGCTCAGGGGAGGTGCTGATCGGCAGGACTTCGCCGCCGAGGTTCCTTGAGGAGATCGGACCGTACGGAATCGTCGAGGAGAAGAGGCGCGAGACATCGACGACCGTCAGGCACATGGAGTCCGGCGTAGTCGACTGCGTCGTACTTACCGAGACCGTCGAGCGCAACAGGCTCGCCAAGGTCAGGGTACGGAGCATCAGGATCCCCGAACTAGGCGACAAATTCGCATCCAGGCACGGACAGAAGGGGGTCTGCGGACTCATCGTCCCGCAGGAGGACATGCCCTTCACGAAGGACGGCATAATCCCTGACCTAATAATCAACCCGCACGCGATCCCGTCAAGGATGACAGTCGGGCACGTCTTGGAGATGATCGGCGGCAAGGTCGGATCACTCGAAGGCCGTCTCATCAACGGGACCGCATTCTCCAACGAGGAGGAAGACGGCCTAAGAGGCGCCCTCAAGATGCAAGGATTCGATGCGTCCGGGAAGGAGGTCATGTATAACGGGACCACGGGCGAGAGGTTCATCGCAGAGATATTCATCGGGGTCGTCTTCTACCAGAAGCTGCACCACATGGTCGCCAACAAGGTCCACGCAAGGTCGAGGGGCCCCGTGCAGATGCTTACCCGGCAGCCTACCGAAGGCCGCGCCAGGGAGGGCGGACTCAGGTTCGGTGAGATGGAGCGCGACTGCCTCATTGGCCACGGCGCGGCCATGATGCTCAAGGACCGTCTCTTGGACGAGTCCGACAAGGTCGTCGTGCCCATCTGCTCGAAGTGCGGCATGGTCGCGGTCAACGACGTGGAGCGCAGGCAGATATACTGCCCGCTGTGCGGCGAGGTCCCGACGTACCCCGTCGAGATGGCTTACGCCTTCAAACTACTATTGAACGAGCTCATGGGCATGTGCGTGATCCCGAAGCTCAAACTGAGTGATAAAGCATGATAGTCCGCAAAAAGATAGACCACATAGAATTCGGGTTGTTGTCGTCGAAGATGATACAGAAGATGAGCGCGGCGAGGATATACACGCCGAACACCTACGACGACGACGGATACCCCCGTCGAAGGCGGCCTCATGGACTCCAGGCTCGGCGTCATCGACCCGGGAATCCGCTGCAAGACCTGCGGCGGCCGCCTCGGCGAATGCCAGGGCCACTTCGGCCACGTCCAGCTGACGAGGCCGGTCGTCCACGTCGGGTACGCGAAGGAGGTCTACAACCTCCTCAGGGCGACCTGCAGAAGCTGCGGACGCATACTCATCACCCCGGAACAGCTCAAGAAATACGACGAAGGACAGGCGACGGCGGACGCGATCGAGGAGGACGCATGGCTGAGGGCCGTAAAAGTGTCCAACGGCGAGGGCTCGTGCCCGCACTGCCAGGAGAAGCAGGTCAAGATCAAGTTCGTGAGGCCGTACTCATACTACGAGGACGAGAACAACCTCCTTGTCACCGACATAAAGGAGCGGTTCGAGAAGATCAAGGACGAAGACCTCAAATACGTCAACCTCAAGGTCAGGCCCGAATGGCTCATACTGACCGCCATACCGGTGCTGCCCATAACGGCAAGGCCGTCCATCACCCTCGAATCCGCTGACCGCAGCGAAGACGACCTGACGCACAAGCTCGTCGACATACTCAGGATCAACCAGCGGCTGGAGGAGAACATCAACTCCGGAGCCCCGCAGCTGATCATCGAAGACCTGTGGGACCTGTTGCAGTACCACGTCGCCACATACTTCGACAACGGGATAACGGGGATTCCTCCGGCAAGGCACAGAAGCGGCCGCCCCCTCAAGACCATCGCGCAGAGGCTCAAGAGCAAGGAGGGCAGGTTCCGAAACAACCTCTCCGGCAAGAGGGTCAACTTCTCGGCCCGGACGGTCGTCAGCCCGGACCCGAAGATCTCCATCAACGAGGTCGGAGTCCCGCCGTACGTCGCAATGGAGCTCACGGTCCCGGAGGAGGTCAACGAAAGGAACCTCGAGAGGATGAAGGGCCTGGTCATGAACGGAAGCGACATCTACCCCGGCGCACACAACGTGATCTCCAGCGGCAGGAGGAAGAGGATACTCCCAGACACCAAGGTCACGATCGCGGAGCTGCTTCAGCCCGGCGACATGGTCGAGAGGATGCTCATGGACGGCGATCTCGTCCTGTTCAACAGGCAACCGTCGCTTCACAGGATATCGATGATGTGCCACGAGGTACGGGTGCTGCCATACAACACCTTCAGGCTCAACACCGCCGTCTGCGCCCCGTACAACGCGGACTTCGACGGCGACGAGATGAACCTCCACGTGCCGCAGAGCGAGGAGGCCATAGCGGAAGCGGACCTTCTAATGAAGGTCCAGGAGAACATCATATCACCCAGGTTCGGAGGCCCCATCATCGGCGGAAGGCATGACCACGTCACGGGGGCCTACCTTCTGACGCGCGAACAGCCTGAGATGACCCGGGGAGAGGCCTTGCAGATAACCAGGGACATAGTCCCGCTGCCGAAGGGGAAGAAGAAGTTCACAGGCAAGGAGATATTCGAGCTCCTGTTGCCTGAAGACATCGACATCGAGTTCCAGAGCAAGATGGGCCGGAAGGCAGACCCAAAAGACCCCAAGGCGCTGCAGGAGGGACAAGTCAAGATAGTGAAAGGCAAGATACTGTCCGGCGTGATAGACGCCGAAGGGATGGCAGGCAAGCTATTGAACGAGATATTCATAAAATACGGATCGGACCGCGCGAAGGAATTCATCGACAAGTCCACGCAGCTTTCGATCAACGCCTTCATGAAGTACGGCTTCAGCGTCGGAATCGACGAGCAGGACCTCCCCGAATCCGGGAAGAAAGAGCTCAAAGACCTACTCTCCAACGTAGAGGCCAGGGTCAACGAACTCATCGCACTCCATGAGAAGGGCGAGCTGAAGATCATCCCCGGGAAGTCCAGCAAGGAATCCCTCGAGGACTACGTAATGCTCGAGCTCGGAAAGTCCAGGGGCAGCGCGGGAAAGATCGCCGAACACTACGCGGGCGATAACAGCGCGGTGCTCATGGCCAAGACCGGCGCGAGGGGAAGCCTCCTGAACCTCACACAGATGGCCGGCTGCGTAGGGCAGCAGGCAGTCAGGGGGGAGAGGATAAAGAGGGGATACCACTTCAGGACGCTGTCGCACTTCAAGCGCGGCGACGTCAGCGCCGAAGCCAAGGGATTCGTCCGCTCAAACTTCAAGAGGGGCCTGAGGCCGACCGAATACTTCTTCCACTCCATGGGCGGACGTGAAGGTCTAGTCGACACCGCGATCCGTACCGGCCGCTCGGGCTACATGCAAAGGAGGCTCATCAACGCCCTGCAGGATCTGGTCGTCTTCCCGGACCACACTGTCAGGGGCGACGGCGGAGGCATCGTGCAGTTCGTCTACGGCGAGGACGGCATAGACCCCATGAAGAAGGGGTTCGTCGGCAAATACCTGTAAAATGGACTACGCACTGCCACTGGCTATTGAGGAAAAGATCAAGGCTCTCGGGGACAAGGAGAGGAAGGAGTTCATCGAAAAATACAAGAAGGCGATAATCACGCCCGGTGAGGCAGTCGGGACCGTAGCAGCCCAATCCATCGGGGAGCCCGGCACGCAGATGACCCTCAGGACCTTCCACTACGCCGGCGTCGTCGAACTTTCCGTCCCCCTCGGCCTGCCGCGGATCATCGAGATCATCGACGCAAAGAGGACACCGAGGAACGCGATCACCACAGTCTTCCTTGACGAGAAGCACAACAAGACCAAGAAGACCGCGGACGAGATCGCCCAGCAGATGCGCGAGGTCATGTTCAGGGACGTCGCGGAGATCAGGGTCGACCTTCCGAGGAACAAGATCAGGGTCACCGCCGAAGACCCCGACGCCCAGGAATTCCTGTCCAAGACGGAAAACATGACCCAGAAGGGCAACGAATTCGTCATATCCGCAGAGACCCCCGCAGAGGTCCAGAAGATAAAGAACAAGCTCACGAGGAAGAAGCTGCGCGGAGTCAAGGACATAAAGAGGGCGTTCATCAGAAAGCACGCCGAAGAGTACGTAATCTACGCGGAAGGCTCCAACCTGAAGGGGCTCATCGAGATCCCCGGCGTCGACGCCGCCAGAATCACCTCGAACGACATCTACCAGATCGGGGAGACATTCGGCATCGAGGCCGCGAGGAACGCCATCATCGACGAGACGATGAAGGTCATGGACGACCAGGACCTCAACGTCGACATACGCCATATCATGCTCGTCGCCGACAGGATGACCCAGTCGGGCCGCATACAGGCGGTCGGAAGGCAGGGCATCTCCGGAAGCAAAGGCTCCGTGCTGGCGAGGGCGGCGTTCGAAGAGACAGAGAAGCACATACTGAACGCGGCCTTGCACAACGAGATCGACCCCCTGGCGGGCGTCGCGGAGAACATCATCGTCGGCCAGCCGATCCCGGTCGGGACAGGCACAGTCGAACTCGGCGCCAGACTCACGTTAACGAAGGGGCCGGCAGCCAAATCCAAGGGCGCGGCAAAAAAGGATGGTGTGTAAAGGTGGACGTCAAAAAACAGATCAACACGGCGATAGAAACGGGAAAAGTGATATTAGGCGCTAACAAGGCGATCGACAGCATACTGTACGCGAAGCCCAAACTCATCCTCCTGGCGGGCAACTGCCCCCGGAGCCAGAAGGAGACCATAAGCTACTACGCATCGCTCGCAAACGTCAAATGCGCCCAACTGAAGGAAACCAGCACCGAGCTCGGTTCCGCATGCGGCAGGCCGCACCACCTGTCGGCACTGACAATCCTCGACGAGGGAGACTCGACAATCCTCGGGGTATGAGAGTGGGACGGATAAGGCTCGACTCAGACGACATCAAGCACATCACCCTGTTCGAGTCGATGACGCACGCAAAGGTAAAAGACTACCTCCAGGACGGGCAGACAATGTGCTTCCTCGTCGGGACCGGAGACATGGGCCTTGCCATCGGGAAGAAAGGCGTCAAGATCGACCGCGTCAGAAGGGCCCTTAACAAGAACCTCATCATAATGGAATACTCGGAAGACCCGGAACAATTCCTGAAGAACCTCTTCCACCCCGCCACGATCCACGGGATAAACATCGCAAAAACGTCCGGCGGAACGACGGCACAGGTGCAGATAGCCCACGAGGACAGGAGCAAGGCCATAGGCCCCGGCGGCGTAAAGATCAGGCTCATCAAACAGCTGGCGAAAAGGCACCACGACATCGACGAACTGAGCCTCAGGACGCTCTAAACCGTCGCATTCTTCAACGGACAGTACATGAGGATCCGCCCCCCTTCCCGCACGATCATGCAGCCTGATGAATTCTCCGCCCTCTCGTCCGAATCGGGGCCCAAGTCGATGATGTTGTATCTGTTCTGATATGCCGGCGTAATCCCCTCGATCAAGGTCGAGCTCGTGGCGGGATAGTTTAATCCCTCGTTCACGGACGTCCCGTTTTGTAGCGGGATGTCGGGAGTCCTGTTGTCCACCTTCTCGAACAGCCTGGCGAACCCGCCATTGATGGTGGATGTGGTGGTCGTGGCCTTCTCGGCCCTGTCGCACAGGCCGTTCCCGTTCATGTCGACGCAGCAGCCCACGACGGCCCTGACATATCCCTTCGGGCAAACGCCTCCGAAGGTGGAGGATGTCACCGTCGAGGTCGAGGAGGTGCTGGTCGTGGGTGCGGGGGCCGCGGGCGGGGCTGCGGTCGGCTCTGTTTTCGGCACTGTCGGCGCGGACGATGTGGACGCAATGGCCCCCCCTTCAGCAGGCTCGGATCCCTGTTCCAAGCAGCCGCAGAGCAGGCAGGCGAGGACCGCGGCCAGCATCAGATGGCGCATGTTAACGAATGGGAAAACGCCGATATATCTGCATTCCCCCATCAAAAATCTGCATTCCCCCATAAAAACGCCGATATATCTGCATTCCCCCATCTTATCGGCTGTTGTATGGCCTTTTAACTTTATATTCCCGTCCTTCCGAGAATTCAATGGCCTTTTAACTTTATATTCCCGTCCTTCCGAGAATTAAACATGGCACAATCCTCCTCATTAAATAGGCGGCAATTTTTACAGGTAACAGGAGCAGCAATCGCAGCAGGGGCATTACCGAATCTGGTCAACGTGGGTGAACGGCCGCCGTCTACCTACACGGGTGAAGATACGGCCGTTAAATTGACTGAGGCTCAGGAGGTATCTGTCAAGAACGGCAAAGGGACCCTGATATTAGCCCCCCTGAAAAAGGATGATGCCCTCGAGCTCCCGGGGGAAACCATCGTGAGGCCCACTACTCCGGCAGGAAGATTGAAACTCGGATTGCCCGCAGGTGTAAACATCATCTACCCTGGCGGCCCAGATTTAGGCAGTACGTTGAATGCGGAAGGGTCTGTGACCCTTGATCCGGGTCAAAAGGCCGGGATACCCAAGGGAGACACCAAGACCGTCACAATAGGGGCAGCTGGAACTGTTTGCATAATATTGGGCGGCGAGAATACCGAATTGCCTCTCACCACGTTTCCCGCCGGGACAAGGATCATATTAGGGCCGAAAGCGAAAGTGGACTGCAAAGGCAGATCCGAGCCGTTGAAAAAGGAGAAACCCCCGCGCATGCCCACCATCTTCGAATTGGGCGACGGACGCAAGATCAAATTCATCGAACAATCCAATTCAACAGCCGATTGTGAAGCAATCCTCTTTGATCTCGACGGAAAGGGTGTTGTTGCAAGACTGGCCGGAAAAACAGCCATAGACGGAGAGACCGTCGCCGGCACTATCTGGACCCAACCGTATGCGGGTGAGCAGGGCAAGTGGGATATCGTCAACTACAGGGGCGGGAATACAGGCATCCTAACCCTCAGCTGGAATGATAAAGCTGAGCAGAAGCTGCCAGTCAAACCGTTGAATTGATGCCGTCTCTGCGAGATGATATGGGGGCACCGCAAGGCAGCGGAGCCCTTTTATCTGCAAAACCGCCCCCTTAAGGGGCTGCGGTTTTGTCTATCAAGAACATGCCGGCTGAAACAGGCGTGTTCTTTATATATCCCTATGCCCTTATGTTTATACTTGTTTTTTTTTAGGCCGGTAAATTGGTGGCCCACTCTACTTTGCGCAGACAGCTTTTAGCCGTCTGGCGGGTGCAGAACTCGCTGTTGCGAGTTCTCCACGTGGTGGGGTTCCAAGACTGCCTGCCTGGATGAAACCTGACGCAAGCTTTTTCGTTCCAAAAAATGGGTAAAGGAGAATTCGCAGCCAAGAAGCTGCAGGACACGCGAAAACGGTTCCGGTGGAGCAAGTCAGACTACGCAAGGAGGGTCCTGCTTCTGAAGGAAAAACACGACCCCCTGGAAGGCGCGCCGCAGGCTAGGGGGATAGTCCTCGAGAAGGTCGGCATCGAAGCCAAGCAGCCCAACTCGGCGATCCGCAAATGCGTCAGGGTCCAGCTCATAAAGAACGGACGGCAGGTCACCGCATTCGCGCCGAGGAACAGGGCGATAACGTTCATCGACGAGCACGACCAGGTGCTGATCGAAGGCCTGGGCGGAAGGAAGGGCAGGTCCATGGGCGACCTCTCCGGCGTCCGTTACAAGGTAATCAAAGTCAACGACATATCCCTTAACGAGCTGGTGCACGGCCGCAAGGAGAAGCCGCAGAGGTAATGCGATGAGACACGACCCACTGAATGACGCGATATCCGTGATCAAGAACGCCGAGAGGACTGGGAAGAGCGAGTGCCTCCTGCATCCGAAGAGCAAGCTTCTGATGAACGTCCTGCAGATATTCCAAGACAACGGCTACGTCGGCGAACTGGAGGTCGCAGATAACCGAAGAGGCGGCAACGTCAGGGTCAGACTGGTCCGGCAGATCAACGACTGCGGAGTCATCAAGCCCAGGTTCCCGGTCAAAAACAGCGAATTCGACAAGTGGGAGAAGAGATACCTCCCTTCGCAGGGCTTCGGACTGATCGTGGTATCGACTCCGAAGGGAATCATGGGCCACGAAGAAGCCAAGTCGAAGGGCCTCGGAGGCAGGCTCCTAGCGTACGCATACTGAAAATGGCTGAGAAAAAACACGGCGGAGAATTGGAAGTCGACCTCATAGAGGGGGTGCAGGTCGAGGCCAAGGGCCGGAACATCACAGTCAAAGGCAAGAAGGGCGAGCTGTCCAGGCGGTTCATGGAGGATTTCGTGAACATAACGCCCCAGGACGGGAAGATAAGGATCACGGCGAAGACCAAGAGGTTCCCGCTCAGGAAGCAGATGGCGATCATGGGGACCGTCGCAGGCCACATCAAGAACATGATGCAGGGCGTCACGGACGGATTCGTCTACAAGCTCAGGATAGTCTACTCGCACTTCCCGATGAAGGTGTCTGCGAAGGGCGCCGAATTCCAGGTCGACAACTTCCTCGGCGAAAAGTGCCCGCGCAGGACCCGCATACTGGAGGGCGTCAAAGTGGACGTGAAGGGCAACGAAGTCACAGTCACAGGAACCGACATCGAGCACGTCGGACAGACCGCCGCGAACATCGAGCAGCTGACGAGGATAAAGAACCTCGACTGCCGCGTGTTCCAGGACGGCATATACATCATCGAAAAAGACGGGCAACCAGTGGTATAAATGGCCGAAACCAAAGCTAAACCCAAGGCGGCGAAGAAGCCGGCGCAGAAGAAGGCGGAGAAAAAGCCGGCGCCCAAGGCTGATGAGAAGAGGGAGCACAGGAAGCCCGCAGAGAAGAAGCCGCAGGAGATGGTGGCCGCCAAGAAGAAGGAAGAATCCAAAACCAAAGAACCCCAAGAGGCGAAGAAGGAGGCAGCCAAAACGGAAGCGGCCAAAACGGAAGCGGCCAAAACGGCCAAGGAAGGGGCAAAGCCCAAAAAGAAGGTCCGCGCCGAGGAAAAGAAGCCTAAGAAGGCGGCAAAGGTGAAGAAGGTCTATGCAGTCGTAAAGATCCAGTACCCGGTGAAGGCCGAAGCCAAGCCGGGGAAATACAAGCCCAGGTTCAGGAGGCAGGAGGCGGGCAGGTACAAGCGCCTGGAAGAGAAATGGCGGAGGCCGACTGGCATCGACTCCAAGAAGCTCGAGAAGCAGAGGGGCAAAGGACTCGTCCCCGGGATCGGGTACAAGAAGCCGAATTCAGAATCAGGCCTGCAGTTCGGGTACGAGCCTGTCATGGTGTTCAACGTCGCGGGGCTCAAGGCTGTCAGCTCCGACAGGCAGGCCGCGGTCATCGCGGCGGCGGTCGGCAGGAAGAAGAGGAACATGATAATCGAAGAGGCCAACACATTGAAGATCAAGGTACTGAACCCGCGGAGGGGCGAAGCATGAACCTGAACGGCCAAAGGAGGCTTGCGGCGCAGGTCATGAAGATCGGGCAGACGAGGGTGAAATTCGACCCCGAAAGGCTTGAAGAGGTCTCGGAGGCGATCACGAATGACGACATACGCGGCCTGGTCAAATCCGGCGCCATTTCCGAGAGGCCGATCACCGGCATAAGCAGGGGCAGGTTCAGGGCGAAGAAGAAGCAGAGGCTCAAGGGCAGGCGCAAGGGAGTCGGAAAAAGGGGCGGCACGAAAGGAGCAAGGACCCCGAAAAAGAAGAAGTGGATGGGGAAGATCAGGGCCATCCGCGACGAACTCAAGAAGATGCGCGACACGAAGGAGATCGGCGCATCCGAATACCGCAAACTTTACCGTCAGGCTAAAGGTAACCTGTTCCTGTCAAGGAGGCACCTGAGGGAGCAGATTGGGAGGATGAAGGAATAGATGGCTACAGGGGCGACCTTCGCAGTCGGCTACAGGCGAAAAAGGCAGCAGAAAACCGACTACCATCGGAGGCTCAACCTCCTGAAGTCGGAGAAGACGAGGTTCGTCGTCAGGCCGTCGAACAAGAGCATACTCACGCAGCTTGTCGACTACCACGAGGATGGAGACATGGTCCGGGTGACGGTAAGCTCGAAGACCCTCGGGAAGCTTGGCTGGAACCATAACCTGGCGAACACGCCCGCCGCCTACCTTACAGGCCTATTGTGCGGGGTAAAAGGCAAGTCCAAGGGGGTAAAGACGGCGATTCTGGACACCGGCCTGTTCCCCCAGATAAAATGCTCAAACATTTACGCGGCCTTGAAAGGCCTGAAGGACGCGGGGATAGAATCTCCGGCGGACGATTCGATATTCCCGTCGCAGGAGCGGATATGCGGCAAGGTCATCGCGTCGTACAACCAGAAGGCAAAGAGCATGGAAGCAGACTTCGCGAAGGTCAAGGAAGCGATTTTGAGATCAAGCAAGTGATAAAATGGCAGACGAAAAAACCACAACAGGACAGAAGGCAGAGAAGCCTGTCGCCAAAAAAGCGGACAAAGAGCCTGTGAAAAAACCCTCAAGCGCCCACCCGGCCGAGGAAAAGAAGATCGAGGCGGAGGCGCCCGAGGAGGTCGAGGCAGATGTCAAATCAGAGGCGGACATCATCCCGGAAGTGAAGGGCGAGGTCATAGTCGACGAGGTCGCGGACGAGCAGGAATTCAAGGAGAAGATCCTCAAGGACAAGAAGAAGGCGGTCGCCTTCGACGGGGAGGATCGCGTAGTCGTCTGGGTGCCGAGGACCAAGCTAGGAAGCAGGGTATACAACGGCGAGATCACATCGATGCACGATATAATGCTGCAGTCCGCCCCGATCAAGGAGGTCGGCATAGTGGACAAGCTCCTGCCAGGCATGCTGGAGGAGATACTCGACGTCGGCAGGGTCCAGAGGGTCACGGACTCGGGCAGAAGGATGAGGTTCAGGGTCGTCGCGGCGGTAGGCAACGGCGACGGATACGTGGGCGTCGGAGAGGCCAAGGGGAAGGAGGCCGGGCCCACGATCAGAAAGAGCATAGAGCGCGCCAAACTCAACATCAGGGAGGTAAAGCGGGGCTGCGGAAGCTGGGAATGCGGATGCGGGACCCCCCACACGGTGCCGTTCAAGATCACGGGCGAGGAAGGCAGCGTCTCGGTGACTCTGATGCCGGCCCCGAGGGGTGTCGGTATAGTCAGCGGAAAGATCGCCAAGTCGATACTCGGCCTGGCGGGGATAAAGGACGTCTGGGTGATGACCGAGGGGCACACGAGGACGGGCATCAACTTCGCGCATGCCGTATTGGATGCGCTTGAGAACACCAACTACGTGAAGATAAAGGAAGGCGACGTCGGCAGGCTCAAGATTGTGACGGGGTCGGCAAAACCGAACGAGCCGGCGCCGAAGGAGGTCGTCGAATGAGTCCGGCGGTCGCAGCGCTCAGGGTCAGGGGGCGGACTCACATCAAGCGGGGGATAGAGGACACCCTACGGTACATGGGGCTCACGAGGAAGAACTACTGCGCCATCCTCCCGGAAGGGGAGACCGCAAGGGCGATGATATCCAAGGCCAAGGACTACATAACCTGGGGTGAGGTCGACGAGAAGACCGTCGAATCCCTACTGAGGGAGCGCGGAAGGATAGCTGGCGACAAGAAGCTCACAGACCAATACGTCCAATCCAACAGCAAGTACGCGGACATAAAATCACTCGCTTCCGCGATTGTGGGCGGAGAGACTAAGGCCAAGGACGTGGAGGGGCTTAAGCCCATATTCAGGCTGAATCCGCCGAGGAAAGGCTTCGAACGCGAAGGGATAAAGAAGCCCTACACTCTCGGGGGAGCGCTCGGCGACCGCAAGGAAAAGATTAAGGACCTACTCATGAGGATGATCTGATGGCCCACAGTGAGCGAAGAACCCGGAAGATGAGGGGTTCTAGGATGCACGGCTACGGCAACACCCAGAAGCACAGGGGCGCGGGCAGCCGCGGCGGGCACGGGATGGCTGGAAGCAAAAAGCATAAGTGGCACTACGTATCAAAATACATGCCCGGTTACTTCGGCGAGAAGGGCTTCAAGAGGCACCACGGTCACCTCCCCTGCGAGGAGATAATCAACGTCGGCTACCTGTCGAAGGCCATAGGAAGGCTCGTTGCGGAAGGGAAGGCGACGGGCTCGAAGGGCTCATACACGATCGACCTCACTGCCGCAGGATACACGAAACTCCTAGGCGCCGGAAAGATCGATTCCAAGGTCAAAATAAAGATAGCAAAATGCTCCCAGAAGGCGAAAGAGAAGATAGAGAGGGCAGGCGGCTCAGTGGAAGCGGAAAGCACGGAAACAGAGGAAAGCGGGTGAATAAATGAACCTCGAGTTCATCAGGCCCATACTCAAGTACCTGCCTGAGATAAAGATTCCGAACCGGAAAGTAGCCTTCAAGGAGAAGCTGACCTGGACGTCGCTGACTCTCGTGTTGTTCTTCGTGATGGGCGTCATCTACCCCTACGGCGTCACGCCCGAAACCCTTTCGCAGCACATCCGGGGCTTCGAGAGCATGACGATGATATTCGCCTCGAGCATCGGCACGCTGACATCCGTCGGGATCGGGCCCATAGTCACGGCATCCATCATACTCCAGCTCCTGGTCGGCGCGGAAATGATAGACATCGACCTGAAGACCCGCGAAGGCAAGGCACTGTTCCAGGGAGCCCAGAAGATACTTACGGTCTTCATCGCGATATTCGAGGCTGCCGCGCTCGTCGTAGCCACCAACATGGTCGGGGAAGCCGGCCTGCCCGTATACCAGAAGCTGCTGGAGCCCATAACCCTCTTCACAGTCTTCCAGATAGCGCTCGGTTCGGTGCTGCTAATGTACATGGACGAGATCGTCTCGAAATGGGGCATAGGGTCGGGGATATCCCTCTTCATCGCAGGCGGAGTCTCCCATACGATTATCACAGGCTCGCTGAACCCCCTGAAGGGGACCGGCGGACTGGCGTACGCCGGATACCTGCCGAACTTCTTCTCCCAAATGATATCCGGGAACCTCAACTTCGTACTCCTGGCGCCGATCGCGGCCACGGTGATAGTGTTCCTGTTCGTGGTCTACGGCGAGGCGATGCGGATAGAGATACCGCTTTCGTACGGAAGCATACGCGGAGTCGGCGGCAGGATACCGCTCAGGTTCTTCTACGTCAGCAACATACCCGTCATACTCACATCCGCCCTCCTGATGAACGTCAGGATGTGGACCGGCCTAGTCGGCGTCAATCCCGACTCCGGCATGCGCCCCGCAGACATGTCGTTCCTGCAGAACATAGTATACACCGTCTCGAACTACATCACGCTCGGGAACCTCTACAGCGTCCTGCAGCCGGAGAACTGGTACATCCTCTCCGATCCCATGGTACTTCTGCACCTTCTGGTCTACATGATCGTCTTCTCCGGGCTGTGCGTCCTGTTCGGGCAGTTCTGGGTGCAGACCACGGGCTTGGACTCGGAGAGCATGGCGAAGCAGATTGAGGAGGGGGGGATGCAGATCCCGGGCCACAGGCCCGACCGGAGGATAATCAAGGTCGTCCTGGACAAGTACATCCCGCACCTGACCATACTGTCCAGCATCGGGGTCGGGATGCTCGCGACTGTGGCGGACCTCATGGGGGCGCTGGGCTCTGGGACCGGGATACTCCTGACTGTCGGCATCATCTACCGCCTGTATGAGGACATACAGAAGGACCAGATGGCGGACATGAGCCCGACGTTCCGAAGGTTCATGGGCAAGTCATAGGCATCTGTTTTTTTACTCCCTCTGCGAATCCTATAACCGTGAGAGCACTTCCGCTGCTGGTTGCCGTGATCGTCTTGGCTGCAGGCTGCATCATACCCCCTCCGCAGAAAATACAAAAGTCACCGGTGGAGTCGCAGGAGATAACGACGACCACGACGTCGAGCACCACTACCACGACCCACATGATCCTTGATATCCGCCCGCTGAACGCCTTGAAGACGACCAGCACGAGCATCCCCCCCTCCACCACCTCATCGACATCTACGACCTCGAGCTCGACGAGCACGACCGTGACCCTGATTCTGCGCATGCGGGAATCCGAAGCCTACGAAAAAATGACGTTCTTCCTTACCGGGGTGGAGGAGGTCAGGGGCGTCACATACTATTCCCTGGACTATACGACAGGCGACGGACAGGCGGGCAGGATAAGATTCTCCGGCACGACCCTCATAGACGACCGAGAATTGGGCGTCGCGAGGCAGGGGCAGCAGATAACAGCCAAAATATCCATCCGGGAGAACAGGGAGCTCAAAGACCGGGCGCCGGCAGGCTCGACCATCCTGAGCCTCGGGGCTGGCCTACAGAACCGGTCCTTCGACGTCTACCGGATCGGCATGGAGAACGTCCAATCCGACCGGATCAGGCTATCCTTCGACGACGGGCAGAACACGACCCAGGCGGAACTGTCGCAGGGGGATGTGGCATACTTCGACGGCATGGAGGTGGGCGCACTGGAGACCCGCATACCCGGCAACCTGGCCGCGATATACCTGCTCAAAGACACGGACGTGTACGACCGAAGCGGCGGCCAGAGATACTGCATGCGCAAATTCGTGACATACCCCAAAGCCACGCCGCTCATAGTCGACGGCATGTCCAATCTGTCGGTCGGTGCCGCCACGCTCACGGTCTTTGGCATCGGCGACGGGGTGGTGACGCTGTCGGCGGCCGAAGGCGGGCTAAGCCGTAACCTTCAGCTGTCCTGCGGGGCGACCTTGGACCTATCCGGGACAAAATACAACCTCGTATGGTACGGCGGAGACCGCGACGGATGCGCGAAAATAGTCGCCCACGGCTAGTGCCGTCAATCCTGCAGGGTCTGGGTGTGCCTCTTGATCTCCGAGATGGTCATCTGCAGGTTCCCGGGCATGTATTCCTCGACGAAAGGCTTCATCCTGACCGTCTTATTCCTGCCCCCGATGTTCACATAAATCTCCGCCTGGGGGCGGTCGGCCAGCTGCGAGGAATAGGACGGCCTATAGACGTCCAGCATCCCGAACAGGCCCGCATCCACTACCCGTGTGCCGAGGCGCACATATTCCTCTTTTGAAATATTCGAGGATCTAGTGTAGGAAACCGTGCCGTTCACGTATCTTCTTGTGAACGTAACGGTCGAGTTGTCGATGACGTGCTCCGTGGAATACCTGTCTTCCGGCACGAGGCCCCCCCTTACCTCGTACCTGACAAAGACCGTGTCGTAGTCGTAGGTCAGCTCCCTTCTTTCGCAGCCGGAGACCGCCAAAACAAGCACGAGAAGCAGCGCCCACCTCATCAATATAGAACTTCCCCCTTGGCGTATTTAAACGGCGGGCGCATTCAGCGGCTCCATGCCGCATTTTATACCCTGAAACACATACTCCTACATGGCCCCGAGAAACTGCGTAATTTTCATCCTTGCAGCCCTTTTGGTCCTCGGCTGCATAAGCGGGCCGGAGACTGTGACGACGACAACCGTTAGGGAGATCACGGTTACGACGTTGCCTCCCGCGACGCTGCTGCCTCAGAAGGAGGTGGACAGCATCAAGCAGGCTATCGACACAATGGACCTGTCAAAGTGCGAGCCCATAGGCGATGTCCGGCTGAGGAGCCTGTGCCTTTCCAATGTCGCGCAGGAGCTGAAGGATCCGGCTCCGTGCGCGAAAATCACCGAACCGGACGTGCAAGCAATCTGCTACCACAAGATCTCCAAGGAGACCTCGGACAAGTCGCTCTGCGAAAAGATCGCGATAGAGGCCGTAAGATCGCTGTGCCTCAGCCAGTGATGCCGGCCCTCAGATGAGGCCGTCGTAGACGTGCGACGGCCGGACGTTGTTCAGCGTGTATCTGATGAGGAACTTCATCCTGTTGGAGAGCCTTTTGCCGTTGAGGTGCCCTATCAGCTCCTCCCGGAGCCTCAGCATGTTCTCGGCCTCCTGGGCGGCATGTTTTTCTGCAGACATGAGGTTTCCGGCGTAGGCCCGAAGCAGCCTCCTGGCCTCCTTGCCGTCCTCTATCTGGGCGAGGTCCTTGATGAAGCATTCGTTGGCGGTCTTAAAGAGGCGCATCCGTACGTACGAGTTGTGGTGTTTCACGAGCCTTCCTATGAGCTCGTGTATCATCAGCTCCGCGGCCTTGTATCCCTCCTGCAGGGTCATGATGTTTTCGCTCATCTCCCTGTCGTATCTGAACCCTATGTGGTCGTCCACCTCAAGCGCAGTCTTCGGCGAGATTATGCCCCTGATCTTCGTCAGGAGGAAGAACGCCTGGTCCGTGTTCATGTCCAGGGTGTCGGCCACCCTGACGAAGTAATCTTTCGTGTCGAAGTCCGCGGGAAGGGTATATGTGTACGTCTCCTGGTTCCATCCTATGAGCCCCGTCTGCCTGAGCCTCTTCAGCTGCCGGTTGACTCCCCCTGTGCTTTCTCCGACGCCAAGGTCCCTAATCAGGCTCTCCTGAAGCTCGCTGCGTTTTCGCCCCTGCGGGTGTCCCTCAATGAGGTACTCGATTATCGCCCCAAGGGTCCTGCCCTGCTTCAGCCTCTTGATCCCACCCGCCATATGCTACATTATATGTTTTTAATAGTTAAAAATGTGGTAGCTTGGGTGTTTTAGCGTTTTTTCTCCGGCTCCCCAGGCCCCTTCAGTCGAGGTACCCGTTCAGGAAACCGAGCCATCCCGGATCCTTTATCATGAACAGCCCGGAGTCCTCCAGGACCTCGACGTCCTTGAGGTCCCTGATGTTCTTGCCGAACCCCTTCTTCTTCGCCAGAATCTCCGGCATGAGCTGTAGGGCGGTCCTGTACCTCCTCTTGGTATCGACGACCCACCTGCCGTCCTTGATGTACGGCTTGTCCTGCCTGTACTTCTCCACGAAGCGCTCCTGGTTGTGCGCGTCCTGGTGAAGCGGAGGCCCCACCCTGTGGACTATCACCGGAAGGCTCCAGACCTCCAACTCGAACAGGAGCACCGCCGAATCGTTTTCGTTGGTCCAGAAAGCGTCCCTGAACACCTTGAATTCGGCCTCGGCCAGCTCGGCAGCGATGTTCCTCATGGTCTTCCTCAGCTGCGAATACAAAATATTGGCGTTCATCCTCTCATGCCTGAAAAGGACGCATATGAACTTCGTCTTCCTCTCCTTCATGGCCTTCCCAAGCGCGTCTGCCTTCCGCATGGGTTTGGGCTTCGGGAAGAAGAAGTCCTCCGACGGGCGGTTGACGTACTCGTCGGCCTTGACCATGAACCTGGAAAGGCATTCGGGGGATACTGCGGCGGCGACGTTCCTGTTCCTGTCTACCGGGTCCACGACGATGAGGTTGGACCCCGTGAAGAACCTGGCAAGCGGCCTGGGGTCGTCCCAGAGTTTTTCCATGTCGATTATCTCGGGTATGTCCCATGTCCTCCCCGCCTCGAGGCATTTGAGAAACGATCCGTAGCATATGACCAGCAGCTCCACCAGGTACCCGGAGAAGCCCTCGACCTTGGCCTCCGCCCCGTAGACTCCGATGCCACGCATGAACTGTTTCATGAGGCGGATCTCGTCGTTGAGGCTGTTCGAGGCCAGCTTGCCCCTGACGTATTCGGTGTGCTGCGGGGTGCGGTCGACCGCGGAGAGGATGCTCCCCCCGCTGTAGCACGGGACGATCTCAACCTGAATGTCCTCCACCACACCCTTCACGTACGGGTGTTCGGCGTAGTCTATCTCGTATGCGCCTCCGAGCCTCGTGAACACGGCCTTTCCGATCCTCAGGCCCTGCTTTTCAAGCTCCTGCCTCGGAACCTGCGGCGGAAACTGTATGAAGATGTCCAGGTCCTTGTTGCCCGCCAGGTCCGTGTCCTTCGCTATGGACCCGACGAGTATGGGCTTCACGGGATAGCCCTCAAGGATCTTGAAGACCCTCCTCCTCATCTTCTCTTCCGCCTTGCGCTCCTTTTCCTGCGGCCTGATCCTTGCAAGGATGCTGTCAGTGTTCAAGACCACACCCCCTCGGCCGGGCGTCTGCAGCCCGGGCATGCGCCCTCCGCCATCCTGTTCCGGACAATGCTGAACCCATGCCGTTCGATGAGGAGCTCCCCGCATCCGGGGCAGCATGTGTCTTCGAATCTCCCGTGCGGGACATTGCCTGCGTAGACGTACTTCAAGCCCGCATCCCTGCCCAGTTTCACCGCTTTTTCTACGGCATTCACGCCGGTCGCCGGTATCCCGCCGAGCTTGTAGTCCGGGTGGAATGCGGACACATGCCAGGGGACGTGGTCTCCGAGCTCGGATGCGATGAATCCGGCGATCTGGCCAAGCTCCTCCTGACCGTCATTGAGTGTCGGTATTATCAGCGTCGTCACTTCCACCCATACCCCCCTCCTCATCAGGTCTTTCAGTGTGGAAAGCACCGGCTCAAGGCTGCCGCCGCAGTTCTCCCGGTAGAACCTGTCGGAGAAGCTCTTCAGGTCGACGTTGTCCGCGTGCAGGTACGGGGCGATGAGCCCGACAGAATCGTCTGTCATGTAGCCGTTTGAGACGAAGACGTTCCGAAGGCCGTCCTTGGCTGCGAGCTTCGACACGTCGAGGGCGTACTCCATGAAGATCGTCGGTTCGGTGTACGTGTACGCAATCGATGAGCACCCGGTCGCCTTCGCCCCCTCGACTATCTCCTTGGGCTCGACTTCTTCCCCTACGATCTCCCCTCCATCCCTTGTCATCTGGCTGATCTCCCAGTTCTGGCAGTTTTTGCAGCGGAAATTGCACCCCGGCGTCGCGATCGAATAGGCCTTCGAACCTGGAAGGAAATGGTAGAGCGGCTTCTTCTCTATGGGGTCAGGATTCGCTGCGCAAGGCTTCCCCCACACAAGCGAGTAAAGAGTGCCCCCCCTATTCTCTCTGACAGCGCATATGCCCCTTCTGCCGTCGGGTATCGTGCACCGGTGGGCACACATCGCGCACCTGACAGCTTTTCCGGCGTCTGGCGATTGGAGGAGGGCTTCGTGCATAACATTAAGAATGGGATGGCAGTATATTAATTGACGCGCGCCCGCCGAACTTCAGCCCTTCCGGCCGAATCCGGCCGCGGCGGAAAGGAGGAAGTAGACCGCAGCGAGGGTGAAGTGAATCATGAAGGGAAGCGTGTAGCGGGGCAGACCGAAGAAAACGGCCGTAACGATGACAATGTTCAGGAAGAATATCAGGGG
The DNA here is from genome assembly GCA_043800705.1 of Candidatus Altarchaeota archaeon. Taxonomy (GTDB): domain Archaea; phylum Altiarchaeota; class Altiarchaeia; order IMC4; family SCGC-AAA252-I15; genus JAHIYG01. The sequence continues at coordinate 59,057 of JAZDMS010000018.1, forward strand.
GGCTGCGGGAGCATTCGGCCTCGGCCTCTCCTCCCAGATCACGGATTTCGGCAGAAGGCCCATGGCATAATACGCCATCATGGAAGCGATGATGAGCCGGAATGCGAACGTGACGAAGGCCGACGGCACGTCTGTTGCAGCCATGACCTTGTTCCTTAGCATCGAAGGAATGCTATCCGCATTCTCTTTCCAAAAGAGTGCAAGTGACCAGATTCTGTCCTTTTTTGCCATTTCGCTGTAGAAATCGTCCTTTATCCAATCCGAGTTCCATTGGCCGGTTTCCAGGCTTTTTGCATTGTTCCCTCCGTATAGGGAGTTGTCGAATTGCCTGGCAAGGACGATGAAGCTTCCCGTCTTGATGTAGAGGTAGGCTTCCCATGGCACGATCAGAGTTGAGCAGCCGAGTATGAATAGCGTGCAGACGGCGAACGACTTCTTTGAGGATCCGAACCTGAAGAAGACGTAGCCCAGAAAAATTATCGGTATGAACCCCATGTATCCTTTGATGAGGTCGAGGCCGCCCGACAGGACCCCCAGAGCGAAGGACCATGCCAAACCGTCTCTCTTAGAAAAAAACTGGAACGCACAGGCCCAAACCATCAGCGCGAAAACGGATAAGGGTTCGCTGAGAATGAGCCCCGGGTTCGGCAAAATGGGGAGGACGCAGGCGAGGACCGCAGTGAAGGCTCCCGCAGCCGCACCCCTGTTAGACCAGTATCTGCTGCCCAGCCAAGGCAGGAGCGAAACGGCGGCCGCAAGCAGCACGGTTTGAACGACCTTCGCAGTTTGCGGATGTACTCCGGCGACAAAATAAACGGAAGCCAGAAAAAAATGGTATGCGGGCGTCGTATAGAACGGATTATACGGTTTCGTGAGAATGGGCTTTATTTTCTGTTTGTATATCTTTGACAGATCGATCCTGTAGACGTCGATGCCGTCCAGGTTTCCCATAACGAAGCCGTGCCCGTTGACGATGTTCACTGCGGCCATTTGATAGCCTATCGAGTCGATGAGGTAAGGGATGTCGACCATGTCATTGTAAAAGGTTTCATACCTCAAGAGAAGCGATAAAAATGTCAGGAAAAAGGCAAACGCACAAACTGCCGCCAGGTTCCTTATCCAGAAATCGTCGTCGACGAAATCTCTCACGGCCTTCCTAATATTGCCAGACCCTCTCATGGTGCGTCCCATCCATCTAATATACGCCTCTGCTATAATATCCTTTGGATGTGGAGAAATATTCCCCGGGTGGGATTACCGCGGTCGTACCGGCACTGAACGAACAGGATTCCATCCGCGCCGTCATCGAGGGTTTGAAGCCGCTCGCGGACGAAATAATAGTCGTAGACGGACATTCGAGGGACCGTACCGCGGAGATAGCCCGCAAATGCGGCGCGTCGGTCCTGTTCGATGAGGTGGGAAAAGGATCTGCCGTAAGGAAGGGGTTTTCCGAAGCCAGAGGCGGCATCGTAGTAATGGTGGACGCGGACTGCTCTCACAGGCCTGAAGAAGTTGCGAAGGCGGTCAAGAAGATCCGTGAAGGCTACGACGTCTGCATGCCGTCAAGGTTCATGGAGGGTGGAGGCTCCGAAGACATTACCCCCCTCAGGGTGTTTGGCAATGGATTCTACAAATTCTGGGTTAGGTTATTTTGGGGGGTCTCATACACCGACATATGCTACGGTTTTAGGGCATTCAGCAGGTCTGCCCTCAAAAAACTGGACCTTTCAGCAGACGGCTTCGACTTGGAGGTCGAGATCGCCATAAAGACGGCGAAGAAAGGCCTAAAATTTGTGGAAATCCCCAGCCTAGAATTGAAAAGAAAATCCGGCAGCGGAAAACTCGGTTTTTGGACGAGCCTTGTCCTGGACAGGCGGATACTGTTGGAACTGTTCGACTAATGCAAGGCCTTGAAGGCGGATATAACAATCGTCGTCTTCGGAGAGGCTAAGCGGCAGGGAAAGTTAGGCTTCTGGCTGAGCCTTGTGGTCAGACAGGTATTGTAGGGACTATTCGATTTGGCGTTATTTATTTATTTGGCTGTAAAAAATAGCCTTACCATGAGGGTACTTTTGCTGAATCCACCGGCAAAGGGCGGGCAGTCGAGGGACGGCAGATGCCAGACTGAGGGTTCAGCCTGGCTTTCGTCATTTCCTCCAACGACGCTCGCCGGAATCGCGGGCTGTGTGAGGGAAAGGCACCAGATCAAGCTGATGGATTGTATCGGATCGGCTATGGGATATTATGAGGCGATGGCGCAAGCGCTGGAGTATGAGCCGGACTTTGTCGTTGTAAACACCTCGACACAAACCTTGGAAGCCGACCTCGAGATTGCCGGAAGGATACGTGATACTACGGGTGCTAAGATAATCGCCTACGGGGAGAGCGTCACGGCTAGGAGGGCCGAACTCGTGGCGGACGGGTCCGTCGACTTTGCGGTGCTGGGGGAGCCTGAGACGCCAGTAATGAAAATTCTCGGAGGAAGTCCCTCTGTAACTGGCGTCGCCTTTAGGGGATGGGATGGTGGCCTGTGGTCAGAGCCCGACCTAGACACTCTCCCGTTTCCCGCATACGATCTTTTGCCAGTTTATCTTTATCCCCTTACCGGGGAACGCTGGATGTTCGTCCGCACCGGCAGGGGATGCCCATACAAATGCGTCTTCTGCATACAGCCGTCGTATTCCAACAAACCAAGGGTCCATTCAGTGGACTACATCGTCAGGCAGCTGAAATGGCTCAGAGGCCTTGGCATAAATGTTTTCATGTTCTGGGAGGAGACTGCCACACTAAACAGGCCGCACGTACTTGGCATGTGCGACCGTTTTGTGCGAGAGGGGCTGGACAAAAGCTGCAAATGGTTCGCCACGACCCGCGTCGACCGTTTCGACGACGAGCTTGCAGAGGCGATGAGCAAGGCTGGTTGCAGGATGCTCGCGTTCGGCATCGAATCGGGTTGCCAGGAAATCCTCGACGTTAACGGGAAAGGCATAACCCTCGAAGAGTCCAAGTCCGCGGTATCGTCAGCCAGAAGGCATGGCATCGTGACTGTAGGGCATTTCATTATAGGACTTCCCGGTGACACCCCAAAGCGGGCCAGACAGACTGTGAAATTCGCTTGCGATCTGAAACTTGATTTCGCCCAGTTCTACGTCGCCACCCCTTTTCTCGGCTCTGAGTTTCACAAGATAGCCTCGGATAACGGATGGATTGTGGAAGCCGATACACGCAATATCCAGCAGGGCATAGCGGCCGTCTCATATCCGGACTTCAGCGCGGATCAGATGCAGGCGGAGAGGCGGCGAGCCTTCATGAAGTTCTACCTCCGGCCGCATGCAATTTATGCATCCCTGAAGGCGAGATCGATGCAATCGATACTGCGGCTGCCCCTGCAGGCATTGGCATTCTCCAGGTGGGCCCTTAAGTAGTCTCAACCTTTAATGGACTTCTCCAGGATAGTTCTGAGTTTTCTGACCTCCAGGAAAAAGAATATGCCAATGGCTGCCAGAATAAGCTGGCTGAACATTACAGACTCGGCTGTTGTGTAATTTCCCGAATTAATTTCGCTTCAGTTGAGTTGGGTTTTATGCGAAAACTCAACCAGAAGAAGGTGAGATGGATTATTCGGGAAATGAACCGTGGTGACCTATTCCCCCACATGAGCCTAGACTTCGAAAACGCCGAAACACCAAGGGAAGCATTACTGCGTAAAATGCCCCCAGAAAACCTCCTAGGAGCAGCCAGTAAATACTTCGGATGGTGACATATATGGTCAAAAACACATATCCAAACACAGGCGAAATTAAAACAGGAAATCGCAATATCCGTCCCATACCGGCATGGCCTTATAGTTTGGGATGGCAGTTTAAAATTAGGGCATCAGGCAAGGGCTTGGTGATATTTATTGCCGCCGGCTATGTATTTCTTTCTATGCAGTTCGTCCGCATCCCCGAAGAGAGGGTGAGGGTCCTCATTGGCGAGGCAGGGTCAACGAAGAAGGCCATCGAAAACAGGACCAAGTGCAGGATAAGCCTTGCGGAGGGCGAGGTCTCCGTGGAGGGCGAGGCCCTCGACGAGTGGGTGGCAAAGGACGTCATACACGCGATAGGCCGGGGGTTCAATCCGGAAAAGGCGATGTTCCTCCTGAAGGACGGCTTCATACTCGACTTCATCGAGCTCGCGGAGTACGCGAACACCCCGAAGGCGAGGGAGAGGATTAAGGGGAGGATAATCGGCGAAGACGGGCGCACGAGGAAGTTCATCGAGAAGAACGCCGGCGCAATGGTATCGGTCTACGGGAAGACGGTGGCGTTCATCGGCCCCTTCGACTCCGTGGCCCTGGCGAAGGAGGCGGTGACGATGCTGTGCACGGGAAGCAGGCACGCCGGCGTCTACCGGTTCATAGAGAAGAAAGGACCGCACAAGAGATGGGCGTGATACGCCCCTTGCGGGTCCATGCCTGATGTTTTAAGCCCGAAAACGTAATAGATATGGGTGTGGGTTTTTAACGGCTGAATTGCAATACATTGCTATTTTTTGCTTCATGGTAGATTGACATGGCAGACAAAGACGACGATGACATCAAGGAGAGGTCCGCTGACGACCTGTTCAAGGACTTTAAGGCAGTTTCGATAACCGAGTTCTTCAGAAAGAACAAGGCGCACCTGGGATATTCCGGCAAGCTGCGGTCCCTGACCACAATAATCCACGAGCTTGTCACGAACTCCCTGGACGCATGCGAGGAGGCGGGGATACTTCCGGACCTAGAAGTCACCATCAAGCAGATAGGGGACGAGCACTACAGCTTCACCAGCCGCGACAACGGGCCCGGCATCCCGGAGAAGCACATCGGCAACGTCTTCGGCCAGATGCTTGCGGGGACCAAGTTCCACCGGAACGTCCAGCTTCGCGGCCAGCAGGGGATCGGCGTCGCCGGCGTGACACTGTACAGCCAGATGACCACCGGCAAACCCGTCAAGATCCTGACGAGCACAGGCAACGGGAAGGTCAACGAGATAAAGATGATGATCGACGTCACCAAGAACAACGCAGACATCATTGAAAGCAACATAATCAGCCAGAAGTGGAGGGGGACTGAGATACACGGCGAGGTGAAGGGCGTCAACTACAACCTCAGCGAAAGGAGCCCGTACGAGTACATCAGGAGGACGGCCATCGCCAACCCCCACGCGAGGATCATATTCACAGACCCCGAGGGGCGAAAGAGCGTATTCGACAGAACGAGCAAGGATATACCGACGCCTCCGAAGGAGATGAAGCCGCACCCGAAGGGGATGGACACGGACCAGATAATCAACCGCGCCAAGACCTCCCAGTCGAGGACCGTCGCAGGCTTCCTGGAGACGGAGTTCTCGAGGGTGAGCAAGGCCAAGGTCGACGAGATACAGGCCAAAGTGAACTTCGACCTCAAGAAGAACCCGAGGAAGATCGTATGGGCGGAGGCGGAGGAGATCGCGAAGGCGTTCGACGCCATCGAGTTCATGGCCCCCCCGGTCGAGGGCCTCAGGCCCATCGGGGAGAAGCAGATAGAGAACGCGGTCCTGAAGATCCTGAAGCCCGAGTTCTCGTCGGTGCTCACGAGGAATCCGACCGTCTACGGCGGCGGAGTCCCGTTCCAGATAGAGGTCGCGATAGCGTTCGGAGGCAACTCCGGAAGGCCCGCCACCGGCGAAGACGCCGCAGAGGGCTCAAGCAGGGTCGAGGTGATGCGATTCGCGAACAGGACACCCCTCCTTTTCGACGCCGGCGCCTGCGCCATAACCCAGGCCGTCAACAGCGTCGAGTGGAAGCGCTACGACATGAAGGACTTCGAAAGCACGCCTATCACCATATTCGTGAACCTCGTTTCCATGTACGTGCCATACACGTCCGCTGGCAAGCAGTCCGTCAGCTCCGAGGACGAGGTCGTCAAGGAGATAAGGTTCGCCCTCATGGACGTGGGGCGGAAGTTCCACAGATACCACAGCAGGATGCGCCGCGAGATCGAGCGCGAGGCGAGGATGAACGCGCTACTGAAGTACGCCACCGAACTGGCCGCGGCCGTCGCCAAACTGACCGGCAGGGACGAGAAGAAGCTCGCAAAGACGCTGCAGGCCCTAATCGCAAAGAACCTGAAGCTGGAATACAAGGCCGAGAAGGCGGCCGAAGCGGAAGATGAGCCGGTCAAATCGGGCTTAAGCGGCGAATCGGAGGAATCATAATGGTAAAAAAGGACGTCATAAAAAGGCTCAAGGACCTCGGGGAAGGCATAGCCAAGTCTATAGAGGCAGACAAGGTCCCGAAGATGCAGGTGCCGCTGAGGAGCTTCTCGAACATACACTTCGACAAGGAGAACAACCTCCTTAGGATGGGGGACAAGACGTCGACGAGGAACTTCATGAACGTCGCCCACACGAAGAAGTTCATGCAGACGATGCTCATCGCCTCAAAATGCGAGGAGCTGGTCGACCGCGAAAAGACGGCGAGCATCAGGGAGCTTTATTACCAGCTTAAGCACACCGTCGCAGGGACGAAGGAGAACACCTTCGAGGGGCAGGACGAATCAGACCCGCTCATCGTGGACCTGGAGACTATGCTCTCCGTCCTGCGTGAGGAGCTTCACCTGAAGGCCGACGACAAGGGGACGATAATCGGGAACATCGTGATAGAGGACTCCGGGGACTTCATCGACTGCAGCAAGCTCGGACGGAGCGGCCTTGCGATCCCGTCCATCGTAGAGCAGTACAAGTTCCACGAGGTCAACGCCGAATACTGCCTGTGCATAGAGACCGGCGCGATGTTCGACCGCCTCGTCGAGGAGAAGTATCCTCAGAAGAACAACTGCATCATGGTCTCAACGAAGGGGCAGGCCGCAAGGGGGTGCAGGAGGCTCCTGAACCGCATGAGCCGGGAGCTGAAGATGCCAGTCATCATGTTCACCGACGGCGACCCCTGGGGGTACTACATCTACTCCGTCGTAAAGGCGGGCTCGATGGCGCTGGCGCACGAGAGCGAGCGTCTCGGGACCCCCAAGAGCAGGTTCGTCGGGATGACGATGTCCGACGTCGAGGAATTCGGACTCCAGAAGGTGACCGAGGAGCTGAAGGACGTCGACAAGAAGAGGATAAGCGAGCTGATGCAGTATCCGTGGTTCCAGACGAAGGAGTGGCGCAAGGAGCTGAAGATGATGGAGGACATGGGCGTGAGGATAGAGCAGCAGGCCCTCGCATCCAAGAGCCTCGAGTTCGTCGCAACGGAGTACCTGCCTCAGAAGATAGAGAAGGGCGACCTTCTACCATAAATAAGGAAAATGGACGACAAGGACGAGCTGGGCATGAGCCTTGACGGGCAGATGACCAGCATGCACCTGCTGGCGCTGGTCCTTGAATACCGGGAACTTCACGAGAGCGAAGCCCAGCGGAAGCTTGAAGTCGGCCTCACACAGATAAAGGAGTGGAAGGTCCAGCTGCAGACGGAGGGGCTTCTCGAGCCCGACGACCTGACCGTCGACTCGACGCTGAAGGTAACGAAGGCGGGGCTTAAGAGGCTCCAGAACCTGAAGAAGGAATGGATCACGCAGGCGGCGTCCGAAGAGACGAATCAGAAAAACAAGCCCGCGGCAGAACATTTTATCTCCAAATTCGTTTCCTCGATCATCCATTCGCCGAAGCTGAAGGAGACCTTCCTCGATGCGCTCATACTGTCCGCCACATTGCTGTCGCTCTACCTTCTGAAGATCTTCCTGTACAGCCCGAACGTAGAGGTCATAAGCTTCCTCATGAGCACCCTCTTCTTTGCGGTCGCGCTCGTCGTCTATCAGCAGTACAAGAATGACCTGAAGGCGAGGGAGTTCATCGGCTTCTTCAGATGGGTCCTAGAACAGACGGGGAACAACAGGAAGTACATCCTTGCCATCTTCGTCGCCCTCATCGTCGTATACTCCGCCGGGATGATACTCCTGACCCAGAAGAACGTAGGCATGTACGTGCTCATATCCGTCCTCGCGAGCTCGTCGATCCTGGTCATTTTCGCCCGGAAGAGGAACATTTGGCTGATCTCGAAGTTCTACCTCGGCGTCGCATTGCTCGTGGTCGGGCTGATGCTTTTGGCCGGGCTCTTCAGCGCCACCGAATACCTTGTCGAGTCGTCGATAAGGTGGCTTGACATAGTATTCGGCCTGGGGATACTTTTCGTCACGCACATGAACGAGAAAACACTAGGCCTTGCCGCCCTCTCCCGAAAGCATTGATTCGACGGAGTCCATTATGGCCTTGGCGGCCTGCCTCTTCGAAGTCCTGGGGACGCATTTGACCTCGTCGCAGACTATGTGCACCTCGGTGTTCTCTGAGCCGAACACGTCCCTTGAGACGTCGTTAGCGATCACGAGGTCCGCGTACGGCATCAGCTTCCTCGCCGCCGCGACCATCTCGTCCACCGGGCTGTCATACGTCGCCTTGAACGCCACTATCCTGAGCTCGGGGAACCTCTCCCTGGCCTCCCTGATGAGCTTCCTCGTCGGCCTCAGCCTGACCGTCACCTCCTGCGCGGAACCCAGCTTTCCCTTGAACCTCTCGGAGGGCGTGAAATCCCCGATCGCCGCTGCGGAAATCATCAGGTCGTATCCGCCTGCGAGCTCTTTGAGGACCTTGTCAGTCATCTCGTCGGCCGAGACCGCGGGGATGACCCTCACCCCGTACATCGGCTGAAGCGACGTCGGCCCCAGGACTAACGTCACCTCATGGCCCCTCCTGACGGCCTCCTGCGCCAGTTCCAGCCCCATGATGCCGCTGGAGCTGTTCGTTATGTACCTGACGTCGTCAATGTATTCCCTGGTCGGCCCCGCCGTTATGAGGACCCTCATATGATAGGTTCTTTATTTCCCGCTCCTAATATATGCTAGATGGCCCTCAAGGAGAAGGTCGCAGGCTACGACGTCGAGAAGGAATGCGCAAAGAGGATGCTCAACGGCCCATGCGGCGGAGTACAGGACGGCATGTGCGAGGTCGAAGGGCCGTGCGTCTGGGTCAAGGTATATGCCCGGCTCAGGGCGGACGGGAAGCTGGAAGAGTTCAGGAAAGTGAGGATGCCCAACCCAAGATGAGCGCATTGTCTGAATCAATCGGCCGGAGGTTCACCGTCACCTCCGAAGTGAAGCCCCCCAGGGGGCCGGACGCATCGAAGATGATGGATGAACTAGATGCGATGCGCGGCCTCAGGAAGCTCCTCGCGCTCAACGTCATAGACAGCCCCAGCGCGAGGCTCCTCATGAGCTCCCTCGGGGCGAGCATCATCCTCAAACAGAACGGCATCGAACCCATATTCCAGATGGTTTGCAGGGACCGCAACCTCCTCGCACTCGAATCCGACCTGCTTTCCGCCTCTGCGTTCGGGATAGAGAACGTCCTCGCGCTCACCGGCGACCACCCGAGCAGGGGCGCCAGCGACCACCCCAACGTCAGGCCCATCTACGACCTGGACTCCACCTCCCTCATCAGGACGATATCGATGATGAACAAAGGGAGGGACCCGGCGGGCGTGGAACTCAACGCCAAGACGTCGTTCTTCGTCGGCGGAGCCGTCAACCCCAACGTAAGGCCCCTAGAGCCGGAAGTCCTCAAGATGGCGAGGAAGACGGAGGCGGGAGCCAGCTTCTTCCAGAGCCAGGCCGTGTTCGACGCCAAGTGCCTGCAGGATTTCGCATCGAAGATGGACGAGCTGGTCGGCGACCTGAGGCCGAAGGTCCTAGTCGGCATAATCCCCTTGGCCTCGGAGAAGATGGTCGCGTTCCTCAACAGGCTCCCCGGCATGAAGGTGCCGGACGCCGTCGCATCAAGGGTGCTCAAGGCGAAGGACCCGCAGACGGAGGGCGTGGCCGTGTCCCTGGAGCTCATAGACGAGATAAAAAAACTAGGCTTCGGAGGAGTACACATCATGCCAGTAGGCCGAATAAACAGCCTCGCCGCCATTGTCAGGGAGCTTTAGTGCACCTAGGGCTGGAATCCCAGCTGCTTAAGCGGCTGTATCTGGAATTACGCGGCAACATTCTAGCCGGATTAGAAGATCCTCAATGAAAATCACCGTCTTGCAGTGATTTTTTATGGACGAGCTGAGTTTGACTGTAAGGATGTCATATAACATCTTCAGGAATCGGCGGATCTGCAGGAGAAAGGGACTCTCGATATCGAAGAGGTTTATAAGTCTGGGGCTATTTATAACTAAATTGGGAGTAGTTAATCAGGGTATCGGGTAAAATGGCCTCCAAAATCACTGTCTTTAAAACCAGTCCATTCGACGAGGAATTTCGCCGCATCATGTATGATTTAATCGATAAGGCAGAAGAGGAAATCCTTGTAGTTACGGGGGAGGCTGGAGCATTCAGGAACTATGAGGACCTGAAGTGGGCGATAAGGAGGGCGGCCGGGCGAGGGGTTAAGGTCAGGGTCTGTGTCCGCGCGCCGGAGCAGTCGACCATAAACAAGATGATTTCCTATGGCTGCGAAGTATATGTAGGAGATACTGTGCCGAAGGATCATTACACTGTCATAGACAAAAAGGTCGTCGTAACTTCGCTAGGGCATGAACCTCGTAAGGTGGGTGTCCGCCAGGGCGCAGCAGTCTTTGACAGGAAGAAAGCTGAAGCGAAGGCAGAGGAGTTCGAAAGGCATCTGAAGAAGGCTCATAAGCTCAAGATAGACTTATCGGGTGATCCTCTGCTGAGGGTGCTAGAAAAGCCTCTACATCTAAGCTTTAGGACCAATTCCAAGAACATAGAACTCAGTCCATAAGGAGTTTAATATGTCCTATTTTATGGACTCTGGCATCTTCATCGGAGCATTCTATGAGGAAGACCAGTACCACAGGAAAGCTAAGGAGTTACTTCAGAAACAATACTCCAAGAGATGTTTTACTTCAGTCTACGTCTTGGATGAATTTGTGTCTTATCTGACGGGTAAAGCAAGAGACAGAGACAGGAGTATCAGGAGAGAAGACTACGAGAATATCAAGCGGGGAGGGGATGTCATACAGGATTCACAGATCATCCTACTGCAGGCGGATGAAGCAGTAGTCGCCGAAGCGAAAGCATCCTATAGTAGATGTATAGTGCAATCACATTTGTCCGCTTTTAGTGCAAGCACTTTTGTCCGCTTTTGAGTACCTCTTTGTAATCCTTGTTAAAATATCTAAGGTTGTTGTCAGTAGTTCCGAATGTCAAAAAATCGGCAAAGCAAAACCAGTTTCGCTGGCATAGAGGGATATTAATCCCTAAATTAGGGTAATTAATCCAGATTTTGTCAATATTTTCATATATGACTGGCCAGGTAAAAACTAAGTGTTTAATCTGTGGCGAAGAGGTTAATGATATCCTGAACCATTATGTCTTCTCTCACGACCTCCAAAACCCGGATGATTTCTATAAAGTGCTTCAACGAGAGGACTTAAAGAAGAAACGGCAGGTAGAATTTAACGCATTGGTAAAAGACCTTACCGAACGAAAAAGAAGAGGTGAGATATCTGCAGAAGAATACCGACAACTTCAAAAGGAGTGGGAGGATAAAAACCCGATAAGTTAAGTGTATAGTGCATGAATTTTTGTCCGCTTTTGTTGCACGATTTTATGTCCGCTTTTTGAGTACTTTGTAGTCCTTGTTAAAATATCGCGGGTTGTTGTAGACGCTGGCTGGCGTCAGCCAGCTTAACGGTTCCTGCTTTCG
>JAZDMS010000007.1:0-7080 GCA_043800705.1 Candidatus Altarchaeota archaeon
CGAGAAGCCGGATGGGACAGTCGTTCAGACGCAGATCAGCAAGATGGCGAACGGTATCGTCGACGATGTCGAGATAGCGGGTGTCTACGCTGAGGAAGCCGACGCTGTCGCGACCGCGTCCATCATCGTCTACGACACGACGACGAACGTCCTGTTGGAAGACGGCAAGGACATGGAACTGGGCGGCGAAGTCAAGAAATACTGGAAAGTGACCATCGAGCACGAGGCAGCCAACGGCACAAACGTCGACATATCCGACTACAACTCAGCGGATGCCGGCAACGTGCTAGACAACGTCACGGTCGAGTACAGGCACGAAATCGACCTGGCAGTCGGCGAATCGCTCGAATTCCCGAGCACGTACAAGGTGCAGTTCGTCGGTTACAGGACCACAGACTTCGTCGAGAGCCCATGCTCAGGCGCAGGTGAAGGCAACATCAAGATCGAGCGCGAAGGCAAAGAGCGCGCCCTGATCAGCTTCACAGGCGACGACGGGCAGAGGTATAACGGCGTCTACATGGATATGGGCGGTACTGACGGATTCTCGACAGGCGACATGTTCGTCGCAGGCGGGCTAGTCTACGAATACGACGAAGCCACCGAGCCGACGAACGAGCCATCGACCCTGAAGGTCACCTTGAAGGACCTGTTGAACGGCGGCAAGCAGGAATTCACCCTGTCAGCCGTGACATCGGCCGGAACGCTGACTATGAAGACGTTCCCGTTCGAGGACTCTACCGGCAACACACAGGACATAACCATAAACCCTGACGAGGACGAGAACGACAGCGCAGTCTACGTCGGTGAAGGCCCAGCAGATACATACCTGTTGATTGACGGCGGATCGAACGGCAACCTGTGGACGGTCTACGACCAGTCCGACCCGACCAACCCGGTCACCCCAGCGAATGCGATGACCGTTTTGGAAGGCGAGAAGATCGGAGTAGACCAGTACATCTTCGGCGACTCTTTGAACCCGTTGGAGAAGTTCGAGCTTGACGACGCGAACCTCATGGTAAGCGTCTTCAACGAGAACGGAACACAGCTGATCGTGCCGCAGAGGAACGGCCAAAACCTGGACGACCACTACGTAGTCGTCGAGAACGGCGATTTCGAGTATTTGGTCATCGACTTCTACGACCGCGAGTTCAACGACAGCGAAGACACGTACTACAGTGAAGGCGTGTACTCGTCCGGCAACGAGCTGAGCCTCGCCACACCGTGGACGACCCCGTACGGTGACCCGGATACGGACTACTCCCACAAGTGGGACAACGAAGAGGACACGGTGGCCATACTGCCCGAAGGCGGTACGACTGCGACCATCGACTACGGCGGAGCCCGTGAAGTCAACGCTGTGACCATCTGCCAGCCAAGGAAGGAAGTCTATGCGACCCTGTTCATAGGAACCTCAGAGCAGGCCACGACCATAGACACGACCATCACGAAGGCTGACGAGGGCACGGAGAAGACCGTCGGGTGCTGCACGTACCTGGTCAAGGAATTCGGCGTGACAACGACAGGCGCTTCGGCAACCAGTGTATCAGTCAACCCGATCGTCGGGAACCTGGTAGTGGCCGAGATCGCGGCCAACGCCGCGAAAAACCTGATCGTAGTCGGCGGACCGGCAGTCAACGGACTATCCGGCGTCACCAGGGAGGAGATCCAGGCTGCAACCGGCCAGTATGTCGTCAAGAAGGACGGCAACAAGGTCTACATAGCGGGATGGACAGCCTCCGACACCATAGATGCCGGAAACGCCCTGATTGCCTGGCTGCAGGACAACGCACACAAATAGGTCTCTGAACATTGAACCCCGAAAGGGGTTCAATACCTTTTCTTTTTTATTTTATCAAAGCGCGATTTCCACATCAACCTCAGAAGAGGATGCCGTACAGCATCAAATAAAAGAAACCCCCTATGAACAGGCTTGCGGCGTTCATGAGGATGCTGAGGGCGAACGACTTCACAGCCGATATCGTCCCCCCGTTGTACCTGTAAATGAACAAGGCCTCGAAACAGACTGCGAACGCCTCCGCGAAGGGGATTCCCCACAACGACTCCTCACCTTGGGGGAAGGCGACCAGCCACAGCCACACCAGCGTGAGGGAGATGAGATTCGCATAGACGACAGACCTCAATATTCTCCTCATTGGCATCCGTACAATCGCCAGAAAACTGTATGCAGTCAGAAGCTCGAAGACGAGCGTCAGAGCCAAAGCCTTGAAATAGTTTTTGACGATGTCATAATCCCACAGAGGAGTCATCTCACGGATGCTAGAGTCCGAAAGCTCCATCCTGTAGGCGCTTCGGAAATTCTTACGTTGGGTTGCTCTAGACACGAATGTCCTATTCATGCTAGGTACGTACACCGCGAGCTTGAACTCCTCTGGCGGGTGGTAGTCGAATTGGCAGAGCCCATCCCTGCATCTGCCTCCCCAAGCTAGGGCGTCGGGCCTCCAGATGCAACCCCTCCCGGGGTCGTTTTCGGATATGTTCAGCCCTTTCGGGATGGGGGTGGCGTAGTGGTCGTAGGCGTACTCCACCCCGCATGACAGCATCCTCGCATCGAACGCCTCCCTCAGTCGCTCTCCGTGGTATAATACCTCCAAGTCTACTGTGGGTTTCGGCCCGATGTCGGCTGAGGCGGCGCATGCCGCCACCAGGATAAAGGATATCGCCCAGACACACGCTCTCATCATCATCCTATTTACACCGGCTGTTATTAACCTTTTTCCCCAGCGCCGACTTTAGCGCGTCGGCGGACCTGAGCATCTGGTATCTGCTGCCTGGGTGGCCTTTCTCCAGGGAATCTATGAATCCATTTGCCGCGTCAGCGCAGGGGTCGTCTGCCGATACCGCCCTTTTTTTCAGATAAGGCAGTCCCATCAGATCGGCGTATTCCTTTACCTCCTCATCGGGGCATTCGCGCAGGATCTTGATCCTGGTAATGCCGTTTCCCTCCTTGACCATGCTGCCCAATCCGGCATATGATCCGAGGTCCCCTCTCATGACGTTGATGAAAGCCGACCGGACCTCGTCGGCAAGGTCGTGCCCCGTAGCGATCTTGTTCGCGCCGACCTCCCTGGCGCATGCCTCGATCAGCCTCCACTTCAACTCCCCTTTATCCGATGCCTTCCCGGTTTTTCCGTCCCGGCTTCCCCCAACTATAATAAAACGGTGCTTTATGCCGATATTGCGGCAATAGGCGGCCATTTTGCTCATGCCCTTACGCCCCTCGTCGACGGTGACCGCGAACAGTTCCGTCGCGGGTATGGGTTTGACGATATCATCCAGAATACTCAGCGCCGTGATGCTGCCCTTGCCGCCAGATAGTGCGACAAGTATCCTGTCCCCCCTTGATAGGAGCCGATTCTGCCGGATGGTCTTCTTCACCCTCCGCTCGAAAAGTTCGATGAAATGCCTGCTGCACACCCAATGGCCCGAATAACGCAGCTCGTAGGCTGCCTTGCAGCCGCAGTGCAGGCACTTGTTCGTCATCTTATCCTGTATGATTCCTCGATCTTCGAAACCAGTTTTTCGCTGTATTTCAGGCTTTCAGCGACGACCTGCTTGGTCTTCTTGAAGGCCTCCGACGGTCTCTTGTTAGCCTGGAAACGGTGCTTGTCCGCGATCTCGTCGAACAATCCTATCGTTTCAAAGTATTTCAGCCAGATCTGGATGTTCCTGTCCGTCATCCCGAATTCGGGCTCCTTCGAACCACGCCGGCGGCGCAGCTCTATGATGCCTGCCTTGACCTCGGGCATGGTCAAAGGCACGTCCCTGGCCCTGGCCATCAGCATCACCTCCATGAGGTCGCAGGCGACGTCGGAGGTGACTCCTATGGAATCCATGAACAGCTCCAATATCTCCCTCGGCTCGTCGGTCAATAGGGCCGAATCATCATACCATCTGAGCTTTATATCCGCCAACAGCTCTGCCATTACAAACACGCGAGGATGTATCGCTACCCCCCGTTTCCACCCCCTGACAATGTTTGGCTATTGGGCATTTTGAGCGTGTTTGTAAGCCATATCAAAATCGCACCGCGATTTTGATGATGTCAAAGTCGACTCGGTCGAATTTGTCATACCGCGCACTCCAGGGTGCGGTATGTTGTTTCCAGTTTATATAAGGTCAAAGGGTGTTATTATAAGGATGGCCGACAAGCCTCTATACACCCGGAAATTCAACGAAAACATCGATTTAGGCCGGAAAATGGGCGAAGGGGGCATATTAGCCACCCTCTACATGGGCGTCCAAGGCAACGACGAGGAGGCTGCCAAGTCCGCCCTTGAGAACATGTTATTCAAAAAACTGGTCAAGGAGGAGAACGTCAGCCTGCTTGAAGTCAACGTCTTCGACATAATCAGGGAGAAATCCAAGAAGAAGGGGGAAAAGTTCTTCTCCGGGGTAGCCGAGGTCAAATTGGTGGCAGACGACTTCAGGTGGTTCGTCAACATCATCATGCGTTACGGGCCGTCGGCTGTGGAGATCGTGGAGCCCACAGAGGTGAAACTCAACGCGGAGCAGATGCATTCCATGGTTGCAGACGTATCGGACTTCGTTCACATGTACAGCCAGCAGATCATCGCAATGTTCAAGGACCCGGAAAGGGCGGTCCTCTATGACCGAATGCTGAAAGGGGAATAGCTTATATCTTGACAGGCCGATTAGTTAATGAGGATAGGGTTATGAGACGGATTGCGGCGTTTTTTCTGTTTTTTGCCATGGTGTCGACGGTATCTGCGGATACTATCAGCGACCTCAACATCAAGATCGGCGGCGACGGCCATACTTCGGTCGAGGAGAGGGTCATTTTCGAATCGGCTGAGGACTACGGCATAATCTACCAGCCGCCGCATGCGAACGACCTGGCAATATCTGACTCTTCAGGCAACCTGACCTACGAATTCACTGAAATCGACGGAATAGACGCCATAAAGATCAATTTCAGGGAAACGACGCCAAACAGGAAGACCGTCGAGGTCTGGATAAAATACGGCACATACTATCTCACCACCAAGTCGACGGACATATGGACCTTCAACTATCAAACCCCGACCACGCCAAGAAAGACCATAATGCGCGTCGCATATCCCCCCGGATCCAGCGTCCTCACCCTCCAGCCCACCCACCTGTTGAGGACCAACGTAGATGACGGGATATGGCTATACCCCCAAGTCGGAGACGAAAACCTCAATTTCACGAGCACCTACCGGTATGGGGGGGTAAAAATCCTGCCAAGCACGACGCTGCCGCCTTCGAAACAGCAGATACAGTCAACTCTGGATATCCGGCTATTCTACGGCCTAGCCCTGGGGGCGGTGATGCTCGTCCTGGCTGCGGTGATCTTTTACCTCTATAAGATACGCCGTCAGTCAAGCAAAGGCTCGGGCAGGCACATGACGGTCGATGTGGCCGAAAACGTCGTAGATGAGCCGAAGACGCAGGACGGAAAAATATCCTACCAGATGGATTCATCAGGGCCTAAAGGGGCAAAAGCCGTCAAAGAATCCATCCTTAAGATATTGGATGAGACCGAGCGAAATATCGTCCAATTACTTGAAAACTCAGAGGATGAAGAGGTGACACAGGCCTACATCTACAAAACAACCGGAATACCAAAATCAAGCCTATCTGACATTTTAAGGCATATTGAGAAGAGAAATATAATAGAACGGCGCGTAGAAGGTCGTGTTAAGTGGATAAAGCTTAAAAAATGGGTTTTGGAGTAAAATGAGCTCATTCGAACGTTCTTTGAAAAAAAATATGCCTTACGGACTGTTGTTTTCTAAAAATAAGAATTTTAACCTGATCGTACACCCTCAATTATAAATAGCGGCATGTGCATTCTTATGAAGGCTGAAACCACAGGTGATACCATGTCCTGTCAAAAGGGCATGGTCATTGGGGGTTAAGCTAATAAGAAAACCAATAGGAGGTAAAGCAGAAGATGAAAACCTTAAGACGTGTTGGCTCCATAGCCGCAGGCGCAGTGATGCTGGGCGCAGCAATCTCTGGCGCAGTTAGTGCAGGCTTGGACAGCACCGGATTGACCAAGGACTTCTTCTACGACGCTGGCTACAACCCTGTAGTCCAGATAGTAGTTGGAGAAAAAGGAATGGCGACCGATGCCGTTGCAGCAGGCAACATTGCAGCAGTAATCGGAAACCTAGCGTACAAGAGCGCATCAGCGACCGCCTCAGGCGGCTCGTCAGACGGCCAGGTAGTCCTAGGCGTATCAGCCAAGGGAGCGACCGGCAAGTACGAACAGGCTGAAGACACGCAGGTAGGTGGAGGACTCTTGATAGAGAAGAACGATGGTGAGGCAAGCAGATACGACTTCTACAACGAGAACGTCGGACTGGACTTCAACACATCCAGCAGGCACATACAGACGTACAACCGCGGGGAGTTCGTCAGCTACAGCCTGGCCTGCAACCAGCAGGAGAGGACCGAATCAGGCATTCTGAAGAAAGGCACGTACAACAACGTACACTGCCTGTTCTGTGAGACCCTATGTCTGTCTGCCCTGGAGAACCCGGAGCACACAGAGGAAGAGTCCATATCCGTGAACTTCGACAAGATCACATGGTATGAAGCCGGATTAGGGAAAGACGAAGCAGAGAAGCTGACAGTGAAGATAGCATCGAAGGCGATTAGCTACATCATGGATGCCGG
Source organism: Candidatus Altarchaeota archaeon (assembly GCA_043800705.1). GTDB lineage: Archaea > Altiarchaeota > Altiarchaeia > IMC4 > SCGC-AAA252-I15 > JAHIYG01. The sequence continues at coordinate 6,685 of JAZDMS010000007.1, forward strand.
ATTCCTGCCGATGGACAAGATTATGGATGGAACCGACCCGATCGACTTCGAGTGGAGGGGGCAGTTCATATTGTTCGGCGAGGAGTACTTCACGAAGAACATCCAGGGATACAACAAGATCTACCTTGCGAAGGGGAAGATTTTGGACGACATCTCCTCAGAAGGATACACCTCTGAGTATATGGGATACAAGTTCAAGATCGACCACCTGATCTACTCCGAGGAGTACAAGGTCGCTGGTATCCTGTTGGACGTCGAGAAGCCGGATGGGACAGTCGTTCAGACGCAGATCAGCAAGATGGCGAACGGTATCGTCGACGATGTCGAGATAGCGGGTGTCTACGCTGAGGAAGCCGACGCTGTCGCGACCGCGTCCATCATCGTCTACGACACGAC
>JAZDMS010000014.1:0-7641 GCA_043800705.1 Candidatus Altarchaeota archaeon
GTTGTTGTACAATCCTCTAAGATGTCCGATACTCGTTTTGGGGAGGAAATCCTCCCCTTTCGGCAGACTCCACATAAAACTCACCGAAACAATATAAGAATAGAAGAATAAAAGTTCAAAAATTAATCTGATGCACTATTATTCCGCTTCGTAGAACCTTCTGTCTACGACTATGACCTTCTCGTCCCTGAGGTATTGGGGCATGTCCTCGACGTATCCGTACCAGTAGCAGACCATCCCCTGCCCGAAGAGGTTCACGTAATGGCTCAATTGCTTGCCGTAGTCGCGCTTGTATTCGGACTCGTCGCCGAAGCTGGCCTTGCACTCGACCCAGTTTACCCATTTGTCCTGGACCTTTATGGGGGCCTCCAGCCTGAAGTCCGGCGTCTTCGTGTATTCCCCCTTCTTGGCGTCGTATTCGGTGACATAGCTGACGCGCCTGAGATCCAGCCACTTCTTCACCGTCAGCTCGACGTCCTTGCCTCGGCCCCACTGCATCCTGGTGCCCTCCGGGGAGTAGATGAGCTCCTCCTTCATGGCGTCCAGGATCTCCTGCTTCAGCCTCTTGTCGGGTATGGTTTCGGGGTTGTTGAGGTAGTTCTTGAACTGCTTCTTAGAGACGCCGGTGTGCTGGAGCATCAGCGACGCGGTGAGGACGGGGGAGAAGCCCTCCTTGCTGGCGATATCGGTGAACTTCTTGCCGTGCATCCAGTGGCCAAGGAGGCTCGGGGCCTTGTTCTTGATCTCGTAGTAGGTCCGCTTCGTGTTTCGGACGATCTTCTGCGACAGTATGACTATCAGGAGCTCCTCGTCGAGGCCCTCCTCCCTTGAGAGCCTCTTGATGTCGTCCCTACTGCTTAACTGACCGTATATCCTTCTGTATTCGGCGGAGTTCATTTTTCCATGACCGCCAACTCCACCCGGGCGCTTAGTCTGAATATATTTAAGCGACCCTGTTAATAACCGACTAGGGATTATGCCCTATTAATTGGCGCCGTCCCACATTAACATATTAACATATGGAATCCAGGGAGGTATTGTAAAATGGCATTGGTCCCCATGAAACAGGTACTTGACGAGGCGGAAAAGGGCGGCTACGGGGTAGGCGCCTTCAACATGAACAACATGGAGCAGCTTCAGGCCATCATGGACGCCGCCACCGAGAAGAAATCCCCCGTCATATTGCAGGTCAGCGAGGGGGCGCTGAAGTACTCCGACATGGAGGCCCTCCCCGCGATGCTGAAGGCGATGGTGAAGATGGAAAAATACGCGGGCATAAACGTCGCACTGCACCTGGACCACGGACGGAACATCGAGACGTGCAAGAGGGCGATAAAGCTGGGATTCACCTCGGTCATGTACGACGGCTCGCTGAAGGAGGACGGGAAGACGCAGGAGCACGACATCGAAGCCAACATAGCCCGGACGAGGGAGGTGGTGGCGTTTGCCCATGCGCGGGGCGTCACCGTCGAGGCGGAGCTTGGGGCGCTCGGGGGCTCGGATGACGTGGCTGCCGGGAAGATAGAGTACACGGACCCCGCGCAGGCGGCCAGGTTCGTGAAGGAGACCGGAGTCGACGCGCTTGCGATATCCGTCGGCACATCCCACGGCGCCTACAAATCCGTGGGCGAAATCAGGCTCGACCAGGACAGGATAACGCGGATAAAGGATGCCGTCCGGGAGGCGACCGGCCGGGAATTCCCCCTCGTCCTCCACGGCGCATCAAGCGTCCCGAAGGAGATGGTCGAAAGCCTCGACCGCTTCACGGTCGTCATGAAACGGCGGGAACAAAACGGCGACACAGTCCTGGCATTCAACCAGGGAACGCCCTACATAGAGGGCGGAAAACCCAAGATAAGGTTCGAGGAAGTAAAAGTCAACCTGAGCGAGCCGGACCCGGACGATGCCCTCAGGTTCCTCAAGGCCCTGGGAGACAGCCACCGCCTCGCCAAGGCCAGCGGCGTGCCCAACCCCATGAAGGTCGAGGCGATAAGGCGGGGGGTCCGGAAGGTCAACATAGACACCGACGGGCGACTGGCCAACACCGATGCGCTCCTGACGGTGGCGCAGGCGTCCCCGGACAGATTCGACCCGCGGGACTTCGGGAAACCCAGCAGGGCGGCGATGCAGAAGTGGGTGGCCTCGCAGATGGAGACGTTCGGCTGCGCAGGCCGCAACGGCGACTACCAGCCGAAAAGCCTGGAAGACATGAGAAGACTATACGAGCTCGAAGCCCTGTCAAAGGCCGCGCCAAACCCCCAACCAAAACAGATGAACAGGCAATAGACCGGAAAAAAACGGTTTTCAGTTCTCGGTTTTCGATTAAAACAGAAAACTGGAAACTGAACACTGAAAACAGGAAACAGAAAACTGGAAACTGAACACTGAAAACAGGAAACAGAAAACTGAACACTGAAAACAGGAAACAGAAAACTGGAAACCGAAAACTACTCCAGCGTGTGTATGTCGGCCTTCATCTCGTTGACGTCCAGTAGGGCGACGGTCTTGACGCCGGTCAGGTAGCCGCAGGCCTCTCCGGAGTTGACTATGAGGGTGTTGTCTTCCATCGTCACCTCCGGCGTGTGGGTGTGGCCCGTCGCCACGATGTCGTATTTCTTCGACTTCACGATGGCGTCCAGGAGGCTCGGGTTCTGTCCGTGGTATACTGCCACCTTCCTGCCGTCGTATTCGAACTCCAGCAACTCCCCTATCTCCCCGCCGAGTTCCTGCACCTTCTTCGCGATGTTCGCCCGCTCCCCCTCGTTGTTGCCGAAGACCATCTTCAGCTCCCCCTTCAATTTGCCCAGGGGCTCCAGCGTGAACATCGACACGAGGTCGCCGGTGTGCACGACCAGGTCCACGCCGCGGCCGTTGAAGAACTCAACCGCCTTCGCCACGGCGTCGATGTTGTCGTGGCTGTCTCCGATAATCCCCATCATATAAGCATATACTTAACCAAAAGACATATAAGAAGGGGCCTTACCCTATGACCATGTCCCTCATGGCCCTGGCGATCTCCTTCAGCGTGATGGCGAGCGTGCCCAACACGACCCCTGCGTCGGTGATGATGTTCACTCCGTCCACATACTCTATGTCCGACCTCATCCACTCATCGAAGCTCAGCCTGTGCCTGCCCCTTATCACCCATGGGGAGGTGAGCCCCGGCTTCGCCTCCAGCCTCCTTTTCTGCCAGTCCTCGTATTTCGGGACCTCGTCGGGGGTCGGCGGCCTCGGGCCGACGAAGCTCATGTCCCCCCTGAGGATGTTATAAAGCTGCGGCAGCTCGTCAAGGAACGTGCGGCTCAGTATTTTCCCGAGCCAGGTCAGCCTGGGATCGTCCGGTATCTTGAAGGCGGGGCCGTCGGCGACGTCGAGGTGGGATAATCTGGCCTTGTCTTTTTCCGCACCCTCATACATGGTCCGGTACTTGTACATCGTGAACGGCCTGCCGCGGAAACCAACCCTCTCCTGCCTGAATATCGCAGGCCCCGGCGAGCTCGCCCTGACGGCGGCAGCCAGGATAATCATCAGGGGAAGGGCGGCTATGATGGCGAAGAACGCCATGGCCCTGTCCAAGACGGGCTTAAACATACGGTACGTCCTGCCCCCCCCACGGTGCTGCGGTCTCATCCATCCCATTCCTATTTGTGCAGATTCGGATAAAACCCCGACGTTTAATTCCCGGCAGACGAATAGGATACGCGCATGAAGACGTCCATCATACTGCCGTGCAGGAACGAGGAGGCCGCCTTGGGGGCATGCCTGGACGAGATACGGGCAGTAATGGAAGGGGTTGACGGCGGCTACGAAGTCATCGTATCGGACTCATCCACAGACCGCTCCCCGCAGATAGCCAAAGAACATGGCGCAGCCCTGGTGAAACATAACAAGCCAGGCTACGGCAACGCCTACCTCGAGGCCTACAAGCTCGCGAAGGGGGACTACATCTTCATGGCCGACGCCGACGGCACCTACGACTTCAAAGAGATACCGAAGTTCGTGGAAAAGCTGGGGGAAGGCTTCGACCTGGTCGTCGGCAACAGGTTCGCCGGGAAAATCGAGGGGGGGTCGATGCCGTGGCTGCACAGGCGCGTCGGCAACCCCCTCCTCTCGCTCCTGTTCAGGGTCCTGTTCCGTTCGGGGATAACCGACATACACTCCGGGATGAGGGGGATCAGGCGGACTGCGCTGGAGCGCCTGGAGCTGAGGACGACGGGCATGGAATTCGCGACAGAGATGCTCATCAAGGCCGTGAGGAAGAACCTGAGTGTGGCTGAGGTCCCAATAGACTACCGCCGCAGGAAGGGGCGGTCGAAGCTGAAGCCCCTGTCGGACGGGTGGCGCCACCTGAGGTTCATGCTCCTATACAGCCCGATGGCGCTGTTCCTGGTTCCAGGCATGCTGTTGTCGTTTTCCGGGATCGCTTCGATGGCATGGCTCTACTTCGGGTCCCCCTCCCTAGTGGGGCTCAGGTTCTACTATCATCCGATGTTCGTCAGCGCCCTCCTTCTTGTGAGCGGATACCAGCTCATGATATTCTCCCTCTTCGCCCGGACCTACGCCGCAACCCACCTCGGAGAACAGGACCTGCCTCTTCGCCGCCTCCACAGGCACTTCACCCTCGAAAACGGCATCCTATGGGGGACAGCCCTCGCAGCGGCAGGGGCAGCCATATACGGCCTCATCTTCATCGAATGGACCGCATCAGGATTCGGCAATCTGCAGGAAGCCAAGAACTCCATAGTCGCCCTCACCCTCCTCGTCATCGGAGTCCAGACAGTCTTCTCCTCGTTCATGCTAAGCATGCTAGGCATAAGGGAGAAATAAGCGTCTAGCATGGGCTGGATCCGCATCTATCATCGTCCTATTTTCTCCATTATCTTCGCGAACTTCGCAGCCATTTCCACTTGGCTGTATCTGTCTATCTCAGCCTGGATTCCATGATACTCGACGGTCCCTCTATCCCTAAATTCATCATAGGATCTTTTTAATGCCTTTTTGACGCCGTCCTTATCATAGGCGCATACGCCGGCATTCGTTTGCCCTATCAGCTCGGTGACCGCGTCATCGCAAAAACCGCCCACCGCCAGTATGGGACGCCTTGCTGCCAGGTATTCGAATATCTTGCCGGGTATGAATCCCCTGTCATTGCCATCAGTCCAGGAAAACTGCAAGAGGACGTCGGCAGACCTTTGTTTTCCGATGGCGACATCCCTCTCGACTGATTCGTTCATCCTGATGATGTCATCGAGCCCATACTTCCTGGCCGAGTCCTTACCCCCGCCTCGAACTTCGCCAAAAAAGTCCACACTCACCGAACCCGGGTCTACAGCACCCTCGTCCATCAGTTCCCTGAGCGGGCCGAAAAAGAGGCTCAGGTCGTATTGGTACCCGCCCCATACGTTTCCGGTGTAAACGAAGGTGAGTTTTTCATTCCGTGGCGGGGCTCGGGTGCTAAGTATCTCCGGGTCGAAGCCGTTGGGTATCGTATGTACCCTTCTCCGATGAAATCCGCCTATCTTTTCCGCCAGAATCATCGATGTCGCAGTAATCGCATCGGCGTCCTTCAGGATGCCGAGCTCCAATCTCTTCTCGAAGAATTTCCTCGCTGACAGATACGGGTAAACTGGATTCTGGGTCCAAGCATCCCTCATGTCGGCGATCCAGGGGAGGCCATACGTGCGCTTTATTTTCCAGCCTATCAAGTAAACGGAAGAAGGGCCTCCCGAGGTTATCATCACGTCGAATCTCTCTTTTTCCAGAAGCCTTGAGGCCGCCTCGTAAGCGTATGGTATCCATCCTTTCTTGTCATCAGGGTAATGGATGACGCTCTTGACTGCCCTGCCAAACACCCTCCTTAAGCGCTTTTCCAGATGCTTGGCAAGGCCTCTCCTTTCTGGAAAATTAATGGTTGTCGGGGATTTAGCCCTCACTACCCGGCATTTTCCGGCGTATTCCCCGGCATGTTCAGCCGTTATGACTGTGACGTCGTACCCTAATTCGCCAAGAAACTTCGCCAAGCCTCCCGTCCTGACGGAGGCAATGACCGGCATAGGGGGGAAATAATAGGCTATTAATAAAACCCTTTTACGGGACATGAATATACTTGAAAGGTGTTATTTTAATATCGCCATTGACCACCCTCCACACACTCACCGGATCACATCCCGCCTGAGGGCTTCACCAGTGGGTTGTTTGCCGTACTATCCGGTCATTTTTTGGCCACGATTCTGGAGGCTAACACGTCCACTATTCTTTCGGCAGCGTGCCCGTCCCACAGCGGGGGTATGGAGCCATTCTTCCATTTTCCGTCTAGTATCCTTGTTGTCTCTTCAATTATCCTTTTTTTGTCAGTTCCAACAAGAACGTTTGTACCCTCTTCGATAGTCACATACTTCTCGGTGCTTTCGCGCAGGCTCAGGCACGGGATCCCGAGCACTGCCGCCTCCCCCTGTATGCCGCCCGAGTCCGTCAACACGAACTTGGAGCAGTCCATGAGTCTGAGGAAGTCCAGGTAGCCCAGAGGCTCCGTGACAATGATGTTGTCCATTCCCCGAAGCTTATCTCCCAAGTCGAACTCCTCCATCATCTTCCCAGTCCTCGGGTGGACAGGGAAAACTATCCTGATCCTCTCGCTTATCCTCGCCAAGACTTCAATAAGGCATTCGAACCTGCGCCGGATGTCGACGGTAGCCGGCCGATGGACCGTCAGCACGGCATATTCTTTCTCCGACAGGCCGAGCCTGTCAAGTATCCTTGATTTCCCGGCTTTTTTCCTGTTTTTCAGGAGCGTGTCCGCCATAACGTCCCCGACGAAGAATATCCTCTCCTTCGGGATACCCTCCCTGATGAGGTTTCTGTTCGCGCTTTCCTCCGTGGTGAAGAGATAGTCTGAAAGGTGGTCGGTCACCGTCCGGTTAATCTCTTCCGGCATGCTCCTGTCGAAGCTCCTTAGGCCGGCTTCCACGTGGGCGACAGATATGCCCAGTTTGGCCGCGGCCAGGGAGCACGCCACCGTCGAGTTCACGTCGCCGACAACCAAGACAAGGTCTGGATTCTCCTTCAGGAGTATCTTTTCGAACATCATCATTATCTTCCCCGTCTGCTCTGCGTGCGAGCCCGAGCCGACGCCCAAGAACATGTCCGGCTCAGGCAGCCCCAGATCATCAAAGAACAGTCTTGACATCACATTGTCGTAGTGCTGGCCGGTATGGACCAAGAACTGGGAAATCCCGCGCCTCTTCCTCATGGCCTCGATGAGGGGCGCAATTTTCATGTAGTTCGGGCGTGCACCGACAACGTTTATTATTTTCATTGCGTCTATTCTCCACAACCAGCCCCCCTTATTCTTTTATTGTGGGGCGTAATAAGCGGTGCGCCCTAGGCTATGTAATTCCTCCGCAAACTTGTCCCAGACAAGGTCTTTATCTGCGGCGGGATTTGGCGGCCCAAATAATGCCGTACAAACCAGCTTAGCCGATGTTTTCTACGGGCCCGCTGGGCTTTGGGACATAATTGTTTTAGGTGTTCCAGGTGTCTTTGGCTTTTATGCCGTGTAGGTGTCGTATGTAGCAGAGTCTTTTTAGGTTGTAGCTGTATAGGCGCGTGTGGGCTTCGGTTTTTCGTCGTTTTCTTAGCTTT
>JAZDMS010000016.1:0-31857 GCA_043800705.1 Candidatus Altarchaeota archaeon
CTGGCCACATCCTTTGATTCATGAAATAACCGCAGGACCAGCATTACTTTGTACATCGTGCACCTATGGTGAAGTGGCCCCAGTCTTAAGAGATTATAAAGGTACTTTCCACGCAGGCATATGCATCCCAGAAAAGGAGGAGGGGGCATTGTTGATGATAATTTATTAGGTTTTCGCTCCATCTTCTCTAAGATAACCTTTACTTTGCCCTTTTTCCTGGTCGTCCTGTGGTAACAGCATTAGCCCCGCATGTAACGTCGTATTTTGCCAGGTAACGTAAAACCAAAACCCTGAGGTTGGTATTATGTGCACCAAGGCCATGGGGTTGCTTTCCGGGCAAGGCTCTGAATTCGACCGGCCCCGGCATCCCTTGCGGATGCGTGAGGGTAATATGCTTATGCGCCTGCCTGCGAATGCGAGCAGAGGCGTCCGCAGCCGACGTACACACAATGCCAGGGTTTATATTCCCATCCGTAAAATTAGTCTTTGAGATGACCGCTATCTCACCCATCACGATAGCCTTGCCGTTATTCCTTGGAATATTCATCCTCACGGTCGCGGTGATCTCTAACCGCAAAGGCGAGAAAGCCTTTGGGATAGACCAAAGGACGATGTGGGACTTCGGAGCCTTCCTCGCGCTCGTGGGATACATTTCCGGAGTTTACATAGTACTTGCCGTGCCGGGGTCTGCCATCGCGGTGTTCGGGCTGGCGGGCAAAAAAAACTGGCCGCAGACTGCGGAATTCAGGAAGGCGACGCTGGGATACCTTGTCGGAGTCTTTCTGATCCTGGTTGGATTGGCCCTGTACGGGGGTTTCACATTCTCAATGGGAAGGTAGGGTCTTCGTTCGAGCTGCCAATGATCTCCTTCCCATTCACCCTGATATTTACCTCAGATGCGTAATGTGTATCATGGATTCGAAGCCACCTGCAGACCCCGAATACGGCTACCTCGAGTTGGTCCGGGACATATCCGCCCACGTCGGAAAGTACAGGGCCGGCTTCGCGTTCGCCATTTTACTGAACATTATCGGGTCCGCTGCCGGCCTCTATCCCGCCTATGCGCTGGGCAGGATGACGACGTTCTTCACAGGATACGTGACAGGCCAGCCTTTGGATTATCTCGTCCTGCTCCTGGTCCTTTGGCTGGTGACTAGCCTTGTGAGGGCGGTCTTCGGCAGGTTGAGCAGCCTCGTCGGAAACAGGGTGGCGGAGTCGGTGGGGTTGGACGTCAAGATGACGGGCCTGCGGCACCTTTTCACACTCGATCTGAGCTGGCATGAGAAGGACTATGCAGGCAGCAAGATGCAGCGGGTCATGGAGGGGGCCGGCGGGATGGTGAACGTCATCAAGCTGTTTTTCTCTGAACTCATCGGGGCGTTCATCAGCATAGTCGGCGCCGCGGCGGTGATGTACTCGCTGAAGGCGGAGCTGAGCATCGGGCTTCTAGCGTTCGCTGCAAGCTATTATCTTCTGTCATTCTTCCTTCGCAGGAGGCAGAGCCTGCAGCTGAGGGTCGTTCAGAAGGCGAGGGAGAAGGCGGGCGGCGTCAATTTCGAGTCGATAGCCAACATCAGCCTCATCAAGGTGATGGACCTGAGCAGACCCATCATCGACAGGGTCGGGGGCGTGAACACGTCGCTGAGGGATGAGGTCCTGAAGCTGCAGAGGGACTTCAGGGTGAGGGAGCTCGTCACCGCCGTATATGCTGTGGTCTTGAAGTTCCTGATCCTGCTTTACATAAGCTACGGCATATACGAGGGCAGGCTGGAGATCGGCGTGTTCGTGATGTTCTACGTCTACTTCGACAACGTCCTCAACGCCACGGCCGGGATGTCGAGGGTCGCGGACCAGCTCATCGAGGAGAGGGTCGATGTTGCGGTGCTGATGGAGATGATGGATGAGAAGCCCACCGTTGACGTCTCCGGGAAGAAGCCGATGCCGCCGGATTGGAGGCAGATAACGGTCAGGGACCTGTCGTTCAATTATCCTGGGAGGTCATCGACCTTGAGATCCGCCAGTTTCACCCTTAGGCGTGGCGAGAAGGTCGGCGTCGTGGGGCCTACCGGGGCTGGCAAGACGACGCTGTTCAAGCTGATGCTCAAGATCGACGAGGATTATACGGGGGATATATTGATCGACGACACGCCCCTGAGGGAGATCGACAGGCATTCGTACATAGGGAACATCGCAGTCGTTCCTCAGGAGACGGAGGTCTTCAACGCCACCCTGAGGGAGAACGTCGAGATAACCGGGGGATGCGTCAACGACCTCGGGAAGGCTCTGGAGATGGCGAACCTCCAGGAGCTGGTCGACAGGCTTCCATCCGGGGCTGAAACTATCATAGGCGAGCGGGGCGTGAGGCTGTCCGGGGGCGAGAAACAGAGGCTGAGCATCGCGCGGGCGTTCTACAAATGCCCGCAGATACTGTTCCTCGACGAGCCGACGTCTCAGCTTGACGCGAACAGCGAGGAGAAAATACAGGAGTCCCTCAGGAAGGTCTTCAAGGACGTCACCGCAGTCGTCATAGCCCACCGCATCTCGACGATACAGGAGATGGACAAGATAATCGTCCTGAAGGAGGGCGAGATCGTCGAGGTTGGGACATACAAGGAACTCATCGCCAGAAGCGGCCTGTTCAGGGAACTTTGGGAGAAGCAGAGATTGTGAGGTAGAGATCGCGCATCTTCGCCGGTTCCATCTCGGCGGGCTTCATCTGCGCATATTCAGGCGGCGCGTCCATGATGTTCCTGACCTTCTTGTTCTGCTGGCTGAAGAGTCGGTTCAGGAACGCGATGTAATCCTTTCCGGGCTTCCAGGTCTGCCGCATCCTGATGGCCGCGCTCCTCACCTTGGGCACGGGTTCGAATGCATCGGGGGGGACGTCCTTCATGTATTCTATTTCGCAGGACGTCTGCGCGAGCACGGACACCATGCGGTAGCTGTCCTGCCCGGGCTTTGCCATAAGCTTGCGGGCGAATTCCCGCTGTACTACGAGGACCGCGACTTCGAAGCCTTCGACGACGAACCGCTCAAGGAGATCCCTGCTAATGCTGTAGGGTATGTTCGAGACTATCTTGTTGTAGCTTGGATACGGGGCCTTGAGCGCGTCCGCGCCCAGTACCGCCACGTTTGATTCGTCCTTGAACCTCTTTCTGAGGCCTGCGGCGAGGCTGCGGTCCTTTTCGAAGACCGTGACCTTCCCCTTTTTTGCGATCTTTTCCGTGAGGTTTCCGGTGCCGCCGCCGACCTCAAGGACGGCATCTTCGGCTTCGAGCCCGGCATAGTCTACGATCGCCTCAAGGAGCGCTTCGTCGACCATGTAGTGCTTGTCGGATTCGGCCATCAGACGGATATATGTGTTTTGCCCTGATTAATACGCATTGTGGAGGTGCCCGGGCAGCATATATATCCCTTGTTTCTGATGCCTTAAGGAGGGATTGGTCGGATGCCGTGGAGCCATAAGTATCTGGAGGTCGTCAGGTCGCTTGACCTCGACCTGGCGCAGGACAAGAAGGCGACTCTCCTGCTTGACAGGATGATCCAAGGCCGGGACGTCAAACCCCTCTTCGAGCTTGTCCGCGGAAGGCCTGTGATGGTGTTCGGTTGCGGACCGAGCCTCGAAAACGACCTCAACAAGGTGTTTGATGCCGGCATCCTCGGCAGGTTCGTCCTCTTAGCCGTGGACGGGGCGGTCAAGGCGCTTCTGCAGTATGGATCCGTACCGCACATAAACGTCACAGACCTGGATGGCGACATCCCGTCGATAATCCGCGCGAACGAGCTGGGATGCATTACGATGGTCCACGCCCACTCCGCGAACATAAAAGCGCTTCTGGCGATCATGCCCCATCTGAAGGGCGTCGTATATGGCACGACACATTCCGATCCCACAGGGAATGTGCACAACTTCGGCGGATTCACGGACGGCGACAGGGCTGTGCACATCGCCGCCCACTTCGAACCCGGATTCATCGTGCTGGCGGGAATGGATTTCGGCCACGTAATCGGGGTCTTTTCCGGGACATACGACCCAGTCAAGAAGCCGAGAGGCCTGAGGATAGGTAAGATGCTCCTTGAGGACTTCGCGGCCCACAGCAGGGTCAGGATGTTCAACCTGACTTCGGGGGGCGAAAACATACACCACGTGCCTCCGATCACGATAGACCGCCTAAAGCACATAGTATAGGCTGTCTGAAGAGCATTTAATATCCCACGTACATAATTAACAAAATGGTTGCAACAGACATCGTCGAAACCGGCGTGAACGGCCTAGATGAGATCCTGATGGGGGGCATACCGCGAGGACATTGCGTCCTTCTGGCGGGCAGCTGCGGGACCGGGAAGACAGTCCTCTGCCAGCAGTTCCTTTTTACCGGCGCCAAGATCGGGGAAAACGGCATTTACATCTCCCTTGCCGAGCCTGCGGAGAAGATCAGGAAGAACCTCATCTCGTTCTCATTCTGCGACCAGAAGGCCCTGGACGAGGGAAAGGTCAAGATCGTCGACATTACCCAGGACATCCGGCTAAAAGGCCAGGAGTTCGACAACATCGAGGGATTGGTCGAGATCATCCGCAACCTCATCGAGGAGTCCAACTCGAAGAGGGTCGTGATCGACTCCATCACCGCGCTGTGCGAGAACATCGGGGACAAGGCAAAGATCAGGGATTTCATCCTCGAAATGGGTTTCCAGCTCATGTATTTAGGGTGCACCACCCTGATGATATCGGAGATACCGCCGCAGACGTTCAAGTATTCCATGTTCGGGGTGGAGGAATTCATAGCCGACGGCGTGATACTGCTTACCGATTTCGAGCGGAAGGGCGACCTTATAAGGTCCCTGCAGGTCATCAAGATGAGGGGCGTAGCCCATTCGAGGAACAAGCAGGTAATGAAAATACTGGATGAGGGAGTGAACCTATTGCCCATGTTCAAGGCGGGGGTAGAATGACGGTCGAGGGCGCGGGCAAGGTGGGGGAGATGCTCGATTACCTGTCGACTGGCGAGGAGATCATCGGAGAGCACAAGATCGGAGACTACGACATAGTCACGACCACCGAGAGGGTCATCTTCCAGAGGACGTTTCCCCGCCTGTTCGTGGAGGTCCATTACAGCGACATAAGCAACCTCGAACACCATACCACGATCCTTTGGAACGAGCTCATCAGCGGCGTGGTTTTCATCGCCGCCGGAGCGCTCCTTTACTTCAACAACCTGGGGGAGGAGCTGAACCAGCCCCTGAACGACATCGTCAGGAGATACGTCCCCGAGTTTTCGACGTTCGTCTCCGCCGGCGTCGTGATCCCGATTCTGACAGCCCTTGCCATCGCAATAGGGATAATCCACATAGTCAAGTTTCTGCCGTCCATCAGGGGGTATTTCAGGATATCAAGGAGGGACAGGGCACCCGTCGTGATACCTTCGGGGATGACTCCCGAACTCAGGTCGCTTATACGGGAGATCGACGAGCTGATACGAAGGAAGAACGTCGAGGCCCCCCAGGCCGTTTCTGCTCCTGCGCCGATCGAGCCGGCCGCACCCACCCAGGACGACATAGGGAACATGCTGGCTGCCCAGCTTTCGGACTTTGCCGACAACAAGGTGATCCTGATATCCGCCAAGAGCGAGAACCACACCAAGGTCGTCTCGAGCATGCTGGACGTGCTCGTTAACAAGCGGAAGATGGGAGGCGTCTACCTGAGCATCACCCGCCCCTACGAGTACATCCTCACGACCATCAAAGAGCGCGGGATACCGTCCGACGACATCTTCTTCATAGACTGCATCAGCCTGATGGCGGGCAAGGCCCAGCACCAGAAGATAGACAACGTAGTCTTCGTCGAGAATCCCAGCTCTCTCGAGGAGGTCAGCATGTACCTTGACAAGATGCTGTCGAAGGTGAAGTCCCCCGAGAAGTTCCTCTTCCTGGATTCGCTCTCCAGCCTGCTCATCTACAACACCGACAAGAGCGTCAGGGAGTTCACGCACTTCATAATCAACAAGATAAGGCTCGAAAACATCGCCGGGATCATACTCAGCATCGATAAGAAGGAGGCCGAGGACCTGGTCAAGACGCTGACGCCCATGTGCGACATGGAATTGAAGTTCTGAAGCATGAAAAGGGTGCTGGTGCTGCTGGTGGCCGCCGGTCTTGGCTGCCTCTGCGGCACACAGGATCAGGCCACGACGACTACGACGATTATGGAGACCACGTCGACTACGTTGGAGACGACAACTTCATCGACGTCGACGACGCTTGAGGCCGCCCCGCCCACATCATCTACCCTTCCCGATCTGCCGGAGTGCCAAATGCTAGGCGCGACCTTCTGGAGGGCGCTCTGCTACGACGACGCGGCCTATTCCCTGGGGGAGCCGGGCTTATGCCGCACGGTGTTCTGCAAGGCAAAGTTTGGGGGCGCAGGCGTGTGCGGCAGCCTCGATCTTCAGACGAACGACTGGGTCGCCTATCAGCGGATTGCATGCGAAGGCTGGGCGAATGGCTCGTTTTCCGACTGCAGGTTTTCCCTCAACAGGAACGGCTGCATCCGATGGTACGCCCTGATCGCGAACAACTTCACACTCTGCGACTCCGCGGAGGCGACGGTGAGGGACAACTGCGCATGGGAGTTCGCATACTGGAGGGGCAATGCATCCCACTGCGACAGGTACAACACGAACGCGAAGCTGTACGAATGCCGGTCGTATTTCTTCGACATGCTCTCTACAGACAGGAAGGACCCCGAGTTCTGCCGCGACATAATGATTCCGAAGCTTGCCGGAGACTGCAGGGAGACTGCGAACTGGACGGGGCCAGAGGAGAAGCACCCGCTCTTTGGGGCCTTCCGCCAGCTGACCGGATGGGACGACATCAAAACCGCAAAGCTATGATGGACATGAAGGTGACGTTTCCGGGGGGGATGAGGGTCGACGTCGAATACAAGGGATATACCATCGCCACAGACCAGCCGAAACCCGCCGGAGACGGCTCCGCACCGAGCCCGTTCGACCTGTTCCTGGCCTCCATATGCTCCTGCGCAGGCTTCTATGCCCTCAACTTCTGCAAGGCGAGGAAGATATCCACCGAAGGGATGGCCCTGTCCGCGGACTTCGACTACGACGGCCTAGAGAAGAGGATAGCCAGAATTAGCATCGAGCTGAAGCTGCCGGGAGGTTTCCCGAAGGAGTACAGGGACGCCATAGTGAGGGCGATGGAGTCGTGCACCGTGAAGAAGGTAATGCAAAGCCCGCCGGAATTCGAAGTGTCTGCCAGGTAGTTATAATCCCCCGCACAATAACTATTCATGCGCATATTCATCCCCATGTGCGGCGAAGGCCTCGGACACACGAGCCGCTGCCTCGCCCTGGGCTCCGAGCTTGCTGGCGCCGGCCACGAGGTCCACTTCGGCGCCTACGGATACTCCAAGACCCTCATCGAGAAGTCGGGCTACAAGGCCCACGAGATCCCGTCGGAGATAAAGCTCGTCGGCAAGGGCGGCTCCCTGAGCATGGGGAAATCCGTCGAGGCGACGCTGAAGAACGCCCAAATATTCGGAGGCCCGAAGATCCTAAAGCTGATTGAACAGGTCCGGCCGGACGTCGTCGTCTCGGACAGCTACTACCTCGGCATACTAGCGGCCAAGGCGAAGAAGAAGCCGGTCTATGCGATGGTCAATCAGACCGGGATGGAGGAGTTCTTCCAGGATAGGGGCGTCCCGATGAAGATCCTCGGAAGCCTGGCGAAGAGCTTCTACATGAGCGTTTTCGAGCACGTCGACGGAGTAATCATCCCCGACTATCCGCCGCCGTATACGATATGCAGGCGCAGCCTCAGGTTCACGGAGGAAATGGTCGATAAGATAGTCTACAGCGGCCCGCTCGTCAGAAAGCGGCGGTCCGCCGTCGAAGGCAGGGTTCTGAAGAAGCCGCACATACTCTCGATGGTCGGGGGCTTCGGCTACAGGGAGAACATCTTCAGAAGCATCCTCGAAGCTGCGGGGCTTGACGATTCCATCGGCTATACCCTCGTCTCAGGCCCCAACGTCGAGCGGGAAAAGTTCGGGAAACTCCCGGACAACGCCGAAATACTCCCCTTCATCGAAGACCCGTTCCCGCACATCAAGGGCTCAGACGCCCTGATCGCCCCCGGAGGCCACAGCACGATAATGGAGGCTTTGAGTTTCGGCAAGCCCGTACTTTCGATACCCGACATGCTCCACAGCGAGCAGGAGAACAACGCCACTGTCCTGCAAGAGGAAGGAGTCGGCAAGAGGCTCAGCTACCACACGCCTCCCCGGGTCATCCTCGAATGCGTGAGGGAGGTCTTCGATGACGAGTCCTACGCCAGGAGGACCGGCCGCCTGATGAGGCTGAGCGAGGGGCTCGACGGGCCAAGGAGGATCAGGGAGCTGATAGAGGATGCAATCTAGCATGTTCACGAGACGGGAGCTCACCTGGCTTGGTCTGCTGGGGCTTTTCGGCCTCGCAGCCTATTTTAGCGGACTGGACTTTTATGTCGCCGAATCCCTGGCGGGCAGGGCGTCGCACGGCATCTCCTTGTTCTTCTCGTACCAATACTTCGTGATCTACATCCTGACGTCCCTGATCGTCCTGTCCATCAGGCACAGGAGGGCTGCAGCCGCGCTCTCATTGGCCATCGTCCTCCTGTTTGTGATGCATCTTGCCATCACCGGATTCGCACCGAGGGCCAGGCCCATTCAGGCCCTGCCCGAAGGCGACCAGCTGATGAGGCTCATCAGGTGGTCTGGGGCTTCATCGAGCTTCTTTTCCGCGCATACCGCATCCGTCGTCGCGGTCTGCGCCGTTTTCATCATCCTGGACTTCCATCCCATCGCCGCTGTAGCGCTTGGTGTGCCCATCATACTTTCGAGGATCACGCTCATACAGCATTACCCGAGCGACATCCTGGGGGGAGTCATCTTCGGGTATGTTACGATGAAGGTCGCATACTGGGCGGTCCGTAAAAAAAGATAGGGAGTTACCATGAGGCTGTCCGTCTGTTTTTTGTTGGCTCTTGCCCTCGCAGGGTGCCTGGGCGCCGATAACGCCTCCAGGGCCTCATGCGCAGGAAGCCGATGCGACGGCGTGCCAGACCGCGACAGCTGCCTCACGAAGCTTGCGGAAGACTGCCGCGAGCCCGGCTTCTGCGGCAGCATCGTGGAGAGGGAGGCCGAATACCGCTGCCGCCTGAGATTCGGGGAATACGACCAATTACTCTGCGCCGGCATCTCGAACGAGTCCGTGAGGAGGGAGTGCTACCTCAACGGGGCGGAGCTGACAGGGGACGCCAGGCTTTGCGGAAAGCTCGGGGATAAGCCGTCTGATGAGATGTGCCTAGCCAGCCTCGCGCGAAGGAGCGGTAACAGGACCCTCTGCGCCCCAATTAGGCACAAGGACCGCAGGGAGTTCTGTTTCGCGGTCGCGGACGGCGACGGGACGATATGCGGCAACCTCGTCGGAAGCGACCTGAGGATAATGTGCGTCGAATGGACGATGAAGAGGCTGCCGACGGTCTGAATTCAGCCGCCGGGGGACAGCCAGCTCCGCAGAATCAACGGTGTTATTACAGTCGTAATCAGGCTCATGAAGATGATCACGACATATACCTCCTGCGTGATTATGTTCGAAGTCAAACCAATCAGGCCAACTATCATCGCCACCTCCCCCCTCGGAGACATCCCGAACCCTATTATCAGGGATTCCCCGCTATCGATGCCCTGAAGCCTCGATGCCGCGAAGCAGCCGACGACCTTGGTGATGATTGCTGTCGCGGTCAGGGCGGCTGTGAACAGGAGGAGCGAGGGCTGCACCTGATGTAGGTCGACGAGGATGCCGAGGGAGATGAAGAAGATGGAGGAGAATATTATGTGCATGTATTCGGAGCCGACGTGAAGGTCCTTGCTGTGCGTCAGCTTCACTCCCGCGATGGAGACGCCAGCCAGGAAGGCTCCGACGATCGCGGACAGGCCGATCATCTCCGCAAGGAGGCTGTACAGGAACGCGATCATCATCGCGAATATGAAAAGCATCTCCGGATATTTCTTCGCCATCGGCTGAGAGTCCATCCTCTCGAGGTATTTGACGATCACGTTCTGTCCGATATATGCCCCTCCGACCATGAACAGCACAGCCTTGAGGACGATCAACACGTCGTCAATCAGCGACAGGTTCCCCTGGACGACCTGGTTCGATACAGCCAAGACCATCAGGCCCAGGACGTCGTCTATTACGGCGGCGCCTATTATCGCCTCGGCCACCTTCGTCTTCAGCTTCCCCATCTCCTTTAGCACGTTCGCGGTAATCGCGATGCTCGTGGCGGTCAGTGCGGTTCCAATGAAGACGGAGGTCTTGAAATCGTACAGAAAAAGCTGCGCGAGGAGGTATCCTCCGATCCATGGGAGTATCACACCCGCCAGTGCGATTATGAAATACTTCCATTTGTAGATGCTCGAGGGCTTGAACTCCAATCCGACGACGAACATGAGGATCACCGCCCCCAGGTGGGCCATCCCCTCGACGTAGTTCGAGTACGTCATCATGTTGAGGAGGCTCGGGCCTATCACGAGCCCCACGAGAATCTCCCCCACGACGACGGACTGGTTTATCCTGGAGGCTATCTGGTAGCCGAGGAGTGCCATGAACAGGAGGAGGCTCATCTGGAACTCTATCGTAGTCTCGATGCCGGATAACATGTCAATCAATTAGGATGAGGTGGAAAAATAAGCCGTTATGGAGGCGTCACAGGCTCCGCCTCGTCCCTTATCTCGCCCGTTATCTCCTCTATCAGGTTCTCCAGCGTCACGAGCCCCTCGACCTTGCCTGCCCCGTCTCCGACGATCGCGATGTGCTGGTGCCTCTTGAGCATCTCGGTGAACACAGCCTTCAATATGGCGCTCTTGGGCGTGTAGAGTGTCTTCTTCGCCAGATCCTTCACCTTGAGCCTTCCGTCTTTCCCGAAGGCCTTTAGGATATCCTTGATGTGGACGCTGCCTATGATGTTCCCGCAGTCTCCGCCGGCGTAGACCGGGAACCTGGAGAACCTCACCGTGTTTATGACTGGAAGGGATTCCGCGACCGTGAGCTCGCCGTCGAGGCAGAACATCTTCGAAAAGGGGGTCATGACAGACTCGACCTTCACGTCGTCGAACCTCAGGACACCCTCGATGAAATCCCGCTCCTCCTTGGCCCACACCTTCTCCTCGACCCCGACCTCGATCATAGTCTTCAGCATGTCCTCGGTGACGAGGGGGATCATCTTCTTCCCGATTATCCTGCCCATCAGGGAAGAGACGAGCTCGAACCCGAGGATGAGCGGTTGCATGACCTTCTGCATCAGCTCTATGGGCCTTGCCACGAAAAGCGCTATCTGCTCGCTGTGGGCGGTCGCCAGGGTCTTCGGCAGGATCTCCCCGAACACCAATATGAGAAAGCTTATCACGCCGACCGCCAGGCCGACCCCGAGATAGCCGAAATACAGTATGGCGACGTAGGTTGCGAGGGCCGATGCCAGGATGTTGACTATGTTGTTGCCTATCAGGACCGTTATCAGCATCCGCTCGGGAGCGTCTTTTAGGCGCTTCAGGGTCTTGGCCCCCCATCTCTTGTTCTTCACCAGGTTGCGGACCCGAAGCTGGCTGACGGATATGAGGGATAGTTCGACAGCTGAGAAAAGGGCGGACATCGCGACCAAGAACACCAAAACCAACAGAGACATGAAGTAGTCCATGGAGATACCCATAGAACGGCGGAATATATAGCTATTGCTTTGCTATCTCCGTCTTGCCGCCCATATACGGCCGAAGCGCCAGGGGTATCTCGACGGAGCCGTCCTTCCGCTGGTAGTTCTCTAGTATGAGCCTCAGCGCCCTCGACGTCGCCACCATCGTCGAGTTGAGGGTGTGGAGGTGCCTGTTCTCGTTCCCATCCCTGTACCGGATGTTCAGCCGCGTAGCCTGGTATGATGTGCAGTTCGAGCAGCTCATCAGTTCGATGTATTTGGCCTCCCTCGGGCTCCAGCCCTCGAGGTCGTATTTTTTCGCGGCGACGGTGCCGATGTCGCCGGTGCAGACGTTGACTATGTGGTACGGTATCTCGAGCGCCTTCATCAGCTCCTCCGCGTTGGCTATGAGCTCCTCGTGGAAAGTCCAACTATCCTCCGGTTTGCAGAATATGAACTGCTCGATCTTGTTGAACTGGTGGACGCGGAATAGGCCGCGCTCGTCCAGGCCGTGCTTGCCGATCTCGCGCCTGAAGCATGCGCTCATCCCCGCGTATTTCAGGGGAATGTCCTCCAACACCTCGTCCATGTGCATCGCGGCCATGGGATGCTCGCTCGTTGCGATCATGTATAGGTCGTCGTCGGCGCATCTGTACATGACGTTCTCGAAGTCCGCGAGGTCGGTGACGCCCTCATATGGCTTTCTGCGCATCATGTAAGGGGGGTATATGAGCGTGTATCCCTTCTTCACGAGCATGCCGACCGCGAGGTTCTGCAGTGCCAGGTCGAGGAGGGCGAGGTCGCCTTTGAGGAAGTAGAATCCCGCGCCCGCGATCTTGACCGCCCGCTCGAAGTCGGCGATGCCGAGGTCGGCGGCGAGCTGGCCGTGGTGCTTGAGTTCGAAGTCGAACGCCTTCTTCTTGCCCCATTCCCTGACGACGACGTTGTCCGCATCGCTGTGCCCGACAGGTACGCCCTCGTGCAGGACGTTAGGCAGGCGCATGAGGTAGTGGTCGACCTTCGCCCTGATCTCGTCCATCCGGGCTTCCTTGTCCTTTATCTTCTGCGGGATGTCCTTGGCCTCCTGTATGAGCGCAGAGACATCCTTCTTGGCGGTCTTGGCTGCCTGTATCATCTTCGTGAGGGCGTTCCTTGAGGCCCTGAGCTCGTCGGATTCGCGTTTGAGGCTCCGCCAGAGCCTGTCCTGCTCCAGGAGGTCGGCGAACCACTTCTGCCTCTCCGGATTGCCGCGCTTCTTTAGGTCGGCCTCGACAATCTGGGGATTTTCCCGGATGAATGAGAGCTCGAGCATGATAGAAGATAGGTAAAAGGGATTAAAATGCGATGCGACACATGCGGGGGATGGATTCGGAATTCCGTCGGATTAGGCGGCTTATCGCATGTTGCCTGCTGAAGAGCGCTCCTTTTCCACTAGGTATATCCCTATCATCATCCCGAACAGGGTTATCCATCCGAAAAGGAAGCCCCAGACGAAGGCGACTGCGGCCATTGCGAGGTTTCTGTGCCGCTCGTCCACCCTGAACCGCTCCAGGAGCCTGTATAGGACCGCGCCCGCCGGCACTCCGATGATGCAGAGAGAGGAAGAGACGATGAACAATCCGAAGTTTCCAAGTTGATCCTCAGGCGATGCATTGACTACGAGGACAAAGTACATCGCAGCATAGGCAGCCGCGGTTATGAAGGCGCTCAGCGATATCTTCAGCCCCCTTTTCATCCTACGTCACGCATTCGTCGCAGAGCATCCTGCCGTCAGAGCTCGTGAGGCTGTCCGAGTAGTTCTCGCAGTTCTCGCATATGCCCGCGACCTGGCCCTTCTGTGCCGCGTGGGCCTCGTGCAGTTTCCAGTCCGCCTGCTCCCGTATCAGCAGGTGGAGGGTCGGCTCGATCTTTACTATGTCGAATTCCGACAGGACCCCGATTATCCTGTCCTTGTCGGTGACGATGAGCCTGCGGATGTCCTTGTTCCGCATTATGCGGGCGGCGTCGTCGATGGCCGCCGCCGGCTTGATGGTTATGAGCGGGGAGGCCATTATGTCGCCTGCGCCGACTTTTTTGGGATTCTTGTTCTCGGCGACGATCCGGGTGATGATGTCGCGTTCGGTTATTATGCCTACGCCGTCGCCCTTCTTGGTGACGATGACGGAGCTGATGTCGTTCTTCTTCATCACCTCCGCAACCTCCTGGACAGTGTCGTTGATGTCCACGCAGATGACTCCGTGGGTCATGGCGTCCTTGACCGTTATTTCCTCAACATCTTTCATATCCATTCACCCCGCATTATTATTGGCAATCTTCGTATGTAATTAGGTTCTGGTTTTTAAATATGGATTTCAGCTTCGAGCTCAAACACAAGGATGCGGCGGGGAGGATCGGCCGCCTCAGGATCGGCGGCAGGGAGATTGAGACCCCTTGCCTGATGCCAGTCTACAACATCAACAAGGATATCGTGCCGGTGCGGGAGCTTGCGGGGACGTTCAAGGCCCAGGCCCTGATGACCAACTCCTACATGCTCCTGAAGGACGGGCAGCTGAAAGCCGAGGCGCTTTCGAAAGGCCTGCACAAAATGCTCGGATTCGACGGCGTCATAGCCACCGACTCAGGCAGCTACCAGCTCATGGTCTACGGCGCAGTCGAGACCACCAATGCGGAGATTATCAAGTTCCAGGGCGACATCGGCTCGGACATAGGCTCCTTCCTCGACATCCCGACCCTGCCGGACACCTACAAGCCCAGGGCGAATGAACAGCTCCAAGTCACCCTCCAGAGGGCTAAGGAGGCGAAGGAAGCCAAATTCGCTGTGAACGCTGCCATCCAGGGGGGAAAATACACGGACCTGAGGGCAGAGGCCGCCAGGGAGATATCCAAGGACTTCCAGCTTGTGGCGGTCGGGGGGATAGTCCCCCTCATGGAATCGTACAGGTTCGCGGAGCTCGTCCAAGTCATCGCCGCGGCTAAAAGGAACATGCCGCAGGACCGTGTAGTCCACGCATTCGGCCTCGGCCACCCCATGATCTTCCCGCTTGCAGCCATAATGGGGTGCGACCTCTTCGACTCCGCGGCATATGCGCTGTACGCGCATGACGGAAGGTACATGACCGACTACGGGACAGCCCACATCGACGAGCTGGAGCACATCTCGTGCACGTGTCCGATATGCTCCGAACACGGACTGAAGATCAAGCGCCTGTACGGGGACGACAAGACGGCGGCGCTCGCAAGGCACAACCTCTACGTCAGCTTCGCGATGGTGGAGCGGGTGAAGCAGGCGATATTCGAGGGCAGCCTCTGGGAGCTCGTCTGCATCCAGGCGAGGTGCCACCCGCAGCTGATGAAGGCCTTATGCGCATTGATGGAGCACTCGGAGTGGATATCGGAGCTCGACCCCGTCACGAAGGGGACGCAGTTCCACTGCACCGGCCCCGAGTCAGCGGGAAGGAGCGAGGTCATCAACGCAAAAGCGAGGATGGAAAGGGTCACGACGAAGAACACGATGGACCTGGAGCCGTTCGGCCCCGTCAACGAGGAGCTTTTCGACATCTACCCCTTCAACGGCGTCTTGAGCATGACGGACGAGGTGAAGCCGAAGGTCCGCGACATGGCGAAGCTGAGGGCGATAATGGAGTACCAGTTCGGCCGGGGCGCAGGGGAGCTTCTACCGGACAACCTCAAAGTGAAGAAGTCGAGGAACACGAAAAGGATCAGGTGGCTGTACGAAGGCAGCGACATGGTCGCCTCCGTCAGGGCCTCGGACCACTTCATCATACCCCACGACAAACTCGCCCTAGCTCTCAAGGAGAGGTTCCCGTCGCCGAAGCTGAGGGTGATAATGAACGACGACAAGGAGGCCCTCAAATGCGTGAAGGAGGGCAAGAGCGCGATGTGCAAGTTCGTAGCCGACGTCGACCCCGGCCTAAGATGCGGCGACGAATGCCTCCTCGTCGACGGGAAGGACGAATTCATCAGATGCGGAACACTAATGCTGTCCCCGACGGAGATAAAGCAGTTCAAGAGGGGGATGGCAGTGAGGACCAGATAGATTAAGCCGGCCGTCCAGAGATATTGCGTAATTATCGGGGATGACCGCCGGCGCACGCCTATGCCATTTCCAGCTGGCGATCCGGCGCTAATCCAGCCCACAAACGGCAGACGAGATGATGAGCTAGCATATCAACCCAACCGCTAAATAAACGTATGCATGGACTTCGTGCTGGACAAGAGCATATTAAAGGGTGTAAGAGTCGAGGAGAACCCAACCACAGGGAAGCTGGACCTCGTCTTGGACATAGATGCGGACAGGCTTGACAAGATGGGCATCGAGCATCTTGAGAGGCTCTCAGGCCTCCCCGCCGAAGTAGTCGCAAGAAGTCTTGGGACAAGGTCCGTGGACAACATAGTCCTGATGCTGAACGAAAAGGCCTTAAGAAGGCTTGATGAGAAAAGCGAGAGCCTAAAGAGCCTCAAGGAAGGGCTTGATAGAGGGTAGTCGCTCGTATTTTAACCGTGTATTCTCGATACCTAACAGGATGCCAGCTGTGAAGAATTTAGACAGGCACCACATAGAAAGGATCGAGGTGGCGAAGAAAGGGGAGGGCTTTGAGACTGTGGTCCATCTGAACCGGAAGGCGGTGGACGACGGGATAGTGGGCCACCTAGCACTCCATGAAAGCATAGGATTAGGCGACAAAACCAGGCATATCGGGACAGGGGCGGCACGGGCCATAAGGAGGAAACTCAAACAGGGCGGGAGCGAACTGGAGATAGAAGCCGCAAAAAGGCTCCAGGCAGCCATCGACATCCATGAGTCCGGGACTGCCTTCTCAAGGGACGGTGAGGTGAGGCGCCTTGGGAACATCAGGTTCCTGCTCCACGGACAGGAGGTCAGGGGATTCCATGAGTATGAGAGGGAAGAGTTTGGAAAAAGCCAGGTCCTGATGCGCCGAGCGGACATTCTTGCCGGGATAACTGAATCAACGGGGACAGTTGACCGCCTTCAAGAGGAGATACGCAAAGTCGACGGAATATGGCGTCGGCCCGGTCTGGATGCCGCAGCCAGGCTTTCGCTCATACGCGACGCCCTAGACCCGAAGGATATCCCGGCCATGCGGGGGGATAGGCCTGCAGGGGAGGAGTTGATTGCGATAAGGGCTCATCTGGACGAACAGCATACCCATGCGATGAGGCAGCGGGATGATGCGGTAAGCCATCTGAGGGAGACCGAAGGCCACGAAGACGTGGAACAACACAATGCAAGGGCACAGGCCCGCTCCCTAAGCTGGGCAGGCCGCCGCAGCGCCCGCGACCGGCTGGAGCTGGCGAAGGTCTCGGAGTTTCCCTGGAACCCGCTGAGATTCCCTAAAAACTACAGCCTATATGGGATGATGGACAGCTGGGATACCCTCAACACCGGCCTCCTGGGAAGGGGCATCAAGGAGAAGAAGATGCTCGAGCTCCTTCGAAAGCACCTACCGGACATGGTCAGATGCGCGACCGCCGAACCGTACGGCGCCCTGCTCTACAACACCTGGAGCGCAGTCGACATTCTCTGGAAGAACGGGATAAAGAACAAGGTGAAGGCGGACGAGGATTTGGCAAACAGCCTGGCTGGCAAGATGAAAAACCTGATAATAGAAAGGGTTTGCCGCGAGGGATACGCAAGGGAATTCGCAGAGAGCCTCTGGGAACCATGGGGCCATGTGGGCTCCAACACTGACGAGAAGAACAGGGGGCTTTTCATAAGCAGAAACGTCGACATGCTCTCCAAGCTGAGGCATGCGGACCCCGACGCCGACCCCCCGATTGCCGTGGTCCTCAACAGCTCCCCGTATGGGCTCACAAATTTCGCAAAATATACCTTCGACTCCCACCTGGCCCAGTACAACCTCCACGACAAAAAAAACATCCCATGCATCCTGACCGTCACAGGGCAGGGAGACCACAATATGGCACTCACGAACTCGCCCGACTGGCAGCCGGGGGAGCAGATTCTAAGACAGCTCCCAAGGAGCGTCATCACGAGGGCGATAGAGGTGAAAACGCCAGAGGAGATGATCGAAAAGGTCGTGGAATTCAAAAAAATGTTCCCGAACGTGCTGTTGACCGTCGTTTCTGCGCATTCCAGCCCTGACACCATGGCTTTCGTAAGCTCTGCCGAGGGGCGATTGGAGAGGGAGGACATCGACAAACACCCTGAACGAAGGGCTGGCTTATCCCTCCTAAAAGCCAGCCTGCCGAGGTACGACTCGGCCAAATGGCATGTTGGGATGCCAGTCGGATATTCCGGGGACATACCGGACAAACCCATAATCATCATCCAGGGATGCAAGTCCGGGGCGCCGGGGGGAATAGGCCAGAAGCTGTCGCACGCCCTCGATGCCATAGTCATCGCCCCGGACGAAAACTCGGGCATCAAGGAGGTAGAGCTCAAGAACGAGCATGGCATGCTGTACCCCAAGGTTAAGTACTCGAAAGCCAAGACCAGGGTCTATGTCAGCGGGCGGGAGATACCCGCCAAAGACCTGCAGAAACACCTAAAACACGACTACTCGCATGTGGCCTAGGCCAAATTTCCGGCCGAGGCTGGCATTGGATTACAACTCAGAAGAATGAGACATATTATTCTCTGGGGATTAGGCCTGAAGACCCGCAAGGCAATCAGTCCACGTTCCCGATTTCCGCAAGAGCGCATCCGTGTTTTGCGCAGATTCTCTCAAGCGCCGGATATTCTTTCTTCTTCAGCGTGACGATGATGTTGTCCAGGTTCCGGCTCATGTGGCAGGGGATGCCTTTTTCCAGGACGAACGTCCTCCCGCTCTTCTTCTCCATCTCGTAGACGACGGAGACTAGGCCGCCTTTGGTGACGTCCTTGGCTGAGTTGAATTTCACCTTTTTCAGGGCTTCATACCATGTGTCGAACATGGTCTTGGCAAGGATTAGGCGCTCCTGCCTTTCACCCCAGATGGGCTCTCCGATGAGCGCTATTATATCGCCTGATTGGGCTCCGCTGTCCCTTATCGGGTCTTCGGTTTCCAGTTTACCGAGGACAGTGATACAGCACAGCGGCTGCGAGTCCTCGAAGAATGTGTTGCCGCCGAGGATCGGGATGTCCATCGCCTGCGCCTGTTCCTTCAGGGAGCCGATCATCTCTTCGACGTCGGCTTTCGATCCTATGAGGTTGTCGAGCGCGAATATCGGCCTGGCGCCTTTGACGAGGACGTCGGTGGCGGCGTGTATCAGGGCGCTTTTCATGACGAGGCGCTTCGCATACGGGCCGTCAGTGGATGCGACAAGCTTGCCCTTGAATTCTATGCAGGCTGCGTCGTCCCAGTCACCGATCCCGAGGATCGGCTGGGCCAGCTCATCCATCCCCCGGAGTGTGTCGCGTATCCATTCGATGCCTTTGACGTACTTTTCCGGAAGCTCATCCATTCTCCAGTTTCTCCATTGCGGGGCAGAAGCTCGCCTTCTGAGCTTGTCCGATGCGGCAGGATATGAAGAACGGAAAGCTGCGGCAGACCTTCGGGCGGTGATCGTAGACGCCGCACCGGTCGTCCGTCAGGAACACACATCTGCCTTTAATCCGCTTCATGCATGTCTCGCCCTTGTATCTGTCCGCGAAGCCGGAAAAACCCCCCGATTCCAGCCTTGACACATCATCGGCCGTAATGGGAATCACCCTGAAGCGGCAGCAGTTGCCGCATGATATGCACCTGAACAGGCCCCTCCCGCCGTAGAGCCTGACGCCCCGGATGAATTCCGGCAAAGTCGCGGCAACGACGGCCACGGCTGCGACTATGATGAAAAACACAGTCTCACCGATCATGGGATAGTATGTTACGGGGTCGTTTTTATAGTCAGATGACGTAAAGTTTATCGTTTTACTTACGTGGTCTAATGGCAACAAAAACTAAAAGGGGGGGCAAGACGGCCGCTGCTAATAAACATGTGAAATCTTCCGAGAAGGCCGCTAAGACAGGCAGTAAATCGCTTCCGAAGAAGCCCCTCAAGCATGAGGCGAAGGCGGCTGGCAAGAAGATAAAGTGCTGCAGCAACTGTCCTGACTTCGAATATTGCGAGGAGAAGGCCATATGCTGTGATTATTGCGACTTCTACCTGAACGGAAAGTGCACCTTCGGCAAGAAGAAGGGCATACCGTCCGTGAACCAGGAGATCGAGCTTCCAGACTACAGGGGAGACGACTACGGCATAGACGACTACGAGGCCTACGAGCCCGTCTACGAGTAGCCTGCAAGGTCGAGGACCACTTTCCGGAAGGGCAGAGACTTCACTATCAGAGTTGAATTCGCAACGACTTTTCCGAACTCGCCATTTTCCACTTCGATGCGTCCCACGCCAAGGTCGGCGCCTTCGAGCCGGACCCGCACCTGGGTCAGTCCGAGAGACCGGAGGAAATCCTCCGCGTTCTCGATTTTTTTCAGGCGCCGTAGCGTGACATCAGAGCCGGTCGGGATCCTGGATGCAAGGCACGCCCCCGAAGGCTTCGAATGGTCGAGGCCGTAGCCTTTCGCAAGCCTCCTGACAGCCTTCTTCGAATATCCGAGCACCGCGAGTGGGGACGATATCCCGGCCTCCTTAAGGGCGCGGTACCCGGGCCGGTGACCGCAGAGGTCTTCGGCGTTCGTGCCTTCGACGATGAGGGAGATCGTGTGGTTTTTTGCGACCTCCTTCAGCTTTTCCGCCATCTTTCTCTTGCAGAAGAAGCAGCGGTCATGGGAGTTCCGGCTGAACTCCAAGTCAGACAGTTCGCTGTATTTCACGACGACATGCCTGATCCCGATCCTCTTCGCAGTCTTCCTCGCCGCATCCAGCTCGCTTCTGGGGAGAGTGGGGGTGTCGAACGTGACAGCCAGCGCCCCCTTGCCCAACGCGTCGAATGCTGCCTTAGCAAGTACGCTGGAGTCTACACCACCGGAGAACGCGACAAGCGCTTTACGTTCATTGCCGAAAAAGCGGGCCAGCTTCGAGGCGGACATCAGCATATATTACCCCTGTTTTACATAATAAGGGAATCATGGATTCAAGGGTTTCGGGTTTTTACAAGCTGTCGCCGACCGAGCGGCTGGCGAAGGTCAAGTCGGAATGCGGCCTCACAGAAGAAGAGGCGAACGTGCTTTCCGGCGCCGGACTGGGCCTCGCCCAGGCGGACAAGATGGCCGAGAACGTAATCGGGCTCTTCCAGCTGCCAATGGGTGTGGCGGTGAACTTCCAGATCAACGGGAAAGACTGCCTCGTCCCGATGGTCACCGAGGAGCCGTCAGTCATCGCTGCCGCCAGTAACGCAGCGAAGATGATCCGCTTAGGCGGGGGCTTCAAGGCTACAAGCACCGACCCGATAATGGTCGGGCAGATACAGGTCGTGAACGCGAAAAAGGATGCCAAAAATGGCATATTGGCGAAGAAGAGGGAGCTGATAGAGTTCGCGCAGTCCCTCGACCCGACGCTGGTCAAGTTCGGTGGAGGGGTCAAAGACCTCCGGGTCAGGGACGTCGATGACATGCTCGTCATCCACCT
Organism: Candidatus Altarchaeota archaeon; assembly: GCA_043800705.1. GTDB lineage: Archaea > Altiarchaeota > Altiarchaeia > IMC4 > SCGC-AAA252-I15 > JAHIYG01. Next base: position 21,286 of record JAZDMS010000016.1, read on the forward strand.
GCACGTCAACGTCGCGGACGCGATGGGCGCCAACGCGGTGAACACGATGTGCGAGAAGCTGTCGCCGAAGATCGAGGAGCTGTCTGGCGGCAAAGTCATACTGAAGATACTCACCAACTACGCCCTTGAGAGGACGGCAAAAGCCTCCTGTGTGGTGCCGAAGGAGGCGGTGGGCGGCGAAGAATACGTCGACCGCATAATCTGGGCCTACAGGCTCGCTGCAGCAGACGTGTTCCGCGCAGTCACCCACAACAAGGGGGTAATGAACGGAGTCACCGCCCTCGTCCTGGCCACAGGCAACGACACCCGCGCAGTCGAGGCCGGATGCCACAGCTTCGCGTCAAGGAGCGGCAGATACACGTCGCTGACTACTTGGACAAAGAACAAGAAGGGAGACCTTGAAGGCTCCATCGAGATACCGGTCGCAGTCGGCCTCGTAGGGGGCGCGACGAGGACCCACCCCGTCGCCAAGGCCGCCGTGAAGATCATCGGCGTCAAATCCGCAAGGGAACTCGGCGAAGTGATGGCCTGCCTGGGGCTCGCGCAGAATTTCGCGGCAATAAGGGCGCTGGCATCGGAAGGCATACAGAAGGGCCACATGAGGCTGCATGCGAGGAACATCGCAGTCACCGCAGGCGCCGAAGGCGAGAAGGCGGACAGGGCCGCGGAAGAGATGATAAAGTCCGGCAAAATCAGCGTAGACGAGGCGAAGAGGATACTCGGCAAATAGTCATCCATCCAGGAGTTTGCCCTCATTCTTCTGTGCCTTAAGCTCCCCCCAGAGTTTTTTAAACCTTTCTGCGAAATCATCAAGTGAGGCTTCCGTCGGATCTTCCGGCAGCACGGCAACGCCATTGCCCTCAAGTATCGCATCTACGATCGGCCTTGTCTTCAACCTATCCGCCGGGATGAGCAGGACAAGTCCTGAATCGTCGGAGGCTACCGGCTTGTATACTGAACCGAGAGATTCCCCTTTTCCTAGTTTCTGTTCGGGCACTTGGACCAACAGATGGCTTGTTCCCTGATTTTCTATGCTGTGATAGTCCCCGCCGACAAGCATAGCCTTCGCCTCAGGTTCGATGACCGAGGGATCGTAGAATCTTTCTATGAAACCGACGGCCCTGCCGCCGGCCAGGGGTATGACGAGCTCAGTGGCCACCGGCGCAATCACTGCGGCAAGTTTCCCCTTCATTCCCCCTCCTTCGAAGACGGTCTCTTGGAGGAGTTCTTTCATGGCCCTCATCCGCTTAAGCCCGGGGGAATCCCTGTTGGCTTCTCTGCCGACTTTCGCAGCATCTTTCGTATCCTTATATGCGGCATGATATTCTCCAAGCAGGCCATATTCTCTCACAAGTTCTTTAGCACGCTCCTCTCCCATGTGTTTTACTACGGAATCGGGGGCGTTCTTGCTGGGGTGAGGCAGGAAACCAACCAGGTCCGGTTCAGCTTTTACCATCCCGGCAACTTCCTCGGCCGTCTTTTTTCCATGCTTCTCATGGAACAAATCCGCCAGCCTCTTCCTTGGATCCATGCTAATGACGCCGATCTCCCCGGTGTATTTTCCGTCTTTATCGTAGGTTTTCACCTCGATGCCTTTCCACAGCGTCTTCACGCCTTCAAGGTCCTTGGGCTTATTTGCCATTAGTGTGTCGTAGACGTACTCTGAATCTAGAAGCCCCTTATTGTGCGTTAAAACGACCATGTCCGTGGTCTTGGACTTCCTGAAATTCTCCCAGAACCTTCGGCAATGCTCCTTCGACAACACATGCTTCCCATCAACTTTGTCGCCGAATACGTGCTCGTGCGAGTCGAATCTTACTTCGCCGCCAATCACGGGCTTCATCTTCTGCACAATCTCGCTTGAGGCCCCTTCTACCGCCTCAATCTCCCCGAGTATCTGAGTCGCATCTTTGCCTTTTGAGCCGCGCATTAACATGATCCTCTTCGCATCCAGTTGTCTGCTTCGGGATTCAAATGACGCTCTCACGTCTAAAATTGATTCCCCACCCCTCAGACGTGAAGCGACGTCGGATAAATCAGGGCCGTGCAGATTCAACGCCTTCCCCGCAAGGTCTTCCTGCACGAAATCCACAAGGGCCTCAGCCTCGGGATTTGTGATATCCAATCTCTTGAATTGACTGTTTATCTCAGACGCCGCTGTTTGCCGTGCAACGACAGGACCCTTCTTTCCTATGCTCCAACCGATGAATTCCTCCACCTGCCCGCGCTCGACCCTGGCAACCCGGAGTTTTTGGCCTACTTCCTCGAGTAGCATTTCCCGCTGCTGCTTAGGCGTTAGAACCGCCGGATTCCTGACCTTCTCCACGTATGAAATACCGAAGCGCAAGGTTAAGAACTACATCATCTCTTCAGCCGCTTATAAGCCCCGAGGCCGATCAGCGCCAGCGCTGCGACGACGCATATGGGGCATACCGCCATTCCCAAAGCGGCCTCCGCGTATGCGGCAGCTCCTAGGCCCCCGCCAGCCAGGAGTTCGAGCGTACCTTGCCCTTTTCAGTTACCATGGATTAACCATTGTTTTAATATGTTATTTATCACATTCTTTATCCGTCGGGTGTAATCGTGTCGATCCTGGAAGTGAAAGGCCTCTCAGTGGAGGTCGAAGGCAAGCGCGTCATAGACGACGTCGACATCACATTGGAGGAGGGGGAGACATACGTCCTTTTCGGCCCCAACGGCTCCGGCAAGACCAGCCTCGTCAACACCCTTATGGGCCTGCCGGAGTATCGCGTTGTCTCCGGGAGCATCCTCTTCGACGGGCTCGACGTTACGAGGAAGCCCATCGACGAGAGGGCGAAGCTCGGCATGAGGCTCGGTTTCCAGCTGCCGCCGGAGATCACGGGCGTCAAGCTCAGGGACATCGTAAAGATCTGTACGGGCCTCAAGCCCAAGGACGCGCTCGGAAAGGCGCAGCTTGACCTGGTCGAAAGGCTCAACCTAACGGAATTCCTCGACAGGGACATAAACCGCGGATTCTCTGGCGGAGAGCGCAAACGCGCCGAAGTCCTCCAGATGCTCGCCATGAGGCCGAAGCTGATGCTGCTTGACGAGCCGGACAGCGGCGTCGACGCCGAGAGCCTTAAGCTGATAGGGCAGATGATCCAGGAGTACCTGACGGAGTCGAAGGCGTCAGCGCTCATCATCACACACCAAGGACAGATCCTGGAGTACATCAAAGCCAGGAAGTCCTGCGTGTTCATGGAGAAGATAGTCTACTGCCATGCGATGCCGAAGGAGATAATCAAATCCATCCAGGACAACGGCTACGAAGGCTGCCTGGAATGCCAGAGGAGGAAGACATGAGCTCGCTGACGGACCTGCCGCACAGGATACTCGAAACAGCCGCGAAGGCCGGAATCGAATCGGACAACAGATCGAGGGCGGGCTCCTACTTCCACGTAGACGACAAGGCCGTGTATTCCACCATCAACGAGATGTTCGATGGAAAGATAGAGATAATGGATGTGAAGGAGGCTCTCAAAAAACACGATTGGCTGATAGAGTACCTCTGGAACGCGGTCAAGGAGGACGCCGACGAGTACACGAAGGCTGTCGCAAAGGACTACAGCGGAGGCTACTTCATGAGGATACTGAAGGGGGCCCAGATAGATTTCCCGCTTCAAAGCTGCCTCATGCTCACCAAAAAGACGATGCACCAGAGGATACACAACATCATCATCGCAGAGGAGGGCTCCAACGCCAGGATCATCTCCGGCTGCGTCGCCCACCCCTCCGTCGGCGAGGGCAGCCACTACGGGATAAGCGAGTTCTATGTGAAAAAGGGAGCATACCTCAACTTCACCATGGTCCACAACTGGAGCGAGAACATCTATGTGCGACCCAGGAGCGCCGCCGTAATCGACGAAGGCGGCACGTTCGTGTCCAACTACATATGCATGCAACCTGTCGCCGACCTCCAGATGTACCCGAAGGCGTACTGCAGGGGCAGGGGGAGCAGGGCGATGTTCAACAACATCATATACGTCGGAGGGGATTCGAAGATGAGCGTCGGCTCCCTCATAGACCTGCAGGCGGAAGAATCCAGCGGCGAGATAGTGTCGAGGAACATCGTAAAGGACAGGGCACAGGTGTCGGCCCCGGCAAGGCTCCTTGGGAACGCTTCGAGGGTCAAGGCCCATATGGAATGCAGGGGACTCATACTCAACGACGGAGCCTCCATGAGCGCGATCCCGGAGCTGACAAGCAGGTTCAAGGACGTCGACATGAGCCACGAGGCCGCGGTCGGGAAGATCGCGGACAAGGAGATAAACTACCTCATGAGCCGCGGACTGGCCAGGGACGAGGCGACCTCCCTAATCGTGAGGGGCTTCCTGGACACCACCATCATGGGCCTGCCGAAAAACCTACAAGACGACGTCGACAGAATCGTCGACCAGCTCGTGGAGGGGATGTGAGTCCCGTTATATTCTCGCCCTTCCCATATGCTCATATGTTTAAGGAGCCGGAACATCTGAAGCAGCCTGAGATTCGCACAGGAAGAAGCCTGAGGGGGGAGGGATTCCCTGCGAAGATGAGGAATAAAGGCTGCCTGCTGGCCGGCAAGATGACGCTGATCGCGGCCATAGGCCTTATGACTTTCGGCCAAACAGGCTGTAGCAGAGCCCCGGATTCCGAGAAGGCGCAGGAAAAGCCCGCAGCCGCCTCTAAATATCCCGTGTTCAGAAGCAGCGACGGCCCGAAGGGGGAAATCATCAAAAGCAAAGAGACAAGAGAGAGGGAGAAGATGGGGTATTTCGACCGGAAGGGCAAGGAACAGCGGCAAAACCTCACTGAGTCTGAGAGGAAACTGGTCAGGAAAGAGCTGGAACCCCAGCAGATGTGGGGGGGCAAAAAGGCCAAGGCAAGATAGTTTTATTTGCATCCTGCCCAGAGCATAACATGCAAAAGGAATTCCCGCAGCAACAGATGCAGGAGCATGCCGGAAAATCCATCAGGGACGGCGGCGCCCTGATGAGGCTCAGGAGACGGGGTTCGACGGCGGCCTGCAAGGTTTTTCTCGCAGCTGACATGGCACTCATGGCCTTCGGCCAAACGGGTTGTTCCACTGAGAAGAAGGTCGACAAGCCGCAAGGCCAGAAGCAGGAGCAGAGATTCGACGAGAAAGACAAAGGATCCGACGTGAAAGGGCCGATATTCGACGAGAAGGGATTCGAAGTGGGCTCGGCAAAGAAGAAGGTAGACTCCCGGCTCAAAGAGGCGAGAAAGATGGCCAGACGGATGCGTGAGGATATGGGCCAGCCGCCGTCCGTCCAGGGCAACTTCACGACTGACGAAAAAGGCGACAGGGTAAGCGTCGAAGACAGATGGAAGCGGCTCATGAGCGAAGAGCCCAAGATCAGAACCGACAAGGAAGTCGACGGCTGGCTTAGGGAAGTCAAATCCTTGGAAGACGCCATGGGCCCGGAAAAAGTCAAACAACTCACGAATCAGTTCCAGCAGAAATGATATATCAGAGGCCTGCCTTGCACTGCGCAAGCGGCGTATCGCAGTCTATCAGGGCCTGGTTTTGGTTGGGGCAGTTGAGGCACGGCTTCCAGTCCGCGTCGGTGCAACAGCACGTCTGGACACCTCTTGGTGTGGAATAACTGGAGAAGGCCGACGCCCAGCAGGTGGCCCGGCAGTTTGCGTTAAGCGCGTTCCCCTGGGCCGCCGCGTTCGCCTTGCATGCGTCCTCCGTTGCGGGGCCGGCGGTCACCGCGTATCCGTTGGCTCCCTGGCCGCCGCAGAATCCGGGGCAGTCGAACTGGCAGAGGCATCCGACGCATTTGGCGTTTCCGCAGTCGGCGTCCTTCTCGCATTCCTCGCCGTGGGTGACGATGCCGTCTCCGCAGCGGGCGGCGCTGCATTTGTAGCAGTCGGCGTACTGGCCTGAGCCCACCTTTGCGCACAGGCGCGAGTCGCATGTCGCGTCGCATCCGGCGAACCTGAAGTACCCCGACGAGGCGGGGCATGTTTCGACGCAGTGGTAGCAGCCGTCGCAGGTGTCATGCTCCTTGCATTCGAAATGCTTAGAGTCGCAGCTGGAGCACTTCGTAGAGTCGCCCCAGCCCTGCCCTAGCTTCGTGCAGTCCTTCTTGCACTCGTAGCATGGGGTCTGTTGATACCGGCTGCAGGTCTCGCATGCGCTGTTGCAGCCGCCGGAGCAGTCCGCCGACGAATACAGGTCTCCGGAGCACTGCACCGACGAGACGCACCTGCAGCTTGAGTCGCACACCTCGTACTCGCCAGCGCATTGGGTCGCCTGCCCACTCCAGAGAGGCTGCCCGTTCACTCTGCTGATCCTGTTGTTGTTCTCGCATTGTTCCCCTGCCTGCAACCTGCCGTCTCCGCAGCCAGAGCATTTGCAGTTGACGCATGATAGGCCGGATGGGCACGGATAATTCGAGCCGTCGCATTCCTCTGTTCCGCCCGCCCCGCTCCACGATAGTCTGCCGTCTCCGCATACGGGATTGGCTGCAGGCGCCTGAGTGGTGGTCGTCTGACCGGGCTGGGTCGTAGACGAACCGGCGATTGTGGAGGCCGTGGTTGAACCCCCCTCCATCTCTTCTTCGGTGACGCATTGGGCGTTGACGCAGTATAGTTCGCCGCAGGTCTCGGCCTTGGAGGCCGTAACCTTGGCGATGCATTGGGAGTCGGGCGTCCCCGGTTTCGTGCACATCTGTATCGTCTTCTTAAGCCACACGTCGCCGTCCTTGCACAGCCTCTCCTCGACCGGCTGCCCACAGTCGGCGTTGGTCTTGCAGCCGGACTTGACTGTTGTCGTAGTCGCCTGCGTCGAAGAAGTCGTCTCCTGAGCCAAAGTCGTCGACGCCCGGGGGGCGGTCGTGGTCACACGAGACGTAGTGGTTGTGGGCGTCGGCCTGGTGGTCGTAGTGGCCTCATCCCTGTCGCATATGCCGTTCTGGTCCCTGTCGAGGCAGCATGCGTTTCCGACCGTCATATACGGCGGTTTGCAGACGATTCCCTGGGGTTCGGAATCGTCGCCGTCTCCGCCGCCAAACAAGCTCATGATGTAATCGATAAGGTCCCCGAACGAGAACGCAGAGGACATGCCCGCTAAGAGCACGCAAAGGATGAATGCCGCGATGAACTTGTTCTTGCCCGCCATAAAACCACTCGCGATAAATGATTAAAAAGTCGGATATAAAAGCTGGATCATCTTTTCCGAAGGCCCAATTCGTCGAGGACCTTCCCTATTTTTTCAGCTGAGCCGATCAGGCTCCTGTTTTCCGCCTCGTTCAGCGGTATCTTCAGGACTCGGTCCACGCCTTTGCCGTTCACAACCGCCGGAACGCTCAGGCAGACGTCGGAAATTCCCCGATAACCGCCTAGGAGCGTGGAAACCGGAAATACCGCACTCTGGTCCAGACAGATTGCTTCGACTATCTTGGCTGCCCCAAGACCTATCGCATAATAGGTCGCACCCTTGAGCCTGATAACGTCCGCCGCCACGGTCTTGACGTTTTCTCCAATCCGGGCCATCTCGTCTTTGTCGTATCCGTCCATGCATTTGATCGGTACGCAGCCTATGGATGCCTGAGCCCACACTGGGAAACTTGAGTCGCCGTGCTCTCCAAGGACGTATGCGTTAACACAGGCCGGGTCTACGCTGAAGTGAGCGCCGAGCATGCTCCGAAACCGCATAGTATCCAGGATGTTCCCGGAGCCGAAGACACGCTCCTTCGGCAGGCCGGAATACTTCCACGCAGCATAGGTCATGATGTCGACGGGGTTGGCGACTATGACGTATACGGCCTCGTCGTTGGCTTTGACGAGGCCGGGAATCATCTTCTTGAACAGTTCATTGTTTTTTTTCGCAAGGTCAAGGCGGGATTCGCCCGGTTTTCTGGGAATCCCTGCGGCCACCACCACGACATCCGCCCCGGCGAGCAATTCCGCCCCGCCCGATTCCAGTTCCGTATATGGCGCAAACGGGACGCAGTGCCTGAGATCAAGGACCTCGCCCCGGGCCTTGTCCAGGTTGACGTCCACCAACACGACCTCCGAGGCGTATGAGGAAAGCGTGAGGGTATAGGCGATCGTCGCCCCGACGTTCCCTGCTCCGACTATCCCGATTTTCATTGCAGGATATCAATTACCAGCAAATCGTTATAAACATAATAAACATAATAAACATAATAAACATAATAAGGACACAGTCCTAATGTTGGGGGGGAGGGTAGCTATAGCGGGCGCGGGGGTGACCGGACTTACGGCGGCGATAAAACTGGCAAAGAGGCACGAAGTCACGGTATTCGAAAAAGGCGACGAACCAGGGGGGCTTGCAAGGACGCTCTGGTATGGAGGTTTCGGATTCGACCTCGGGCCGCATCGGATCCTCGGACAAAGGCCCGAAGCGACGGATTACGTCAGGTCCGTGGCAAAAGACGACATCCTCCGCATCAAGCCGAAAGGCATGATGTACCTCGACGGCAACTATCTGAGATGGCCTCTGAGGCATGATGCCCTGGCCAAGATCCCGATGAGGGTGAAATGCGGGGCCGTCGTCGAAGCCTTCAGACCGTCTAAAAAGGAGGTCATAAGCCGGGGGGACTACTTGAGGAGGAAGTACGGGCGGACGCTGACGGATTTTTTCTTCAGAAGGTACATTCCCGCGGCGAAAAAAGCCGCACTTCCGCCCTGACGTTAGCCGAATTCGTACTTCCAAAAAACATCGGCGCACGCATTCAAGGCTGCGAGAAGGACGCGGACTGGTTCACGGACAAATCGGAGACGGAGGGCACATCAGGGGCCACATACCGGGAACTCTTATGGGCCGGGGACCTTCTTGTGCTGGCCGTTGCAATATCGATAACGTCGGTCTTGTACTCAAGGTACTGCCTCAGCCCATCACCGCGGGGAAGGCCTCCCTTATCCCGGCGATGATGAACTGTATCGAGATGGCTGAGAGCATCAGTCCCATCAGGCGGCCGGCCACCTTCGTGCCCGCCCGTCCTATGGTCCTGTAGACGAGGTTCATGTTCCTCAGGATGAGGTATGTCAGGCCGTATACCAGCAATGCGACGAGGAAAAGTCCCGCCTTGTCGCCCGGCGCCTTGGCGCTGTTGAACAGCATTATCCCGGTCGTGATGGCTCCGGGGCCGGTCAGGAGGGGGACCGCCATCGGGGATATGGTGATGTTCTCGGCCTCCTCCGCCATGTCCTTGGAGACTTCGGTCCGCGTCTTGGAGCCGAACAGCATCTCGACGGAGATGATGAGAAGCAGTATGCCTCCCGCGATCTTGAAGCTGTACATGCTGATCCCGAGATATTCGAATATGAGGTTGCCGAAGAACGTGAACATCAGGAGGACGGCGCAGGCGACGACCACCGACTGCCGGATCATCCGGGCCCTGTGCTTCTGCCTGAACCTGCCCATGAGGCTCATGAAAATCGGCACCGTCCCGATGGGTTCGACTATCACGAACAAGGCCACGAACGCCTGAACGAGGAAGGTCAAGTCGACCATATTCAAGTAATCGTCGTGGACAGTTATTAACACCAGGCCGCATACGGCCTGACGAGAGTCCCGATGTCTTGCTCAAGCCGGTGGGCGTCAGAACCCCACGATATGAAAAACCCGCATCCAAAGCCGCCTTAGCGATCGAGTCAGCGACTTCCAGCCTGTGCCTGGGTGTACACGCCTCTATGCCGTCTACGCCGGCCGCCTCCAGTTCCATGAATAGCTCCGTCTTGTACGACAGCCGCCTTACGATGTCATCGTGGAAGCAGAAGCCGTCCTCTTCGAGCTCGGCCTTGACGTCGAGGGCGTAGTCGATGCCCAAACCGCGAAGGGACCTGTAATTCGCCAGCCACTCCATGAGGCGCCTGTTCTTCGCATCGACTCCGACGCCGAGGACGTGCAGTTTCCGTATCTGCCTGGCGGAAGGCAGCTCGACGCGGACAGACAGCTCTATGCCGGCAGCGATCCCGGAAGACACCCCATTATTTCCGGATTCGACGAATAGGTCATGCGCATCCAACGCAGCAGTCGCGCCCTTGAGTCCGCAATGGTCGACCCGTATGGAAAATATCATTAGAAAAAGCTTAAATTCAGTCTATTATCGCAGGGTCTCGCAGACCCCGCACTTTCTATCTTTTTCCGCCAACGCTTCCCCAGAAGGCTTCGCCTTCTGGAGGCCCCAGAAAGCAAAGCTTTCTGAGGGTTTCTTTCTTTGGAAAAGAAAGAAAGAAAGAAAGAAAGAGGGTTGCGGGGGACGAGTGTCCGATACATAAGGGCAAGAACCTACGGTTCTCGCCCTTATCAACCCTACACTCCCTTACGAAAGGATAAAAACATGCGTTATGCGGGGTCGAAGACCCCGCAGTTTTCTTTCTTTTTCCATCAAAGCTTCCCCAGAAGGCTTCGCCTTCTGGAGGCCCCAGAAAGCAAAGCTTTCTGAGGGTTTCTTTCTTTTGTAAAAAGATAGAAAAAGGTTTGCGGGGGACGAGGTTCGAACTCGCGCAGCCCTGCGGCACAGGGTCCTAAGCCCTGCTCATTTGGCCAACTCTGACACCCCCGCAAACGGG
>JAZDMS010000043.1:0-55978 GCA_043800705.1 Candidatus Altarchaeota archaeon
AGGTGCCATCTTCGGCTGCGGCCTCGATGCCACATAAAAAGGGGGAAAATCATAATCATCAAAAACCAAAAACGCGGCTGTAGTCTAGTGGTAGGACTCTAGCCTTCCAAGCTGGAAACCCGGGTTCGAATCCCGGCGGCCGCATCCGGAGAAGTCGAAGCGACGAAAGTCGCACGATCCGCCGGGATGTAAAAAGCAAGCGGGCTTTTTCGAGAATCCCGGCGGCCGCACACCTTTTCTTTCTTTTTGCGAAAAAGAAAGAAAAGCTGTACCAAAAGAAAGAAAAAGCGGCGCATTCGCCTGATGGCGAATGCACCTGGAATAGATGCACTACCCTGCGGGGTAGGAAGAATAAGCAGACCATAGACCCAAGGCTGCAGACTTCAACACAGCCCCGTAGTGTAGTGTTCCAGCGGCTCGCTCCGCTGGCGCGCGCTGCGGATGGAGGGTTCTTCGAACCCTCATGCACATGCACCACATACGTGTGGGAAGAGCAGAAAACGGAAAACTGGAAACAGTAGACTTCCAAAACAGCCCCGTAGTGTAGTGGCCTATCACAGCCGGCTTTGGACCGGCGAACTCAGGTTCGAATCCTGGCGGGGCTAATCAAACGAGGTTCGAACCCTACCCTTTTTTAAGGGTAGGAACCCCGATAATATACGCTGGTTTGGTTCCTTCAAAAGGAGGGGACCAAAAATGGAAGACGACATACACGGGACGCTCGGAACGCTCAAGTCCCTGAGAAACAACCTAGAGGAGTTAGCGCGTTCCGGAAAGATTTCTCAACAGAACTGCCGTCTGATACTAGACCACGACATAGAACATGAAGTATCAGACGACATATCCCCCGGCCGCAGAAAAACCTACCTGACAGTTTTGAAGGAACTGGCCCTGCTGCTTAAGAAAAAATCCTTCAAGGAAGCAACCAAAAAAGATTGGAATAGTATGCAGGCCACTAAAAAGCGAGATGCATACCTGAAATCAGCAATGGCATATCAACCCAGATATCTGTTGATGCTGGGTATCCAGACGTTTTTCGTGACATGTCACATCAACTGATGAATAGGAGAGATAAAAGAGACTTAGAACCTACCCAATAGGCTGGGGTATCCCTCCTTGATATCCATAGTCATCAGGTCTGAGTCTACCGGATAGGCTCTTAGAATAATGGATGAGTTTCGAATCAAAACCATGGGCATTAATCTCAAAAATGTAACAGCCCCTGCTGGTTATAACCACAAAATTGGAGAAACTGAGGTTATTACTTCAATTTTTGTATTTCTAGATTGTGACCTTTGGCGTAATCTTTGACTTTATTTTTATGCAGGTGTTCGTCCTCAGTCCAGAAAATCGCTGATTTTGTACTGATTGCCGTGGCAAGGTGTACCGCGTCTGCTGCGTGTAGGCCGAGTTCGATTTCTAGCTCTCTGGCTAGGGGAATCGTATTTGTTACAGGTATCAGTTTTATCGCACCCAATGTTGATAGTTGGTCTAGTACTTGGATGTGTTCTTCTATGCAGGATTTTCTCATACCCGCTTTAACGAAGGCCCGAACAACTTCTAAGACAAGCCATTCACTGGCGACAAATAAGGATTTCAAGTCGCTTATTCTGTTATATAATCCTTGAGCCTCTTTGGTTTTTGGCTCGTCATCTCTGAACCATTTCACAACGACACTAGCGTCAAGACATTCAGTCATTTTATTCTTCTTCGTGTGACCTGATGACGGCTTCAGTCAGACTTGGCAATCCCCGATTCTTCTCCCTCAGCTTCTGCATTTTTCCATCAAGTCGCATCATCTGGTACCTTCTTACTAAAAGTCTCAATGCCTCGTTCACAGCCTCTGTCCTGTTCCTGAAATATCCCTCCATGACAACTTTGTCCAACTCATGTACTAAAACGGGGGTAGTCCTAACGTTCAACTGAGTACTCATTATGTATCACCATGTATAACAAATGCAACTCAAGTATAAATACTAAAAACTGAGAGCAGGCACTGGGTTCACCTTACTTTAAGTGGGGGATTATACGCCTGTTTTTGGCATGTTTCAAGGGCCTATCAAATATCATGTATCCAGTACCGCCAAATTGTTAACCTAATCATCGCCTTTTTTATATACCTTAACCCTATGGTTGGGTAGGAATCAAACCTAAGACGTATATTCCTGGCGGGGCTAATAGTATCACGTCGTAGCGGAGTCGTCTCACGAGCCGCCAGGATGTAAAAAGCGCGAAGCGCTTTTTTCATAGAATCCTGGTGGGGCTAAACAAAATTTTATGCTTGATGTTCAGTCTATTCCTCTGTTTTATGGAGTATTTTCAGAAATGGGTTTGGGTCTCAAAAGGGCCCTACAGACGCAGGTTCGAATCCCTACTTCAAGCTTAAAAACAAGTAATATAATGAAATAATATATGGATTCAACCGAATTCGTTAAAAGTTCAAGAGTTCTTAATCCTTTGGAGAGTGGAGTCAGAAGGGGGAAAAACTTCCTAAGCAGTTTGGTCGGGGCGTTAATTGGCTTATTACTATTTTTCCTTGTGGGACCGGGTCTACTCTTCATGTCGGAGTTCCAGTATACAGCAGAAAATCTGGCTAGGGCTGTGCCTGCGTCAGTTGGCTCGCCAGCCAACGGGTACGTCTATCTATATGGTATTCCCTCCCTTGTTTTGTCAAATCCCTGCATGCTATTGCCCGAAAAACAATGTATTTATTACTCATACACTCAAGAGGAACTATTGGAGAAGACTGGTGTAAAATGCGGTTCAGACGCAAATAAACAGGGTGTAGTAAAAATATCTGATGCGTCAGATAAATGCAGGACAAGGACAGTCCGAAAGGGTGGGCAGGATGTTGAGGAGCAGGTATGTGAAAAATGCATTAATGCCAAGTGGACTGAATGGGGGATAGTTTCTTCCAAAGAGAGCCGCCCGGATTTCAAGCTTGGAGTCAACACTGTGAAAACTCCATCCGCCTCATTCAAGGCCCTCAAAGAGCACTCCCGTGGAGAGTATACAGAACAGAATCGGAAACTCAGGGAGAAACTGAGTTACATAGATAACACAGACAATGTATTGGCGGTGGGTAATGCTGTAAATGGTTTGATGACAACCGGTAGTCCGTTCATAGTCTCCACAAAGGACTATGAATCGACAAAAGAACAGGTAAAGACTGAGCAAAGCACAAACTCATTAATAATGAAGGTCATCGGCTTCCTCGCCATCTTAATCGGCATGATGTTAATCCTAAGACCCATAACCGCGTTCGTCGAGATAGCAGGTGCAATCCCTTTCCTTGGTGACATCTTCATTGGTTTATCCAGCATCACCGGAATGGTCATGTTTGGATTCAGCATAGGTATAGCTATTTTGTTAACTATAGTCTACACCCTGGTTTTCAAGCTATTACGCATATTCGTTGACAACATAATTGTGGCCGTGGTAATAGGCGCCATAATCGGCCTAGTGACTTTAGTGATAGCATCCAAACTCCTGAGAATGAGGAAACCCCCACAGAACAAAATAGAAGACGAAGCACAAAAGCCCATGCCACAAACATCTTCAAGTCAACAATTAGTGAACCAGCAATCACAGGAGAGTGTCTCCCCGGTGAAAGTCGTAAATCCCAAAATGGTAGCCTACGTGTCCAAAGCACTTTCTGAGGGCAAGTCAAATGATGAAATCACAGGGAAACTAAGGGAAATAGGCTTATCCGATGAAGAGATAACAACCGCACTACTCCAGGCACAAAACCCATAAGAAATAATAAAGATATCGCATTTATTTAACACGTGCCAACTAATTTCTCTCGAAAATAGATTTTTATTAGCACGTGCTAAAGAATATCTCGTACCTTACTATCGGAAGGTGCGAGGAATCGAACCACGTCTGTTCGAGTTCTGGCGGGGCTAATAGTATCACGTCGTAGCGGAGTCGTCTCACGAGCCGCCAGGATGTAAAAAGTCCGCAGGACTTTTTCAAGAATCCTGGCGGGGCTAATCATATCACTTCGAAGCGGAGTCGTCTCACGAGCCGTCAGGATGTAAAAAACTCGAAGAGTTTTTTCATAGAATCCTGGCGGGGCTGCCTTCTTTTCTGGGTTCATTTGCTGAGGACAGTAAACTGGGGACTGGAGACTTCATGAATCTTGGTAGGGCTACTTTATTTTACATATTCTACGTTTGGTAGGTTTTTGAATTCTTTGTCGCCTGTGAGGAATTTTATGTTTCGCTGCAGTGAGATTGTATAGCCTATGCAGTCGACATAAGATAAGTTTTTTTCTTTGTGTTGTTTTTTCAGCTTCATTGCCTGTTTTATGATGTCATCTGTTATTTCAACAACATAGCCTTTGAAGACATCGTAGTATCTCTCTGCTGTTTTTTCGTCATGTCGTAGGAGTAGTCCATAATATAGTTCCATTAGGTTTAGATGGGTGGTGATGACAGCTATGCCTGATTTGAATCTATCATAATCCTTGTTTCCTTTGGCAATCTCGTACAATGCATATGTGTCAAAGAAATACTCTTTTATTTCCACCCTTTTCTAACCTCATCCTTAAAGTCCTGACCACTGATACTAGATTTTAAGGTTCCAAAGACCCCCCCTAAATTAGCTTCTCGAACAACATCGACAAGAATCTTCTCGTTCACTTCAATACCCTTCTGCTTAACATAATCCCTTGGGAATACAACCCCGTAGGAGTTACCCCATTTGCGGACAAATACCTCAACAGTCATAAAAACACCAAATAGTTATATGTATATTATACTTAAATATAACTTATCCATACTATTGTGTAAGGAATCGGACCTTAGATGTATATTCCTGGCGGGGCTAATATATCCCTTTGCGGCATGACTGCTCCAGTATTCTGCGAGTCTGTAAATCCGACGGCTTAACCGTTCATATCGTGATGGTGATATTCGGTTTTGTGACCGGATGCATCTCTCGGCCGTTTTTCTTAACGTCTACTAATTTTAGGTGTTTCAGCAGGTTTATGTCTCGGCTGACGTTCTCCCTTTTCCTCTTCAGTTTTGTGGCCAGTTGGTTTATGGTGTAGTCTCCTTTGCGCATCTCGTGTATGAGGCGTATCCTCTCCTCGCTCAGGAACTTGGGCACGTCCTTGGGCGAAAGGTAGATTACCTGGTCTGGTTCGTTGTCCGCCAGCTTGGGATTGTCGAATATCCGGTTCACATCCTGGCGCAGGTCTTCCACTGAGCCGACCCTAACCTCTATTTTTGTTGTCATGGTTTCCCCTCTTTTTTGATTCTCTTGTGTTGTTGCTTGTATCGCCGCCAATTCTTTTCTATGTCGTCCAATGCCCGGTTAAACAATTCCTTGTAGGGCAACCTCGGCATATCCTCCTTCTTCGGCGGGTTCGTGCATAATGTGTCTTTGTGTGCGTGTCCATGGGCGCAGTCGTATCTTACAACCTGGTGGGGTTCCCCCTCTGTCAGGGTGTAATAGATTACTGCGAAGTCTATGACTTCTCCCCGGCATAGGGTTATCTTCGTGTATATTTCGTCTTCGCCGTAGACGAGCGGCTTAACCCTCTCAAGAACCCTAGTCACATATGTATCATAGTAAGATACATATAAATACTCATTTTTTGGGGGGGGATAGCCCCCATCATCGTCTTTTTTATATACCGTAACCCTATGAATGGGTAGGAATCAAACCTGGTTCGTATATTCCTGGCGGGGCTAAATCTGTAGTCGAATTCTGCCATGGTGGGTTGAGGTTGATTCGGGGGCTCTCATAGGAGAAATGAAATCCCAATAGCAAGGAAAACCGCAGCAGCGGCCCTTGTCATGGTCTCCTGTTGATCCTTTCGGATATCATCTTGCCGAAGTATGCGGCCGTCGCCGACAGCGCCATCAAGGCTGTCAGTGCGCCTGCAAAGACCATCAACGGGTCGTACTTGGTCGCAAGCAGGCCTGCGGCGATCTGCGTCTTGTCTCCGAGTTCCATCAGGAAGATTATGGTGAATCCTGAGACGAGGGGGTTCTTCATCTCATTCGTTCCTTCGTCCTTGTCTTTTCCTTCCCGCAGCATGAGGAGGCCGAAGAGGATGAACACGGCCGCCGATGCGGTGCGGATGAGTTGCATCGGCAGGTGCATGGACAGGAAGGAGCCTGCCAGTACCGCAAGTCCGTCCACGACTGCGAAGGCGAGCATGACGCCAAGGAGCATCCTCAGGCGTTGCTTCGTCTTGGAGGACATCAGCAGGATCGCTATCTGCGTCTTGTCGCCGAGTTCAGCAAGGCCTACCGCGGCCGCGGTTAGGGGGAAATCGTTTATCATGGGTTTATTGTGGTGGAACGGTCGCTTTAGTAGTTGTTGGGTTCGGGCGGCGAGGAATAATTGGAATCATTGGGGGGGTTTGGCTGTTCCTTGCTGGTTGCCTCCCTTTATTATTACAGTGTTCATCTTGTCTCTTTTCAGCTCTTTGTCTAGGAGTTTGAGCCTGTCTTGTACGAGTTTGTTGAGTTCGTAGAGGATTTTGTAGTCCGCCTTTAGCTCCTCCTCCTCTTTCGTGATTTCCATACCGAGCTCCTTTTCCTTGTCCTTCTCCTTTTCGACGAAGTTGAGTAGCCTCCACTCTTGGTCCTGGGCTTTTTCCAGTTTTTCCGCCAATTCTTTGGTTTCCGCCTCCATCCTCTGCGTCTGTTCCCTCAGGGTCTGGTTCTCGGAGGCTGTTTTCCTCAATTGCTCGTTCTCTTTGGCGATTTCCTGCATTTTCTGGTTCTGCGCCGTGAGCTTAGTCATCTCCTGGCGATGTTGTTCACGCTCGGCTTCAAGGCTCTTGATCTGTTGGGTTCGGTTTTTTGCCTGCTCCTCAATGTCCTGGTTTTGCCCCCTAAGTGTCTGGTTCTCTGTTTTAAGGTCGCCATTGGCCTCCCTTAGCCCTCTGTTCTCGTCTTCCAGCTCCTTTACCCTCCTGTTCTGGGTGGTAAGAAGCTGAAGGTCTATCTCATGCTTCTTGACGAGCTGTTGCAGCCTCTCGTTCTCCCTCCCAAGCTCATTGATCTGTGGGTTGTTCTTCAATGCCTCATTGCTGGCTTTGAGCGATTGTATCTCCCCCCGCATCTGTTGGTTTTCTTGTTGTAGTTTTGTGGTTTGTTGCTGTAGTGCCGGTATGTTTTGGGCCTGTGTCTTGAGTGTTTGGTTCTCTTGTTGGAGTTTTTGGGTCTGGTCTTTTATCTGTTGGTTTTCTTGTTGTAGTTTTGTGGTTTGTTGCTGTAGTGCCGGTATGTTTTGGGCCTGTGCCTTGAGTGTTTGGTTCTCCTCCTGGGCCTTCTGCAGCTGTTGCAGTTGGGCGGCCTGATTCTGGGTTTGTGCGAGGTTTCTTTTATTGTCTGCTTCAAGGGTTTGGATCTGGGCCTTAAGCTTGGCGGTCTCCTGTGTGTCGGCGGGGGTTTGCTTTTGCGCTACGGCCTGGCCTTTCTCATGTTCCGCATTTTTCGCCAATGTGGCGTCTGTTATGATCACGATCGCGGCTGCCGTTTCGTTCCCATCCTTGGCGGCCGCTATCCTTGTCTTGTACCACTGGATCGAGCCGTCTGCAGAGGTTATGTTGAATTCCAACGCCTGTGGCTCGCCATTCTGGAACACGGTCTTCAGTGCTTCGGTCATCTTCTGTTTGTGTTGGGGCGGGAAGTATTCGGCGGCGTTCATGCCGAAGGCATGTTTCTGGCTCATGCCGGGCAGCATCCTGTTGGTGAATATTATCACCTGGTCTTTGCCGACCGTGAGGATGTAGTCCGAGGAGTTGTCTAAGATGGCTTTAACCATCAACTCCATCTCTTGGAGTGTTTTTTCGAGCCTTGTTTTGTCGTCTTCGGGCATTATTCTCTAATTTGTCTTTATCGGTTAAATAGACCACTTCTTTTCGGTCATTTTCCAGTATTCTGTCCCTCTGGTTTTTATATCCTAACAGTAATAATTAAAGACTTTTTTGAGTTGTTAACCATGTTTGAAGTGATTGTTGCGGCGTTGAAGTATCTTAGGGGAATTCCGGTGGATATGACTGAGGATGCGGTTCTGGCAGGAGAGCTCCGGGCCGGTTCCGTTGTCGGCTTGCTCGTTTCCCCACTCGGAGATGAGGCAAATACGGTGATGGTCGATGTCTGTATATCAGAAGACGGCCAGGGAGAGCTTATAAAACCCGGCCAGACGCTTCCCTTGGAGGGACAGGGGGGAGTATACCACATAAACCCCGAGTGGCGACGGTATCTGCCGCATCCGCTCTGGGACAATACCGATGAAATAAGTGATAAACCATTTAGGGGGGCTAATTCAGGCATTTTTTAGGTATTTATACATATTGAACATTGTATACTATGTGTGGAAGTATCTTGTCGGTGGGCTGATACTATCTTTTGCGGTCTTTTTGGTCAGCGGCAGCATCGGTTCCCCAATAGGTGTGGATCAACCCTCTATGGTTGTTGCAGACAGCAATGGGTCCGATCAGCCGGAGGGTGCGCTGGAGTGCGTCATAGACCTTGACTGCGGAATCACAGGCTACGGGGATTACATATGCGAAAAGAACTTCGTAGTCCGAGATTACCACATATACCGATGCGTCGGTGTAGGGTCCCGCAACGCCACATGCGTAAATGAAACTAAACGGGACGCATATGATCTGTGCAGGCCTGACGAGGTCTGCGAACCCGGCAAACGGATATGCCAACCACTGCTGCCATTGCTTGTGCAAAAGCCAGTATACGCGAACTGCGATTATGATGACCTCATCTGCCAGTGTTCGAATGGCATCAAAGACGTCGGCGAAACGGGCGTCGACTGCGGAGGCTCATGCAAGTCTTGCGTCATCGAATGCGTATCAAATTCAAGCTGTGGGATACCCCGCTGGAATCCGCCCTACTGCGGCGGCGACGGCTCCGTATATCAGGACTATGTCGCATACGCCTGCGTGGACCCAGGCACGATAGACTCATACTGCAGACATGACAGGACCACCAGAAGGAGCGACTATTGCGGTCCCACAAACGTATGTGTCCGGGGGCGTTGCGTAGACGACGACGACCGGGAGCCTTATGCCTACCTTGACGGGGGGCATTTCGGCAGCAATAGGACGAGGCTGTCCCAGGAATACGTGTGCCAAGTCGGCGACTCATGCTATACGCTGGATCAGGGGTTTTCGACATGTGTCGGTACGTCATGCTACCTGATCAAGCCCATGGACGGAGAGGATAAGGGACCGGTCGGGCTGAAGTAGCACTGGTGTTAGTCGAACGCATATATATAATAACGCCCCTATAACACGTTTTTAAAGGCTTCTGCTAATAAGTTAAACATCTCTTTTATGAGATACATACAAAAAAGGTGAAAGAAATGGCAGATTTGATTGTTAAGTCGAAGGTAAAAGAATATGTTGGAGACATGAGTGTTGGAGCAGACTTTTACGATGCCTTGAACGGCAGGGTCGCCAAGTTGATTGACGACGCCAAATCCCGCTGCAAGGAGAACAACCGCAGCACACTCAAGGCTAGGGACGTCTAAAAACCCTAACCTTTATTCTTTTTCTTTTTTTTATCTTCTTTTCACATTCTACTCTGATGGACTCCGATGCATTTTTAAGCCGGTTTTCGGCGGATTTGGGCGATTCCAAAGCCGTCGTATTGATAAGTTCCTGCAGCATAGAATACTGGGGCAGAAGCCGTTCCGTCATCGGCCTCGGCGACCGTATACTTATCTTTAAGCCGGATTCCACCATTATCGTCCATTCGCCGACGGGGTTCAAGCCCGTCAACTGGATGAGTGCGCCGTGCGACGCTTCCGCAGGCATAGAGGCCGGGAAAGTGATAATTTTCGGGCAGAGGACGGTCAAGCCGTTCGAGGAATTGAAGATCAGGGTCGAGAAGATCCTCGGCTACGAGTCGTACATGGACCTGTCAGACCTTGAGAAGCTGGAACTTACCCACACCGAACACGACATGCGCGACTACCTCGCCAAGCACCCGGAGGAGGTCGACCCGGCGTTCAGGCTGAAAAGCGTCGAATACCATACGCCTCTCGGATTCTTCGACCTATATGGCAAGATCGGCGAGACCTACGTCGTGGTGGAGTTGAAGTCCGTCAGGGCAGGCCTTCCCGCCGTCCTTCAGTTGAAGAGATACCGCGACTGGCTCGCCGAACGCCTGAGGCAGGATGTTCGGGGCATCTTGATGGCCCCCGCGGTCGCGACGAACCCGCTCGCCCTCCTGAAGAAGGAGGGGCTCGAGTACAGGAAGTTCAACGTCCACAAACTGGAGATAAAACGCAGCAAACAGACCCTCAACCAGTGGATGGGCTAAAGTCTATTTAACGTATCTATGCGTATTCAGTTACCGATGAGGTTCGGCTTACTATTTGCGATCGCCATCGTCCTCTCACAGGCGGTATCCGCGTGGGGGCCGGTAACGAGCCGCCACGTCTGCACCGAAAGCGTCAGGTTCGTCTGGGGGGAGGGGGCCATAACGGAGTGCCTGAATGGCGTCGACAAAGACACCCTCGACGAGTTATGCGCAAGCACCTATAACGTCCTGGGGCAGGAGGCAGAAGCCAGTTGCAGGGCCGCGATGGCTGACGGAAAGGACATAGATCCTTCGACCGCATCATCTGGCGTTTTCAAGGACGCGGAAAACCACTACGACTTCAGCCACTGCCCGCTGTCCGGTACCGCAAAGGCCTGGATTTGCGGCGACGGCAGCCGGCCGGCGTACGATGTCGCGCTCAAATGGTTCGACGAGGCGAAGACCGCATCCGGCCTGTGCTCCAGGATATATTCCTTCTGCATCGGCGCATCATACTACGCCGACTCAGAGAGTTCGCTGAATTCGCTGAAGTACGGCCAAAGCTGCGTCAAGGACATAGAAGACAGCGTCGACCGCTCCATTGCCGCAGGGACTGCGGATTGGAGCGCGAACGTCCTGTGCAACTTCAACAACGGGGAGCGCGGGCTCGGCAACCTGTTCTACAAGCAGAGGATCGGGGAATCCTCCTCAACCCTGAACAGGGCGATAGCCAACATAACCGCCCGAGGATTCGAGCTCAAGGACGTGCCATACACGCCGAAGAAGGGAGTCATCGTCCTTGCCAATAGCATAGATTCGAAAGCGGCATATATTCTCGTGGATTATCTCAAAGCGAACGGCGTCAAAGCCGTACCTTCGGACTCGACGGATTTCGAGCGGCTGAAGTACAATACCCGCATAGTCATAGTCGGGGGACAAAACTCGCCGGAAGGCGTAGGCCAGGCTGCGGCATCCGTATTGTCGCAGGAGCAGGAGGAGGCGCTGCTTGCACCTTCCGCGATGTACGTGTTCGAGACGTCGGGGATATGGGCTCAAAACCAGAAAGTGGTCATAATAGCGGGCAACGAGGCGGCCGACACGGAACAGGCCTCGAACGAGTATCGGCAGAAGGTTTTGGAGGCGGTGAAATAAGCATAATCCCCTGCGGGATTATGAATTTCAAACACGATATCCAAAAAAACAAAAGGAGGTGCGAACGCAGGGCAGACAATAGGGTTGCCTTGCGTGTTTGAAATGAGAGACCAGAAAAAGGACGAAGAAGGCGAGGATCTCAGCCAGAAGGAGAAGAAGAAAAAGCGGAAGATGCGGATGGCATGGCTCAGTTGAACCTAAGGCTCATATTGCCTTTGCTAGCTGCCTTAGCCTTAGGATACGGGGCATACCACATGTTCACGACAGGGAATCAGATATACTCCCTCCTCCTTGTGGGGTTAGCGCTTATGAGCGCATGGTTTGCCTCCGAAGGCATCAGGAAATGGTGGTATGGCCTTCGCAACCCCTTTTATTGAGCCTCAGGTAATAGTACCCTGGGGGATGATGCAGCGTATACTTATCTTCATACTGGTCGTTTTCGCGCTTTCTTCCGAGGTTTCGGCTTGGGGGAACTGGACGTATTCCGCTGCTGCGGTCAGGCTCTGCGGCGAATACGGCTGCGGGTGCGAACAGAGCGCTAAGGAGGGCGCCGCAGCCCCGGACCAGAGGTTCAGGGACGAACCGACACACCACTGCTACAAGCCCATATACGACCTCACACAATATCCTGCCGGCTTATGGGATGCGCCGGCGCTGATGGAGTGCCCAGCACTGGACAAGACTGCGATATGGCTCGAAGAGGCGGAAAACGACACCTCATGCGAGCGCTGGTATGACCTCGGAGTCGGCCTACATTACTTCCTCGACTCGAAGGAGATATGGAACACGGTCGCGGCCGCCAACGTAAGCTGCATGCTTGAACAGGAGGGCGAGATCGACGAATACCTGCGTTTTGGCGGGCTGACGTGGAAATCCTGCACATGCGGTGTCTGCGTCTTATCCGACGACTTCGCGGGATGGCTTCTGGAATACAGGGAACGGGTGAAATCCCTAGTGTCGGCGGAGACGGGCACCTCACCCTCCGCAGTCATCCTCTCGAATGAAATGGACCGGCCGGCAGCAGTCAGGCTAGCCGAATATCTCAGCTCCCAAAACGTCACAGCCACGCTCTCCGACGCCGCAGGGTTCTCCGGCATGAAGAACCGGCCTTTCATCGTCGTCGCAGGCGGGCAGAACGCGCCGGATGTGGGGCCTCTTTCAGGGAGCGTTTTCACCGACGAGGACAAGAACCAGGTCCTCAGGTCGGTCCTTACAGGCTCTGTGTTCAAGAAGACGGACGTGTGGGTCGCAGGCCAGACTGTATATTTCATCGCAGGCTGGGGCTTCAACGAGACTGCCGACGCCTTATGGTCGTCGAGGGAGACAATAAGGGATGAGGCAAGTCTGAGGGTCGCCCCCGCTGAAGGCGGGCTCATCGCAGAGTGCCTGCACAACGCCGACTGCGGCAGCGCATACTGGGGCCCTTATGTGTGTTCCACGAAGAAGACCTCTGCCAGAGTCATGTACTCTCCGCTATGTGCCCGGGGCAGATGCATCCAGCGCTCCGGGACGCCTTCGACGAGGGGATGCGGCGAAGGATCATGCCTGCCGTTCATCGGATGCGTCTCGCAGTCTCAGCTTGGCGTCTTCGAGGGCGTGAGGACGCCGATGTTCTACAGCTGGCTCAGCGCGGACCGCGGAACCTCCATCGTCGGAAAGAGCGTCAAACTGGTCCTGTCCGTGAAGACATACCTCAACGAGACCATGAACTGCCAATACTACGGCGACGGATGGGAGGGCATGGGGGAGCTCGCACTGAACAGGTCCCTCAACCACACCATCGAGCTCCTCATCAACGTCTCCTCAAACCAAATCGGCTCCCGCACCTTCCTGCAGAGGATACGCTGCGGGAACGAGTCCACGGATAATTCGGGAGAATTCAACATGCTATACTATGCGGAACACAACTTCACCCTGATGAGCATCGCCCCGCCCCTGGCGTTCACGTTCTCCGTCCACCCCGGCAACGTCAGCTTCGCAGGCTGCTTCGATCGGGCGAACGTCACTCTCAGGGTGGAGAACCTATGCAGCCATAACATAACCTGCAGATACTCCGTCGGCGGCATGAGGGGGCAGCTGGACATCCTCCCCGTTGGCAAGACCTACAACCTCACCGGAGGCTACTGGACCTGGGGGCACGTGAACGAGACCACATACGATTATCTCGACTACTACAGCGGCGCCGACTTCAGAAACGGGACCTACGTCACATATGATGAGAACGAGACCCCGATAACCCTCAACTACTCGCAGGCCGAAATCGACAGATACGCGAACGAGCCTTACAATATCACGATACGACTCCCCTACTTCTACAAGAACGTCTCGGACAACAGCACATACCAATGGGACTACCCCCACTGGTCCGAGAACCGGTTCACAGTCGACTCCAGGGAATGCACAGTCGACAGGATCCCCGTCACCGTCACATGCACCGACAGATACAACCAGACCTCGACCCTGAAGAAGGACATACCCCTGAAGCTGCCTAGATGACCTTGACGAGGACGTACCGCTTCCGATCATGTTCCAGGCTTTCCACCCTCACCCTGAGCTTGACGGGCCTGCCGTCCTTCTTCATCGCCGTCACCACCAACGTCTGCTCCCTTGAAAGCAGGCTGAAGAGGATGCCCTTGACCTGCGGCCCGTCGAGGACCACGAACTCGCTCAGGTTGACGCCGACCAGGTCTTCGGATGCGTAACCGAGCTCCTCCCTAACCCTATCCCCGGCCCACACGACCCTGAGATCCGAGGCATCTATGATGAAATCAGCGGACCACAGCCTGGCCCTGGCGGCCTCCAGGAGCGCCTGGATCCCGACGTCCATAACTAATATTTACCCCCGGCGCTTATATCCCCCCTTAGCGGATTTATTATTCCCAATCCCATATCTTATCCTATAAAATGGCACAGCGAAAGATCAAGTTGGGGCTCCCGAAGGGGAGTCTGGAGGAGTCGACGTTCAAGTTGTTCGAGAAGGCGGGTTTCAAGATATCTAAGACGAGCCGCAGCTACTTCCCGACCATCAACGACGAAGAGATCGAGCCTATGATGATGCGGGCCCAGGAGATAGCCAGATACGTCGAACAGGGCGTACTGGACTGCGGTCTCACAGGCTGGGACTGGGTCGTAGAGAACAACGCAAAGGTCGTCGACGTCGCAGACCTAATCTACTCGAAGGCTTCGATGCGGCCTGTCAAATGGGTGCTGGCCGTTCCGGAAGACGGCAAGATAAGGTCAGTCAAGGACCTCGAAGGCAAGCGCATCGCCACAGAAGTCGTCAACATAACCAAGAAATACCTCAAAGACAACGGAGTAAAGGCCGACGTCGAATTCAGCTGGGGCGCCACGGAGGCGAAGCCGCCGCTTCTGGCGGATGCGATAGTCGAAGTCACCGAAACCGGAAGCAGCCTGAGGGCCAACAAGCTCAAGATCATCGACACCATCATGTCCTCCAACACAAAGGTCATCGCCAACAGGGAGGCATGGGCGGACAGGCAGAAGAGGGAGAAGATCGAGGAGGTCGTCATGCTCCTCAAAGGCGCCCTCATGGCGGAGGAAAAGGTGGGGCTGAAGATGAACGTCCCATGCAACGAACTCGAAGGCCTCCTGTCGATACTGCCCGCGCTGAACAAGCCGACCGTATCGTCCCTGTCCGACCCGGACTGGGTGGCGGTGGAGACGATCCTGGACGAGAAACTGGTCCGCGGCCTCATCCCCGTGCTGAAGAGGAAGGGGGCGTCGGGGATAGTCGAATACAGCCTAAACAAGATAATCCCCTAGGTTTTGGTTTATTATTATCCAACAATAATACATTATCATGAGGCGGATTCTGCTGGCTTTAGTCTCACTTTTAGCCTTATCCCCGGCCGCATGTGCCTGGGGCCCCGCAGCCAACAAGTTGTTCTGCCAGGCCGCCGTGCAGGACGTCTGGGGCCAGTCTGCCCTCGGCTGCCTGGACAATCCGGCACAGTACTGCCAGGAACTCGGGCTCATCCTGAACGATTCGATGCGGCAGCAGTGCCAGGACGCATACGCCTCCGGCGTTGAGATACATCCCGCGAATGCGCCCTTGACGCTATTCAACGATGTCGAGAACCACTACAACTACGAAAACTGCCCCCTCAAATGGGTGCGGGAAGGCAACAAATGGATCTGCTCCGGCCAGGGCAACCCCGCCCGCGAACAGGCAATATTCTGGTTCGACGCCTCAGGAAAGTCCGACGACGTCTGCAGGCAGGTCCGGCTCTTCTGCACCGGCGCATTCTACTACACCTCCTCGTTCTTCCCGCTGCACAGGGTCAAATACCTCGAAGGCTGCTTAAACGGCCCGTTCGACGACCTTGTCGACAAGGCCCTCGCATCCGGCCCGGGCAACTGGACAGTGAGCGAACAGTGCACCTTCGCATACATGAAGCCGTTGGCGGGGGTCTCCAGGCTCACGACGCAGCACGTGACCTTCGTAATGACGGAGGCCGACTATTCCGCGGTCCTCTCCAACCTCACAGTGGCCGCTCAGTATGTGAGAAACCCGCAGCTGATGCCTGCGACCACAACCACTGCGACGAGCACATCAACGACATCGACTACGACAACCCTCACACAGCCGACGGCTACTGTGCTGACGACGATAACGACGCAGACTACTACCCCCACAATCGCGCCCACGACGACAACGCCGACCACTACCTCTCCATCATCAACTACTACGCAGACGACAACCTCGCCCACGATCCCGACCACCACGGTCCCGACGACGACAACCTCAGCAACAATGACCACGAATGAACCCCCAACCACGACTCAGAAGACCGTCAGCCCGGAAGCGAACAAGTCCATAGAGCAGATAGACTCCCTCTTCGGAGACCTAGTGTCTTCGATCAACCAGACACAGGCCAAGCAGGAGCCGAAGACAAGCGTCAACAACATCGTCATGTTAGCTGTCATGATGACCGTAGCCGCACTGTCCATCCTCCTGCTCATATACCTATACACTGCAATGAAGAGGCCGACCATGCACTCCAGCCGGAAGGTGATCCTGCCCCCGAGCGTCAGGAGAAAGATGCGCAAAGGCCCGTGAAATGGATATACTAGTCTGCGGAGTCGACGAAGCCGGCCGCGGACCGGTCGTCGGCCCCCTAGTCCTCGGCTGCGTCCTCGTCGACGGCAACGGCGCCAAGAAACTCAGGGAACTTAAAGTCAGAGACAGCAAGAAGCTCACGCCATCCAGAAGGGAGCACCTGGAGCCCCTGATCAAATCCATCGCAGTAGAATGGCGGGTCCTGCCCATCTCGCCCGCTGACATAGACCGTCTCAGAAAAAGCCGTTCACTGAACGTGATCGAGGCCCAGAAGACCGCCCAAATGATAATCTCCCTCGAAAACAGGCCCTCAAAGATAATCATCGACGCAGCCGACGCAGTCGAAGCCAACTACGACCGGAAGATAAGGGAGTCCCTCGAGGCGGCCTGCCCCGGCTATCATATAGACGAACTCGTATGCGAGCACAAGGCCGACGACAACTACGTCGAAGTCTCCGCCGCATCGGTCCTCGCCAAGGTCGCAAGGGACCGCGCAATCGAAGACCTTAAGGGAGAATACGGTGAATTCGGGTCCGGATACCCAAGCGACCCGCGGACGCAGGAATTCGTCAGGAAGATAATAGCATCTGGAGAATCCCCGGACTGCATCCGCCGAAGCTGGAACACAATGAACCGGCACAGGCAGACCAGCCTAGGAGACTGGTGATATTTATAAGCCCCTCCGATATATGATACCCAAAATGAGGAGCATCATACCCCTGGCAATACTGCTACTGCTTGCCCTTCCAGGCGCCGTTTCAGCCCAGGTTGAGCCATCGGCAGCCAACCAGACCGTGAAACTCTACCTCTTCTGGAAAGAAGGCTGCCCCCACTGCGAGGCTGAGCAGGAATTCCTCCAACAGATCAAGCCGAAATACCCGGAACTGGCGGTCTACCAGTATGAGATATCATCCAACCGGCAGATCTTCCAGGAGTTCGCAAGAAGATACAATGCGTCCCCCCAATACGTCCCCGCCACCTTCATAGGCGACAAATTCATAGGCGGCTTCTCGGACAGCATCGGCAGACAGATAGAGAACCAGATAATCCGCGAACTCGACAAACAGAAAAACGTCACCACCTGCCTCCCAGATGAAAATCTCATCGAAATACCGTTCCTAGGGGAACTCGACCCGGCAAGCGTGTCCCTTCCGGTGTTCACGATAGTGATCGGAGCGCTCGACAGCATCAACCCATGCGCATTCTTCATACTCCTGTTCCTCCTGAGCCTCATGGTCCACGCCCAGTCGAGGACGAGGATGCTCATCATAGGCGTCACCTTCGTCTTCTTTTCGGGATTCATATACTTCCTCTTCATGGCAGCCTGGCTGAACATGTTCCTCGTACTCGGGCAGGTCGCGCTCATAACCACCCTGGCGGGCGTCATAGCCCTCGTCATAGGCGGACTCAATGTGAAGGAATTCTTCTTCTTCAAGGAGGGGCCGTCGCTCACGATACCGGACTCGGCAAAACCCAAGCTGTTCGAGCGGATGCGAAACCTGGTCAGGGCGACGGACTACGCCTCGATGCTCGCTGGCACAGCGGTCCTCGCCATAGCCGCGAACTCGTATGAACTCCTGTGCACCGCAGGATTCCCCCTCGTATACACCCGCGTCCTGACCCTCAACAACCTCACATCGGGAGAATACTACCTGTACCTAGCCTTCTACAACATCGTCTACGTCCTGCCGCTTCTTGCCATCGTCCTCATGTTCACATGGACCCTGGGATCGAGGAAACTGAAAGAGGAAGAAGGAAAAGCCCTAAAACTTCTCTCAGGGATAATGATGGCCCTTTTAGGCTTGATCCTAGTGTTCAATCCAAACCTCCTGAACAACGTCGCAGCCGCAGCCGGCATCCTCGTACTGTCCATCGCAGCCACGGCGGCGATCTACGCGAAAACAAGGCCGGCAGCCGTTAAAACCACAAGATGAGACCCTTGGCCGCTTCGTCTATAGCGCTCCTTCTCATAGCCGCCTCAACCCCCGTATTTGCGTCATCCCAACAGCAGAACGGGACCGTCACCCTGACGCTCTTCTGGCGCGAAGGATGCGCCCACTGCGAAGAGGAGAAAGAATTCCTAACGGGACTCAAAGACAGATACCCTAGCCTCGTCGTCAACGAATACGAGATCGGCGACGAGCCAAACCGCGCACTCTACGAGGAATACGGGCGACGATACAATGCAACCCCATCCTTCGTCCCAGGCACCTTCATCGGAGACACCTTCATTCTCGGATACAACAACGAATACCTCATAGGCCGCGACATCGAAGAGAGGATAAAATGCGAAATCCTCCTGCAGACCGACGGGACCGCATGCACGCCAAGACCGCGAATGGACCTGCCAATCCTCGGCAAAATAGACTACGACATCGCAGCATACCTGGCCGCAGCCTTTGCAATAATCGCGGCAGGAACATGGTACCTGTGGAACGAAAGAATAAAGAAAAAATAATCACAACCTATTCAGCCCGGTTGTTTCGACTTCGCCAACGCCCTCTATCTTACGTATGGCCTCTTCGATCTCTTCCATGCCGCCCTTCTTGTCGTTCAACAGGATGTTGACTTCCAAGGCCTTGAGGCCGAATGCGATGGGCTTTATAGTCATGCTATGTATCGCGCACTTGTCTCCCGCCAGCATCTTGACCTTTTCGGCGACCTTTGTCAAATCGACGCTGATGTCATCGGGCATTATCCTAAGATTCGCAACGACGTTCCAGTCAGCCATCTTATCACTTCTTCAGCGGCGAGAACCTGACGCTCTTGTTCCCCGGCAGCTTGTTCACAGCCAGCCTGAGCGCATTCTTTATCTGCTTAACCCTCTGATCATTGGACTCGAACTTGACGGTGAAAATCGTCTGCCCATCAATGACCCTAGCAGCCCTGCCGATCGGAGCCCCGAAGGCCTTCCTCATACCCATCGAGACACGGTCCGCACCCGCGCCGGAGGCGGTCACGTTCTGCCTCAGGACATGGTGCGGATAAACATTGACCTTGAAATAGTAGTTCGCGAGGCCGATGTCCCTCTCGAGCTTCTTCTGGACGATGATCCTAGCAGCCTCAAGGGCGTTGTGCCTTACCATGATCTGCTCGTCATAGACTATCTCGGCCTTGGAGTCGTATTCTCCGGCCGGATTGCCCATGTCAAAGTGGACGATCTTGCTCTGCGGAATACCCGTAATATAGGAGTCAGAAGGGCTCCTTGCGACCCTCGTATAGGCCGGACTGTCCCACCTGTAGCATTTTGCAGGGCGTATTGATGCCATGTTTAAACCTCAAAATATGAGGAATAATATACGTCACAATCCTTTATAAGTTGAAAACCACATCGTTCTACTATGGTCGGAGCCGAACCCAGCTTCAGCGAAATCCACCTACATCGGACCCTCTACATCCTCGACACAGACACAACCGGCAGGAAGAAGCTAGTGAAGGCACTAGGCCTCGGCGAAGGAAGCGTACGGACGATAATCAAGAGACTCGCACAAGAAGGGCTCATAGCATCGACAAAACAGGGACACAACCTGACCCCTAAAGGGCGGCAGACAGTGGCCGACAACATCAGAAACCTCGCAAAACCCGTACAATTCGACCTCGGCGGCCTGGTCGCTGGATCGCAATCGCTGATCGTCGTCTCCGGGGGATCATCATCCACCATCAGTCCAGTATCCATACGGGACGCAGCCCTCAAGGCAGGAGCGGACGGAGCGCTAATATTCACATTCGACGGATCATTCAAGCTCCCCGGCATCGATTTGGAAAAATATCCAGAAACCCTAAACCGGCTAAAAACCCTAAAAATAATGCCCAAAGACGCAGTAGTCGTCGGCTTCGGATCAACGCCCCAAAATGCAGAAGACGGAGCGTTTGCAGCAGCCTTCAAACTGATGAAAAGAGTCTCATAGACGCAACTTACAGCCTTTTTTATTGTTTGCCTGCCATAATTCTAATAGTTTCTTCATGTCAGCCAATAGCCTATTTGTCACTGGGGGGTCGATGTGACCAAGAGGGGGATCATTTTAACATATCTAACCCTCCTACTCCTCTCACAGTGTGTCCTTTCCCTCAAAATCCCAACCTACATAAGCTTCCAAGGAAAGCTATCCAACTCGTCAAACGGAGACGCATACTACCCCGCATCGGTCAGGCTGACCATAACAAACCAAAGCCAACTAACACAGGCCGAATGGGGCCCATACACATACAACGACGTCACCGACAGCCAGGGAGTATTCAGCATCGTCCTCGGACGGGCGAATCAACTAAACCTCACCCCCGGATGGCAGTACCAACTTAAAGCAGAAGTCGACATAAACAGCGCCACCTTCAACACCGCAGACCTAACATTCGGAGACCTCAACCCATCAGGCGACAGCATCATCATCACAGGAGGAGGACCAAAAGACGCAAGCGAAATCCTCACAACAGACAACGTCACAACAGTACAGGCAGCCCTAGACAACGCAGCCACAGGCGACATAACAGCAGTCACCACAGCAGCAGAAAGCGGCCTACAAGGCGGCACAGACACAGGCCCAACAACCCTCGCACTACGCACATGCTCCAACGGCCAAGTCCTGAAAAACCAAAGCGGCGGCTGGGCCTGCGCCGCAGACGACGGAGGAACAACCTACACAGCCCTACTAGAAGGCGGCCTAAACCTCACAGGCAGCGCATTCCACCTAACAAACCTCTGCACACCAAACCAAATACTAAAAAACCAGACCGGAGGCTGGACATGCGCAAACGACGCCGACACAACCTACACAGCAGGCGCATCAGGAGGCCTCGAACTATCCGGAACAGTCTTCCGCCTGCTAAGCACATGCTCAGACGGCCAAATACTCAAGAACCAGAGCGGAGGATGGATTTGCGCAGCCGACGCGACAGGCTCCACAGCCCCAGAAGTAATCAGCAACATCACCGCCCTACAGGCCAACGCCACCGCCCTATGGACCAACGCCACCAACCAGGATGCCCGCATAAAGACAACCGAGGACAGGTTCGGCACCCTCACCAACGGCATGTGGTGTACCGGCACTGCGACAGGATTCCAGTGTACTTCGTCTGCGCCTGGTACTGCGGTGGAGGTGATTGCGAACATTACTGCGTTGCAGGCTAATGCGTCGGATCTTTACACTAATGCTACTGGTCAGAATGCGCGGATGTTGGCTATTGAGTCGGCTGGTTATATTACGGGTGTTCCGGTGGCTTATGTGACGAATATTACTGCGTTGCAGGCTAATGCGTCGGATCTTTACACGAATGCTACTGGTCAGAATGTGAGGATTGCGGATTTATACACGAATGCTACTGGTCAGAATGCGCGGATGGCAACGTTTGTCTGCGCAATAGGTGGTGGAACTTCCTCAGTGTTATGTTCCGGGGCAACAAATACAGCTGCCGGCAAATATGCATCTAACCTGGGGGGAAGCACCAATACCGCAAGCGGCGAAAACGCGACCACAGCAGGCGGCGCAGGCAACATAGCCAGCGGGGCCTACAGTTTCGCGGCAGGCAAGGATGTGAACGTCAACCAGGCCTCCGCAATGGGTCTGGGCCGCAACATCACGGTGGACAAGGCTGATACGTTGGGTGTCGGTTTCGCTCAGAACATGACCATTTTCGTGAACGCGACCAAGCTGGTCATCACGGACAACAAGGTCCTCTGCTTCGGAACGAACTGCAATGTCTGCATGTACTGGAATAGCACAGCATTGGTTCAGGAGAGCCCGTGCACTAGGTAGGGCGTATAACGGCGATTTCCGCGATTCTGGCTGTGATTACTTTTCCTATGCTCTCTACCCATAACTACTTTTAAAGGTCCGGCAAGGTAGTGTATGCGCCTGGGACGGGCCTGGGTGGTTGGCTCACAATCCGCTTGGATCCCGGGGTATGGAGAAACCCATGTGGTTTCGATGCGCAGAAGCTGCGCAAGAGGTGAAAAAATGCGAACCCCCCTTAGGAACGTCAGGGCAGAGATCCAGAAGGCATATATGGAGTGGGACCGGACATACGCCTACGACCAGCTCGGATTCAACCCGAAACTATTCTAACCAACCCCCATATCCCGGCCCCCTTCTTTATTATTCCGGCGGCATATATGGTACTACGATGAAGCCGCGGGACATACTCATGGACGACGAGACGCTCTTTCGAAGCGAGGAGGTGTTCGCTCCGGCATACGTCCCGGAGGACTTCATCCATCGCGATGACCAGATCCGGGAGATTTCGCTTTCGCTGAAGCCCGGGCTTCGCGGGATCAACACAGTCAACACCCTCGTGCATGGTCCGCCGGGCACCGGCAAGACGACTGCCGTGAAATACGTCTTCAACGAGGTCAGGCAGGCGTCCGGGAAGATGGTCGCGGTCTACGTCAACTGCGACGACTATAACACCCGCTTCAGCATATTCTCGAGGATCCATGAGGAGGTCATAGGCCATGCGCCGCCTGACACCGGCAAGCCCCTTAGCGCCGTCAAGGAGAAGGTATTCAAGAAGCTCCAGAAGGATGGGCGGACCTTGGTCGTAGCTTTGGACGAGATCGACCAGCTCTTCCTCAACAACACGATAGATGCGATCCTGCTCGATCTTCTCAAGGCGCACGCGACCTATGGATACGACAAGGTTGGCATAATAGGGATACTCATAGACGACAGGATAATGCAATCCATCGACCCGAAGACATCGAGCGTCTTCAACCCTGTCAAGGTCCATTTTCCTCCCTATAGCCTAAAGGAGGCGCGCGACATCCTTTCGACTAGGGTCAGGTTTGGCCTCTACGACGGTGTATTGTCTGACGATTTGCTGGGCTACGTGGTCGAGAAGACTGTGGCTGCCGGTGATTTGAGGGTAGGCATAGACCTCATCAGGCGCAGCGCCCTGTTGGCGGAGAAGGACGCATCGAAGAAGATCACCCGGGAGCATGTCGAGGCGGCGTATGAGCGCGAATCAAAGAACCTGAACCTGAAAAGGACGGTGGCGGCCTTGGACGAGCCGGAGAAGGCGCTCCTTTCCATCATCGCGGAGGAGGACTGTTTGAGGTCCGGGGAACTCCAGGAGAGGCTGAATAAGAGGACCGGGACGGGCGTGAAGAAATATAATGAGATGATCGCAAAGCTGGAACATGTGGGCCTGATAGAGACGGTTCCTCTTCCGGGGCGCGGCCAGACGAGGGAGATACGGCTGAAACACAACTCCACGGACGTCTTGCGGTCTCTGAGCTGATTTGTTGTTTTTCGGCCTAGGCCGAATGATATGTGCCTGCTTTTATAGCGTTTAAGTCGAATATTCTCTCATGGATTCAGGAAAGCTTGTGATGGTTCTTTTGCTTACAGCGGCGCTGGCCACTTCAGGGTGCAGCGAAACAGTCCCTTCGGGCCAAGTCGGTGCTTCAAGCCCCAACGATTCAGGCGGCTTGGAAGTAACGGTATACAACAACAATTTGGGTGTGGTGAAGGAGGGCAGGTCCATCGACCTCAGGGACGGGCTCACGTCCTACTCCTTTGAGGGGGTGGCTTCGCAGGTGGATCCGACGAGCGTCAAGCTCAAGTCTGCAGATGGTTCTTTCGCCGTCTTGGAGCAGAACTACAAGTACGATCTGGTCAGCAAGGAGAAGCTCCTTGAGAAATACATTGGAAAGACAATATCCGGGTTCAAGGTAATGGGGCAGGCGAAGGAGCCGGTCGACGGCGTGCTCCTTTCGGCGTCGTGGGGTGATTTGATCCTCCAGAGGGCGGACGGCTCGATCGAGGTGGTCTCAGTGAGCGACCTGATTCTTCCGAGCCTGCCTGAGGGGCTCATAGTCAAGCCGACCCTCGAGTGGCTTTTGACAAACAGGGTAGCCGGCGCCAAGCAGGCCGAGCTCTCGTATATGACTGGGGGAATGAGCTGGTCTGCGGACTATGTAGTCGTAACGAACAAGGACGACGACAGGATGGACCTCAACGGGTGGGTGACGATAACGAACAACGCAGGCGCGACATTCAAGGATGCGGCTCTGAAGCTGGTGGCGGGCGACGTCAACAGGGTGCAGGCCCCAAGCATGTACGGGGGAAAGGAGATGTATGCCATGGAAGATGCGTCGAGTGCGGCCAACCAGTTCCAGGAACAGCAGCTATTCGAATATCACATGTACGATCTCCAGCGGAGGACGACGTTGAACGACAAGCAGCAGAAGCAGATCAGCCTCCTTGAGGCGAAGAACTCGCCGGTGGAGAAGGAGTACGTCTTCGAAGGCCAGGGCGGCTGGTACAATTATGGATCCACTAACACGAAGGTCCAGGTAAAGCTGAACTTCAACAACAGCCAGGCGGGCGGCCTTGGCATGCCTCTGCCAAAGGGCAGGGTGAGGGTATTCAAGGAAGACAGTGCGGGGAAGCTGCAGTTCGTCGGCGAGGATAGCATTGATCATACCCCCAAAGATGAGACGGTAAGGCTCATTGTAGGCAATGCGTTCGACATAGTCGGGGAAAGAAAGCAGGTGAAGGTCAACGACCTGGGCTGCCAGTATGAGGTCATCTGGGAGGACACGCTTAGGAACCACAAGGACACTGCTGTGACGGTGACGGTATTGGAGAATGCATACTGGGACTGGACCATCACCAGTGAAAACTATCCCCATTTCAAGGAAAGCAACCAAAGGATCAGGTGGAGGATACCTGTGGCGGCCAACGGGGAAGCCAAGCTGACATACACCATCCGGTATAACAACTGTTAGCCTATCCTGGGCCCTGCTTCCTTGGCAGGGCCTAAAACCCCTTTTTCCATCCTTATAACCCTTTAGGCAAATACAGTTACAGGTGTACTGATATGGCTCAGCCTCATGTGATTATGGTGACTAAATCCAGCCTGGATTGCAGAGTCGACCAGGAAAACCCGGATCTGGTCTCTAATCGGCTGGAGGAGGACCGGGTGCAGGGCCTCAGGGCTGATGTGGACGCCATCCTGACCAGTTCGGAGCGGATAATACAGGAGGATTTGGGCTTCCCCCTCAAGGATCCGAGAGGGCCTGAGCCGGCCATAGTCATCGTCGACAAGAACGCCGACGTTCCCCCTGAAGCGTCGGTCTTCCGCAATCGCAATAGGAAGGTCCTCCTTGTCACCTGCAAGAAAGCCCATGCCGGCAGGATTAAGAGGATACAGGACATCAGGCCCGACTTGGTCGTCCTGGAGTTCGGCGAGTTTGCAGTCAACCTGGAGGACATGCTCTGGGACCTCCATCGGGCGGGCCTTAGGACCCTGCTTCTGGAAGGCGACGACGGATTGAACATGCGGATGCTCGACCGCGGCCTGGTCAACGAAGTCTATTACATGGTCGCCCCCATGTTATTGGGCAAGCCAAACACCGACCTTTTCGAGGACAAGCTGGAGCGCAGGATAAGCCTCCACCTGGAAGGCATACTCCAATACGGCGACCACGTGGTCCTCCACTACGGCGTAGTCCACCCAAGACGATAATTCAACGTTTCCCGAAGACGTGATAGCTCTCCTTTTCTGATGGATAGGACCCATCCCTTACCTTCTTGATGTATTGGCTCACAGAGTGTTCCGGGCTCTCCCTGTCCCAGAAGTCGCCGAGGAACTTCGGCGGCCTGCCGTTTGGGAATTTGCTGAAATCCGTCCACCCCAGCAGGTCGTCTAATACTAGGACTTGGCCGTCGGTGCGGGGTCCGGCGCCTATGCCTATCGTCGGCACGGAGACGGATTCAGTGACCCTTGCTGCGACTTCAGCGTCGGTCAGCTCTATCACGATTGCGAAAACGCCCGCCTTGTCCAATGCTCTTGCATCGGAGATGAGTCTTTCGGCCTCGGATTCGTCTCTTCCCTCTATGGCGTGTGTCATGTCCGTCTGGGGTGTGTGTCCGATGTGGCCCATGACGGGGACTCCCGAGCTGATCACAGCCTCGACTATTGAGGCGACCTCCCGCCCGCCTTCGAGCTTCACGGCCTGCGCTCCGGCGCGGATGAGCACTCCCGCGTGCTCGAGCGCATCCTGAGCCCTGTCGTATGTGTGGATTGGCATGTCGGCGACTATCAGGGCGTTCGGCCTGGCTGATGCGACTTCTGCGGTGGCGTCCACCATGTCGTCCAAGGTCACGTATGTGGTGTCCGGGTAACCGAGCCTGACGTTGCCGACGGAGTCGCCGACTAGGATTATGTCGATTCCAAGGGAGTCAAGAAGCCTGGCGTCTTCGGCGTCGTAGCCTGTCAAAACCGCAATTTTCGTCTCCATTGCCTTTATTTCGGCAGCGGTGCGCAAGGTCATGGTTGGTAATAGGCGAATACGGTTTTAAATGTCCAGGCTGAAGTTGCCGTAAGGCCCCGTTTCGTATCTGTCCAGGTGGGGCGAATATGTGAGCACGTCGACCCTTCGCTTAGCTGGGGTGAACTCCATTATCCTCAGGTAGCCGCCCCCTCCCATGGGCTCATCCTGGTAGTCCGCCAACAGCTGGTGGACTATCCTTCCGTCGGCCTTGTCTGACCTCATGGCTTCGGCGTGCTCGTGGCCGCACAGGACAAGGAACACGTTCTCGTTAGGGGCTATTAGGCTGTCCCAGATGTACTGGGTGTTCGGGCAGAATCTGACTCCCCTTCTGCCCTCGGGGCCTAAGAATCCGTGGGTGACGATGATGGCATTCCTATCCGGGTCGTCGGCAAGCACTATGTTAGCCCATGCGAGCGTCTCGTTGTCTGGGCAGAAGCCCAGGTGGACGATGATATACTCCTCTCCTGCCGCGGAGAACGTTTGATAGCTGTTTTCCTGCCTGAAGCCTCCGCCGAACCATTTTTCGCCGATGAACCTGCTTCGCGGAAAATACTCTCCTATAAGCGTCCCCCTGTCGTGGTTGCCTGGTGCGATACCGTACGGCACGACCCCGTCCAGTAGGCTCATGCTGGCGTTGACGGCATCCCATTGGCTGCGCGAGGCCCCGGCGTCCACGACGTCGCCGGTGTGGGTCACGAAGGCGATGTTCAACCGTTGCGCGTTGTCCCTGATCCAGCGCGTCTGCGCAGCGAATATCTCCGGATGATCCCTCGAATAAAACTGCGTGTCAGGCAGGACGATGATGGAGAACGTGTCCTCCGAAGCATCCATCATGCGGGGTACGGCTGAGGCCTCGTTTGTGATGTCTGCCTTATCGGATGCTTGTTGGGGGCCCATGAGATATACGGCACAGGCGAGTAAGACCAGTCCCGTCAGGAGGAACATAAGTCTTCGAGGCATAGGGTGCACCCTTCACTGCCTTCTTCCCTTGACTATGTTGTATGCCATCGCTATGAAGTTAAGGACTATGAAGAAGGCGTAGACCGGTATGAGGCCGTTCATGACGGTGTACGGCGGGAGCGGTTTGGCGTCGTTGGAGTACCACATGAAGACGAAGAGGGCCATTATGAAGTAGTTGATGAGGCCTGTGAGTATGAGTATTATGCTGTTTGAGGCGACTTTGAGCCTCCTGAATATCTCCCTGTCCTGCTCGTCGAAGCTGAGCCTGATTATGTCCCTGTCGGTTTTCAGGTCTGGGGCGAGTTTCCTGTCCACGAGGACCTTCACGGGTATCAGCAGTAGGACGAGCTCGCCGAAGAAGATCGACATGCTGAAGGTCACGCACATGAGCACCATAGACAGCGTCAATTCGCCGAATCCGAACAATACGCCGTTGAGGACGAATCCGACAGTGAAGAAGTTTATGAACAGGATCGGGACAAGAATGACGGCCCTTTCGCTCTTTACGGTGTCCATCAGGACGCCGGAATAGCCTCGAGGGTTCAACATCATTTAAGTATCGGTCCCCAAGTTAAAAAAACAGAAAAATGCCTAAAACCACTTGGAAAGCGACTGCTGGCTGTTGGCTTTATTTGCGGCCTGAAGCTCGTTGGAGGCCCTCTTGACCCTCTCCTCTGAGAAGCCGTGATCGATCGACAGAAGCCGGATGAGTCCGTCAGTATCGACGGAACCCCATTTCAGATCATAATCGTCCGTGGTGGGGTGGTTGAGGAACACGTCCCTGACGGCCGCGAAATCGAAGTCGACTTCCATCCCGGATACAGTCCCATCCTTCACCGCTTTCAAGGCCTTTTTCGGCCCGATCCCGTGGACGCCCGGGTCGAAGTCGGTGCCGACGAGGATTGCAAGGTCTATGAGGCCTTCCCTGGAAATTTCAAGGTTTTTCAGGGCTTCATCGAGTTCGATTATTGTGAGCTCCATTTTCCCGCTCATTGTGAGGCCTCTGACGAGCCTTGGCGCGCCGAACAGCAGGCTGTCGTAGTCTTGGCTGCCTACCGCCCACGCATCCCCCTTCTGGACCATCCTTGTGCATTGGGCTTCTCCCTCGGAAGGGGCTTGGATGCTGGGTATCCCCATTAGGGCTAGGAGGAGTTTGCTGTCGTTCACCATATCCCCTGTCAGTCTGGAAGTCCTTTTAGCGAACTTCATCGCATCCCCAATCCTTCCCTCCTGTTTGGCTTTTTCCCACTCTGCCTGGGCCTCCCGCTTGCGTTCGCCCCTGGCCCTGAGGGTATGGAGCTTGAGGTCCGGGGGTTTGCCGTCGAAGACGTATATGGGCTTGATTCCGAGCCTGAGGAGGTTGGTGGTGCGGTATAGGAGCCCGGACAGGTGGGAGGTGACGTTTCCTTTGCTGTCTGTCAGGGGCGTCCCGTCAGGCTGCCTGATGGATGCGAGAAACTGGTATATGGTATTCAACGCGTCCACTGCGATGGTCTTCCCTGCGAGGTCTGCGAATTCTATCTGCCTGCCTGGAACTATATCCTTCAGGTTGACTCCCATCCTCTCACCTCAGTTGTATCCATGGAAGGCCCTCACCCACTCCGGCGATATGACGTCCCTCAGGACTATCGAAGCGGTGTGGGCCGGATCGCCTGAGCCGGCAAGCACGATCTTCCCGCCATCGATTCGGATCGACGTCTCGTTGGCGTCCAAGAACATTATTGCCGGCGAAATATTGCCGCAGGCCGCGGACTCGTTCTGCCTCGTCCAATTCTGGACCATGTTGCTCAGGGGCTGCGGAGTGCATACGTCGCCGTCCTTGACGAATGGATAGATGAAGTACTCGTTTGCGTCGACCTCCGCCTGGTCGATCTGGCCGTCCCCGTTGGCGTCGGCTTTCTGTATCTGATAGTAGCTCAGGGCTCCGATTATCTCCGCGTATCCCCTCCCGGTGGCCTGGTCGATCCCCTTGTCCAATATCACGCTCATCACCGGCGCATCAGCGAGGTATCCTTCGACGTCCACAATCTGAGAACAGTTGACTCCATCCCTCACGCATGCGAACACGTGGCAGGCCCTCAGCATGTCCTCCGGGGTGCGGCCCCTTATGGTGGCCTCCTTCGCCTTAAGGTAGATGCCGGTGTCGCCCTCCTCGATCCTTATCCTGTAGCCCGTCCGTTCGGGCATTGATATGGCGGAAAGCTCCAGTTTGCAGGTGAGCTCCGCGGGCGTGGCAGTCGTGTTGTATAATGCGATCGATGTCATGTACTTCAGCTGGTCCGTCGGTATCTCCGAGACGATCTTGACCCCATAAACATAGCTCTGTTCCGAGGACTTCGGGACGACGGCAGCCAATATGAATATGAGCGCCACCGCGGCGGCTGCGCTGAAGACGACCTTCCAGTAGGTGTCCATGCCCTTGTCGTCGTCTTTGTCCCGTTTTACCTGGCGGACCATGGGTAATAATATGCAGGGCCTATAAATAATATGCCCTTCTGTGGCCGAAAAACCGATGCTTTGAACAACCTTGCCGCGGCCGAGCGCCTCGGGGACATGGATGTGGAGCTTAAGCCCCTTCTTGACGCAATCAACTCCATGCCCGACTACTATACGACGTCAAGCTGCGCAGGCCGCGTAGTCCTAATGGAAGACCTCGGGTCTAAGAAGGACAGCCGATTCGTCGGCAAATGGCACAGTAAGGTCTCCTCAGACGAGGTCTTGGAGCTTCTTACGCCCAAAAAAGGGGTCGTCTGGTTCAGGTACGAGTCGCCGATACTGCACGTCATGGCCAGGACCATGGAAAAGGCCGAGGAATTCCTCCTACTCTGCCGCGAGTCGGGATTCAAGAGGGCGGGGATACAGTCCCTGAAGGAGGAGAGGATATTAATAGAGGTGCTGAGCACGGAACGAATCGATGCGCCTGTAATGGCTGGTGAGAAGCTTCTCGTTCCAGCGGAATATGTCCGCTACCTCGTCGAACAAGCAAACAAGAAACACGAAGCAGGAGCGAAAAAACTGGAGAAGCTGCTCAAGCGGCTGTAGTCCCCCCAACTGATTCGGCACGGTCTGCCAGCTTGGATTTTCTCTCTTGGCGTCTTCTCCTTTTTTCCCGGCTTATCAGCTCATGCGCGGTCGAGGCCAAAAGCCAAGACGTCATGCTGCTCGGTTCTTTGCTTGCATTGACGGTCGTCGGATTAGTCAGAATCTCCCGCATCACAGTCTCCCCCTCCGGGGTGTTCGGGTCGAGGCCCATATCCTCCATCATCTTCGAAGGGTCGATGCCGGATCGCTCCTTGAACTCATCTGCCGAGATGCCGTCCGAGGAAAGGGCGTTGAGGTCCCGTCCCCCATATGTTGAGCCATCTGGTTTAGGGCCTAATCCTCCGTCCTCTGTGTCATCCCCCCTCTCCCTGCTTCTTGCTGCAAACAGTCCGTCGAGAATCATGAAGCCAAGACCGAGCAATCTGATCCCGTCCTCCCCGGCGAGGACCTTCTTCGCGTATTCGTCCCTCAGGTTTTTATTGTTGAGGAGCGGCAATGCGGCCTTGAACATGTTGAATCCGGTCTTCTTGTCCATCTCCAAGTCTTCCAGAATCAGCTCGCCAAGTTCGTCCCTTTCTGCATCCGTCAGGTTCTCATTATTCCCCAACTCGATGACGCGCCTGTATTTTGGGTTGGCTATCAGCCTGAGGTCGTCGTGGAGCCTTTGTTTGACCTTATGGGCGTCATCGTCTTCCATCCCCTCCTTCTTATACTCGTCGCCTAGGAAACCCCCAACATAGGTTATAAAATGGCTTCTTCCGCCCCGGACGACGCCCTCCATGATCTGGCTCGACGAATCCCCTCTCTCTATTGCCTTGGCGGCGATATTATCCTGAAGGGCCTTAGGCATCCCGCCGATGCCCAAGATGCTCGTATCCGTCAGCTGAGCCGCTATCCGCATCCTCTGCGCTTCCACCTCGATAGGGGAAACCTCTACCGACCCTTTGGCTGCCATTATATCATTTACCTGGAAACATCCGGTTAAATAGCCGTCCTGCAATATCTCTTCTGCCATGAATGCGACCAAGGTCCGCGACGGCGTGTGGGAGTTCCAGGAGGCGGGGATGAGGGTTCCGGCCAGGATAATCGCATCCGATAAGATGTATCCCACCATCGAGGAGGGCGTCTTCAGGCAGATAAGCAACGTCGCAAAGCTCCCTGGCATCGTGGCCCCCGCCCTCGTCATGCCCGACGGCCACTTCGGCTACGGGTTCCCGATAGGCGGAGTCGCGGCCTTCGACATGGAGGAGGGGATCATAAGCCCCGGCGGAGTCGGCTACGACATAAATTGCGGCGTCCGGATGATGACATCGAATCTCACCGCAGACGAGGTGCGGCCGAAGCTGAAGAAGATCGCAGACGACCTCTTCGACGAGGTCCCATCCGGCCTCGGCTCCGAAAGCAGGCTCAAATACGGGAACAAGGAACTGGAGGAAGTCTGCGTCTCAGGCGCGAAATGGGCTGTCGAGAAAGGCTTCGGAATCAAGGAGGACCTCCGGCACATAGAGGAATACGGCGCCATCGAAGGGGCGGATCCCCGGGCGATAAGCGACCGGGCGAAGAAGAGGGGACGGCCGCAGCTTGGTACCCTGGGAAGCGGCAACCATTTCCTGGAGGTGGGGAAGGTGGCGGAGATATTCGACCCCGATGCCGCCAGGAGGTTCGGCATAACCTCCGTCGGCCAGGTGACTGTCATGGTCCACTGCGGGAGCAGGGGTCTCGGCTACCAGGTCGCGGATGAATACATCGGAGTCATGCTGGATGCGGCCAGGAAATACGGGATCACCCTCCCCGACAGGGAGCTCGCATGCGCCCCGATATCCAGCAAAGAAGCCCAAGAGTATGTGAAGGCGATGTACTGCGCAGTCAACTACGCGTTCGCTAACCGGCAGTTCATAACCCACTGGGTCAGGGAGGTGTTCGGGGGGCATTTCCCGGGCTCGAAGCTAGACCTCATGTACGACGTATGCCACAACATCGCCAAATTCGAGGACCACGGCGGAAAGACGCTCTGCGTCCACAGAAAAGGCGCGACGAGGGCGTTCGCGGCGGGCAGAAAGGAATTGCCCTCGGATTACCGCGAGCTCGGGCAGCCGGTCCTCGTGCCCGGAGACATGGGGACCTCTTCATATGTTCTGGTGGGTACGGACACAGCCATGACGGAATCGTTCGGCAGCGTATGCCACGGCGCAGGCAGAAAACAGTCCAGGAGCGCGGCAAAACACGGCATACGCGGAGAAGAAGTCCAAAGGCGCCTGGAGGCGAAAGGCGAGGTCATAAGGGCCGCAAGCTACGAAGTCCTCGCCGAGGAGCAGCCAGACGCATACAAGGACGTCGACGAAGTCGTCAGGAGCGTCGAATTGGCGGGCCTAGGCAGGCTCGTCGCGAAGGTGGTGCCGATGGGAGTCGTGAAAGGCTAGATCTCTATGCTCTCCCCCTTCTTCAGGATGACAGCCTTGGCGGTCTTTTCGGAATTGACCCTGTTCCTGAACATGACCGCATCCTCCAATGTGCCTGCGACGTCGCCGTAGTGCATGGGAATGACTGTCTTCGGCTTGATTTTAGCCACTGCGTCCGCCGCCTCCCTCCAATCCATCGTATACGTTCCCCCGACCGGCAGGAGTGCCACGTCGATCTGTCCAAGATCTTTCATCTCAGGGATGTTGTCGGTGTCGCCGGCGTGGTAGACCCTCTTTCCCTCGGCTTCGACGACGTAGCCGAGGCATGAGTCCGCCTGATGGTTCGTCTTTTCCAGGTTATAGGATGCGACGGCCTCGATCCTCACAGCCCCCAAACTTACC
Organism: Candidatus Altarchaeota archaeon; assembly: GCA_043800705.1. Taxonomy (GTDB): domain Archaea; phylum Altiarchaeota; class Altiarchaeia; order IMC4; family SCGC-AAA252-I15; genus JAHIYG01. Next base: position 33,598 of record JAZDMS010000043.1, read on the forward strand.
GCATCCCCAATACTCAGGCCGTGGGCGTCTGATTCTACCTTCTGCACGCACGAATTCGGGCAGATGACCGTTGTATCGTCCCTGGAGACTGCGGCTATGGAGGCGGGGTCGAGGTGGTCGTAGTGGCCGTGGGATATGAGGACGATGTCCGCATCATGGGAATCCCTGGCCTTATAGGGGTCGAAGTAGACGGCGAAGCCGCAATCCAGCCGGAAGGCCGAATTACCGAACCATGTGAGTCTCATAATCACGCCCCCCTCCGTTTAATATATTTTATAAAAAATGAAGGAAGCATCCAATTCACCGCATTGAAAGTGAAATAAAGAAACAAAAAAGCGGCGACGAGTATTCCTCCGTAAACATCCCTTAAAGTATAATTGAGAAAATCGACCCATAATATGGCAGTAAGCACTGACGGCAGGAAAAACGGTGTGAATGGGTTGTAAAATAAACATCTAGCAAAGCAGTTCGGGCAGAACATCCCGCTGCAAATAAACATGATTCCTTGCCCGACAAGGCCATATACTGCGCTAATCCAGATCCTCGCCTTCTCATTGGAAACTTCTGACACGGCATACCATATTATGGCACTTGCCGGGATGGAGAGAGCAAAGGTGAACAGGACAGGATCCTTGAATACACCCCCTCCCACTATTGCAAAAATGAATAAGATAGTCAACGCTATTGCGACATTACGCCTATTCATCTCTCCTCTATGCTCTCCTTGGCATTCATGCCGAAGTCTCTCTCCCTTCGGTCGTCGATTTCGTCATGGATCATTTCTCCTCAATGCTCTCTTTCACCTTCATGCCGGAATGCATGCTCCCTCCGGTCGCGCATTTCAGCATGAATCACTTCTCTTCTATGCTCTCTTTTACCTTCATGCCGAAATGTCTTCCGCCCTCTTCCACATATGCAAGCACTCTGTCCCCGGTCTTCAGTCTTGCTATGGATACGGGCTTACCGTCCTCCTTGACGAGGAGTATCGTCTCCGCGTTCTGCAGGAGCGTCTTTATGGACTTCCCATCATGCTCGGCTTCGACCAGTATCAGCGGCCTCTTCTCTATCTTGGAGCGGCCGACTATTACACGTCTTGTGTTTCCCTTCCAGTCGACTGCCAGAACTTCCTGGCCGGTCTTGAGTTCGCTGAGGTACTTGGTCTTGTTGTCCGGCAACCGGATGTAAGCGTGAACGGCCCCGGCGTTGACTCTGAAAGGCCTTGCCGCGACGTATTCGGTCTCGATGCTTTCGCTGTGGACAAGGAGCATCGCGCCGCCCTGGCTGCCGACGAGCATCCCCTCCCCGACGGAGAGCATGCTCGCGGTGTCGACGCATACGCGGTCGCCCATCCCGGCGGCTTTCATTGCCATGATCTTTACCGGCGTCAGCTTCAGCTTCTCTGAGAACATCGTCTCTATCATGTCCTTCACCCTCCTGATGGCCCTTATGTTGCGGACGAGGACGCCGTCGGCTCCGACCTCAAGGGTCTCCAAGGCGGTCTTCGCCTCCTTCTCATCAGAGACTTCAACTATTATCCTGCATTTGCCCTGCAGCGCCGCTATGAGGTTCTCAAGCGGTATGACCTTCCAGTCCTTCGCGTTGACGATGACATACTGAGCCTTCAGCCCGAGCTTGACGATCTCCTGTTCGTCCGCCTTGCTCTTGATTTCCCTGTAGAATGCGCCCTTTTCGAGGACGAAGTCGGCCTCTGCGTCGGTGGAAGCTACCTTGATCCGCCCGAGGTTGCGGGCCTTCCCGGTCTCCCCACCCCCAACCAAAACGACGTCGGCACCAGACTCTAAAGCTGTCGTAACCGCCTTCTTGCGCTCGTCCCAGGGCTTTTCGCCGTCGGCCTTGACCCAAAGCTCTTTCATCGTTGGATATACTATGGGGCCAGACGATATTATAAACCCCTCCAATAATATGTTATGCGCGTCCTATTGGCTGTTTCGCTTATCCTATTGTTGTGTGGCTGCATCGGCGGAAAAAAACAGGCGGGAAGCGAAGACGCAATAGTCTGCCCCCCACCCTACCTCCGGGTAGGCAACGAGTGCTGTCTTGACCGCGACGGCAACGACGTCTGCGACAGGGACGAGACGACCACGACCGAGCCTGCGCCAACCACGACTGAGGAGCCGACGACATCCACTGAAGCCCCCACTACGACCGCTCCTGCGACGACGCTCGCTCCGACAACGACCGTATCGCCGTCTACGACAGCTCCTTCGACGACCTCGTCCACGACCCTATCGACTACTACTACCTCCACTCTCCCTCTCCCGTGCACCGACACAGACGGCGGCAAAGTGGTCGAATTGAAGGGGACGGTGACGAGAGGCGCTACGGTACTCACCGACCGCTGCGAGAGCTCAGCCTCGCTGCTCGAATACTACTGCCTCACCAATAACCGGACGTCGTCCGAACTCGTCCAATGCCCGAAGGGCTGCTACCTGGGCTCGTGTGGCGGATGCTCAGACACCGACGGCGGAGACTACCCTGAAGTCTACGGGGAAGTGAGCGTCGGCAAGGAACTGACGAAGAGGGACCGCTGCCAGACCATAGGCGACGGGAAAACCCTACAGGAATACTACTGCCTGAACTCAACAGACCTCGGCTCAAGGCAGGTATACTGCGATGCAGGCTGTTCTGACGGAAGATGTATATGAGCTATTTCTCAGCGGCAATCCAATACCCCTGACGCATTTGCTTAAGCTCCCTGGTGTATGGAGTCCTGTCATAATGACTTTCACCGAACTTACTAACTTTAATATCTCCCTCATTGAATCCGGCTAGAAAAAGGCAACCCCTGACCAAATCAATCCTCTCCTCGACAACAGACAGCAGTATCTTCCTCTTGTTTTTAAGCTTAGCATAGGCGCCCCTTAGAGTCTCGGTCGTGTAATCCCTAAGCGGCTTGCAGTCGGATAACATTATCCCTAACCTGTTATAAAAACCGATTGACATATCTGAGATAATAAGATCTACTGTTCCGTCCTCCAATCTGTCTAATCCTTCCTTGAAGTTGGCCCGAATCTGTCTCCAGTTTGTCGTCCTTGGAGTGCATTCGTTGAGGTCTATGCCAATGAACTCTGTTTTGGGATACCAGTCGTACTTCATCGTTTTGCTTAAATTACGCAATGCGAGCATCTCGGTCCTTTCAGCCAAACATGTGCCGTCTTTGGTGTATCCGACATTGCCTAATATGACCACATTTATGGGTCTCCTCAGTTTTCCAATCCCCACAACATTTTCTAAATTGTCATTTAAAACGCTATCCGGACCCGGCTTACACGCATTCCTATGCATAGGACCCCTATTATTAATGCAGCATCATCAATATATCCTGGTGGAGTTTAAACAGGTCATAGTCGTTAGAAGCGACCTTGCAATGGGCAAAGGGAAGATTGCGGCGCAGGCATCCCATGCAGCGGTCGCCACAGCCGACAAGAGCAGATACAAGGCCGACTGGCTATCTCAGGGGCAGAAAAAGACCGTCGTAAAGGTCACCGGCGAAAAGGAGCTCTTGACGATCCTCCACGCGGCCAGGGACGCAGGCCTGCCCACCGTGCTCATCGAGGACGCAGGACACACACAAGTCGAGCCGGGGACGAAGACCTGTGTGGGCATCGGGCCCGCACCCGTTGAGCAGATAGACAAGATAACCGGGAAACTTAAACTACTATAAGATGGCTGAAAGCACGTTGACGCTCCCGGGAGACCCGAAAGGCGCGGTACTGAGGTTCGCGCCGAACCCGAACGGCCCCCTGAGCATAGGCCACGCAAGGGGCGTCATCACCAACAACTACCTCGCCAAGAAATACGGCGGCAAGTTCATACTCCGCTTCGACGACACCGACCCGAAGACGAAGAAGCCGGTGAAGGATGCCTATGGGTGGATACCCGAAGACTGCAGATGGCTCGGCTGCGAACCGGATATGGTCGTCACAGCATCGGAGAACATGGACACCTACTACTCCTACGCGCAAGAGCTTATCAAGAGCGGCCACGCCTACATATGCGCCTGCGAGCGGGAGGCGTTCAAGACGCTGAAGGACCAGAAGATGGCCTGCCCCCACCGGAACCAGACGCCCGAGGTTAGCCTTTCCGGGTGGAAGGGGATGCTGACGAGCACAAAAGAAGGCGAATCGGTCCTTAGGATAAAGACGGACATGGAGAACCCGGACCCGGCGCTGAGGGACTGGGCCGCGTTCAGGATACTCGAAGCCGAACACCCGCTTGTCGGGAAAAGATACCGGGTGTGGCCCATGCTCGACTTCGAGTCGGCGATAGAGGACCACATCCGGGCAGTCACCCACATCATACGCGGCATAGACCTCGCAGACTCGGGCCTGAAGCAGAAATACCTGTACGACTACTTCGGCTGGACATACCCGGAGGTCATCCTATGGGGCAGGCTGCAGATAGAGGAGACCGGCAAATTCTCAACGAGCAAGATGGCCCAGGACATAGCCTCCGGGCTGCTCACAGGATGGGACGACCCACGGATACCGACTTTGCGCGCACTCCGCAGGAGGGGGATACAGGCGGAATCCATAAAGGAGCTCATGCTGGGATTCGGCCTCTCCGACAATGCGGCTTCATTGAGCCTTGAGAATCTCTACTCTATAAATCGCAGGAACCTGGACCAGAAGACGAACAGGTACTTCTTCATCCCGGACCCTGTGAAGCTCCTGGCGGTCGGGATGCCTGGCAAGACGGTCAGGATGCCGCTGCACCCCTCCTTCAAGGAAAGGGGTGTGAGGGAGCAGTGCTACGACACGGGCGGATGCCTCTTCATCCCGAAGAAGGACACCGACCTGAAGGTCGGGGACGTCATCAAACTAATGGGCCTCTCATGCATAGCGGTCGAATCCGTCGACGACGGCATACTGAAGGCGAGATACGTCCCGGATGAGAACAAGAAAGCGAAGAAGGTCCAGTGCCTGCAGGACTATGCGCAGTGCGAGGTCATGAAGCCCGACGGAGGCCTAGACACCGGATACTGCGACCCCCAATGCAGGGAACTCGACGTCGGCACCATAGTTCAATTCGAGAGGTACGGATTCTGCAGGCTCGACTCAAAAGACGAAAAGAAGCTGACTTTCGTGTATGGGCACAATTGAGCCCTACCTAAGCGATTCGTTCACCACTTTCACGAAGGCCTTAACTGTGAAGGTCTGCTTTGGCAGATGCTGGACGATTATCCCCCCACTCATTAGGGCCTCGACTTCGTCAAGGGTTTTCTTTGACGTGTCGCTGCTGTAGGTTATTATGGGCGGCGGCTTCAGCCCCGCCCCCTTACATCTATCATACACCTTCCTTGCGAACTCTAGGCCGCTCATACCAGGCAGCCGTATGTCAGTCAGGATGATGTCTGGGAGCCTTCCTTTGGCGATGCCTTCCTCCACATCCTTCAACGCAGCTTCTGCGTCCCCCAGGACCATGGACGTGTCCTGATGGTCCCAGATGTCCCGGAAATTCCGCCTTCCGCCTTCGGATGGGCTGTATGGTGTGATGCCTTCAGGCTCCCCCGGAGAATTCACGAAGCCGAGGTAGTAGCACCAGAACCTGTAGATCGGGTCGTCTTCGACGACCATCAGAGACAGGGTTTTGGGCACTGTCAGGTTCTTGAGGTGGAGTGTGTCCCCTATCTCCGTGAGATAGGGATTCCTTCCGATGAAGCCAAACGCATGGCCTGGTTCGCTCAGGCGCGGAGACCGCTTCTCAATCTGGGACTGTTCGTCATCCTGCCTGCCCGCATCGGTTACATAATCGGCATAACGTCTGAATATATCGTCGACGCCATATACCATGCCGTGGGCTATGCCATACGCGTATAGAGGGTCTTTTTCAAGGATTTTTAACGCGTCCTCCCACCTTTTCCTGTAGGTTTCCATGGTGTCTACCGTCACCTCATGGTCTGGGTTCAATCCCCTGGCTGCGAGATATTCCCAGACCTGCCGGCGGTCCTGTTCGTCTTTAATGAAGTATTTCCAGCTGTCCGCGCGGGGGGATTGGACGAACAGCCGCTTAATCTCCTCCTGCTCGGGTGTCTTGGCCTCTATGGCGGCGTCAAGCTTGTCTGCGTAGAGGCCGTAGAGGATTTGCCGCCTCACCTTCACCTTGTCAGCGAAGACGGGGTCGCTTAGGATGAATAAGATGTCTTCGGGCTTCAACTCAAGGCCTGCTAGGCCGTGGGGCCGCCCTCTCCTGGCCTCCTCCATGTGCTCCCAGACCATCCTGAACGTCTTGAAGCTCGGCCTCTGCTCGGCTTCGGGCAGTCCGTTCAGCCTGAGGTAGAGCGGCGCGAAGAGCCTGCCGAATTCCGTCTGGTATGGGAACTGCGCAGGCAGATGCACCTGCGGCTCGAGGAACGTCTTGGGGAGGCCTTTGGGGGGCTTCATATGCTCCAGATTCATTGGAGGCCCGAAGTCTATTGTCGATTCAGGTGTTTTCCGCACTTTTTCAGATTCAGGCATAATATACCCTCAGCAAGTTCAGGTAAAAAAGTCAAATTCCATGCGAATGCGACTATTTTTTTATCATTCCCTGCTCAGTTTGTTTTTCCACAGAGGGCTGCGAACTCTGCCAAGGTTCTAGAGACTGCACTAGTCTTTTTATCGATTTCATCGGAAAATTCTGGGAAAAGGTCGGGTGCTTTGATGAATGCCAAGCCTTTGAGGTTGTAGGCTGGAGAGGAGATTTGCACACCGGTGTCCTCAGATTTCCCACAGGATATCAACCCCCTACAGAATTTGGTGACTTTTGCTCTGAGATTGTCCGAGTCAATTGAACCCGGCCTCGCGTAGGGTGTGTATAGGCTGATGATGTCAGGCACTTTGTCGTGTCTAAAGACCGTGCCTATGAGGCATTGGTCAAAATCCAGACGATGCTCAAACAGCAACCATGGATGTCCCAGAGTTGGAGATCCAGAAAATAACCTACCGAAATCATCCACGACGAATGGGACAATGTCATCCTCGATTTTCGCCAAATCAGCCAAACCAGCCCTTATGTTTCTGTCGTATTCTGTTTCAGCCTCTCTGGGTTCGGGAATCGGTGGGCTGCTATTAGTTGTGATTCTTGGTATTTCAGGCTGCATTTTGCCTATTTTATTCGAACATTACTATGTCTCTGAAGGCCTTGTATCTCCTGGAGACGTCCTCCTGCGTCTTGTCACGTATCCCGTCTATGCTGAATCCTTCGACGACGAAACTAGCTATGACGGATCCGCACACCATGCTCTTCTTTATGGCCGCATCCGTGAGATTGCCGTGCTTGGCCAGGTGGCCGAGGGTGCCGCCTGCGAAGCTGTCGCCTGCGCCTGTGGGGTCGACTACGTTGGATATCGGGTACCCGGGGGCTGCGAAGAAGTCGTCGCCTGAGAAGAACAGGGCCCCGTGTTCGCCCTTCTTGATGATCACACGGCCTCCGCTGACGTCTGTGAGCATCCTGCCGGCCTTGATGAGGTTCGGGGTTTCGCAGTATTGGCGCGCCTCCCCGTCGTTGATTATTATCCCGTCGACGGCCTCGAAGACCTTTGTCAGCTCCTCCTTCTTGGACGATATCCAGTAGTTCATGGTGTCGCAGAGGGAGTATTTCGGCTTCACCTCCTTCAGCACCTGCAGCTGGAGGACGGGGTCTATGTTGGCAAGAAAAAGGTAGTCGCAGCCGCGGTATTCCCTGGGAATCTTCGGCTTGAACGTTGCAAGGACGTTAAGGTCGGTCCTCAAAGTCTTGGCTGCGTTCATGTCAAGCTCATAGGAACCCTCCCAGTGGAAGGTCTTTCCGTCCGTCCGCTCTATTCCCCTGACGTCGATGTCGCGGCCTTCGAGGAATTCGATGTGTTTCTTCGGGAAATCCCCCCCGACAACTCCGACGACGCCGCATCTGGTGAAGAAGCTCGCAGCCAGGCTGAAATACGTCCCCGAGCCGCCGAGGACGTTGTCGACCTTCCCGAACGGCGTTTCGATCGAATCCAAGGCGACGGTACCCAATGCGACAAGGGGCAAAGGCATGATATAAACATCGGGGCAAGGTTTAATAACTGCCGAAATTAACACGCCCACTGCGGGATTCACGATACGGACATACAATAGCCGCCCTACAATCATAAACCAAGCTTTATATACCCCCTGTCCCTATTACTTAGTCACTTAGGCTAATCCCCCGGTACGTCCTGCCATTTTTCGGGCTACGGACGGCGGACCGCGGTCCGTCAGGGGTTTTCTTAGCTGATGAGCCGATGATATGAGGTGAAGTAAGATGGGTTACGTCAAATTTGAGGTCCCAAAGGAGCTCCAGGAGAAGGCCCTAGAGGCGCTGGAGAAGGCGAGGGACACGGGGAAGATACGCAAGGGCACGAACGAAGTGACGAAGGCAGTCGAGCGCGGAAACGCCAAACTCGTCCTGATAGGCGGGGATGTCGAGCCGCCGGAGATCGTCATGCACCTTCCGATGCTCTGCGAAGAGAAGAAGATACCGTACCTTTACGTTCCGAAGGCCGAGATAGGCTCCGCGGTGGGCATACACGTCCCGACGGCTGCGGGCTGCATAGTCGAGGAAGGCAAGGCCAAGGACGACGTCGCAGACGTCGCAGAGAAGATAAAGGAACTGAAGAAGTAAAATGGTCAAAGCTGAAGTCGTCAAGATCATCGGCAGGACCGGCATCTACGGAGAAGTGATGCAGGTGATGTGCAAGGTCAACGAAGGGGACAACAAAGGCCGCATCATCCGCAGGAACGTCCGGACGCCGGTGCGCGAGAACGACATAATAGACCTGATGGAGACGGAGCGGGAGGCTAAGCCCCTCACTTGAACATGGACTGCAACTTCTGCGGAGAAAGGATACCGGCGGGGACGGAGTACATACACGTAAGCAACAAGGGCAAAGCCAACTACTTCTGCTCCAGCAAATGCCACAAGAACCTCATCGTATTGGACCGCAAGCCGAGGGACGTCAAGTGGACGAAGGCATACGCCGACGAGAAGGAGGCGAGGCTGAAGTCCATCGGCCACAAGGTAAGCGAAGAACCGAAGGAGGCTCCAAAGGCCGAGGGCGAGAAAAAGCCCCCCCAGAAGGAACATAATGTCGAAGCGGCCCCAAAGCATGCGAAGAAGGAGGCTGCAGAATCAGAGAAGGCGAAGAAACCCAAGAAGCCCGCCAAAAAATGAAGACTCTGATCATCATTAGGCCGGATGCGGTCATTAGGGGCCTTGTCGGCGAGATCATCACAAGGTTCGAAAAACACGGCATTCGCGTCGCAGGCCTGAAGATCACCCAGCTTGGCAGGAAACATGCGGAGGAGCTTTACAACATGCACAAGGGCAAGCCCTTCTATGAGCCCCTAATACAGACAATGACTGCGAATCCGTGCGTGATAGTGGTCCTGGACACGGACGTCCTCGACCAGGCAAGCGCAATCGCACTCGTGCGGAAGATCGTCGGAAACACCGACCCCGCGAAGGCCGACATGGGAACCATCCGCGGCGACTTCGGCCTCCGGATCGACCAGAACATCATACACGCGGCGGACACGAAGGACTCCGCAGAGCGCGAGATACCGTTGTTCTTCAAAAAGGAGGAATTGTTCACATACAAGGAATAAAATGGCTACAGTATACGACGTACCTACGGACGCGCTGATCAAGGAGACGGCGCAGGACCTGAAAGACAACATGAAGATCGAGCGGCCTGAGTGGGCCCTCATCGTCAAGACCGGAGTCAGCCGCGAACGCAAGCCCCAGGACCAGAACTGGTGGTGGGTGCGCGCAGCATCGATCCTGAGGCGGATCTACATAGAGGGCCCGGTGGGTGTCCAGAGGCTTCGGACCTACTACGGCGGCAAGAAGAACTGCGGCCACAAGCCCAACGAGTTCAGAAGGGCGAGCGGCAAGGTCATACGGACCCTCCTTAAGGAATTGGACACTAAGGGGCTTACTGAGTCCTCGAGGGACGGACGCAAACTGACCAATCAAGGCCGCTCCTACCTGGACAAGCTAGCATCCAAGATCTCCCAGCGCAAATAGAAGATGTCTGAATTGGATGAGCTGCGGCAGAAGAGGCTGCGGCAGCTACAGGGCATGCAACAACAGGGTTCGCAGCAGGCATTCCAGCAGCAGATCCAGGCCCAGCAGATGGAGGAGCAGATCAACCTGATCATGCACCAGATCATGTCTGCCGAGGCCAGGGAGCGCCTTGCCAACATACGGATGGCCAGGCCGGAATTCGCAAGACAGGTCGAGATGCTCCTAATCCAGCTCTACCAAGGCGGCAGGCTCAAACAGCTGACCGACGAGCAGTTCAAAGCGCTCCTAACGAAGATCTCCGGGTCGAAGAGGGAGCCGAAGATAAATGTGCGGTGATCCCTACTTCTTTTCCTGGGCGGCATCGCTCGGTTTCTCGCCTTCAAGCTCGTATCCTAGCTCGTTGAGGATGTCCTCGTCCTTGATATTGATGTCAGTCGACTTCTTCTTAGTAGAGTAGAATATCGCAGCCATCAGTATGCAGACCCCGAGCACTATGATCACCCAGTTCTGCCTGTCGAGGCCCATTATCTTGCTGTTTTCGCTCTCATCCAGCATGACCTTTACTTCCTCGAGATCGACGCTGCATTGGCTGTACCTATCCGTTATCACCTTCCTCTCGATATTCAGCTGATTGATCTGCTGGTCCATCCTCATATTCTGCAGCCTCATGTCCTTGATCTGCAGGACGTAGTCGGTGTTGTTCAGCTCGTCCACTGGTATGACCTCGCTCGGTATGCCCAGCCAGTCGATTATGTTATGGCCGAACGCCTTGTTGTTGTAGTCATCGATGTACTTGTTGCTCAGCATTTCGGGGTCGCTAAGCGTGAACGCGAGGCCGCCTCCGAACCTCGACGCCGCCGCTACGCACGGCTGCACCCCCGCCGAGAACGATCCCGTGTCGGAGTATGTGCTCGGATTGCCTGAGGCGACGCACATGCTCGTGCCCGAGACGTACAGTCCGGCGGTCTTGTAGACGCCGACCTTTGACACCCCCTGCTTCAGTATCCTTGTGAGCGGGTACTCGTAGAAGTTGTCGATTATGAAACTGCTTCTGTCCTTCAGGGCCGGGATCTGGTTCTGGGCGTCTATGAGGATGCCGTTGTCGACGGTGACTCCGAATATTATGGTCAACTGATTAGCCTTCCCCTGGCCTCCGCCCATTATGAAGAGGCCTCTGCCCTTCTGCAGGACGAACCAGATGATGGCGGTTATCTCGTCGGTCGTGAACTGCTTGCTGGGGTTCATTATGATGAGTATGTCGTAGTTTTCCAGCTTATCCTTGGTTATGTCGCCTTTTTCTATGGTGGCGACCTCGTAGCTCTTCTTCCTCAGTTCCTCTGCGAGCTTGCTGTAGTCGTTCTGGATGGAGTATTGCTGGGTTCCCGCCTCGTAGAACACGATCTTCTTGGCTGAAGCGTCAAGGGAAAGGGCGTAAATAGCCAAAATGAGCAGGGTAATTAACTGTTTTTTCATCCCATTAACAATAGTCTTATGTTTTTAAATATCCTATCCGACGAAGAATTCAACATTTATCTCATCTCCGGCATCCAAAACGTAGGCTCTGCCGTCAGAGAGCCTCCCGAGGTTCAGGATCTTCGTCTTCTTGATATTGTCCTCGAGCCCCCCAGCCTCGTGTATATGAGCGCAAAGGACCAGTTCCGGCCTTTTCGCGTCTATGAAATCCCTCAGAGCCTGGGAACCTACGTGTACGCCGCCTGCGATCACGTCACATTTGGTGTCCTTCGGCGGGAAATGCGCCACGACTATGGTCTTGGCGTCCTTATCAGACAGATCGTAAAGGTCGTTCAGGCTCTTGGCGATATCTGCTTCCGAATATTCGAACGGCGTCGCGAACGGGGTCGCATTGGAGCCGCCGAAGCCTATTATATTGAGGCCCGGGAGCATCATGACCGTGTTGTGGAGGTTCGCACCCCTTGAGACAAATGTCTGCACCGACTCCCTCTGGTCGCAGTTACCCGGTATGGCCTTAACATTGAACCCTGTCAGGGCGTCCAATATCATCTTGATGTCGGCCCTGTTCTCGGCGGGGTCCTTGTATCCCCTGCTGTAGTCTCCAAGGAGGAAAAAATAGTCCGGGTTGAGCATTGTGGCGGCATTCCTGAGCTTGATGAGGGCTCCGACGTCCCCGTGGATGTCCGCAACGCATACGGCCTTCATGAATACACTTAAAACTCAGCTCTTAAATACTATCCGATGGATTCTGTGACGTTCCTCGGTTCGGGCGGCGGGCGTTTCGTCTTCCTAGCCCAGCGGAGGTACTCCGGGGGGATATGGCTCGAAATGGGCGGGGCCAGGTTCATAGTCGACCCGGGGCCAGGCGCCTTGGTGCGCGCCCTGCAGTTTCAAAAGGATCCGGGCCTCCTGGACTGCGTCATGGCCAGCCACATGCACCTGGACCACTACAACGACGCGGAGGTCATGGTCGAGGCGATGACGCACGGCCTCAACCGCAGGCACGGCATCCTCGTCCTGCAGGAGGGCGTGGCGAAGTACATTTCCGAATACCACCGGGGGGCTGTAAAGACCATAGTGCCGAAGGCAGGCGACTCGTTCGATGTGGGCAAGGTCGGGGTCGAAGCGATTCCGACGACGAAGCATGTCGGGGGCCTCGGGTTCAGGTTCGATTCCGGCTCGGGGACGGTCACCTACTCCGGTGACACATCCCTGGACGGGTCTGTCATCAAGCACTATAAGGATTCGCGGCTTCTCATCCTCAACACGATCTTCCCGCATGAGCGGGGGTCTGACACCCACCTCAACACCGATGACGCGCTCGAGATAGCGAAGAAGGTTAAACCAGACCACCTTGTCATAACTCACTTCGGCGTGAGGCTCTTGGCCTTAGGCCCCGAGAAGGAGGCTAGGCGGATAGAGGAGGAAACAGGGGTTCCGACGACGGCAGCCGAGGACGGGATGACGATATCGGTCTCCAGTCTCAGGACTGCGGTCTCCAGTCCCAGGTCCACTGTATACGGTCTGCAGTCCTCGGTCTACGGCCTTGAAGATCGAAAACCGAAGACGGAAAACCGAGAACTGATAACCGAAAATCGAAAACCGAGAACTGATAACCGAAAATCGAAAACCGAGAACTGATATCCGAAAACCGAGAACTGATAACCGAAAACTGATAATCGAAAACCGAGAACTGATATCCGAAAACCGAGAACCGAAGACTGAATACTGAGAACTGAAAACGGGAGACTGATGACAAAAGGCCTTTAAGGATCTTGCCCTATATTATACTATGGCTAAGGTCCTTGTGGACGTCCTGAAGGAGGGCACACGTGTCGACGCCGTCGTGGACGGCGTATGGGTCTCGAAGGCCATCTGCTCCGCGGTCGTGCTTCTGAGGACCGCAGGTCACAGTGTCGTCGTCGACCCCGGAGCCATGGGCTACGCCGATGAAGTCCTCAGGCAGCTGAAGGAGAAGGGCGTGGAGCCCGGGGACGTCGACATCGTCGTCAACACCCACCTTCACCTCGACCACACATACAACAACTACCTCTTCTCCAATGCGGTGATATACACTCCCACCTCCATCTGGCACATCGATAAAGGGAACAAGGTGGAGATGTTCTCCCACATGACCGACCCCCATGTTCCTGGAATCACCTTCCTCGCCACCCCCGGCCACATGGACAAGCACATCTCGGTCCTGGCGAAGACGGACCGGGGGAGGATCGTCATAGCAGGCGATGCGATCAGGCAGGAGCTGATCGAATCGGGGAAGAAGCCGGACAGGTACCAGAATCCGGACATGTATGTCGCATCCATGCGCAGGATTTTCGAAGTCGCCGACGTGATAGTCCCGGGCCACGGCCCGGTCATCAAGGGGGAAAGGCTGAAGGCGCTGAAGAAGAAGCTCGACTCCTTCAAGGATTAGACCTTTATCACATACTGCGGCACGAGCTTCGCGGCGATGTCCGCCAGGCCCACATCCAAGAGGCGCATGAGGACCGAGCGTCCGCGGTATTCGAAGGCGAGTTCGTTGGTGTCCGATACGACCTGTATGCCCATGTCATCCTGCATCTGGACTTCGAAGTACCTGATGCCCTCCACGGTTATCACCTTGCTGACCCCGAGGATCTCGGGGAACGTCTGGCCGCCGCCGTGGGGCACGATGTCGGCTTTCAGGAGCCTGTCGTATACTCCGAGCTTCCTGGCCCTCTTCTCGAAGCCGAGCCTCTCTATCGCATCGGGGGAGAGGCTGTGTCTGCCCCTGACGAGGTATGCCGGCAGGTCTCCCCTCAGGGTCAGCGGATATATGCCGCCTTCCTCGATGTGGTGGCATCCGAGGACGACTTCGTTGGGGTTCACCATTCCCTGGTGGCAGTTGTTCGCTATCTCCTCGTGTTCGCCGAACAGGAGTTTGGCTACGAGGCTCCTCTTCTTCTTCGTGAACTCGTCGACCATCATGAACTTCTCATGATAAGCCCTGGCGTCCGCCCCGGTCAGGTAGAGGGTCTTGCCGAACGGGCCGTCCGACTCCTTTGCCATCTCCCTGAGGGCATCGCTCTTGTCATGGTATAGGCCGAAACCAGTCGCATTGTCCCCCTTGAATTCCGGCGCGGACCCGTGGATTATGAACGCGTAAGGCGGCAGGTCGATGCCCCCCTCAGCAGGCTCGACCTTGAGGACGTCGATGAAGTGGTTGCTCTGATTGAAGTTCCAGGCGACCTCCACTCCCCCTATGTCATGTCTCTCGTTCTTGAGCTCATGCATCCTCTTGACGACGGCCATGATGTCTGGAAGCTCGTCTAATCCTCCGACGAGCATGCCGCAGCCGTTCGGCTTGACGTCGAGGACTACGAGGCCGTCGTCTCCGCCGCCCCATGTGACCTTTCCGCCGTAGCCGAAGCCGCTCCTCCATCTGACGGAGTTGCGGCTCACGGTCATGTCGGGCGTGGAGATGAATGTCGCGTCTGGCTTCAGCCCAAGGCTCTCCTGGAGGTGGTGTATCTGCGCGATGCCGTAGGGGATGTTGGCTTTGCAAAGCTGCGAGCCGCTGTCGTTGGCCTCCGTGAAGAAGCAGTGTTCGGCTCCTCTATCCAGCGACTCTTTCTTGTCCATCGGGCTGCCTCAGGAGAATATTATACTCGGCGATATAAGTATCCCCCCAGCCAGGCGAGGGCTTCGGCCTAGTTATTCCCGCGCAGAGTCGGCCTATTCGCAGGAGCATGTCCCTCTATCGAATCCGGCGGCAGCGTATGCATCGGCTGCGGCCTGTCCCGGACCTTGTCCCGTATCTGTTTCGCATAGCCTGATGCCTTGTGGCCTTCGCCCCACATCTCGATGGCATCATCCAGGGCCCTCGTCACTTCGGCTGGCCTTCTCTTCCCCTGGGCGAATAGGGCTATGGAAGCGCCTTTCACCGTCTCCTGCCCTTCGTCGTTCAGCGCGAACGAAGTGCGCTCAGGTACGGTGCGAGCGCCTCCAGCCTGCTGCCGAGCATCCTCGAGCCTGCCAGATTGTAAAAATATGCGGCCGCCCCTCTTCTGATCCCGGGTTCGCTGTCTTTCAGCAGGCTTAGCATCCCGTCGAGCAGGGCATCAGGATACCTCTCCTGATATGTCCTGTCCAATTCCGGCAATCGGCTTCCCGCATGCTCCCGTATCCTGTCATATCCTATGAATGTGGGGTCTGCGACGTCCATGTCCCTCAGGACCGCGTGGCTCGTCTTACCCGTCAAACTCCCTAACGTCTCTACCACGCCGTCTTTGCTGCAAAGCATCTGGGTGTCCGCGACCAATGCTTCCAAGGCGATGTCTCTGACCCTTTTCCCTGCATTCCCATGCGAGTCCAAGGCTATGTCCCTGTCGTTCAGCCTATCGAGGAGCGCCAGCCTGACATCGACGGAAAGACCGTCGGATTCGGCGATTTTTACGGCCTTTTGAGCGCTTTCAGCCCTTTTAGGAGGTTCTTTCGACCCAAGGCCTGCCAATATCTCATCCAATCTGTCTTGGGGCATATGATAAAATGAGGCATCCATCGGTAAAAAACCAGGATTATTCTACTGTCACGCTCTTCGCAAGATTTCTCGGCTTGTCCGGGTCGAGTCCCTTCAGTACGCTGATGTAGTATGCGAACAGGTGGAGGGGGACGATGTCGAGTATGGGGGAGAATATCGGCTCGGTCTGGGGTATCCTGATGTCACCCGCTGAGCCTACCCTTATCACCCTGGCGCCCCGCGCCTTGATCTCCATGACGTTGCTTTCCAGTTTGGGGGCCAGCTCGTCGTCGGGGACGATGGCCATCACGGTGACGTCCTCGTTCATGAGCGCGAGCGGGCCGTGCTTCAGCTCCCCTGCGGCGTAGCCTTCCGCGTGGACATAGCTTATCTCCTTCAGCTTCAGAGCGCCCTCCAGGGCGGTCGGATAATTCTCCCTGCGTCCGACGAAGAAGAAGGTCTGCGTGTTCGCCTCCGCCTCGGCCAGGCCCCTGATGGAGTTCGCGTCGAGGATGTGCTGCACCTTCTGTCCCATCCCGTCCAGTTCATGGAAGAGCCTGGCGAGCTCCTTCTCTTCGAGCCTCATCGTCGCCTTGGCTGCGTAAAGGGCGAGTTCCCCCATGCACATGAGCTGGCCAACATACGCCTTCGTGGATGCGACCGCTATCTCGGGGCCGGAGTGGGTGTATGCGACGTCGTCTGCGAGTCTCGTGATGCTGGAGCCCAGCACGTTCACGACCGCCGCCACATAAGCTCCCCTCTTGCGGGCCTCCTTCATCGCCGCGATGGTGTCCGCAGTCTCACCTGACTGGGATATGGCGAGGACGCCGCATCCTTCGTCGAGCGTTTGGACCGTCGAATACCTGAACTCGGAGGCGACCGCCGCCTCGGCGCTGAGGCCGAAATGCTCCATGAGGTATTTCCCGTAGAGGCCCGCGTGGTATGCGGTCCCGCAGGCGACGAAATACACCCTCCTGCACTTCGTCAGCTTGTCCGCTATCTTCCTGAGGCCTTCCGTGTCCTTGAGCGCGTTCTGGCAGGCTTTGGGCTCCTCGTGTATCTCCTTTAGCATGAAGTGGTGGTAGCCGGCCCTCTCTGCCTCCTTGAAGTCCCAGGTCAGCTCCTGATACTGCTTTTTGAGCTTTTTCCCGGTCTTCAGGTCGTAGAATTCCGCATTGTCCCTCGTCACGAGGCCGTATTCGAAGTCTTCGAGTATGATGGCCTTCTTCGTCTGAGCCAGGAAGGCGGGCGCATCCGACGCTATGTAGTTCTCTCCCTCTCCGAGGCCTATCAGCAGGGGGCTTTCGTTCCTGGCAACGGCTATCCTGTCCGGCTCCTTTGCCGATAGGACCGTGATGGCGTAGCTGCCCTTGAGCTTGGCAAGCGTCCTGGCGAGGGCCTGCAGTATGTCTCCGTCGTATTGCTCCTCGATGAGGTGCGCTATCACTTCGGTGTCTGTCTCGCTTCTGAACGTGTGGCCGTGCTCTATCAGCTCGGCCTTCAGCTCCAGGTAGTTCTCTATTATGCCGTTGTGGCATACGACGAAGTCGCCAGTGCAGTCCGGGTGGGGGTGGGCGTTCAGCTTCGAGGGGGCCCCGTGAGTCGCCCAACGGGTGTGGCCGACGCCTATGGTGCTGTGCAGGCCTTCAGGCTTCAGCTTTGCCCTGACTTCGTCGACCTTCCCCTTGTCCTTCGGGACCTCTATCCTGCCGTCCGTTATGTATGCTATTCCCGCCGAGTCGTAGCCCCTGTACTCCAGCCTCTTGAGCATGTCGAAAAGCACGACCGGGGCGTTCTTCCCTCCGATGTATCCCGCTATCCCGCACATTTTTTCTAGGATTATCTCTTTCCTCTATTCCCTTCCCTGCCATAAAAATCACGAGGTATCAGAATATATACCCTATTTTCTCTGCGGCTGCGGACGGAGATAGCTCGAGGGCGGCTTCATCGTCTTGCGGCCGATTCCCCCGTCGTTTTTAAGATTGGCTTCAATATAGTTGAGGATTGGTATCGTGAACGAGAAATATCGCGGCTGTTGGACCGCGCTTGTCACCCCGTTCCATCCTGACAACTCCGTGAACTGGGAGGAGTACGAGAGGAACGTCGGTTTCCAGGTCGAAGAGGGGCTGACCGGTGTCCTGCCGATGGGCACCACCGGCGAGTCGCCTTCGGTGACTCATCAGGAGCATGCCAAGATAATCTCGAGCGCCGTCGAATACGTCGGCGGCAGGTGCGCGGTGCTTGCCGGCACCGGCTCCAACAGCACGGACGAGGCGCTGTTCGAGACCGGGCGCGCGGTCGAGGCCGGGGTCGACTGCTGCCTCCTCGTCGACTGCTACTATAACAAGCCCTCCTCGCTGGAGCTGCGGAACGAGTACTACGGGCCGATACTGTCGGAGTTCCCGGATATGGATTTCATAACGTATTCTATCCCGGGAAGGACGAACACCGTCCTCACTCCCGAAGACATAGCAATGATACGGTCCAAGCACAGGAACCTCGTGGCTGTGAAGGAGGCTTCCGGCGACTTCGAGAGGATGAGGCGGATCCGCAGCATCCTTCCCAAGGACTTCAACATACTCTCCGGAGACGACCCCAACACCTATGCGATGATGACAGATAAGACCATCGGCGCCGCAGGGGTCATATCCGTCATCAGCAACATCACGCCCGGGCCGATAGAGCGGTACACGCGATTGATTCTGGAAGGGAAAGCAGACAAGGCGAAGGCGATAGACGATGCCCTGATGCCGCTCTTCAAGGTCGTCATGGTATCCTGCACGGAGGAGGTATGCCTGCAAGGGGGGGAGAGATGCAGGGTCACCTACAAGTTCCCGAACCCGGTGCCGATAAAGACGATGATGGCAGGCCTTGGGATGATAACCGGCTCTACCAAGAGGCCGCTTGGCAGGCTCACTAGGCAGGGGGTCGCTCAGGTGAGGGACGCGCTCAGGACGGTCTGGGCGAAGGACCCGAAACTCCTCGAACCCGTGGCGAAGTACTACGACGTAGACATAACCAAGCGCCTGAAGGACGACAATATCTGGGAGAAGCTCAGCTATTGAGCCTGTGAAAGACAGCCAAATCTAGCGTGAAACCGTCTCCAATGCATGGGCCACTGCACCGGACATAAGCGTCATCCTGCCCTTTGAGACCTGGATGTTCATAAGCCTGGGACCGTCCGAAAGATATGGGGACCCGTATGCGTATCTGACAAGCGGTGCGATGCCTGAGACGACCCTGCTGTATGTGCGTGCGCCGGCGGGCGGGTCTTCGCCGAAATAAAGCGAGTGGAGCTGGGTCTCGGATGTCATGAGGAGGATTCGGAGGGGCGCTCCTTCGGCCTTGCATTCAGCCTCTATCCGTGCAAGCTCCTCGTCGGACATCTGCGGCATATCGTTTGCGGACTCGAAACCGTATTTGACGGATTCGATGATTTCGCACAGTTGAAGCGTCGTCTTTGCGGACTCGGCCCCATCGTCGAAGTCGATATCGTCCTTGAGCCTCTGCCAGTGGGTCTTGCATTCGGCTACCGTACGTAGTTGCTGGCCACAGAAGAGGTTGGCGAGGAAGAGAGGTGCTGGTCTCGCATCGACGGTGCCCGATTCCTCGGCCAGGCGCAGCTTCGTCCAAGTGAGTGAAAAGAGCTTCTTCAGGCCTTTCCGGGCATATACATCCATCGATACCTTTTTACCGTCTTCTGCCTTATATAAGAGCATGTCCGACCATACCCGTGAGCCCATCATCAGCGTCCTCGGCCACGTAGACCACGGGAAGACGACGCTTCTGGACTACATCAGAAGCAGCGTCGTCGCATCCCGTGAGGCGGGGGGGATAACGCAGCACATCGGAGCCACGGACGTCCCGTTCGAGGTCATACAGGAGCTGTGCGGCAGCCTCATCGACAAGACCAAGATAACGATTCCGATAAGGGGCCTTCTGTTCATCGACACGCCCGGCCACGCCGCGTTCACGAACCTGAGAAAGAGGGGCGGGAGCGTCGCGGACCTTGCGGTCCTAGTCGTGGACCTCAACGAGGGCCTGATGCCCCAGACCCTTGAATCCATCGAGATCCTGAAGCAGTACAAGACCCCATTCATAGTCGCAGCCAACAAAGTCGACATGATAATGGGCTGGCAGCCTGGGGTGAAGCTCAATGACCAACTCACCCACGTCCAGAAGGAGTTCTACGACAAGGTATACCGGCTCATAGGGGACCTCTCCACCCACGGCTTCGACTTCGACCTCTACACCAACATAACGGACTTCACGAAGGCAGTGGCAGTCATACCCGTCTCGGGAAAGACGGGAGACGGGATCAAGGAGCTTCTGATGATGCTCATCGGACTGTCCCAGTCATTCCTGGTCAAACAGCTCACCGTTGGTTTGGATTCCCCCGCAAAGGGAACGATCCTCGAGGTCAAGGAGACCAAAGGCCTCGGGACGACGATCGACGCCATAATATATGACGGAACCATCCATGTCAACGACCCGATAGTCGTGGCGGCGCGGGAGCCGATCATGACCAAAGTCAAGGCCCTGCTTCGGCCGAGGCCGCTTGACGAGATGCGGGACCCGAAGAAGCAGTTCAAGAGCGTCAGGAGCGTCTATGCCGCCTCAGGGGTGAAGATAGTCGCCCCCCGGCTGGAGAACGCCATGCCCGGCGGCCCCATATACGTCGGCGGCGCTGAGATGGTCGACAAGATGAAGACCGAGATAGGGGAGGTAGAATTCGCCAGGGACGACCTCGGCGTGATAGTGAAGGCCGACACTCTCGGCTCCCTTGAGGCGATGGTGAATATACTCGAAGGGGAAGGCATTCCCGTCAGGAAGGGGAGTATCGGGAAGATATCTAAGCAGGATGTCATGGAGGCGTCCGCCGTGTCCAAGGAGAACAAGCTGCTTGGCGTCATCCTCGCGTTCAACGCAGCCACGCTGCCCGACGCAGAGACCATGGCGCAGGACTGCAACACTCCGATAATAGCCAGCGAAATAATCTACACGCTCGTAGACGACTACACGGAATGGGTCGCCAAGACGAGGGATGCGGACCGGAAAGAGCTGGCAAAATGCGTCGCATCCCCCTGCAAGATAAGGCTCCTGCCCGGCCACACCTTCCGCCAGAGCAAGCCCGCCATAGCGGGCGTGGAGGTTAAGGCCGGGACGCTGCACTCCGGATGCAGGCTAATGCGGCAGGACGGGAAGGTTGTGGGCAGCATAAGGGGGATACAGTCCGGGGGGGAGAAGATAGACGAGGCCAAAGCCGGACAGCAGGTAGCGGTGTCGATGGACGATGTCGTGCTAGGGCGCCACATGAGCGAAGGAGACGTCCTCTACACGTTCCTCAGCAATGACGACGCAGCCAAACTGAAGGTGGAGGACCTCACAGACGACGAGAAGCAGGTGCTTAGGGAGATCAGGCAGATAAAGAAGGCGAACAACTGAAATGGAATATGACCTCGAACTCGAACGGGTGATGCTGGAGGTGCGAAGGACGGGAGCCAAAAGGGCGGGCCTCCAGTTCCCGGAAGGCCTCAAGGACCAGGCCCTTGATATCGCGGCATTGGTCGAATCATCCACGAAAGCCAAGGTGATAGTCCTTGCAGACCCGACATACGGGGCCTGCGACCTGAAACGGGACATGCTCAAGAAGCTGGGCATCGACCTGCTGATCCATTTTGGCCACACGCGATTCTGAGACGTCTACTTCTTGAACGGTATCGTGAACGTCATCGACGTGCCCTTCTTCAGCGCGCTTCTGACCGATATCGTGCCTCCGTGCAGTTCGACCAGCCTCTTGCAGATTGCGAGGCCGAGACCCGTGCCCTTGTATTTCCTCTGGATCGTGGAATCCACCTGGTAGAATCGCTGGAATATGTTCCCAAGCTCGTTCTTTTTTATGCCAATCCCGTTGTCGGAGACGCTCACCGCCAGTTGGCCGTTTTTTTCGTGGGCGGACACATGTATCGTCCCCCCGTTGGGCGTGAATTTGAGGGAGTTGTCGATCAGGTTCACGAGGACCTGTTTGATTCTGCTGCGGTCGGCGACGATCTTGGGCGTCGCTTTGGCTGCCGTGACGAGCCTTATATTCCTCTCCTTCGCCAACTGCCTCATGTCGTCGACGACTTCCTCTATGAGGGGCTTCGGCATGAACCTGTTCCTGGCGAGCCTAAGCTCCCCTGCGTCGATCTTCGCCATGTCCAGGATGTTGTTCACGAGCTCGTTCAGGTGTTCGGCGTTGCTGACGATTCTCTCGAGCTTGCCCCTTTGCTCCGAATTCAGCCCTCCGATGTTTTCCGACGCCAGTATGTCCGCGTAGCCCATGATTATCGAAAGCGGAGTCCGAAGCTCATGGGAGGCGACGGCAAGGAATTCGGTCTTCAT
>JAZDMS010000008.1:0-25575 GCA_043800705.1 Candidatus Altarchaeota archaeon
AAAACAGGAAATACTAGGCTGGCAGACGCCAGCCAGCGTCTACAACGACCCAAAGTATTTTAACAAAGGCTACAAAGAAGTACTCAAAAAGCGGACATAAAATCTTTCAACAAAAGCGGACAAAAACTAAGACACTATACAATTAATTATCCAAATCTATTCCTATACATGAAACCGGATTCTGTCGAAGGTGCTGACGAAGAAGCACAGCGAAAAAAAAGATTCATGCGAAGATACTTTCCCGTTGTGCTTATTACAGTCATAATCCTCGTGGCTGCTGACGTTTTCATTTCGAAAGGGGGCGGTCAAAAGCTTTTTACAATATTTCTCATACTTTTGATTTTTCTAATGTACTGCTACTTCGAATACTCACGCTGGAAAAGGGGAGTGGGGCGAGTCAGCGGGACACTTATGAGCCTGATGTTCTTTCTTTTGAGCGCCGCTGTTTTCTGGAGAGGGAACGACATCGAAATCATCGGACTGCTCGCATTCTTCGGCCTCTTGGAGCGATACTACAGTTATCGGAGAAAAAAGGACAAAGGGCAGACTCCAGGCCAAGAGCCGGAAGGGAAGCAGCCTCAATCGCCGGTGGGCCCGGGATAGTGTCCGTCCCCCTTGGCGGGCTTCTCTCCGACGAACTTGCATACGCGGCATAGGCCCCCCTCGCGCCACCATTCTCTGAAGCATACTCCGCAGAGGTAGATGTCGAACGGCTTGATCTTCTTCGGCTTCAGCCTCTTGCAGAACGGGCACTCCGCCGCGGCGGGCTCGCTCGCGCACAGGCTGCAGAAGGTGCGCCTGCACTGGGGGCATTCGTAGAAACCGAGCTTGAATTCCGGCAGCTCCACCTGGTCCTCGTACACGGAGACGACGTCGAACCTGCCGCACTTCTCGCATTCCGCCTTCAGGTGGACCTTCTTCTCCTTGTGCTTCAGGGGCCGTATCCGGTGGGCCTTCTTGCCGAACATCATATATTATTCTGCTTCTTGTTTTAAAATCCCGGAAAGGGGGAGATTGAGGCGGCCGATGTAATTTCGCCGAAACGCAGGCGGAAGGGAGAAATGGATCCCTTTTAGAAACTGCTTATATTTCTGGCCTCAGAAGCTATAATGGGGGCTTTGGCTGGATAGGGGATGATATGATGGCGCTCACACAGGCGGAGTTGGACTTGCATGAAAGTATTGCCGAGGTCCTACATTCTGTGGACGCCAGTTTCAACACGGTAACGCTGAAAAAGTTCTTTGACTACAGGGGCGTCGAAACCATCTCCGAACTGAGCGAGGAGCAGAAGGTAGAGCTGGTCGAAGCGCTGATTATCAGGTGCATACAGCACGGGGCCAGCCAGGGGAAGGCGAGCATAATAAGGGTCGAAGTGTTTAGTCTCCTTGGGATAAAAAGGCTGCCGATCAAGAAGGAGGAAGAGCTGAAAGCCAAGAATATCGACGACTTCAAGGAATTATGGCGGATGACGCACGACTACATACCAAGCCCGAATAAACGGCTCCTCGAAGAGGACATGAAACTGGAATTCAAGAATATGATCCATGTTTTCCTTGATAAAATAAAGGGCAAGACTGACGCCGAGGCGCCGAAGAAGATGGTCAAGGGTATGTTCGGGGAGATTGCATCCAGGGCGCTCGCATTCAGCAAGGACAGAGGACACAAGAATTCAGAGGGTTGGGTTGTGCAAAAGAGCCTTTCGACATACATCAACGAATACGACTCCAGGGAGATGACTCACGAGGTCCTTGGCACGGCCAAGAACAATGCTTCACAGGATCTGAAACAGATCAACTGGGGGGTTGAGTTCGAGGAGGAGAACAAGGTGGCGGACGAGGTGAGGGAATACGTCAGGGACATGAACCAGGTAATATTGAGGATGATCGAGAACCTCTCAGGAGCGGACATGCTCGACAAGAAGGAGGCTAAACTGAAGGTGCTCACCGGCCTGATGTCCTATTATTTCGGGGCGATGAGCGAGAAATACCTGGAACGGGAATACGCCAAACTCAACATTTCGCCTTCGGACACCACGAAGACTGAACAGAAGATAAAGCTGATCATGGCAGTGATCTACGACTGCCTCCAAACCTCGCTCGGGAAGGATGGGGGCGACGCGGTCTCCGCCACAATATCTAAATCGCTGAAACTGGAGGAATGAAATGGCAGCAACATTGCAGTTAAAGGATGTGAAGTCGAAGAAGATACCTCACCTGGAAAAGAACATCTCCGCCTATGGCGCCGCCCAGGTAATGATCCGCGACGATGCGACTACCGTTGCCGTATTGGACGGGAACGTGATAGCCGGCACGGTCTGTGAGAGAGATATCATCTCGAAGGTCGTGCTGCAGGGCAGGGACCCAAGGACCACGACGCTAGGGGAGATAATGGAAAAGGACGTACACTACATCGACGCGCAGAAGACGACGGTCGATGCGGCGAGGATGATGCGGGACCTCAGAGTCAGCATGATAATCGTTACCGAAAACAAACAAGCCAGGGGGACCATAACCGCCATGGATATCGTGGACATGTATCCCGCCCTCCAACTGCGCCTGGGGGGGCAGTAGTGGCAGCACCTATAATAGGCGGTCCGTGATCTTGAATTCATCCCATATCCCGTCGCCGTAGACGGTGTCCGAAGGGTCCGGGTCGCCGAAGCTGAAAGATCCAGCATGCGGCATTTTTTGTATTTCGCACGAGCGCTTGAATTCCTTGCCGAAAAGTATATCGTAATCGCCTTCCCGTGGTCTGACCTTGAGCACCACCTTGTTCCAGTCGTTCGTGTCGAATCGTCCGACGATGGTCTTCCTGTCGCCTTCGCGGCAGACGAGGGTGGTTCCCTCCCCGAGTTCGAGATCGACGTTCCTGTCGCGGTAGACCGTGTAGCCGAAGTTCTGCCGATGCTGAAGGAGAAGGTAGAATGACACGACATAGTCGCTATCCCAGACCATGGGAAAGTCTGGTGCCTGCGCGGTGACGGAACGCATCATCTGGCTTCGCATCTCCAATGCCTTGGCCACGCCGAGGTTGGGGTGGTCTACCACCTCCATCGCCCCGCCGCCGGCCCCATCGACGACCCAGTTCCTCAGGCCGCCGGAGAAGTCCTCGGAGAAAAACACCTTGGCCGGTATCTCCACCGCGGCCGGCCCGTTTTCCTTCATGCAGCCTGCGACAAGTAGGATAAGACAGATTATGAACGCGTTTCGCATAATTGGAATTACCCGAGGCAGGATATAAGCCTTAATCCTTTGTCGAGCCACACTCTGGCGGATTATGCGCATATTTTTTATCATGTCCAATATTCTGAATGCTATGGCAGTGAAGATCGCCTATTTTGTCCATGGGACAACGACAGATAACGAGAGGGAGATATCATCCGGTTGGTCAGATGTAGACTTGTCCGATTTGGGGATTCGACAATCGATTGAATTAAAAAACAGCATCAAAGAGAGAGAATTTGACGCTGTTTTCTGTTCGGATTTAAAGCGGGCCGTGCACTCTGCCAGATTGGTTTTCGGAGGCAAAACGAGGATCATCCAGGATGAAAGGCTGAGGGAGGGCGATTATGGGGAGTATAACGGGCAGCCCTCGGAAATTGTCGAGCCGATGCAGGAGAAGAACATAACAGCTAGATTTCCCCAAGGCGAAAGCTACGAAGACGTTAAAAAAAGGGTGAAGGATTTTCTCGTCTATTTGAGGAAAATATATGATGGGAAGTCAGTGGCCATTGTAGCCCATAAGGCTCCGCAGCTGGCGTTAGAGGTCTTGTTGAAAAATAGGACCTGGAAGCAGGCCTTTGAAGAGGATTGGAGAAAAAAGAAGGCATGGCAACCCGGCTGGGAGTATATCCTCGAATAATCGCTTCTAACTCAGCCCCTACATCCTCGAAGGGGCAGAAGTCATTTTATGAGTTTGAGGAATTCTTCCTTCGGCAGGCCGGTGCACCGTATTATTGCCAGCAGGGTGCCGGTTTTTAGCTCTTCATGCTTCGGCACAGGTATGGAATCTGTTGGATTGGTTTTGTGCAGAATGATATGGCTGCCGGATTGCCTTCGTACAGCATATCCAAATTTTGTAAGAGCCTTAACGACATCTTTCCAGGAGACGACCGGTGTCTTCACTTTCTCAGACGGCCACGGTCTGTATGTCAGGCTTGCCGAGTTTGGATATGTCCACGCCTTCGTCTTTTAGGTATTCAAGACAGAGGGAGATGGCATCTTTGGCGTTTTCCAAAGCCTCCTTTTTTGTGTCACCTTCGGTGAAACAGTTGGGTATTCCGATAACCTGGACGAAATAACCGCCTTCGGGTTGCGGTTGTAGTGCGACCTTGAAACGTCTCATATTAGCCAATAAGTAACACCCCAATATAAGCCTACATCCTCTCCGGAGCGTCTATGCCAAGTAGGTCGAGGCCTGTCTTTATAGTGTCCCTGAGTCTGCGGACCAGAAGGAGCCTGCGGCTTCGGACCGTCGGCTCGGAGTCCAGTACGGGGCACCTCATGTAGAATCGGCCGTAGGCCGCGGTGAGCTCAAGGAGGTAGGATGCGATATGGTCCGGCCTTAAGTGGGCTGCTGCCCCTTCCGTGACGTCCTGGAATTGCAGGAGTTTGATTATGAGCTTTTTCTCCTCGTCGACGATTGCGCCGTAGCCGACTTTGGCCGCATCGTCGAGGCATGCTTCCGCCTTCTCCAGTATCCTGCAGCTTCGCGCATGCGCGTATTGTATGTAGGGGCCGCTTTCGCCTTCGAAGTTGAGTGCGTCCTCCCAGCGGAAGCTTATCTGCTTGTTCGGCGTCGTCTTGATTATGTGGAACCTGACCGCACCGACGCCGATCAGTTCCGCTGTGTTCTCGTCGCCGATATTCCGTTTTTCGGCTTCAGCCCTCGCCTTGGCCACAGCCTCGTCCATGAGCTCGTCGACTGAGGCGATGTCGCCCTTCCGGGTCGAGAACTTCATGCCTTCGAAGCTGACGAAGCTAAAGTGGACGGCTTCGAGGGGCAAAGTTACGCCGAACACGTTCGTGAGGATAGTCTTCAGCTCCTGGAACTGCAGCTTGTGGTCCTCTCCGAGGACGTTGATTATGCGGTCGCCGAGTTTCACCTTCTTCAGATGGTATGCGAGGTCGCGGGTTGTGTATACGCTCGTGCCGTCCGCCCTCGCCAGGACAGTCATACCCGCCCTCTTCTCGAGGCCGTATCTGCCCAGGTCCAATCCCTCACCAAGCTCGTTTTTCACGTAGTCGGAGGAATCCCTCACCTTCGCGAGCACCTCGTCCACGCCCCCGTCGGCCAATCCATCGCTCTCATAGTCGAAGATGTCGAAAACCGCGCCGAGCCGGTCGAATGTCTGCATCTGCCCCTTCAGGCATCTTTTGGCCGCGGAGGTTATCTCCTGGAGAGATGCCTTGTCGCCTGCCTCGGCCGCCCTTATCATCGACTGCACCCTCGCCTGGAATCCCGCATCCTCCTCGAATAGCCTGTTGGCGGCAACATAGGTGAAGAAAGTCTCATAGTCCTCCCTGCCCGAGTAGACCCTGTATTTTTCCTTGAGTTCCGGCGCCGGCTGGAGGCCGTCCCTCAGCCCTGCTGCGATTATCGCCACCTGCTTGCCGACGTCGTTGACGTAGTAATGCGTCTCCACATCGTAGCCGGAGTGCTTCAGCACCCGACGGATGCAGTCCCCGATCACGGTGTTCCTGATCCGCCCCACATGAACAGGCCCCGTCGGATTGACTGAAGTGTGCTCCAAGATCACCTTGACGCCCTTGCCGGCCTTCTTGGATTCATTTGACAAAAGCAGCCTCGCCAAGCCCCCGCCGTCCAGGGTGAAATTTACATAGCCCCCGTCGGCGACGGCGGACGAGATTATGCCGCCCGCCGTTATCCTGCCGGCTACCTCCGCGGATATATCTTCCGGTCTCCTCTTCAGCTTCTTTGCAAGCCTGAACCCGATGGGGCATCCGTAGTCAGCGACCGGCGACTCCCTAACTTCATCGGCTCCGACATCCTCCCCCGACGCTTTCTTCAGCGTTTCCAGTATCTGGCGCCTGCCCTCGTCCATGCTGAATATTATCCCAGGGGGAGTATTTAACACGCCAAAAACAATATCCAATGTACGCGGATGGACCTGATCGGGGGAGTTAAAAGGGGATTGTTGGAGAGACAGGCGGAATATAACTTCTCAAGCAGCAACTATGAGGCCGCCGCAGAAGAATACGAGCGCCTCCTGAAGATTGTCGAGGGGGCAAAGGATGCGGACCGGGTCATGGCCATCGAAGAGAGGCTCGGCGACTGCTATGAGAAGTTCAACCACCAGTCGCATGAGGAACGGATCAAAGACCATAAAAAAGCCTGCGAACACTACCTGAAGGCCGCTGACAAGCACCGCAACAGGGGGGAATACGAGAAGGCGGGGCTTCTCTTCGAAAAGAGCGCCAAAGCCTTCGAGGAATTCGACGCCAACAAGGAGGCCGGCGACTTCTACAAGCAATCTGCCACGATGTTCTCCAAGGTGGGGGACTATGTCAACGCGAGCTACGCCTACCATTCCGCAGCGGAAAGATACGAGATGGAGGGGGAAAACGCGAAGGCTGCGTCAACATACCAGGAATCGGCACTCTCAGACATGCGGGTCAAGGACAACACCAGCGCGAGCGACAGCTTCAAAAAAGCCGCAGCCAGCTTCGAGAAGATAAGGGAATGGGACAAGGCCATAGACTCCTACGCAAGCTCAGTAGGGATAGACACGATGAGCAGAAGATTCCTCGAAGTCGCGGACACCTACGAGAAGATGGCGAACGTATTCTACGAGATGAACGACCAGGAGAAGGCCGTATACTACCACCTAAAATCCGCCGACCTCAGGTTGGTGAACGACGACCCCAGGAGCGCAGCCAACTGCATGCGCGAAGCCGGCACCGTCTACGAACACGGCGGGGACTACGATAAAGCCATAGAATACTACCTGAAGTCGGCAAAGACATTCTTCAACTCCAACACGCCCGCCCAGGAGGCGTTCTCCTATTCCAAGGCGGCGAGTATATACGAGATGAGGGGGGAATACGAAGCCTCGGGCAACTACTACCTGGAAGCGGCGAAATCAAACAAGGCAGGACAGAACGACTCCCAAGCAAAAGACACCTACATGAAGGCAGCCCAGATGTTCAGCAAAGCCTCCGAGAAAAATGACCAGGACAGGATGAAGGCCGCCGATTTCCACCTGAAGGCAGCCTCGTCCTATAGCGAAATAGAGGAATACGACAAGGCTGCGGACGAATACAACAGCTACGCCAACATCTTCCACGAGGCCAAAGACATAGACAATGCCAACGAGGGGTACAACAGGGCTGCACAGGAATACGTGAAAGGGGGCAGGATTTGGGAGGCTGCTGAGGCGTACACCAACAGAAAGGACTATGAAAAGGCGGCGGAACTCTACGACAAATACGCCAACTCAAAGATTGAATCAAGAGACAACTTCGGGGCTGGCTTAGGCTTCATGGAGGGTGGAAACTGCCAAAGGAGGCTGAAAATCGACAGCAGTGCAAAGGCTAAATTCGACCGCGCAGCCTCATACTTCGCAAAATTTATCGAAGAGGCGAAGAACAAGGACCAGACGAGCGAACACACCCTCCTTCTCGCAGATGCATACAGGAAGATAGGGGAATGCAATGAAGGCCAAAACGAACTGATACTCGCGAAGCAGCACTACGAGAAGGCCGAGGAATACTACGACAGGGCCGGCGACAAGGAAAAGCGAGAGCTGACCATGGGACTGAGGCTCAAGGTGGATGGCATCAAAGCCATCGACCACGGCTACTACCCCAAGGCCGAGGAGCTGCTAACCCAGTCAAAGGAAATCCTCCAGGCCAATGCAAAAAACGGAACGTGGAAGACAGAGTACTCGAGGATACTCCAGGACGGGGCGGACGAAGCACTGCAACTGATAGAGAAGATCATGCTGAAGCCCGAGATAATCCTCGACATAGACAGGTATACGTACACGTTCGCAGACATGCCGGTGATGCTGAACGTCAAGCTCACAAACGACGGGAAATACACGATGAAGCAGATAACTTTCCTCGAACACCTCCCGGAAGAGATCAAGCTCATGAAGCTGCCGGACAGCATCCCCGAACTCAAGCCCACCAACTCCAAGAACACATACATAGAACTGACGCCGAAGAAGACCGGCCTCTTCAGGGTGAAGCCCATCGAGATATACTACGAGGACCAGAAAGCGCACAAATACGTGAAGGCAAGCAATGAAGTCGCCTTGGAAGTCGTTGAAAAGCCCCTCACGGACTTCAAGAACTACATCAACTCCGTAGAAATATTCCACAGATACGCCCAATCGCAGGAGAACAACAATAACTGGTTCCAGGCAGGCGACGGATACATGCAGATGGCGAGGATATACAGCAGGTTCAGAAGCGACGAGACCCGGACGGGATACTACAAAAAAGCCGTCGAAAACTACAAAAAATACTTCGAAGAGAACAAAAACGACGAAGAAAAGGAGGACAATACCCTGGCAAAACGCCTCGGCGACTCATACTGGCACACCGGCGAAGGGCTCATGGACATCGGCCAGCTGGACGACGCAATAAGGGCGTATGACGACTCGAGGAGGGTATACACAAAATGCGGGATTGAAAACCTCGCCTACCGCTCAAGCGCCCTAAAACTCAAGGTCGAAGGCATAGAGGCCGTCAAACGCGGGGATTACACGACCGCTCAGGGCAAGTTCAACGAGGCGCTCGCCTTCTTCAACGACGTCATCAGAAGCGGCGGATTCGACGAAGAGATGCTCAGGTTCCTGGAGAAGAACGAAGACGACGTGAAGAGCATGATTAAGACCCTACAGCTCAAACCCCAGATAAGCGTAAACATCACATGCCCCGAGAAGGTGACTGTGGGTTTGCCGGTCACCCTGAATGCCAGCATATACAACAGCCTCGACTTCACGGTAAAGTCCGTCAAGCCGATGCCAAATATAATCGAGGGCGTAGAGGTCGCCGAGACCACGACAGACATCAAGGAGATCAAGCCGCAGGAGAACGCGAACGCTACCTTCAAGCTCGTATTCACGAGGCCTGGAGCCTACAGATTCACCCCCATGGACGTCAGCTACTCGGACGACACCGGTAAATCGTTCATAAAGGAGGGCAACGAAGTCACCCTGACAGCTGAAGTTTCCAAGAGCCCGAAGAAAGAGGGGAAGAGAACCCCAGCATCCGCCAAGGAAGCGTACGACGACGGGGCCCCGACGATCACATTGGACTTTGGAGGCCTAATCAACACCGCCCCCGGCCAGGAGACATCAGTCAAGGGGAATCTGTCTAACGTGGGCACCGTAGACGTGAGAAACATCAGGTTCATCGGGAGCTCAGGGCCGGTCATCGAATTGATTGAGACGCCCCAGGAGGTCGAAACCCTGCAGGCGGGCAAAAAAACAGAAGTCGAAATCAGGTTCCGGGCAGTAAAGGAAGGGGTCCACACCGTCAAATTGCTAGGATTCTCCTACAAGGACCTGAAAGGCAGCCACTTCTTCAAGAGCGCAAACGAGACGGCGGTGAAGGTGACATCGACGGCCAAGGAAGACGAGAAGATAGCGCAGGATGCGAAGGCCCAAGAAGACGTGAAAGACCTGCTGGAGGCCGGACTAGCCCAAGCGGATGAGAGGATGGTAGAGCTCATATCCACGAAAGCGGACAACCACGCCCAGGCAATCCTGACCGTCCTTGAGATACTTGTCAACAAGAGGGGCATGGGCGGGGTCTATATAAGCGTCAGCCAGCCATCCGAGTCGATAGCCAACGCCATGAAGGAAGCAGGCATCCCGGATGGTAATGTGAGGTTCATAGACTGCATCAGCCGCTCGGCAGGGAGAGGACAGACCCAGAAGACGGACAACACGGCGTACATCGAGAACCCAAGCAGCCTAGAAGAGGTTACGATGTACATCGACCTTATGCTTAAGGCTGTCCAGAAGCCTAAAAAATTCATCGTCTTGGATTCCATATCGAGCCTCCTGATCTATAATCCCGACAAGAGCGTGAGGGAATTCACACATTTCGTGATAAACAAGGTCAAGCTCGAGAAGAACACCGGCATAATACTGAGCATAGAGAAGAAGGAGGCTGAAGACCTCATCAAGACCATTGCCCCGATGTGCGACGCACATATACGGCTATGACCCGCCGACAAGCCTTTAAACCAGTGAAACAAATACATAACAGGTCGATAATATGGTTGAGAGGGACAAGGATATCTTCCAGCAATTCCGCCAGCTGACGGATGAAATACATAAGCAGGTCATAGGCAACGACGAGGTCATCGAGAACATCCTCATCGGCATCTTCTCGGGAGGCAACGTCCTCCTAGAGAGCGTTCCGGGAATGGGAAAGACGGTACTCATAAAGACCATCGCAGACACCATGGATATGGAGTTCAAAAGGATCCAGTGCACACCAGACCTTACAGCCACAGACATAATGGGAAGGATCGTATACGACGAGAAAACTGGCCAAAAGACCATGGAAAAAGGCCCGGTATTCACCAACCTCCTCCTGATCGACGAGATAAACAGGGCGCAGCCGAAGACGCAGTCCGCGCTCCTTCAGGCGATGGAGGAGAAGGAGGTCACCCTCGGCGGAACGACCTACAGACTCCCGCAACCCTTCACGGTCCTGGCCACCGAAAACCCCATCGACCAGCAGGGGACGTTCCCACTCCCTGAAGCCCAGAAGGACAGGTTCATGTTCATGTCCGTGATGCAGTACCTCTCCCTTGAGGAGGAGATGCAGATCATAAAAGCCAAGCAGAAGGACGCCAAGGTGAACAAGATATTCAATCCGCCGGAGATCCTGATCATCAGGGAGGAGATCAAGAGCAACATAACCATGTCGGACTCGATACTTGAATACGCCATCAAAATCATCGAGGGAACACGTGAACGCAGGGAGGTCGCCACGGGGGCAAGCCCCAGAGCCTCGGTCTCGTTCGTGACCGCCGCGAAGACGAGGGCCTTCTTCAGGGGCCGCGACTTCGTCAATGCTGAAGACGTCAAAACGCTGTCGTTCCCGCTCCTTAGGCACAGGATAATACTCAACCCCGACTCGAAGGACTACGGAGTCACCCCGGACGATATAATATCGAAGGTCCTGGAGAAGGTGGAATCGCCGGTGGATTGAAAAAAATGAGAAAGACGACCATAATTGCCCTGACCCTGATACTGGCGCAGACCATGGTCTCTGCAGAAAGCCTTAAGATGAACCTCGAAACCAGATGGGCATACAACACGAATGTCGACGTGGGCGCCATAGCCGTGGCAGACGGCACAGGAAACGGCAGAAAGGATGTCGTAATCGGATTGTCGAACGACACAGTGGTAGTCCTTGACCGTTTCGGGGTAAAAAAATACGAATACGCCATAGGAAACGCCTCACAGATAGGAAGCATATATGCCATGGATGCCGCAGACGTCGACGGCGACGGCAAAGAGGAAGTGATATTCGGCCTCGGCGGGGCGCGGGAAGTCAGAGTCTATGAAGCCCACGCCTACGAGGTGGACCCAAAGAGCATGACAATCGAGTCGAAGGACAAGGTGCTCTACAGGCTGATAAAGAACCACGGCAGCGTATACGTGATGAAAACAGACGGGAGCCTGTTGTGGAGGTACCTCACCGACGACAGCGTCAGGGCGGTCGCCTACGTCCCCAACGCCGGGGGCAAGGCATACGTCACCGCGGGAGTGGGCGACGTGACCATATACGAGTACAACCAGAGAAGCAGTGAACCGATACCCGGCAGATCATGCATAACAACTACGATCACGGACGAAAACGCCCAGTGGGCGACCTCAAGCGACTGCTATTCCAAGGCATGCGAGGACCTGAACGAATGCACTGCCGAATGGGATTTAAGCTGCCTGGATACGAGATGCAAAAAGATGGGTTCCAACTGCTACAGGAACACATCCGACATTAAGACCTTATGCTCTAGCGGGACGCAGGACGTCTGCCTGATAAGCTACGACAAGATCGTCTGCGGCGAGAACC
Source organism: Candidatus Altarchaeota archaeon (assembly GCA_043800705.1). GTDB lineage: Archaea > Altiarchaeota > Altiarchaeia > IMC4 > SCGC-AAA252-I15 > JAHIYG01. The sequence continues at coordinate 12,066 of JAZDMS010000008.1, forward strand.
TCGTCGACAAGGAGGGCTGGAGGATATCCACAGAAAAGACAATGAACGGCAGCGTCGTCTTCCTGGACAGGAGCGGAAAATACGTGACCAAATACGACGTCGTCCTTAGGTTGGATGATGGAATGGAGGTCCCCGGCGCAGACAACGCAGTCAGGAAGGTCAAAGCGGCAGACCTGACAGGCGACAGGGAAGACGAGCTGATAGTGGGCTCGAACAACGGCCAGATCATGGCCCTGAACATCACCAATATCAGCGCCATCCGTTACTTGTGGAAGGCAGCAGGCGAATACATCAAGACCAACGGGACTGGGATCGCAACCTGGGAGCACGGAGTCGGGATAGTCAGCCTTGGCGCGGCAGACCTCAACAACGACAAGGAGCCGGAGATCACATCCGGCAACAGCAAAGGCCTTCTGGCCACATACGACAGCAAAGGAAAGCTGCAATGGAAGCAGAGAATCAGCGATGCGATAACTGGGATCGATGCCCAGGACATACAGATCGACCAGCAAAAGGACCTGATCGTGTCCTCCAGGGACCGGACATTGTATGTCTATGACTCCCTCGGCAACATCCAATGGACATATATGACCAACGCACCCCTGTACGGCGTCCTGGCCACGGACATCGATGAAAACGACCTTGCGGACTTCATCATCCGCACCACGCGAAACGTCACGAGACTTGAGACCAACGATTACTACATAAAAAAATACAGGGCAGACGCATACTTCAACACAGCCAACGAAAACTACCTCGCAGGGGATTACACGACAGCAAGCATCTACGTGGACAAGGCAACGGAGGTCTACAAGGATATCGGAGCCCAAGACGACCTTGCCCTGAGCAGCGCATTGAGGAAAAAGATAGACGAGGAGTTCAAGGGATCGAGGATCAAGGAGGGAGACCGCCTCTACAACCTCGCGGTAAAATACTATTCGATGAACGATTTCCAGACGGTCATAAAAAACCTCGAACAGGCCAGGAACCTCTACCAATCCATCGGATACGAGGAGGGAGTCAAAAAATGCGACAAGATGGCTGAGACCATGAGGGAAGAGCTCAAAAGGGTGCGCGAATACGACGCGGAAAGCAGGCTTTCCATGGCGGAAACGCTCCTGAGCTTCGGCAACTATACCGGAGCCGTCGAACTCATCTACCAGGCTAAACAGATTTACCAGGAAATTGGGGAATACAACGAGACGGCAAGATGCGACATGCTCGTCCTGAAGGTTGCGGACACACAGTACACGGGCGCCCAGACGGCCTACGAGAGAGGGGATTACCCCAAAGCTATCGAGTACGCACTTGCCGCAAAGGAGCTCTATGACAGGGTCGGGGCCTACAACATGTCGATATTTGCGCAGGAGCTTATGCAAAAAGCCAATTCATCGGCCTACGACGACGGATCCCGGAGGGGGGAGACTGATTACACACCCTACCTCCTTGGCGCGATATTCCTTGCGATAATCGTCATATTATACATGCGTTCCGGGGGGCAGAAGATCCGGGAGGAAAAACCTGTGAGGGAGGATAGAAACGCCGGAACTGACGATGAACTCGAGGGCTTGGAAGGGGCTGATAGATGAAAACCAGGACGGTGCTCATAGGAAACACGAAATTGGTGTTTGGAGTAATCATACTGATCGCCATATTGGCCGTCTTCGACACCCGTTTCAGGACCGGCGTAACATTCATAATCCTGATCCTGCTGACAATCATCGCAGTTATCAGCTCCACGAACAAAGACGCCGAATGGAGCATCGAAAGGAGAAACAAAGGCGAAAAGGGCGCATTGACCCTCGACGGCAAGGAGAAGAAATACCTGATATTCTACATACTAAACCAGCTTCGGAAGAGGGAAACGATGGAGATGACCGAGATAGCCACCGAACTGAACATCAGCATCTACGATCTGACGGAGGTCCTCAAGCTTCTGGACAAACACAAGGCGGTCGAGGTCATCTATTCCCCGCCGCACAACTTCCCCATAATCCGCAGAGGCAACCAGGATAAGAGTAAGGCCTACATGATGTCGATATACAAGGAGTTCGCAAAACGGAGCCTGATGGGGGGGGAGATGATGGATGAGTTTGCAGTGGAGGTAAACGACTATATCCACAACATGAGGAGGTAAGGATTCGGATTACCAGCGCACGATGACATCAGCAAAACAACGAAAAAGAGGAGAATGCACAGGCACGCCCAGAAAGATAGGCCGCTTCATAGGGACTGCCATTAGCTGCCTCGCAATTGTCTTCGCATTATCTGGACTGCCCTGCGCCCAATCCCTCCGCCTCGACATAGGCAACGACACAGGCTACGAATGGTCCGCCCCGATTGCATTCACCGGCCCCCAGAGGCTGTCCATAGCCAGCGACGTAAACAGGTATGTTGCAGGCTGCTGGTGCATAGGATGCATTTATGATTTCGTGTCAGGAAATTGCACGGTCCCCCTTGTCTTCAGATCAGACGTCTCAGGAAACTTCACGATAGACGACATCAGACTGACATTCGAAAGCGACGCCAACCTCGGCGAAGTAGGTTACGGAAGCCCGTTTCGCAAAAGCGAGGGAGGATGCTGGGAGATCGAAGGACCGAGCGGAATATTCATGGTGCCCATCCCGTCGGACTATGACGGGGGCTCCTGTTCCGCTGCAGAATACTCGTATACACGGGCCGCCAACGCAAGAGCAGTCACCGACGATGCCGTAGTCGATGCCACCTACAGGCTCCTAAACGAATCACTGGACACCCAACCAAGCCATGGGAGACTGGATGGCGCCGACGGCTTCGCCGGCGATCCGGCGGCCATGTCATTCAGGACGGAGGGCAGAATCGGGGTCCAGAGCCTCTGGGGCCCCGTGAGGATGAGGTTGGTCGTATGGGGCTAGGTGGAAGAGGTTACATGTTCACCCTGGTGGCTGCCCTGATGATCATGACCATCCTATCGATGGCCCTGTTTCAGACGCAGATATCCTCCCCCGCCTACGAGGACACCACCAGCAGGATGAGCCTCGACGAGCTCCATTACTACGTTGAAGCCCTAAAGAAGGACACAGAAAGGGCGATAGCGATCTCGAGCCAGCGTGCTGCGACATATGCCACCAACCATGCCATAAACACCAATGAGACATTCAGGAATTACGGGATGAAAAACTGCACGCAGTTCACATACTATACCAACGGTTCCGAGGCCGCCATAGCCGAACTCATGGTGTGCGGCAGACTCGCCAACGCAAAAATGGACGCCCAGGACGTGGAAAAATATATGGAAGACAACACGGTCGAAGGCTGGATGCAGAAGATCTATACGAATCCGCCGGGCGAGGTGCCGTACAATGTCAGCATGAGGCTGAGGAACATGTCGATGGCCTTGTATGATTCCTGGCATTACATCATTTTCAGCGATGTCGATATCACTGTCGTGGACGAATCTAACAACAACCGCTACAGCGGACAGGGGATCCCCATCTCTTCCGTCGTCGACTTCAGCTCTGCGGAGGACCCCATGTATTCCGTCAGATTCGGGATACCGCAGGCAATAAGGCAGTACAATAGATGCGAAATGAGGCGTCCCGTGAACGGAACGACGCTGGACGGATGGATAGATGAAGGCTGCTACAATTCCGTGAAGCCCGACTACAACGCCCCCTCCTTCTTCGACAGGCTCGAGGGGAGGAACAACCTAAGCACGGCGTCGCTTTCCAGGTATTCGAACGCCCTGAAGAGCCTCAACTACAGCCTCACCGATATCGGACTCGAGAGCATGGCCAACCTCGACCTCCTGGACAGGTACAACGTAACTGTGAACTACAACCTCACACAAGTGGATTACCTCTATTGGAGCGGACAGAGAAGCGCATGCTCCGTTGAGGGCATGAGCGCACACCCAAACTTCAGGATCGACTTCGACCATGCGAGGGAGTACGGCATAGAGGGATTGAACTGCGAGGTATACGTCAAGCAAGCCACTGCTGGAAGCGATTTCGACTACTTCGAGCCGACAAGGATAGACAACCTGCCTGCCGGGACGAAGCTGACCTGGGTCGAGGCCACTGGGACTATAACCCATACGCTCCATTGGAATTCGAAGACCGGGCAGGGTGAGGGCGTGCTCGAACCAAGCAGCAGGTTGACCTGGCTTTTCAACCAGACAGGGGAGTATGTGGTCACTTCCACGCCGTCCACTGGCTCATATGGGGTATTCTACCTACAAGTAACATAGGTAAATTTAAATATGTAGATATTAAGTATTCCAACCACAAATAATATTTACAGATGTAAATACATAAATTTGAATATCAAACCAACTGAACATATAGTCAGATAGATATTCGTAGATATGAATACTTTAAGATAGATAAGATCTATTTAGTAGAATGTAAATATATAAATATTTGTGCCAGAAATGGTTAAATAACTAACTTAGAGGGTATTTATTGCCCAAAGAACATAATCATTTGATACTATGGCAGAGCCCGCAAAGAATCCTTCGACAACACAGCCTATTGAATTCACTGGCCAGAAGAAACGCCTCCTGGATCGAATAAACGAGTCGGGAAGACTAACCCTGTCGGCTGCCACCGAAAACCTAAACCTCGACAAGACGATGACAATAAGGCTGGCAGAGGAACTCTCCTGCGCCAACGCCATAAAGATCGAAGCCCACTACCTCAGGGAACCCGAATTCGAGTCCATCAACTACAAAGACATGAAGAATGAGGTCACCACCGGCACGGAAACGAAGGTTATCGAGATGCACACGCCGAAGACCACAAACTCGCGGGGCGTAATGACGGCCCCAAAAGAGACAGTCCTGCAGGCGAAGAGCCAAGAGGAACAGGACGCCGAGAAATTCCAGCAAAAAGCAAACCAACTACTCAAGGATATAATAAAACCCGAATCCGAAAGGGAGCAGAAACTCATAGACAAGTACGTACTCACCTCGGAAGACGTGCACTTCGAAGTGAAGATAATGGACACCGGCGACTTCGTCCCCCACTACCTCATCACCATGCCGAAAATCGACTTCGTCACGAGGGCACTCCTGGACGAAACCAAGCGGTCGCTAATCGGTGAGGTGAAGATCGAGACAAAGGACATCTTCGACACCAGCAAATTCACGAAACTCAGGGCGAAATTCCAAACCCGTGCAAAAGACAAGCTCAGGAACGTCCTGAAAAAATCCTCCGACGAATACGTCTCGACCCTTGCGAAGCTGCTCGTCAACGAGATGCTCGGCCTCGGAGACATGGAATACCTCCTCCTAGACGACAAGATCGAGGAGATAGTCGTAAACTCCAGCAGGGAACCGGTCTGGTGCTACCACAAAGGCAAGGGATGGATGAAAACCAACATCATCCTCCCCACCGAAGACATAATATCGAACTACGCCTCAAGGGTCGCAAGGGAGGTCGGCAGGGAGATAACCCACCTGACGCCCCTCCTGGACGCCCACCTATCGACGGGAGACAGGGTAAACGCCACCCTGTTCCCGATATCCACCGCCGGAAACACCATGACCATAAGGCGGTTCTCGAGGACGCCCTGGAGCGCCATCCACCTCCTAGAGCCCAAGACAAGGACCCTCAACTCAGAGATTGCCGCATTCATATGGCTTGCGATAGAGTTCGAAAGCAGCATTGTCATCGCTGGCGGAACCGCATCCGGAAAGACTAGCATGCTGAACGCCGTCATGCCGTTCATGCCCGCAAACCAGAGGATAATCAGCATCGAGGACACGAGGGAACTGAACCTCCCCGAATTCCTCCACTGGCTGCCCATGACCACAAGGCCCTCCAACCCCGAAGGCGACGGGGGCATAACCATGCTCAACCTGCTCCAGAACTCCCTGCGTATGCGCCCGGACAGGATCATCGTCGGAGAAGTCCGCGCCAAGCAGGAGGCGGAAGTCCTTTTCGAGGCCATGCACACCGGCCACAGCGTCTACGCCACATTCCACGCCGAAAGGGCCCAGGAGGTGGTGGACAGGATCACTAGCCCGCCTATGAGCATACCTGCGACAGTATTGAAATCGCTACACCTGATCATCATCCAGTACAGGAACAGGAGGACCGGCCAAAGAAGGTGCTTCGAGATCTGCGAGATAATCAAGGACGAATCAGAGCAGCCGACGCTCAACACGCTCTACAAATGGGAGCCAAGGACCGACTCCATAAACAGGATGTACCCAAGCATCAGGATAAAGGACGAACTGGCGCTTTTCACGGGAATGTCCGAAAAGGAGATAGAGGAGAACATAAGCGACAAAAAGGCGATCCTGGAATGGATGCTTGCAGCCGGAATAAAAGACGTCAACAGTGTCGGAAGGATCATAACCGAATATTACCTGGATAAATCCAAGATAATAAACATGGCGAAGAATAAAGGCACGTTAAAATAAAATGCCATCAATGTTCGAATCCCCGATGGTGCTCAAGATGGCGGAACCGCTCGTAGAATACTCCAGCCACCTCGAGCCGCTCTTCCCCCACCTCGAATGGAACCTCAAACGTTCGGGATACGCCGTGGAGAGCGCCCAATACATCTCCGTCGTCCTGTACATGAGCGTGGTCGTCTTCTCCCTTGGCTTCTTCGTGGTCATCATCCCCTCAATCTACACTAATAGGTTGGAGGGAAGCTATGCAGCCATACTGTTTACCCTAATCGCGACGGTCCTGGCCATAGTATACATGCTCCTCATCCCGACGGTGAAGATGAACCGCAGGGGGCTGATGATAGACTACGACCTGGAGTTCATGCTCAAGGACATGCAGATTCAGCTATCCGCAGGAGTCCCCCTCTTCGACACGTTGGTCAACGTCGCCCGCGGGGAATACGGAGAATGCTCGAGGATATGCGAGGGCATAATACAGGAGGTCGAACAGGGCAAGTCGATAACCGACGTATTAGACGACGTCGGCATGTGGTCCCCCTCCGAATACTTCAGGAAAGCGCTCTGGCAGATAGTCAACGCGCTAAAATCAGGAAGCGACGTCTCAGATGCGCTGGAGGCCATATCGAACGACATACGCCTCGAAAAGGAGAACAAGATCAAAGCCTACGGAAGGGAACTCAACCTCTACGGCCTCATATACCTCATGTGCGCCGTGATACTGCCGTCCATGGGGGTCACCCTACTAGTCATACTGTCCAGCTTCCTAGGCAAGGGAATCATAAACGAGACGACCTTCTACATCATCCTGTTCATTCTAATAGTGGGACAGACCATGTTCATAATGTTCGTGAAAAGCAAGAGGCCGACGATATGAAAAACGGCCTCTGCAAAAGGACGTTTATAAGATACAACGCAATCTTCGCATATGTTGTTGTGGGCCGTTTTGCATGCATAAAATGGGTGAAAAAAACAGGTTAACCGGGGCGGGGGCTAGCGTGTTCGGGACATTAAGCGCCCTATCAACGCTTTTGTCGGACGCCGCCATTGCCGCGGTAAAACTGGTGCTCTGGGCAGTCAACTACGTCCTCATAATCATCATACAGCTTTTTAAGACCTTTCAAAGTATCATCAAAAGGGTGATGAAGTTCATCCCGAAGATAGTCGCCAATTTCATGCCGAATAAGACGAGCAACAACATGAACCAGCAGCTTATCTACGCCGGAGTCGAAATGACCGCCGAGGAGGTGGTCGGCATCACTGTCGTATATAGCATCGTTGTGACGACCATTGCATACCTCACGTCGATCACCCTGAACGTGACACCCGCCACAACCATGGTTGCGGTGGTAACCGCCTTTGGCCTCGTCTGGGTGCTCCCGTTCATAATAATTGGCATACTGATCACCAACAGGACGGACACCGTCGAAGAGACGCTGCCGGACGTCATGAGCATGGTGGCCCAGAACATGAAGGCGGGGATGACGTCCTACAACGCCCTGTGGAGCGCGGCACGCCCCGAGTTCGGCACCCTGGCGATCGAGATACAGGATGTCGCCAAGGCCACGCTCACAGGCGTCCCACTGACCGACGCCCTGATAGGCATGACGAACCACGTGAGATCCAACAAGCTGCAGCGAAGCGTCCACCTCATAGTCCAGGGCATGAAATCCGGCGGAGACCTTCCCGCGGTTCTTCACGCAATAACCACCGACATGAGGAGGGAATATAACCTCAGGAAGCAGATGGCCGCCGAGACGAGCGCCCACTCCATATTCATCCTTTTCGCCATCATGATAGGGGCTCCGCTTCTGTTCTCGGTTTCGTTCCAGTTCGTCAGCATATTCTCGAACATGATGTTGAAGCTGAACGTCGCAGAGCTTGCCAAGAACGCCCCCCAGTCCGTGATCAGCATAAGCCCCCTCGCGATTACCCAGGACTTCTTCCTCTACTACGCGATCGCGATACTGGCGATTTCGGGGTTCTTCGGAGCGCTCCTGGTCGGGACCTTGAAAAGCGGCAATCCTGTTGACGGGATAGCGAGCATACCGGGATTCGTGATCATCCCGATAGTGATCTTCTTCGTGATGAAATTCCTGCTTGGGATGCTGTTTTCGAGCATGATAACGTTCTAGCCGGCCTTGGCTAGAATCAGCCTCGCCGCGGATTGGACGTTTTCGCAAGACAACGGCGGCTCCGTCTTTGCGCCCATTATGCCGGCACACAGGTCGTCTACGTCCACGACGTCCACGGTCGGATTGATGAGCTCCAATTCCGCGTCGGGGTTCGTGAACGCTAGGAATCCGAAGACCCATATGTGGGGGGCTTTCCCGCCGAATACAGCCTCCTGATTCATGAGGATGAAGTCCTTCAGCACTTTGGCGTTCCGCTTCACCTGGTTGCTGGGGCTTCCGATCTCCATTTTCTGGGACACCCCCCTGATGACCTTCGTCTTCTTCCATGTGTCGCCGTCGCAGGATATGCGCCCCCCGTAGTTCTTCGACTCGATGACGAAGAAGCCGCTTGGGCCGATTACTATATGATCCGTGTCGCCCCGGTTCGGCGGCACGACGACGCCATTCAACAGGACATACGAGTCGGGAAGGCCCTTCAGAGCCTCGGTGACGGCCCGTTCACCGGCCGAACCCCCCTGCCACGCCAGGTAGCTGGAGTAGGAGTAAGCCCCGAGAGCATACGTCAACGGTATGATCAATAGGCCGATGCTGGAATACGGGAAGACGTTCTGGGCGAAGAGTAGGATGGCGGACATCATCAGTGCGAGGAACAGCACGATCCGCCCCCTGACCAGCTGGATGTTCCGCCACACATACATCGTCTGGCCGTATCCGTTCAGCATCCTCATGTTTTCCCCGGATTGCGCCCTTACTCCGACTCAGGCGCGAATAATTAAGGATTATCCCTATTTATAGGTTTATAAGCATTCCGGAGTAATAAAATAACAGCCATTTTAGGGCTATTTGAGGTGAAAAACATGTTTAGGAAAATGAGTAAGGGTCAGGGTGCCATGGAGTACTTGATGACCTATGGATGGGCTATCCTAGTGGTTATGATAGTGGGGATAGTAATGTGGCAGCTTGGTATTTTCAACATAAACCAAGGCTCTACGACGGCGACAGGGTTCGCGAAGATAAAGCCGCAGCTGGCCGGTTCCAGTTTCACCGGCGCTACTCGTGCGACGAACTTCGTCTTCACGAACGGAGCCGGAGGGACCATCAGGGTACAGTCAGTAGCCATCGAAGACTTGGTCAATCCAGCAGGAGGAACAGCGGGGATATGCACAGGAGCATTATCAATACTGTCTAACAATGCTAGGCTGATCGACGGAAACGCTGATGCGACGTCAGTAGTTGTCTCGCAGGGTGAGAACCTGAGGATCCAAGACACGCTCTGTATGGCAGCCGGAACAGTCGGCGAAACCTACAACGCAAGGATCAGGATAAACTACGTGATCACCGTCGTAGGCCAGAGATCGACACACACCGAAACAGGCACGCTAAGGGGCCCAGTCGAATAGATCGACTCCCCTTAATTTTTTCTTTTTTTTAATCACCCCTCAGCTAAGGCTCCGCGTGAGGGACCGGTTTTAACGCCCCAAATCAATAAACTTATGCCCCAAAGGGACATATGAGGTAAAAAGAATGATCAGCAAAGTGAGTAGAGGCCAGGGTGCCATGGAGTACCTGATGACCTACGGATGGGCCATCCTGGTCGTCATGGTAGTCGGCATAGTCATGTGGCAGCTTGGCATATTCAACCTTAACCAAGGCTCTACGACGGCGACAGGGTTCGCGAAGATAAAGCCGCAGCTGGCCGGTTCCGGCTTCGTCGGCTCAGGAGCCGTGACGAACTTCATATTCACGAACGGAGCCGGAGGCAGGGTCAGGATACAGTCAGTCGCCATGGAAGACATAGCCAACCCGGGAGGAGGAACAGCCGCATGCACCGGTGGTGCCGCACTGCAATCGAACTCAGCGAGCCTAATCGACGGGAACGCCGACGCAGCATCAGTTGTCGTCGACCAGGGCGAGAACCTCAGGATCTCAGACAACACCTGTTTGGCACCGGCAATCGCAGGCGAAGTCTACAACGCTAGGATCAGGATAAACTACGTAGTCACCGTCGTAGGCCAGAGATCCGCACACACCGAAGCAGGCATATTAAGGGGCCCAGTAGAGTAAACATCCCCTAGGCAGAGCTACGGGGCCGGGCCCGGAAGACGGAAAGCCCTCAGGGCATCTGGTCGGACTTGAATGCGTCGATGGGGATCACCTTCTTGGCGCCGTAGGCAGTCGAAAGGTTCCGGAAGTATTCATTGAACCAGGCGCTTCGGTTGTTCAGGTTCAGGAAATATACGGGGATGCCGCCTTTGACGTAGTAGTCGACCAGGTCGGATGTCACGGCTGGCTGATATTCTACCACCAGGACCCTGACGCGCTTGGATGTCTTCGCCTTCAGGAACAATGTGGCATAAGGCTGCTCGTCGACGAAGACCGCCGAATCATCCGCGACCGCATCTGCCAGGGCGGCGAAAACCTGCACGCCGACCTCGCGCTTCGTGTTCACAATCGACCATTCCCCGTAGGAATGCGCCAAAGAGACGGCCAGACACAGAGCCAAAAGCAGACCCGCCAGGGAGCGAAGCCGACCAAATCTCAGATAGCACCAAGATGCCGCCAATAACGAGATCGAAAGCATTGCCGGGACCGACTGGACCAAAGGGTCAAGGGAGAATATGAGCAGTCCGTCGCGGAGGTAGACGGCGGCGACAAGCAAGAAGACCGCACCGAACAACGCCCATTCGACACGCGTAATGCCCTGAAAAATGCGCTCTGCCACCAACATGCTCAAGACGACGAGGAAGGGCGCGGATTCCATGAAATATCTCATGGAGTATGTCTCGTCCGCCCCCCCGTAACTGAAGGCAGCATAGTATGCGATTATGAGAAATGAGGCAAAAAAAAGCAGCATAAGGACCGGCTTCCGGTTGTCTTGCCGCAGGTAGAAAACCGACAAAGCCGACAGAATAAGGAACGGGCTGGACTGCAAAAGGGCCTTCTTATAGACCACCCACATGCCGGAGGGATGATAGGACAGGTCGAAAACGCTCGCAAGAAAAGACTGGACATAATTCATGAGCGCATCAGAGTAGAACGCCAGGCCGAATAATCCGATAATGCATGCTACAATTGCGAGTGCCGGAATCCCCACCCGCTTCGTCGCATAGAGCCAATAGCAAGCCAGCGCCATGGCAGCCGCACCCAGATAGGCGGGCTTCGCAATCATAAGGAAATTCCCGTAACCCGTCTCGAACGCGTCCCCGAAGCATATGAGGTTTATCCAGAGGATCGCGATCACGGGGATAAGGAGGCCTGTCGCAAACATGGAGGCGCCCGCCCTGTCCCTTCGCACGATGAGGAGGGACAACATGGCGGCCGAGAATATGCCGTCCGTGAAACGGACCCCCAACGCCAATCCGCCTACCAGTCCCGAAATGAAATTTTCAAAGCCTCCTGCCTTCCCCCTCAGGACGTTACGTATGACCAGGTATACGCTGAGCACGACCAGCATCACAGAGAGCAGGTGCGGCAGGACATAGTTCGTGAATGGCAGGGATGGGGTCATGAGTGAGTACACGATTGCAGCAGCCTCGGACAGCCACTCGTCAAGGAAAAGCCTTGCCAGCAGGTAAACAAGGATTATCAATACAGAATACGATAAGACGTTCAAGAGGACGAGCCCCCTTAAGCCCCACATCCTGTAAAAAGGGAGGGAGATGACGGGATACAGCGGCGAAGGCACTCCAAAAAGCCGGTAGACCTGTCCGTCGGATACAAGATGCGTCGAAGGCAGCACAAGCTGCCAGCTTTGCACCTCGTCCAGGCCGTTCCATATCTCGAATCCACCGGTTTCGGCAAAGGTATCCGCCATCAGGGTGTAAGCCACCTCATCTGATACCGTGGGAGCGGCGACCGAATATGTTAACGCCAGGGATAAGCCGAGAACCAGAGAGTACAATACGATGAAGAGGCTGCTTTTTACATCCACTTAAACACCATTCAAGCCGACTGCCAACACATAGGACCTGGTATTAATTAATCTAGGGTTAATTAATAACATGGGATTCTGCAGACGCGGCCAGTCATCGGTGGAATACATCGTAAACTACGGGTGGGCGATCCTGGTGATACTGGTCGTCGGCGCCGTCCTCTGGCAGCTTGGCATCCTGAATAACCAGAACACCTCGATGTCCTTCACCGGATTCGGAAAGCTGAAGCCGCAGCTTGCCGGGACCGGATTGTCCGCCGCTAACGGGGTGTTCGAAGGCTTGTTCATCAACGGCGTCGGCTCCAAGATATTCATAAAAGGAGTCACTATCACCGACGCCAACACCGGCGAACTCCTCTGCTGCTCGCATGCCACCTACACCCCCGAATGCGCGGCCGCAGGCGGGTCAAACGTCAACATCAACGGCGGCGTAAGCCCGGATCCAAGCGGCTACTTTCCGAGGATCAGCCCGGGCGATGCGTTCAGTGTCCACATCGAAGATTGCAGCATCGGAGGATCCCAGGGCGCAGACCCGTACAACATCGATGTCGAGTTAAGCTATGACGCCTTGAGCGGCAACCAGAAAGTGCCTCACGGCGACGCAGGCAGCATAAGGGGCAGCTTCGAATAGGAAAGGGTATATAATCTTGCCGGGAGAATATTCAACCATGGACCACTCAAGGGGGCAGGGCGCGGTAGAGTATATGATGACCTACGGGTGGGGCATACTCGTGGTCCTGGTAACCGGGGTCCTGCTCTGGCAGATGGGTTACCTGGAGATGGACAAGAACGTGACCCCAGACAAGCGCGGATTCAGCCAGGTCACGCCCATGGACTGGAGCTTCCTCGAAAACAGGACACTCATAGTAGTCGTGCAAAACAACGCGGGAACAATAGTGAACCTCCTGGATTCCTCCTCCGGGACCACCGCCGCCACCATCATCGGAGGAAGCGGCGGATGCGCCGATGTGACATCGTCGGTGGGCTGGGGGGAGACGTTTAGGCCGGGGGCGACAAGCCAGCTGGTCTTCACGAACTGCGCACTGG
>JAZDMS010000020.1:0-8685 GCA_043800705.1 Candidatus Altarchaeota archaeon
ACCGAACTATTCCAAGGACCGAACTATTCCAAGGACCGAACTATTCCAAGGACCGAACTATTCCAAGGACCGAACTATTCCAAGGACCGAACTATTCCAAGGACCGAACTATTCCAAGGACCGAACTATTATAACCCCCAATACAAAATAAATGTCATGCCCGTCAAGGAGACCGCGGAAAAGATAGGGTCGATGCAGATAAGGGGCGCGCTGAGGATAGCGATAGCCGCCGCGAAGGCCCTTGAGCAGGAGATAGTCGAGGGCGCATCCTACGACGAGCTCGTCAAGGCGGGGGACGCCCTCAAGGACGCGAGGCCGACGGCGGTGTTGCTGCCGAACGCGATAAACTACATACTCCACCTGGCCGAGTCCCACGCTACCGACGACCCCATAGTCGCCAGGCCGATGCTCATCGGGGACGTCGCGAACTTCATCGCCGAGCTTGAGTCGTCAATAGACAGGATCGCGGAGGTGGGGGCTGAAATAGTGGACGACGGGGACGTCGTACTCACCATCTGCAACAGCGACACCGTCGCCAGGATCCTGAAGAGGGCGTGGCAGGACGGGAAAAGGTTCAAGGTCTACGCGTGCGAGACGAGGCCGAGGCTGCAGGGCCACATCACCGTGAAGGACCTGTCGTCTGCGAGCATAGACGTCACCATCATCGTCGACTCCGCGGCATATTATACGATGCTCCGAAAGGGCGTCAGGAAGGCCATGGTCGGAGCCGACACGGTATCCGCCAACGGCGACGTCGTCAACAAGATCGGAACCAGCCAGGTCGCCCTCGCCGCGAAGGCCGCCGGGATTGAATTCATCGTATGCACCGAGACGATAAAGTTCTCCCCCTACAGCATCGGCGGCCACGAGATCGAGATAGAGGAGAGAGACCCCAAAGAGGTCGCCGAAATCCCCAAAGTCGGGGTGTTCAACCCAGCATTCGACGTGACAAGGGCGGATATGATAGCCAGGATAGTGACCGAGGAGGGGATTATCAGACCTGCCGACGTAGAGCGGAAGATAGAGGAGAAGTACGCCTGGATGCTCAAATAGGGCCCAGGACCGTGATCTTCCCTGTCGCGCCGTCGACACTGACCCTCATTCCGGTCTTCAGGAGGTCGAAGCCCTCGACCTGGACGACGCAGGGGATGTTCTTCTCCAAGGCGACGATCGCGGCATGCGCCAGCCTCCCGCCGGTCTCGCTGATGACAGCGGAGCAGAGGCAGTAGTAGACGACGAGTTCCGGGGACAGGTGCCTCGAGGCTATGACGTCGCCCGCGGATATCTGCACCGGGTCGTCGAACGACTCGATCACGACCAATCTGCCCGACACCGAGGATCTTGCGCCTGCGCTGACGCCCGACACCTCCGACACCGGCGCAGCCTCGAACATGGGTGCGCCACCCTTGAATGCGACCTTCATCGGCAGATGTGATGCGCACTCATATTTCCTCCTGCGGGCCTCACACAAAGAAGCCAGACCGTCATGCCTCTCCTTCAGCTCCGATGGATAGAGGAAAAACACGTCCTCTCCCAGTCCCGTCATCTTGGCGAATGCGAGGTAGCATCTTCTGAGCACCGCAAGATGCATGCCACAGCAGAGCTTCGCATCCTCCCTCACGATGTAATGCAGCTGAGTCGGGGCCGGCATCTTCAGAAGGAGAGAGGCCTGCGTCGGGTCCTCGTCGAGGAACGGCTTCGAGACGTCGTACGGACGCGCCGAGAAATACCCGTGCTTCTTTCGAAACTCCTTCGCGTCCATCCTGCCGGCCTCGTCCTGTAGGCGGGCGACGAGGCTCAACGTCGACGAATCCTTCAGCCTGATGCCGTAGGAGGCCGCAGCCGCCGCCATGAGAGAGAACCGCATCGAAGCCGACGCGCCTTCCAATGCCTCCGATGCGACTGCGGGGACATCGTCTGCCGACACAATATCATGCCCCTCCCAGAACGCCAGGGCCTTCCGATGATGCTCCGGCAGCGATGAGAGCCCGTCGTTTATCCTCAGAGCCGCCACCGATAATGACAGCGCGTTGCGGACCATCTCGACCGGCTTCGCGATCGAGAGGATGACGTTGGCCGCGGTGAGCGGGGTCTTATCCAGGATCCTGCCGTCCTTGAAAGAGTACCCCCTCTCGGGGCCGACGAGTGCCATGAACCTTTGCTCGACGTTCTTGCAGAAGAACATCTCATGGTTCAGGAACGCCATGTACTTAGACCCGTACGGCCGGTATGCCAGGCCCTGCTGCGCGTAGAGTTCCCAGATGAGGCCGTTGAAGACGCGCTCGAAGAATTCCATGTTGCAGGGCTTGACCTTCTCGACCAATTCCGAGTTCTCGTTCTTGGCTGCGACGAGCATATTGCCTGCGAACAGGCGCTCCACGGCGATGAACGCCTTCACGTCCTCGGGATCGATGTCCGTTTTCATGCCCCTGCCCCCTCCCCCGCCAAGGTGCTGGGCATCGGGGAGACATTAATACCCTCTTCAGGCGTCGCGACCGCTCCGACTGCATTATTCGAAATCTTTGGCACGACACGGACCGACTCCTCTATAGACGTCCACACCGCGGCGTAGCATATGACGAACACGAGGAAGCCGAACGCCGCCAGCCTCGCCAACGCAGACAGCCGTTTCTCCGAGTTCCTGATGCCGCGAAACTGCGAAAGGAAGAGGACGGCCATGGAGGAGGATGCAGTCAGTCCGCAGACGATGAGCACACCCCGCGACTCCACGGGCTTGATGAGAAGCGTGAATGCGACCGCAAGGGCGAACGCCAGAAGGAGCTTAGGCGCAACGGAAAGGAATACGGACAGCGCGGATATCGCCGGCCTCTTCAGGAAGCCTTTCGATGCAAGGCCCGACACCGCGAGCCATGAGAAGAACGCGACAAGCAGCTTCAGGAAGACCGCCAGGACAGACAGCGACGC
Organism: Candidatus Altarchaeota archaeon; assembly: GCA_043800705.1. Taxonomy (GTDB): domain Archaea; phylum Altiarchaeota; class Altiarchaeia; order IMC4; family SCGC-AAA252-I15; genus JAHIYG01. Next base: position 2,926 of record JAZDMS010000020.1, read on the forward strand.
CACATAGACCAGCGGCGGGACGATTACGATGGCGGAACAGGGGACAGCAACCAGAAGAAGGAACAGGAGGATGATGCAGGCTCTCACAGATCATCACCCAACATGGAATCCAGCGCGGAAAACACCCTTCCAGGGGCCGTGTCGTCGCCGCAGGTGAAATATTCCGCATGCCTTCCGCCGATGGATGCCTCGATGAATCCGTAGAACAAGACGCCCTTGGGGCAATTGTCCTGCGTACCGGAGGAGAAGAACCCCTCATCGATGAGGGCGCTGACGTTCGAAAAAATACCCCCTTGGCGATAGACCCTGGAATCCAAAAGCTCGGCATCCCTGAGGCCGAACCTCTCCCAGACGACGACGTCGTTGGAGAAGATGTGGTAGTCGATGAACTCCTTCCCGCGCCCCCTGATGAAATGCACGAGGCCGGCGTCCGTCGAAGACGAGCACACCCCCTTCGCATTCGGGAAATAATCCTCCGCCAGGGAGCTTTGCCCCTTCGGGGCGCTGACGTACATCGTCCTGCCCCCGTCGTTGTAGAAGAGGTGATACGCGGGACAACCCCTGCACTCAATCAGACCGCTTTCCCCGAAGTCCGCATCAAGGCCCGAAAAGATACCCTTCAACCGGTCCGGGTCAGCGACGCAGAATGAGGCCTTGGCGGCGGCGTCAAATTCGTCGCTCTTCAGGTAGACCAGTCCGTCCTCCAAGGCCAGCACCTCGTCGAAGCAGACGCCTTCGGCGCAGTCGGGGTACTGGTAGACGGACTCGAAATATTTCATGCCACCTGAGCCGCCGAGGCAGCCTCCAAGGAACGCCAGGGATGCCAGAACTGCAAAGGCTGCGGCCTGCATAAAAGAGACAACGTAACGGCGGTTTAATAACATCCAATAGAATTATTCAAGGATGGACCGTTTGAACGAGGTCTTGGATGCGGTGTCCAAATGCGACTCCGTCAAGCTCAGGGAGCTGGCAAGCCACTACAGCGACGAGGCCGCAGTCACCCAGGAGCCGGAGGTCATAAAGCTGGCGATGGTCACGTACTGCTTCCACAAGATATTCATCAAGATGCACCTGAAGGAGAAGACAGAGGCCCTGGTACAGTCCACTATCAAGAACCTCACCGCGTCATCCTTCGACAAGATACTCTCCGACGTGGACGAATTCGACAAAAAAGAGGGCATGTTCGAGGGCGGCCTCGTAGGGAAGGCCAAGATAAAGATAGCCAGCCGCATGCAAAGCAGGGGCATATCGGTGACGCAGTCCGCCAGCCTGACCGGCGCCTCCGTCGGAGACCTCCTGGAATACGTAGGCGAAACCAGGGGCTACCAGCACAAGGAAGCCAAGACCATAGCGGACAGGCTCAACATCGCAAGGGACCTTTTCAAGTGACATCTAGGATGCAAAAAAACGTCTACTACATCAACGCCATCAGATCAATAGGCGCCAATCCTGCGACCGCTTATGGCCCGGGCGGCGATGTTCCAAGACACTTATACAACGTCGATTTGATGCTGCTTCCAGAACACAAGGCGACCGAGAAGGGCGAAATGCTGGAGAGATTGGTCGCGGAGGTTCTTGCAGCCCATCAAAGGCTCCCCCCAGGGGAAAAGTCCGAATGGGACGACCTGAATGTGAAGTTAATAAAGCAGGGGGTATTCACATCGGAAGACATTGAAAAAGCCATACTCAGGACATTCAAGGAACAGATGGGCGGACGACAGATATATGAGTTCTCAGGCGACCCAGGGTCAACAGACCCGTTTGAGAGGATTATCGGATTATACAACGAATATCTGAACATCCAAGGCAGGAGAGCTCAAGGACGCGTTTCTGTCGCCTCAGAAGCCGAAATCGGCGTCGACAGGGATCACCTAGGCGCAAAACCCCCGACCGGGAAGCATGAGACCGTTTTTGTCGGCAACTTCGGAACAAAACAGGCAATCCAACACTCAGACATCATTCTTATGAAGAGAAAAAAGCCATAAGACCCTCATGCCATTATCCATTCGTTTCCCCTGGATGTCTTTATATACCCGTACGCCATAATTGAAGGTACTTAGGCAAAGAGGAATTTCGGGGGTTCTACTATGTATCCACAGGGTCCTGCGGCATACGACCGCGCGATTACGGTTTTCAGCCCGGACGGGCGGCTCTTCCAGGTAGAATACGCGAGGGAGGCCGTGAAGAGGGGAACGACTGCGGTCGGCATAATCTACAACAAGGGAGTCATCCTCGCAGTCGACAAGAACGTCACAAGCAAGCTCATCGTCCCAAAGAGCATCGAAAAGATATTCCAGATAGACGAACACATCGGCGTAGCCACCTCCGGACTGGTAGCGGATGCAAGGAGGCTCGTCGAAGACGCGAGGGTCAGGGCCCAGCGCAACAGGCTCGTATACAACGAGCCAATAGGCATCGCGACCCTCACGAGGGACCTCTGCGACATCAAGCAGGCTTACACGCAGTACGGCGGCGCAAGGCCGTTCGGGACCGCGCTACTCATAGCAGGAGTCAACGACAAACCGCACCTGTTCGAGACAGACCCAAGCGGGGCGTTCACGGAATTCACCGCAGGCGCCATCGGAATGGGGAAGAGGGACGTCGAAAAGCTCCTCGAAGAGAAGTACAAGCCCGGAATGGCAAGACAGGAGGGCATAAACATGGCGCTCCTGTCGCTCAACAGCGTATCGGAGGGGAGGATACAGGCCGAAAACATCGACATGATAACGATCGAAGTCGGCGGCAAATACCTCCCGGTCGGCGTCGAAGAGATCCGCAACTCCATAAAGCAGCTTGGAAAGGAGCTCGACAACCACGTTGAGAAGAAGGAATAACGTTAACAGTATAGCATCAGCCTTTTGCGTGTGGATGGGTGAAAGAAGATGGTTCGTCTTGAGGATGCCGTCATAGTCCATTTGAAGACTCGCGGCGAAAACTACGAAATATACGTCGACGCCGACAAAGCCCTCAAATACAGGGGCGGCGAAGACATCCCGCTCGAGGAAGTCCTGGCAGTCAACCACGTGTTCAAGGACGCCGCCAAGGGCGAGAAGGCCAGCGAAGAACACCTGATGGAGCTCTTCCAGGTCAAGGACGTAAAGGAGGCCATAAAGGAGGTCCTGACAAAGGGCGAACTGCACCTGACCACCGAGCAGAAGCGGAAGATGCACGAAGACCGGAAAAAACAGGTCGCATCGATAATAGCCAGGAACGCGATAAACCCCCAGACCCACGCACCCCACCCCCTCACCAGGATCGAGGCTGCTATGGAGGAGGCCAGAGTCGACATCACGATAAACAAGTCGGCGAACGAACAGGTGGAAAAGGTCCTGAAGGCCTTGAAGCCCTTAATCCCGATAAAGTTCGAGAAATTGCAGGTCGCGGTCAAGATACCGGCCACCTTCGCGGCGAAGATGTACCACCCCCTGAGGGAGATAGGGGAGATCAAGAAGGAGGAATGGGTCGGGGGCGAGCTCATATGCCTCATCGAGATCCCGGCAGGCCTGCAGGACGAACTATACAACAAGCTCAACAGCCTCACACACGGCGAAGTGAAAACCAAGGTCGTTAAACATGAATGAAGCCAACGCACCCGCCCTAGAAGGGGCGGGCGTTTACGGGACGAATCAGGCAACAGACGGATTCAAAAGCGGGACTGAAGACCGTCCCGTAAAAGACAGGGACATCGTGCTCCCAGGACAGTTCCTAGGCGAAAAGATGCGCTGCGAAGGCGCATGCATCCAGGAGGGCGACAGAACATTTGCCCTGGTCAAAGGGCTAGCGAGAGTCGACAGGAACAACATCACCGTCATACCCTTGGACGGCGCATACATCCCGAAGGAAGGCGACGTCATAATAGGCGTCATAGACATAGACCTCGGCGGAGTCTACTCCGTCGACATAAAGGCCGCCTACAAGTGCATACTCAAGCCCCTAAGGGACAGGGGAGGAGGAGGCGGAAGGGGCGGTGGCGGAAGGGACAGAAGAGGAGGCGGAAGGCCCCCGCAGAGGTTCGATGAGGATGAGCCCCAGACATTCGAGGTCGGGGACATCATCAGCGCGAAGATAGCCTACGTCGACGAGGTCAAGGAGGCGAAGCTTATGGGACCAAGGAAGCTCGCGCCCTCATGCATGATACGGGTAAAGGCCAAACGGGTCCCGAGGATCATCGGAAAGCAGAAGTCGATGATCGACCTTATAAGGAAATACACGAACTCAAGCATATCAGTCGGCCAGAACGGCCTGGTATGGATAAAGAACGGCAACGTCCAATTGGCGATCGACGCCATAAGGAAGGTCGAAGCCGAGGCCCAGACATCGGGGCTGACGGACAGGGTAACGGAATACCTGAAATCCAGATCTAATATGTGAAGTGATCCAAAATGAGCGGGAAGAAAAGCGATATAAAACTGATAAACAACGGCGTCCGCTTAGACGGGCGCAAACCAGATGAATTGAGGAAGATTAGGATGAAGGTCGGAGGCGTGCTCAAGAACGTCCAAGGATCCGCCTACGTGGAATGGGGCAAGAACAAGGTGATTGCGGGAGTCTACGGCCCGAGGGAGATGCACCCAAAGAGGCTGCAGAACCCGACAGAAGCCACCGTAAGGCTCACCTACAACATGGCCCCCTTCAGCGTTGAAGACAGGAAGAAGCCGGGACCGGACCGAAGGAGTGTCGAGATCAGCAAGATCTCCTCAGAAGCCCTGACGAACGTCGTCCAGGTGCAGAACTACCCGAACGCCGCGATCGACGTCTACGTCGAGGTGTTGCAGGCCGATGCGGGGACCAGGTGCGTCGGATTGACCGCCGCCGCCTTGGCTCTGGCGGACGCGGGGATCCCGATGAAGGACCTAGTCGTCGCATGCGCTGCGGGGAAGGTGGACGGGGAGATCGTCCTCGACCTCATGAAGGAGGAGGACAACTTCGGAGAATGCGACCTGCCCTTGGCCATCGTGCCGAGGACCGGCGAGGTCGTGCTCCTGCAGCAGGACGGCAAACTCACCCAGGAAGAATTCAACAAGGCGCTGGATCTGGCATACAAGGGATGCATGCAGGTCTATGAACTGCAGAAGAAGGCGCTTCTAGAAGGGGAGGCATCACAATGAACATCGAATACTACCTCAAGAAGGATTACGTAGCGAACCTGATAGCCGAGAACAAAAGACAGGACGGCAGGGGAATGGAAGACCTGAGGACGCTCGTCATAGAGAAAGGATACGCAGGCGACAAGGCATCCGGCTCGGCGTATGTGAAGCTCGGAAACACCGAAGTCATGGCCGGCATAAGCCTGAACACAGGAGAGCCGTACTCTGACTCTCCGACATCCGGAGTCATGTCGACTTCCGTCGAGTTTCGGCCCATCGCCTCGCCGAACTTCGAATCCGGCCCCCCACAACCGGAATCCATCGAGTGCGCAAGGGTCATCGATAGGGGCATCAGGGAATCCGGATGCATCGACTTCGACAAGCTCTTCATCAAGGAGAACAAGATATGGATGGCGTACATCGACATACACATCCTCAACCACGACGGCAACCTCATCGACGCCGGAGGGCTCGCAGCCGCTGCGGCGCTATTGGACGCTAGGATGCCCAAATACGAGAACGACACCGTGATCAGGGGCGAATGGGCCGGCAAGATGCCGATAACATGCACCCCGATACCGTTCACCTTCGCGAAGATAGGCTCCAAGATAATCATGGACGCCACCATCGACGAGGAATACGCGACAAACGCGAGGCTGACGGTGACGACGAC
>JAZDMS010000039.1:0-24115 GCA_043800705.1 Candidatus Altarchaeota archaeon
GCCGAAAACTGAAAACCGAGAACTGAAAACTGAAAACGGAGGACTGAGAACTGAAAACCGAGAACTGAAAACTGAAAACGGAGGACTGAGAACTGAAAACCGAGAACTGAAAACTGAAAACGGAGGACTGAGAACTGAAAACCGAGAACTGAAAACTGAAAACCGAGAATCGGATACTGGCATCCTTACGGACAGGCAGAGGGATATCTTGAGGGTCATCGGCGAGGAGGGTAGGCCCATCAATCAGACGTTGGTGTGCGAGAGGCTCGGCCTGCCGAAGTCGTCTGTGTCGAGGAACGTCGACGGCCTCGAGAGGATGGGGCTCATAAAGAAGACGAGGAACGGGATGAGCACGATGCTGGAGATGAGGGGAGGGGGCTAGTTGCGATGAAAATAAGGCGAATGTGGATTTTTTCTGTTGTAGATTACTTCCCTTGGGCAATCTTCCCGGTTTTGTTTTTTATCATCGGCGATGACATTCTTCTTTCAGGTGGGTTTTTAGGTTATTTTTTCCTGATTTATTGGATATTATCAGCTATTCGGTTGGCTCTGATTAATTTGTACCCTAAGGATGCGGTTGAATACAATAGGTTCATCGTTGAGTATTTCAAATCGGTCCCGTTCTTTTTAAGATTCTTGAAGCATCTGCGTTTTTGGGGTGTCGATTTTTTGGTGCTGGACCGGAAAACCATGCGTAAAATAAATTTCGTCCAGGTTATGGTCCTCATCGTCTATGCAATATTCCTCTATGTGTATATGATGCCTTGAGTATTGGATGGCCTTACAATTGATTATGGGCTTGGATGTCCGGTCTCCCGGTTGTTCCGCCATTTTCCGGCCTTTTCCGCCGATAGGGTCTTATGCTGTTCCAGCGTATTGGCTTGTGGAGGTGGTTCATTTATGAAAAAGGTTTTGGTTTTGTCGGCTGCGCTGCTCGTCCTGTTGGCGGGTATTGCGGCCGCGCAGGAGGACAGCCAGACTGAGGCCTTCGGGTCCGCTCTGGGCGCGAAGGTGAGGCTGTTGCAGCTTGAGGCTTCGCTTGAGCGAAACATCGGAATAGGCGATGCCGTGGTCGCGGCCATAGGAGAGGCGAACTCGAGCGCCGACACCGGCGGGCTTGAGGCTGTTCTCGCAGAGATGGCTGCTTTGGGGGATGAGGTCGGGGCGGCCTCTGATAATCCCGGTAGCGGCGACGAGGCTGCGAGGGATTTCGTAGACATGAAGGACGATGCGAGGGAGCTGTCGAAGAGGTTCCGCGAGGAGGCGAGGAGCCTTGTGAATCCGGGTGAGCTCGAAGGGGTGAGGGGGAGGATAGGCAATATCACCAGGCAGGAGAGGAAGGAGCTGAAGGATGAGCTGAACCGGACGCGCCTGGAATATAACGCGCAGAAGCTCGAGGATGCGCTTGGCGCCATCGGAGCGTCTAATCCCGCCCTCGTGGAGCAGGTAAGGGGCGGAGAGGCAGGGATGAAGGAGATAAAGGACTTCCTCAAAGACGCCGAATGCAACATGACCAGGAAGGAGCGGCATGATGCCATGCTTGCTTTGCAGGAGCAGTTCGCGAAGGGTCGCGTCTTCGCCAACGCCGTCGCGGACAAGGTGAGGTACAACCAGCTCGAGCGCGTCCAGAAAAGGATGGAGAGGAGGCTCGATCGTGCGGATGAGCTGAACCTCAGCGACGGAGCCAAGAACAGACTACAGAACAGGACGGGATGGGTCGAAGGCAGGATGGACGACATCAGGGAGCGGGTAGAGGTGAGGGTGGGCAGGATCGGCAACACCACCGCTAAGAGGATAGAGAACGTCGACAGGCTCATCGGGAAGGTCGAGGACCGCGGGGAAAAGCTGAGCGAGAGGATCGAGGAGAGGCTTGAAGGAGGGAACCTCACCGGGAACCGGACGGAGCATCTGGAGAACAGGCTTGGCCGCGTGGAGAACAGGACCGACGCCATCGTCGATAGGCTTGAGGACAGGAAGGACGAGATAGAGGATAAGGGGCAGAAGCTGATGGACAAGGCCGGGAACATAGGAGGAAACGGCAATGGGGGGGGCGGACATGACGATTAGGGTTTTGTTCGTGTTCGTCTTCGCAGCCTTGGTCCTGGGATGCCTGGGCGGACAGACAGATGAGTCCTCTACGATCCAGGGGGCGACGGTCACGTCGGCCGATTCAGGCCCGGGGCAGCCGTTAGCCGATGCGGACGTGCCGTTCATCGAAGAAGGCGACGCCGTGGAAATAGGCGAAATGATTTAGCCGAAAAAACAGGGGGTGGTTTAGCCCCAATTTCCTCTTTTTCTGGTTTCTAACAGGATACTCCAGGCTTTTTAAGGGACGTGGCGTATTATAGTCTATCATGAAGAAGCCCTCTTTTATCTATCAGACGGTATCGTTCGGCGAGGAGTACTTCAGCAATAACCCTATACTGCGTCTCTACTTGTTCTTGCGGCTGCGGGCTTAGATTCCGCCCGTCTCTAAGGCCCGTCTTAGGCATTCTAATTGGTTTTATTTTCCAAGGTTGCGATTTATTTAAGAGGTATGGATGTGACATGGAACAGTTTACATATGACAGGCAGGTGAAGCCGAAGACCGTGCCGAAGAGGATAAGCATATTCGACACGACGCTGAGGGACGGGGAGCAGACCCCGGGCGTCAACTACAGCATAGACGACAAGAGGCGGATAGCGGAGGCCCTGAGCAGGATGGGCGTCAAGTACGTCGAGGCCGGTTTTCCGGTATCCAGCGACGGGGCGTTCCAGGCCGTGAAGGAGGTCGCCGGGATGGGACTGAAGTGCGAGGTCGTCGGACTGGCCAGGTGCATGGAGAAGGACATCGACGCGGCGGCCGATGCGGGAGTGGACATGGTCCACATCTTCATCGGGACTTCCCCTATGCATAGGGAGTATAAGCTGGAGATGACGAAGGCCCAGGTGCTGAGGAAGGCGCAGGAGAGCATCCAGTATGCGAAGGACCGCGGGTGCAGGGTGCATTTCAGCCCCGAGGATGCGTGCAGGACCGAGATCGAATTCCTGAAGGAGGTCTGCGCGATGGCGGATGGCATGGGCGTGGAGCACATCAACATCCCCGACACCGTCGGAGTCATGACCCCGCAGGCCATCGCCTGGCTGATCGCCGAGCTGAGGAAAGGCGTGAATATACCTTTCGCGGTGCACTGCCACAACGACTTCGGGCAGGCGACCGCCAACACCATCAGCGCCATTACGGCGGGAGCCACGATTCCGCATGTGACGGTGAACGGCACAGGCGAGAGGGCTGGGAACACGTCCCTTGAGCAGGTCGTGATGGGATGCAAGCTGATATACGGGATAGAGACCGGGATAAGGACGGAGAGTATCTGGGAGACATCGAGGCTGGTGGAGAGGCTGTCAGGGATAAAGGTTATGCCGAACTTCCCGATCGTCGGAGGAAACGCATTCGCCCACGAGAGCGGCATCCACGTCCACGCCATCCTGAAGAAGGCCGCGACCTACGAGGCTATCAGGCCCGAGATGGTCGGCACTGAGAGGAAGATAGTGATAGGGAAGCTGATCGGCTCCGCAGGCGTGAAGGACAGGCTGAAGGCGATGGGAGTGAAGGTCTCGGACGAGCAGGCCCGCGAGATCACCGCGAAGGTGAAGGACCTCGGCGACAAGGGCAAGAAGGTGATGGAGGAGGACCTTCAGGCGATAGCGGAAGACATGGTCGGGAAGGGCTCGAGGAAGGAGAGATTCGTCGAGCTGAAGGATATGACCCTCCACGCCGAATACGGCGACAAGCCGACGGCGTCGGTCGCCCTGATAGTGAAAGGCAAGGAGAAATACGCAAGGGAGCATGGAGTCGGCCCGGTCGACGCGACCCTGAACGCCATAAGGGCCGCAGTCGGCGACAAGGACATACAACTGGACGAGTTCCACCTGGATGCGATCACCGGAGGCTCCAATGCCCTTGCAGACGTCAGCATCCGAGTCAGCAAGAATGGCAGGAGCGTGATGGCCAGAGGAGTACATGAGGATGTCGTAATGGCCTCGGTGATAGCCTTCATCAACGGAGTCAACCGGATAATGCGCAAATAGAGGCATAAGTATAATCCGGCAGAGGAGCCGACAGGCTCCTCCTTCGCCAGCCTTAGTAAGGCTGGTACATGAGGATGTCGTAATGGCCTCGGTGATAGCCTTCATCAACGGAGTCAACCGGATAATGCGCATCATCGACGGAGTCAACAGGATAACAGGATAATGCGGAAGTGAGGGGCGGTTTTATTTTTCCCGCCCCCGTCATTTTCCGGGGCGGTTTATGTTTTTTGTGATTTTTAGGTTTTGCCGGCGGTTTTTCCCGTTTTTTTCGTTTTTATTTTCGGTTTCGTATCTATTTTCTAGCATGAAATCGAAGGTTTCGGGTTTGCTGGTTTTTTTGTTTTTGGCGTCTTCTGTCTCGGCCTGGAGCGACGCAGTCGACAGGCAGCTATGCAATGACGTGGCCACTATCGTCTGGGGCCCTTCGGTGGCGAACAGCTGCCTAGGCTCCTTCGACACAGGCGCCCAGGAGGGCGTCTGTTCCCTGTACGGGGACAGGAAATCCGACTGCGAATCCTTGGCTGTCGACTCTCCAGCCGTCATCCCAAACCAGCTCGGGGAGGGGCAGCTCGAGCAGGCAGGAGACTGCCCGATAACCAGGACGCCCGAGAACGGCTACCTCTGCGCGAAAAAGACCGATGCGATCGAGGCCGCCAGGGAATGGACCGCCGCGGCCGGGACTGCGGCCAACCAGTGCGAGAGGATCGGCAGGTTCTGTGTCGCAGCCAATTACATGGCTCAGGCATATGACCCGTTCTCGTCGGTCATCAACTTCGACAGGACCTGCCAGGACGTCTCCAACCGCAGGATCGACTTTGGGGTCGTCAACAACCAGACAAACTGGGGCACCAACGTTGTCTGCAACTTCGACTATTTCATCGGCCTCGCAGGGGGGCAGATAGCGAAGAACTACAGCCAGAACGTCCAGGTCACAAGCAGGATGATCAACACGATAAAGAGCAATTTGACGGCCGAGGCGCGCCTATTGAAGAACAAGCCGTACCCGAGGCAGCCGACCACAACCACTACGCTTCCCGGCCAGAATGCCAGCGCGGACCCGACGCTGTATTGCATGACCGACGAGGACTGCATGGTCACGCAGTCAGGGTGCTGCGACTGCAACCAGGGAGGCTCCAATGCAGCGATTGGCGTTAAGTTCAATGCAGAGTGGGTTAAGACCCTCGAGCAAAGGTGTAGGAACATCTCATGCATACAGGCGATATCCAACGACGTCTCATGCAAGTCGACGGCGGTCTGCGAAGGCCACGTCTGCTCCTTGAAGGCCGTCGTGCCCACGACGACAACGACCGCGACAACAACTTCATCGACGACAACGACGTCGTCCACGACGTCCACCACCGTGACGACGACCACGCTTCCTGCGGCGACCACGACGACGCTGAAGGAGGGGACGTCCGCAATGAGTCTCGCACTATATGCGATCGTTTTCCTTGTTGTCGTTGCCGGGGCGTATTTCCTGGCTGCGCCGCTGATAAAAGGATCCGATGACGGCTCAGACGACAGGGAATCAAGGGGCGGACTGAGGGGTTTCGGAGGCAGGGACGGCAAGATAGAATCCTACGGGGCCTCGAGGCTCGGCGACGCCGACAGGTCCGCGAAGCCGAAACATATGATCCCGATGAAGGATAGGAAGGAGAAGCCGAAGGAACAATATAACGAGCCCCAGAGAAGGGAGGAATCCGAGAAGCCCGCAGGCAAGGGCAGGGTGAGGAGCCTCTTCCATGAGCCGAAGGGGGACGACACCACCCTCGGAAAGAGATAAAATCACCAAAATCGCGTTACGCGCGATTTTGACATTATATTTCGAACAGATTTCGGCCGCGGCTAAAGGCCACAGTACAAAATAATTCTTAGGCCTTGCCTCTCGACTGGCCTGTGACTATTCCCCTGGCTATGAGGTGGGCGACCCTGAGGGGCTCAGGCACCTTGCTTCTGGTCGCGGACAGTCGGACTATGGAGGATGCGTCGTCGAATCCTATCCCCGCAGCCTGTATGTGTATCCTTTTTCCCCCCCTGACCTCGACTGCTGCCGGTTCCCCCGCCGCCTTTATCAGCGTCCACCTCCTCTGCCATTCCGCTGTGTGCTTTAGCGCCGCCTTTATGGCTTCGAAGTCCGGCATATCCCGCGTGACGGCGATCACGGGGATCCCCGTCTCCTCGAAGAGGTCGCCGATGTCCAGGACGTTGAAGCCTCCGAAAGCGATTCCGTCGACCATGACGACGCGGACGTCCCTGAACCTGCGGGCTTTGACGAGGGACGTCAGCTTTTCCGTGGAGTCTAGGCCGTCGACGGCGACCTTCGTCGACATGACCCCGTCCATCCATCTGCCGCCGCGGAAGACGCATCCGACGACGAGGGTCTCCCTGTCGCCGCGGCGGAACGGCCCGTCGTCGAAGCCGAGTATCCTGACCTCGTCCTTTATGGAGTAGAAGCTGACGGCCACATTTTTAGGATAGGCGTATGGGATTAAATGCGGATATTCGGGGGGCGTTTTATCCGTTGACTGCCAGTCTTATACATGATATCAGAGGCACGCGCCCTAAGGGTGTTGGCGAGGCTCGATTCTCCCTGGAGGATCCAGGAGTACCTTAACAGTCTCCCGTACGACCACGTCGACGGATGCGTTTCCCCGCTCAACGTCGTGAGGGAGGGGAAGGCCCAATGCCTCGAAGGCGCCCTACTGGCGGCAGCATGCCTCATGATGGCGGGCAGGAGGCCATTGATCGTGGACCTGAGGGCCTACAGGGACGACGACCACGTCATAGCAGTCTTCAGGGAAGGCGGCCTCTGGGGTGCGGTGTCCAAGTCCAGCTTCATCACGCTGGAGTACCGGGAGCCGGCCTACAGGAGCATTAGGGAGCTTGCGATGAGCTACTTCGATTTCTACATCGACGGGAGGGCCAGGATATCCCTCAGGGAGTATTCTAGGCCGATGGATTTGAGGAGGTTCGGCGACGGCTGGGTCAGCTCCGAAAAGGACCTCGAATACATCGGCGGGCTCCTGGACGAGACCGCCCACTATCGGCTCGTGAAGAAGGGCGCGAAGCTGAAGAAGAAGGACGGCGCCCTCCTGGAAAGGACTTGGACCGCGAGGCCGGCGAAGGATTAGTCGTGGAATTCCATCGTCTCGTCTGATTAGTCGTGGAATTCCATCGTCTCGTCTGATTCCCAGGCTTCGGGCTTGACGCCCTTGTACAGGCGCTTGTATTCGACTATGAGGGGGTAGGCCAGAAGGAGCAGGCCTGCGGGTATGAACGCGTACTGGATGTTCGAAAACAGCAGGTGGCATGCGAGGATGGCGGCTACGCCGAATGCGCGGCCCGTGTTCAGGATTATCTCCCGCAGGTACATGGCGTCTTCGGTGGATCTCACCTTGTCGAGGACTAGGGAGGTCGTGAAGGGGTTGGCGACCGCGACGAAGAAGCCGACGACTGCCCTGACTATGAACCAGTTCACGGGGTCGGAGGCGTAAGCTGAAAGGATCGTGGCCGCCGCGGTCATCACGATCGAGGGGTAGAGGTAGTCGACCCTGTTTCCGCTGACGTCTGAGAGGCGGCAGAAGTAGAGGGTCGCCGCCGCCCCGGCGACGGCTATTATCGAGAAGAAGCCGCCGTAGGACACGGCGGACGTGATGTATACCAGGGTGATTATGGGGACGCAGACCCAGTCGACTCCGTGGAAGAATCCCTGGATGAACACGAGCGACCGTATCCCCTTCCCCGCGGACCAGGCCCTTCTGAGGCCGATGTCTATCCGTTCGCTTGCCTGCCTGCCGTAGTGGATGCCGGGGAGTACGAGGACCGCGGCGCCGGCGAAAAAGAGGGGGGTGAAGCCGTATCGTTCGGCTATGAGCCCGCCAAGGAGGGGTGCGAATATGCCGAGCGCTGGGGAGATGAGGAATATGAGGCCCGCCAGGTATGCGCTCTTTGCGCCTTTGCGTATCCTGAAGTAGAGTATGTTGTACGGCACCCAGTAGAGGGGGGACGTGAGGCCGTCGAACACGCCGAGGAGTATGAGCTGGGCGGAGTTTTCTAGGTAGGGGACGGCCATCATCTCCAGCGCGAACGCGAAGAAGCCGGCCGCCATGTAGCGCATTGTGAAGAAGCGGCGGACGATGAGGACGATCAAGGCTGCTGAAACCCAGCTTGCGAGCCTGAAGAGGAGTATGTCCTGGACGCTGAAGCCCTCCTTTATGAAGTAGAAGTAGATGAACCCCCATGCGAATATGGCGGGGAACATGTACAGTATCTGGTTCAGGTAGATGCTGATGAATCCGCGGCCCCGGTACATGTATAGTCCATAAGGAGGTCCGGTTTTTAACCGCCGTCGGATTTTAACCGGGGAAACCATATTCTTTCCTTGATGGATTCCGCAGGCTTGGTGGTCGGATCGGTTGGCTCGAGGGTCGAGGTCCAGGTGTTGGGCGACCAGGTCGAGCTCGGCAGCGTCCTCAACATCGGAGGGCACTTCGGGATCGTCGCGCAGATGCGCTACGACGAGGACGATAGGATCGGCGCCCGCCAGAGGCTGATAGCCACGGTACAGATATTCGGCAGGCTCGAAGGCGGCCGCCTGCACAAGGTGAAGAGGCCGGTGAAGCCGAATGAGAGGGCGAAGTTCGCCACGGATTCGGAGCTTGAAGGGATCCTTTCCCAAGAGGAGAAGATCAGCGTCGGCAGCGTCCTTGGGACCGGCGCAAGGGCTTACCTCAACGCGGGAGAGTACGACAGGCACACCGCCATACTGGCATCGACTGGGGCGGGCAAGAGCTACACCGCCGCGAACCTCGTCAAGGAATACGCCGCGCTCGGCCTGCCCGTGGTCATAGTCGACACCCACGGCGAATACGCTGGCCTTCTGTCAAAGCTCGCGGAGGGGGGCTCGTTCGCTGTGAAGACGCTCACCGTCAAATACGAGCGCAAAGGCTATGAGAAGGTGCTGATACCCCTTTGCGACCTGGAGGCCAGGGACTTCCACCATTTCACCGGCTTGTCCGAGCCGCAGGAGTCCGCGCTTGGGATGATAATCGAGAAGCTCTCCGGCTCCGAGTACACCCTCGACGACATGATAGGGGAGGCGGGCAAGCTCGACATCAGCGTCATACACGAGGCGACGCAGCAGGCGCTCACACGGAAGCTGATGAAGCTCAAGAGCGTCGCAAAGGGAGTGTTCGACAGGTACGGGACCGACATCAACGCCCTCGTGGAGCCGTATCAGGTGACGATAATCGACGCCTCCATGGCTGCGGAGGGCATACGGAGGTCGGTGATATCGTACCTCAGCAAGGAGCTTCTGCAGGGGCGGATCAACAAGGTCAACGACCTCGGGGAGAAGAAGCTCGAATACCCGCTCCTGTTCGTAATAGAGGAGGCCCACAACTACGCGGGTTCGAGCCTGACCCACAGCTGCAAGAGCCAGCTGCAGCGGATCGCGTCCGAGGGCAGGAAGTTCGGCATCGGATTGGTAGTCATATCCCAGAAGCCGTCGAAGATCGACGAGGAGATTCTTTCCCAGTGCAACAGCGGCCTGTACATGCACATCACCAACCCAAGGGACAAGGACCACATCAAAAAGAGCTTCGAGAGCATCTCTGAGGAGATAATCGCGGGCCTGGACACCCTCGACGTGGGGGAGTGCATAATCGCGGGGGCCATACTTGACATACCGTTCCTCCTGTGCAAGGTCGACAGGATCGAGATGAAGAGGGAGAAGACCAGCAAGTTCGGGTTCAAAAGGAGGGAAAAACCCCGGACCGGCGGATTCGGCTACGTCTGAGAGCCGGTCAGTATCTCATCACCCAGTAGCGGCCTTGGTGGAATTCCCTTTCTTTGGGGTTCTCCGAGGGCACGATGAATGAGGCCTTCTCCAGGGCGTAGCCCGCTTTCCTATATGGCGCTTCGTAGTGCAATGCCACCACGTCGTCGGATATGAGGCCCATTGCGTATGCGGAGTCCGCCCGCACCTGGTCCGGCCCCATGGCGACCGAGGACCTGAATCCCGCAGCCTTCGCGAGGAGGTCGATTTTCCGGGTAGAATGCAGCTGCCAGTCGCCGAACCTTTTTTTTAGGATGTTCGGCAGCTTCCAATAGCCGGCGGAGGTCTGCGGATACAGCTTCAGAAGCGAAGGCTCGTCCTCGAATATGCACGGCATCAGCTCGATCTTCCCTATGGCGCCCTTTTCGACTGCGATCTCCTGATCCCCCCTGAGCTCGTCAAGGGGGGAGAATGCTCCGCCGGAATATAACTGCCGAATCTGCTCGTCGCCGCGGAGAACGCCGCCCGCATCTTTTCGCTCGTCTGGGTGGGGGAAGACGCTTATCGAATGCAGGCTGCCGCCGAAGCTCCGGCCTATGAGGGGCAGGTCGATCGTCCTGAGGCGGAGTTTGGCTTCGACCTCCCCGGCTCCCCTGCGCCAGCCGAATTCGAGGCCGTCAGCGTTCCTTTCGACCTCCTGCAGCATCCTCGAAAGGGCGGCATATGAGGTAGGGTATGCCAGCGTCGATGGAACGCCCTGCCAGGATTCGCCGACACGGGGTGTTTTGAGGGAGGCCACCGGTAGATATGGGATTCGCCGGGATTTATACGGTTTCGCTGCGGAAACATTCATATACCCCGACGAGACTATATGTAAGGATGGACCTCCACCCGCATGAAATCAAGGTATTGAAGGCCTTGAAGAAGGCCTCAAGCCCGAAGGAGCTATCCGCAGCCTGCGGCCTGCCCCTTGACGCGGTATTGAGGGCCGGCTCATGGCTTAAGACGAAGGGCCTCATAGCAGTGGACGAGAAGGAGGGGGAGGAGGTTACGCTCACCAAGGAGGGCGCCGTCTATGCCGAGGACGGTTTGCCTGAGAGGCAGCTCATCAACCGCATCAGGAAGGACGGAATCAGGCTCGAGGAGCTGAAGGCCAATGCCGATGCTAGCGTCTTCGGCATCGGCTTCGGGTGGCTTCGGAGGAAGGGTCAGGTCGAGGTCAAGGACGGCTTCGTGAAGGTCTTGAGCCTCGGAAAGTCCGCCGACGAGGAGGTCTTGGAGCTCCTGAAGGGGGGGCCTGTGCTGGCTGAGTCCCTGACGAAGGAGTTGTCCGCGGGTTTGGGCCTGTTGAAGTCCCGAAAGAGCGTCGTCGCATCGAAGGAGACGAAGGATATCATGTTCAAGCCCACTGAAGAGGGTTCGAGGCTAGCGCCGGGTCTCAAGGAGGATGACAGCATCTCGCAGCTTACGCCGGAACTCATCGTCTCGGGTGCGTGGAAGGGCCGGAGGTTCAGGGCCTACGACACGAAGGTCTATGTGAGACCCGATTCGCCTGTGAAGAGGCACCCGCTTCGGAGGCAGATCAACAAGGTCAGGAGGATATTCACGGGGATGGGGTTTCAGGAGATCAGGGGGCCGCTCGTGGAGAGCGCCTTCTGGAATTTCGACGCCCTCTTCCAGCCGCAGGACCACCCGGCTAGGGACATGCACGACACCTTCTACCTGAAGAATCCGGACAAGATCGACATCGAAGGCTACGGCAGGTTCAAGGACAAAATCAAGGCATCCCACGAGGACGGCGGAGGCAGCGGCTCCACGGGGTGGGGATACGGCTGGAGCGAGGAGGTTTCGAAGAAGACCCTCCTTAGGACCCATACGACGGCGGTGAGCGCGCGGTTCCTCGGCAAGGTGAGGAGGGAGGATCTGCCCGTGAAGGTTTTCAGCATCGGGAAGGTCTTCCGCAACGAGGCCGTCGACTACAAGCACCTGCCCGAATTCTACCAGGTGGAGGGGATCGTGGTCGCACCGAGCGTGAATTTCACGAATCTCCTCGGCATACTGAGGCAGTTCTACAACGAGATGGGATTCGACAAGGTAAGGTTCAGGCCCGGTTACTTCCCGTACACGGAGATGAGCGTCGAACCGGAGGTTTACATGGAGTCCAAGAACGCGTGGATAGAGCTCGGCGGCGCGGGAATATTCAGGCCGGAGGTCGTGAAGCCGCTATTAGGATTCGACTGCCCGGTCCTCGCGTGGGGCCTCGGCCTAGACAGGATAGTCACCTTGAGCCTCGGCATGCAGGACATCAGGGACCTGTACATGAGCGACGTGGAGTGGCTTAAGGCGAATTGACTGTCTTTGGCAAATCAGCCTTCATTCTTCGATTGGCCCAATGCATGCGGGGTCGAAGACCCCGCATTCGTTCCGGGGGATCAGGGGTAACTTAGACCTGAGGGGGCGGTAGCCCCCGCGGGTCAGTACATGAGCGACGTGGAGTGGCTTAAGGCGAATTGATCCTTACGACCTGCGATTGCTCCGGCTTCTTCCTGGATCTCTGGACTATCAGGGCAAGCACTGCCAGTCCGAGGAGTATCACGGCGCCGATTATGATCGGGGTCATCGACGTATTCACCTGGACCTGGGCGGTTGCCGGCTTGTATCCGTATAGGTCTGCCGTTATGTTCCATATCCCGGTCTCGTCTGACTGCAGGTTCAGGACTCCGGAATCCTCGGTCTTGAAGACTATGGTTTTTCCGCTCGGTTTGGTCGCGCGTATGAGGGACGCCATGCCTTTGTTGTCCGATTTCACCTGTACCGAGATCACTTCCCCGGTTGTCACTTCCTTTGGCGCGGCCAATGCGAGTGTTCCCTTGCCCGGGCATGAGGTGCAGACTCCTCCGCAGTCGACCCCTATCTCCCTGTCGTCCAATACGCCGTTGAAGCAGTGGCACTGCAGGCACTGGCCTGCGCAGTCCACGCTTTCCTCACCCCCGTCCGTTAACCCGTTTTCGCATGTTTTGGGGGCTACCTTGAATGTGCTGGCGTTCGATGCCTTGGCGTCCCCGCTGTCCTGGCCGGTTATGACGCACGCCCATTCCCCGGGCTGCGCCTGCGGCCCCAGCACGAAGCCGGCCACTATCTCGCCTTTTATCACCGAGGTCTGTTCGGCTGCGAGGAAGTCCTGCTCCTGGCGCTGGATGTATCCGCCGCTTGATGGCATCCCTATGAACGCCTGGACTGTCTTTATGTCCTTGTAGCTGTTGAGGTCCTCAAGCGATCCGGTGCACCATACAATGTCGGTCTGGCCGGATTTGACGACCGAAGAGGCTGCCACGTCGTATGCCTTCGGGAGGCTGTTGACTATCTGGACCTTTATCTCGGTCATCTGAGACGAGGCGGGCAGAAGGAGCGTGAGCAGGATGATGGTGGCAAAAAATGAAAGGGAGAGTGTGCGTTTGTCCATCCTGTCACCAGTGGGTTGGTTTAGTATTCGTTTTGGGAAATATAAGGCTGCTGTGGGGTTCATAGGAGCGCGGGGGTCACGTAGACCTCCGTCAGCGCGGCGATGACGAGGATTATCAGCGACAGCAGTATCAGGTCTACGGAGTCCGCGACTATGTGCCAGAATTCCTTTGACCGGTAGTGGTGGCATACTACGGCCACGGATATTATGCCGCCTGCCAGCGATCCGAGGAAATAACCCGCCACCTCGGGCACCCCGTGGACGAGGTAGACCAGACCGAGGGGGATGACGTTGAAGTAGTGGATGAGTGTGGGGTTGTGGCCGTACTCGCCGAGCGCATTGAAGCCCTCCCGTATCACGTTGCCTATCGCAACCCCTATAACCGACGCGTTCCAGCAGAGTATGAAGATCGCCCCCGCCCCGTATATGAGGGAGAATATTATGCAGAACGACAGTACCCTGAGGTTGTTGGCGAGGATAGCCTGTACGTTGCCCATGTTCGAGACCGTTGCGCCGGTGGGGGTGAACTGGCTCTGGATGGACCTGATGGTCTCGATCTGGCTGGAGCAGACCTTGTCGCTGATGCTCGTGGGCAGGATCGTATACCAGAACGCGTATGCTAGGACCATTCCGACGAAGAGGTAGAGGAAGAACCATAGTATGTGGAGGTGTTCCTTTATGAGGACGTATTCCCTGCACTCCTTCAGGTCCTTGGCCTCCTCGCAGATGAGGGCGCGGTACATTATGACGACGAGTGGTATTGTGGTCAGGAATATCCCGGATATGCTGGCATATTTCCCGAACGCCCAGAGCGCGAGGAAGATGCCGACGGTGGCGTATGTGAAGCCGATGATGAGCATCCTCTTGGGATGCTTCTCCCAGCTTTCAGGGACGACGATCGCCTCAAGGACCACGGATAGTTATTCGAACCGGGATAAATTAATTCAATGTGTTGAGTCGCGATATTTAACGTATGAAATTAATAAGGTATTCGATGGCCTGCGGGACCATTTGTTTTTTGGTCGGAAACATCTTTTCCTTAATCGTTTTTCTACTGTGGGCGGCGGCCTTCACCCATTTTGCCATAATCCTCTTTTACAGGAACGTCAGGGTGGAAGACGTCAGGCTCAGGCTCTGGAAGGACATCAGGGTATCGGTCGTTTCGATTTTCGTCGTCCTGGCATGTCTGTACCTTCTGATTCCAGCCGACTGCAAATGGGAAAGAATAGTTCCGTTGGGTCCGCCGGAGATGGAAGATTCTCTATGCGGCCTTGCCATCGGCTACACTTCCCCTGTCGAGATGATATTCGGCGAATTGACCGTTCCAGCGGCGTTTTTCCTGGTACTGTACGCGGCCGTATACCTGCTGAAGCGATGGTTCGTCTCAAGAAGGGCATAGCTCAGACTATCTTTCCGTCCTGTATCTTTATAGTCTTGTTCGTCTGTTTCGCGATGTTTGGGTCGTGGGTGACTATGACGAGAGTCCTCTTTTCCTCCTTGTTCAGCTTCTTGAGGAGTTCGAGTATCATCTTCCCCGTGGCGGAGTCTAGGTTGCCTGTGGGCTCGTCTGCGAGGATGATCTTCGGGTCGTTCGCCAGGGAGCGGGCTACCGCCACCCTCTGCTGCTGTCCGCCGGACATCTCGGACGGCTTGTTGCCGGCCTTGTCTTCGAGGGCTACGAGACGTAGGAGCTCTTTGACGCGTTTTTCCCTTTTTTCCTTCGGTGTCCCTTCGAAGCGCATCGGCAGCTCTATGTTCTCGAACGCCGTCATGTTCGGTATAAGGTTGAACTGCTGGAACACGAAACCCAGCTTCTCCCGCCTCAGCCTGGCCTTCTCGTTGCCGCTGAGGGGCGTTATCGGCACGCCTTCGATGTAGACTTCACCCTGTGTGGGCGTGTCCAGGCAGCTTATCAGGTTCAGAAGGGTCGATTTGCCGCTGCCTGAGGGGCCGATTATGCTGACGAATGCGCCCTCCTGGATGGTCAGGTTCAGGCCGCAGAGGGCGATGAACTCGTTCGATTCTCCCGGATTGTAGGTCTTGCACAGGTCCTCGCACCGTATCTCTCCGTCTCCGTTACTCATAGCGCAACACCCTTATCGGATCCAGCTGTGAGGCGCTCCATGCGGGGTAGAGGCCGGCGCCCATCCCCAGAATCAACGAGAATCCCAGCCCTAGGCTTATGAGCTGTGGTGTCATGATGGGGGTGAATGTGGTGTACTGTGTAACCAGGCTCATTGACAGGTAGCCTAGAGTCAGCCCGGCAAATCCGCCGATTAGGCTCAGTATCGCGCTTTCCTGCAGCACCTGGAGAAGTATCGTCGATGTGGTGGCGCCGATCGCCTTCATGACGCCGATTTCCCTGCGGCGCTCCATCACGGACATTATCATCGTGTTCATTATGCCGAGGCCGCCGACAAACACGGATATCGCGCCTATGCCGTATATCGCCATCTGGACCGTCTGGAATGTGGATTCCAGTTGGCGGACCATTGTAAGCATCGACTGCGCCCTTACGTCAGATTCCTGGTCGTTTATCCTCTGGGTGATGTTCTCGACGTCGCTTATGTCGTTTAGCTGGACCTTTAGGGAGGCTATCCTGTCGTCTTGGGTTAACTCCTGCATCGTTTTCAGAGGCACATATGCCGCGGTGTCGATGGTGCTGGTGCCGGTCTGCTCTAGTACGCCCACAATCTGGAAGTAGTAGCTGATGGATGTTTGATTGTCGGTGTAGATGTACTCTATCTCGTCTCCGACGTTCAGATTATTGGTGGTCGAAGTGTCTGAGCCAAGAAGGACGACGTCAGCGCCGTCGTCTGAGGGGTCGAGCCTGCGCCCTTCAGCAGTGTTTATTTCTTCGCCTATGAGGTAGTCCTGGTCTTCCGGGTTGATGGCGGTGAATGTTATAGTGCTGGTTCCTCCTGCGCCATGGCCGAATAAGCCACCCATTGGGCCGCCTCCAAAGCCTCCCCCCCTGCCTCTTGAGACGCGATAGTTGCCGACTGGCACGACGCTTTTAACCTCGCCCCAGCTTTGGATGTCGTCTATGACGTCCTGCGATATGCCCAATGCCATGCCGGTGCCTGTGCCGCCTTCATCCGATGAGTCCCTGACGTCTATTACGGCCGCGACGGTGCCGAAGCGGGCCTGCATCTGCTGGTTCAGCCCTTCCCCTATGGAGCCGAGCGCCAGGATGAGGCCTATGCCCATGGCTATGCCGAGAATGGTGAGGGCGCTCCGTATCTTTTGCCTGAAGATGTTCTTTACGGCGATGTCCAGCATTTTATTCCCCGCTTCGCCTCACTTCTTCTTGCCTTTGTATTTCCTGTAGGCCAGGTATAATATGGCCAGGGCCGCGGCCGCGTAGGCGTAGTTTGTGTAGCTTGTCCCGTTTGTGGAGGTGGTTCTGCTGCTTGTTCCCCCGCTGCTGGTGCCGAGGGTTATCCTCTCAGTCTGGGTGACCCGTTGGTTGTTTAGGCCGTTGTATTCCAGCTCCAATGTCGCGGGCCCTGTGGCTGATGTCGCGAAGGTGAAGGTGGTCTGTTTGGTGGACATTATGTTCGCCTTGTAGGATATTAGTCGGGTCGAATCGGCGTCCATGCCCTGGCCAGAGTTGTTGAATTGACGCTGGCCGCCTCCGGCTTGGCCCCGGGTGGCGTTGCCGCCGAAGCCCCCGGTACCGGTGCGGTTCTGGGCGTTCGGGATTATGAGCGTGGCTTTCACGCCGTCCGCGGTCCTCGTCCCTATGTTGGCCACGTCTATCCTGACGCTGCCGCCGCTGGTTTGGACTTGCATGACTTCCAATGTGATCTTGCCTGCTACGTCCAGCCCGATGTCTTTTCTTACGCTGTAGGACGTTCCGCCGACCTTATAGTCTATGTTTAGGGGTATGGAATAGGCTTGCGTGGCTGCATCCCATCCGACGGATACCTTGAAGGTGACTTCGACTTCGCCATTTGCAGGGACCGTTTGTATGTACCGCTCAGCAGAGTCCACAGGCGCGAAAGGCGCCGTCAGATTCAGCGAGAGGGTGACTCCGCCGGCTTTAGCCTCCCCGACGTTCTTGAGGACTACGGCCAAATCCGTCTGTTCGCCAGGCCCCGTCGGGGTGTAGCTCACGTTCGCTATCTTGAAGTCCACGCCCTGGTCTTGGACGTTTAAGCCGATTGTCACGTTGTCAGAGACCTTGGTGCCGACATCGTCAGTGTATGAGAGACCCAATGCCGCCATGCATGCCCCGGAGGTTGAAGGCTTGATGGAATATGCCAGATTAAAATTTTGGTTTTCGCCGACATCCCCCACATAATTCCTGGATGACCCGATGACGGTGACACAGTTGGACGACAGGGTAGCCTCCAAATCCTTCACGGAATCCTTTGCCAGGACCGTAAGGCTCAAGTCGTCCAGGTTATCCATATAGTAGGTCGTTTTTCCGGGCGTTACCTGGAATAGGGGGTTCCCCATGATGGTAAACGGTATCTCCCAGGTTGTGAGTTGGTTGTCGTTAGATGCCCCGTCGGACCTATATCCGTTATAGTTTATCTTAATCTGCAAGGCAGTCAACCCCGTCCTTGCCGTCGGATTGATTGAGACTATCACAGGTATCGTTTTAGTTTCGCTTGGGTCTATCCTGCCGATGTAGAACTTCTTGTCTGAGCGGACTATGCCTGTGCTTAGGAGCCACACTTGGACGTCTTCTGCCTTCTGCCCCCCCGAATTTTTTATCGCAAGGTTGAATATCATGCTGTCTCCGGGCCTTGCGCTGGCGCTGGTCGGGGTTGACGTGAAATCCACCACCATATTAGTGGCTGCCACATCCGATGTGCCACTTGATGAAGAGCTTAAAGCCGCAGCCTGCGCCGCTGGAGCCAGCATGCACAGAGCCAAAAAGACGGTAAAAACTGCCAATTTTTCAGATGTCCCAGATTGTTTCCATTCAAACATTTTCCATCAACTCCGATCGATTATCTTGATTTCCTAAATTATACGTTTTTTGGCGTAATAATAACATCGTGGTTATTTTATGCTGGGTTGCCTGCTGATTCGACCCGGCCAAGTAAAGTGCCAGCCCGGCTGTTTTCATGTAGGATATGATAGGTGAAACAAGGGATAACCTTTGATGAAACACCCGTAACATAAAGTGAAACCGCATATGGTTGGGCTTCCACCCGCGAGGCGATGTTGTGTTTGCGGATGGAAGCCCTTTGGTGGTTGAGCGTACACCCTATTTGTGTTTGCGGATGGAAGCCCTTTGGTGGTTGAGCGTTCACCCTAGCTTACCATCTTCCAATCCCCTTGAATCCCCCATGCTGTGGGCCTTTGCCTGCGCATCCTTTGTGGGTTGTCCAGTTTCCTTCGGTTCTCATGTTCTGCATCGCGCCCCTGACATCGTCGTCTGATGCGTCGACGGCAAGCCCCAGGCGCGTCCTTAATTGTTTGCCCTGCTCTGCCTGCATGGACTGACCCTTCGCTTTTACAGCCAGCCGGTATTCCCTTAAGGTTGAATCCTCTGTGAGTCCAAGGTCTTTCAGATGCCTTTGCCAAAGCGCTTCCTGCACCTCTTCCCGGGTGGCGTTGTCAGGAAGGCCCATGTCCTCAAGGAACGATAAGTTCCCGAAGACGGCCTGTCTGCCGAATCCCCCCTTCATCCATGGTTTGCCCATGAGTCTCTGCCCGCCTTCGTATGCTGCCGCCGCTGCGACGAACACCCCAAACACCACCAGGGCGGCTGCCCCGGCGATGAATAATCTTTTCTTTTCCATTTGTCGATTCACCTCTGAAGGAGTTAAATGATGAAACAGGAGTAAAGCTATTATGAAATCGCCGTGACAGAAAATGAAACCAGGGCATATTCATATTTTCAGCCTGATGAGGTTTGTGTTTCCGAGTGGCCTCTTGTCTACTACCCCCCTCTGCTCGAGTTTCATTATGAGACGCGATACTTTGACCTTTGACAGGCCGCTTTCGGCGACCAGGTGCATCTGGTCCATCCGCTTCTCCTTGAGTAGGAGCTCTATCAGCTTCCTCTCGTCCGGGGGGAGGACTTTGAGCATGTTGTAGGCGTGCTGGTGGCTTATCCTCCACTGGAAGAGGAGGATTATCATGGCCCCCACCATCATCGCGACGGCGGCCACGCCGTAGGTCAGAAGAGGCATCTGCATCCCCGTGTCCTCTATGAAGTATCCGTTAAGGATTGAGAGCATCAGCCCTAGAAGGAAAACCAGGGTTATAGCGACTGCCAGCCGAGTCTCCGAAACTTCCATCTTAGTCAGCCAGGTCTTCCCTCATCTGCAGGAACGTCTTCCGATCTATCTCACCCGACGCGTATCTGCGCTTGAGCAGGTTCAAAGGCGTCTCAAAAGCGGTGTGCGCCTTCTTTTGGGAGCCTTTAAGAAGCCACCAGAATATCAGCGCAACCAGGGTCACAGTCAGCAGATTCCAAATCAGCGGCATGGGTATGACTCCGAATAAGGGGTCATAGTATCCAGAAAAATGCCTTACAGTCTCATCGCGGCCTATGCGTTGCCCGATTTCCACTGCGCTTGTATCCATATTACACACCTCATTATGCTTCTATGCCAATAAAAGGATGAAACAGGACATATCCTTGGGTGAAACAGGCGTAACAGAAAGTGAAACATCTGCCTAATTGGCTTCAAGGGCGCTCATGACGTTGAGGACCTTTTGATCTTCTAGGGGTTTCCCCATGACGTGCAAACCGGTAGGGATGCCATCCGCCTTCCCTGCGGGGACGCTGCCTGCCGGAAGGCCTGCGAGATTCGCCGGAGTCGTGAATATGTCGTATGCGTACATGACCCGCGGGTCGTCGATCTTGGCCCCCAACTTGTGGGGGAGCTTGGGAACGACGGGGCCGACCAGGGCGTCGACGCCCTTCAGCGCCGCCGACATCTCGGACCTTATGAGGGACCGCGCCTGCAGCGCTTTTTTGTAGAATTTGCCGGTGTATTCCTTCTGGCTGACGTATTTCCCGAGGAGGATTCGCCTCAAAACCTCTTCGCCGCAGGCTTCCTCTATCCTGTGTCCGTATCTTCTGCCGTCGTATTTCCTCGTCGCGCTGTAGAATTCGACGTAGACGTTGAGGTAATATGTGGGTATGGCGAGTTCGAGGTTGGGGAGGCTGACGTCGACTATTTCAGCCCCGGCAGAGGATAACCTGTCAATCGCGGAATGTATGACTTTGGCTATGCCCTTGTCGGCTATGAGGCCGTCGAATTCCCTCGCATAGCCTAGTTTCACCCCTTTTATGTCCGGATTCAGGCTTTTTGAGAAGTTTCCGGATTTGGGATGAAGGCATGTGCAGTCGCGGCCGTCCGGGCCGGATATGGCATCCAATAGAAGCGCACATGTTTTGACGTCTTTGGCGATGGGGCCGATCTGGTCGAGGCTCATGGCCAAGTCGATGAGGCCGTACCTCGATACGAGGCCGTACGTGGGCTTGTATCCGACGACGCCGCAGTGCGAGGCGGGGTTGCGGATGCTGCCTCCTGTGTCTGAGCCGAGTGCGCAGTCGACTAGTCCCGCGGCGACAGCCGCTGCGGACCCGCTCGATGAGCCGCCGGGTATCCTCCCCGGCGCTGCCGGATTCTGCGTCGGCCCGTAATATGATGTCTCGCCCGAGGCTCCGCAGGCGAACTCGTCCATGTTCGCCATGCCTGCGATAGTCGCGCCCTCCCTTTTTATCCGTTCTATCACGGTCGCATCGTAGGGGGCGATGTAGTTCTCCAGGGTCTTGGACCCGCCCGATGTCAGGAGGCCTTCGACGCAGATGTTGGACTTTATCGCCATCGTTAGGCCTTCGAGCCTGCCTCTGCCGCCTTTGGGATCGGAATTGATTGCGATGAACGAATTGACATTCACATCCTTCTCTTTTATTTCCGCGGCCTGCATTGCCTTATCTTAAGGGCTGCGCGTTTATTAATCTTGGGCGTATATTTCAACTGGGGGCAGTTAGCTGATTCGGGGGTTAATCCTATGTTGTTGTAGCAGAAGCTCTTGGATGCGCTTCCCGGGCTTGAGGTCAATGACAGCGAAGCCGCCCAGAAACCTGATACCACGCCGGAGGTCATACTCGAGGTTGCGCAAGCCTTTCCTGAGGGAGCGCATGATCCTGAAGCTGAAGCCGAAATACGAGGAGGGCACGAAGACCATCGCGGTGATGAACCTGAAGGGCGGCGTCGGCGGGATGGAGGCCGTTGGCAAGGCGGCCGAGGCATTCTACAGGGGCACGGAATCCCCGATCAGACTATCCGAAGGTCGGCCAGCACCGAGATTATGAACATGGCAAAGATGCCGCCGACTATGAGCATCAGGCCGATCTGCTCCATCTGGGTCCCCAATACGGCAGTGGTGGTATTTCTAACCTCGAGGGGTGTCGATTGGGACATCGCGTAGCCGACGCCCAGCACGAGGGTGCCAAGGAGGATAACCCCCCCGCCGGTCGCGCTCCTGAAGACGCTCATCAGAACACCTTGTCGTGCGGTATTATCGTGATCCCCTCGTCGCCGATCATGTACGGCACGATTTCCTTGATGTGGTCCGAGCAGCGGAGTTTGAGGATCTCAAGGGCCCTGCGCCTGACCTGGCCCTTCCTCAGGTTGTACAGCACTATGACCCCGTCGACGAGGAACTCCTCTATGCCGGTCCTGCTGTACAGGTCCGGCTCCTGCTCTATCTCGGACAGTATGAAGTTGACGGAATCGTGCTTGTTGAGGGCGTCCAGCATCGCCTGCAAATAAGCCCTATAGCAGTTCTTGTCTCTGAAAGCGGCCTCCAGCGAGGAGATCGAGTCGATGACTATCCTGTCGGGCTTGAATGGTATCTTTATCTTCCTGGAGTCCAAAAGGGACAGTCCCCCGCCCATAATGAACAGGCCGCCGTCGGGGGAGGAGAGGTTCTTCTCGTTCTCGTACATGGACGTTATGTCGTCGGCAAGTGCGAAGGGGTCGATCTTCTGTATCGACATGAACCCCTTGGCCTCCAGCGAGTCGACGTCCCATCCGAAGTTGGCCTTCATATGCCGCTTGATCTTGTCGGAGTCCTCCACGAGGGAGACATACAGGCTGTGTTCGCCCGCCAAGGCGCCGTTGAAAAGCGACTGGAACGTGAATACAGTCTTGCCAGTCCCGCATCCGCCGGAGACCAGAATCGTGTTTCCGCGCTCCACCCCCTTCCTGCTGATCAGATCGTCGAAGGTAGAAACCCGCGTCTTTAGGAAATCAATTGCCATTTGAACCTCCAATAACATTTGAATTCTGTATAAATAAGTCAACGGTCAAAATAGATTGGCCGGGGAAACCCCGGACAGGACGCGATTGGATGAGGTTGGCAATGAAAAAATGCGACAAACGTGAGTGGCCGGATTCTCCGGCGGCCAAGTCGGCCCTCCTCATTTCCGCCATATGCCTGCTTTCAGGAGTCTCCGCCGACAACCAGGTCTACAAGCAGGCCCCCATGTGGGCCCACCATGTGCCCGGCAAGGTGTCAACACTCAACGCCTTGAACGACACGACCCTCATAGGCGGCGAAAACGGCCTATACAAGGTCGATTATGCTAAAATCACCGCATGGTTCGTCGAAACGTCGGGCAGCGTGACCGCAGTCAAACCATTGGACGACGGCAGGATAATAGGGGCCTCCTCCGACGGCTCGATGAAACTCGTCGACGCGGCCGGGAACGTGATATGGGACAGGACGGTCCCCGGCTACGTCGGCTATGGCAACGCCCTGGACGCCGATGACGGAGGAATCATCTGCGGGTCAATGGACGGATACGTCTACATGCTGGATCTAAACGGCACATACAGATGGAAACACCTCGTCGGAAGCTATGTCACATACACAAGGCTGCTTGCCGACCGGGCGATAGCCGTCTCCGACAGGCAGGCATACATACTCGACCGCGACGGCAAGGTCAGGCTCAACCTCAACATAGTCGGCTACATACGCTACGCAGAAGTGACGGAAGAGGAGATAATAATCGGCATGAGCGACGGCACCCTCGAAGTCTACGACATAGACGGAAGCCGGATGTGGGGATACAAGACAGGGCAGAACATAACGGCAGTCGACGGCGACAGCAACATAACCGTGGGGACGCGCGAGAGGCACGTCTACCACCTGTCGAAGGATGGAACCCTCCTTTGGGAGCTTAACATGAGCGATGCGGTCGCAGCCGTAAGGGGCGACGAAGGGAGGATACTGATCGGGACCCAGGACGGGAAGTCCTCGCTTTACACCGACCAGGGAGGGCTCAAATGGTTCTACGAGACCGACGGCAGGCCGACGGCGCTTGACATGAGAGGACAGCACGTGATATCCGGGACCACGACCGGCTGGACATACTACTCGAAGCTGCCGACCAAGGATCCCGCGACCTCGTTCATCGTCTCCGTCGCGGTCATGGCGATAGTCGGCGCGTCGCTTCTTATGGTGTCGAGGTCCTGGAGGTAGCATATGGAGGTGGGAGTCGTAGGAAAACCAAACGTCGGAAAAAGCTCACTCTTCAAGGCGCTGACGCTGGCGGACGCGGAGATAGCGGACTTCCCGTTCACGACGATAAAAGCCAACGTCGGCGTCGGATATGTGAGATCGGCCTGCCCATGCAGGCAGCACAATACGACATGCAACCCGAGGAACTCCATATGCAAGGCAGGGGCCAGGTTCACCCCCATAAAGCTGATAGACGTCGCCGGCCTCGTCCCCGGAGCCCACGAGGGGAAGGGGATGGGCAACCAGTTCCTCGACGACCTCAGACAGGCCGACGCCCTCATACACGTCGTCGACAT
>JAZDMS010000004.1:0-16084 GCA_043800705.1 Candidatus Altarchaeota archaeon
CCTCTCACACTTCAGGCGTGAACTGTGGAAGTTCGACCAGAGATACAACAACTGGCGAAAGCAGGAACCGTTAAGCTGGCTGACGCCAGCCAGCGTCTACAACAACCCGCGATATTTTAACAAGGACTACAAAGTACTCAATAAGCGGCCATAAAATCGTGCAACAAAAGCGGACAAAAATTCATGCACTATACAGGTAGTCAATTCTTATTGTTTGGTTTGATGGTGTAGTTCCATTCACCGTGAAACTTTTCGGGTATTTTGTTGATATTGGAGTACTCATCGTCTGTGGCCTTTTTTCCTGTTGGGTATTTGTTGGTGTCGAGAACGCATTTGACGGTGAGGCCTTTTGAGGTTTTTGTTGCTGCTATGAGGTTGACGATGGTGACATGGCTTATGAGCGGTTTGCCGCGCCAGTTCTGGCTGATGAAACTGAAGAGGCGGTGTTCTGTTTTGTTCCATTTGCTTGTGCCGGGTGGAAAGTGCCGAACTCGTGTCGTGACTCTGGTTTCGTTGCTGAATCGCTGAAGTTCATATTTCCAAAGTCGCGTGCGTGGGCTGTTGCTTCCGCCCGTGTCGGCGGTTATAGTGAGCGATGTCGCATGCGGATATGTTTTTTTGCCAACTGCAGTCCACCATCGGCGGATACTCTCAACGGCAAATTCAGCTGTGTCGCCATCGATGCCGACATTTACCCATCATCTGTTTTTGTCGATGTCAAAGATACCGTAGGGGACTGCTTTACCGGGTTCAGGTATCTCAAAATCATGGACGCGAACTTCTTCTGGGTGCCCTTTTGGATGCCATTCGCACCCGTTATTTTTGAAGTTTCCTATGATTTCCTTCTTTTTCGTGTCTACGCTGATGACAGGTTGGTGATGTTTTTGTTGCATTTTCACGTCCTTGTTTATGAATTCGAACTGTGCATTTCGGTCTTGGTGGCTTGTTCCTTCACGTGTCTTCCTGTTTGCTTGCAGGCTGTAACCGTTTTGTCGCAGGAGTTGGGCAACGAGCTCATGACTTGCTACGTGACCTTGTTTGCGAAGTTCTTGCGCCAGTATCCGTAGGCTTTTAGAAGTATACCTGAGAGGTGATTCTGGATCTCCTCTCGTTGCTGGTTCGACCAGAATCTCTATGTCCGAAAGTAGTGTAGAGTCTTTTTCAACATTTTTTTTCCGTCCTCCGCCTTCTTTCCGCTGACGCACTCCGGCATGTGACGGGGGTGTATTGAGTTCTTTAATGCCTTTTGTGATGGTGTCTCTAGACATTCCAGTGGCATGAGCAACGTGAGAGACGCCGCCCCAGCCGATAGCTTTCGCTTCAGTGGCTGCCCAGAGGCGGCGAGCCCGTTCGTCAAGGCATGGACGTAACTCCAGAAATTTCTGCTTAATCACCGACTTATCACACATACGCTAGTATGTGAAACCATCCTTAATAATTGCATATGTTATTATTTGACAGACTCTTAACAGCTATATTGCCTATGCAATATGGTAAAGATATGCCTCGCCGCCAACTCTGGAGGCCATCTGAATGAACTGTTGAGGTATGGGGATTTCTACGGGAAGTATGAGCGGTTCTTCGTGACCGACGGGCACCGGTCTACAGAGTCGCTTCAGGCGGGGGAGCGTGTCTACTTCGTCGGAAAATTTATTCTCTTGGAGTGCGTAAGTAAAGCGGATTTCGTAAGGCCGCTGAAAAATCTCTTCCAGAGCTTCCGCATACTCCTCAGGGAGAGGCCGGATGTAGTCGTAACGACCGGCGTCGCCACGGCCTTCGGTGTGGGCGTCCTGTGTAGGCTGTTTGGCTCAAGGCTCGTGTTTATCGAGTCTATCGCGAGGACGAAGTCCCCGTCAAAATTCGGGAGGCTGATATATCCGATCGCAAACCTTACCCTCGTCCCCTGGGAGAATATGCTCAGACACTACCCCAAGGGGGTATATGTCGGCTTCAAGCTTGATTTGCCAGAGAGGAAGTCGCCAGCCTCGCTGAAAAGGATATTCCTCACTGTCGGAACCCAGAAGACACAGTTCAACATGCTCATTAGGGAGATGGACCGGCTCGTGGAGGTTGGTGAAATCAAGGCGAAGGCCACAGCCCAGATCGGCGGTTCGGATTATCTGCCAAGAAATTTCGAATACGTCGTTTACTCAAGCCCGGAGGAGGTTAAGATGATGACCGACGAGGCGGATGTCGTGGTGACACACGGAGGGGTGGGCTCTATCACTTATGCATTGCAGAAGGGCAAGCCTGTCGTCGCAGTCCCGCGGCTGAAGTCGCAGGGGGAATACTTTGACGACCACCAGCTTCAGCTCGTCGGCGAGTTGGCGAAGCTAGGATTGATTCTGCCGGTCTATGACATATGCGACCTTGGCTCGGCTATAAAGAAGTCAGCGGACCATACGCCGAAGCCCTTCAGCGTAAAAAACACCCGAGTCGAAGTGCTGGACAGGTTCATCCAAGAGTTTAAGGGCTAGGTTCCGTTGGCATGTTCGACCGCAGTATCGATCCAGCGTTGGATCATTTGATCTTTTAATATCGGAAATGCCAGCATCTTACCATCAGGAGGATTCCGACCATTAGGGCAGACCCTATGCCAAGATTAGTCAGGTACGGCGATTTTTGGCTTACTTGTGCGCTATCCAGGGAGGACACAGTGTAGTCTAATGTTTGGTTGAGTTCCAGCGTCTGGGGATTCGTGTAGAATTGAAGTTTGACGCCGTATAGGTCGTCTGTTATTGGCCATAGGAGTGGTATTCCCGGGGGGCCCATGTCCAAAAGCAGGTGCGATGACAGGAGGAACAGGGCTGCGAAGGCTGCGAATCTCCCGGCTTTCTCGCTGTCGCGCCTTGCGACTGCATATGTCAGCAGGGTCAAGGCCAGGGCCGTGGCCACGCTGTGCAGCGCCCATCGGTGTAGCTTGAGGATGAAATCGACGTCCAGGACTATTGCCAGGGGGGAGATTGCCAGTATCAGCCGTTTCCTTTCCGGGAAGAATGAGAGGAGGGCGAGGGTCGGTATAAGGTAGTGGAGGAGGGGTTCAACCATTTTTTGCCTCAATACGGTAGGAAGTGTATCTCGCAGTGGCTCATCTTGGCGTAGAATTCGAGGTCGGCCTTTTTCTGGTTTGTTCCGTAGAATATCTGGTCGAATCCGAACCAGGTGATGAACCAGCCGCTCGGCTCCAGTAGGACGATGAGGAACTGGCCGAGGAAGTCATCGCTTGATGCGGTCCTTATGTAGGTGGAGGCCATCATCAGGCCCATCCCGCATGCGACTATGATCATTCCTTGGCGTTTTAGCTTTGTAACCTCCGTTAGGAGGATGCTATGGTGTTTCCTGAAGTGCTCGTGCAGCCTCTTCTTTACGGTCTCGTTGGTCTTGGGGTCGTGCTTTGCCGCAGGTATCAGGAACTTCAGGTCTATCGTGCCGGAGGTCTTTTCCCTAGAGGCTTTCTTGCTCTCGTTGAGGAAGTCGTCGGAGAGGGCGCGCTCCGAAAGCGACCTTGGGTCGAAGTCGCTGAATATGTCGTCGTAGCCGTCCAGCCACAGGCTTATCTCGGACATCTGCAGCAATTTTTGCTTCTCCTCCTCTGAGACGACGGGCGGGATATCCTGGCGCGCGGGTTTCGGCTGCGATTTGGCTTCGGTCATTTTGTTTATTGATTATCGGCTGAGGATATATTCCAGGAAATCGCCGGTTTTTCTGCCTACGCGGCGGCTGGAATTCCATAACCTGACTTTGGCGGCGTATTCCTCGCATTCCCGTATGCGATCATTCACAAGGCATTCGATGTTTTCCCATGGGTCGACGTCCCAGTCGCAGACCCTGTGGCTGATTGGGTTTCCCCCCTGGCTGAAGGGGTAAAGGCGGCAGAGGTAGGGGTGCATGCCGTGTATGCTGCACCTTAATCCCTCCCTGCCCGCGCTCGACAGGATGCATGAGTGGTCGGGGCGGTGGGCGATGACCAGGTAGTGATAGCCATCCTCCAGCCGCACATCCGGGTATGTGCTGTATAGGTCGCCGACTGGCAGCCAATCGACGAAATCCTTCGGCGCCATGCCCGATGACTGAAGACGCTTCAGGTCCGCATCGGTTATCGGAACCCGGTATCGTGTGCAACAGTGGCCTTTGCATCCATGGCAGTTGCGCATAGGATAGGATTATGAGCGGGGATAATTATACAAAACGTTCTTCAGGTATTCTCCGGTGTAGCTGTCCTTGTTCTTCGCTATCTCCTCCGGTGTTCCCTCCGCTAGTATCCTGCCGCCGGCGTCCCCGCCGTCGGGGCCGAGGTCTATGATGTGGTCCGCGGTCTTGATGACGTCGAGGTTGTGTTCTATGACGATTACGGTGTTGCCTTTGTCAACGAGGCGGTTGAGGACCTCCAGGAGCTTTTTTACATCGTGGGTGTGCAGGCCCGTGGTCGGCTCGTCAAGGAGATATATGGTCTTGCCTGTGCCGGTCTTCGAGAGCTCGAGGGTGAGTTTGATCCTCTGCGCCTCTCCTCCGGAGAGGGTGGTCGCGGGCTGGCCGAGCTTTATGTATCCGAGGCCGACGTCGGCCAGGAGGCTGAGTTTTTTGTGTATCCGCGGTATCTTGTCGAAGAACGGGATGGCTTCGTCGACGGTCATGGACAGGACGTCCGAGATGCTCCTGCCCCTGTATTTGATCTCCAGCGTCTCCGTGGTGAACCTTGTGCCGCCGCATTCGTCGCATTGGATGTATATGTCCGGTAGGAAGTTCATCTCGATCTTTATGATGCCGTCGCCCTGGCATTTCTCGCATCGGCCTCCGGAGACGTTGAAGCTGAACCTTCCGGGGCCGTAGCCTCGGACCTTCGCCTCGTGTATCTGGCTGAAGAGTTCCCGGACGGGGGTGAAGAGGCCGGTGTATGTGGCTGGGTTGCTCCTGGGGGTGCGGCCGATCGGGGACTGGTCTATGACTACGGCCTTGTCGACGTATTCGAGGCCTGCTATCTTCTTGTGCGCGCCGGGCTTGTCCTTGCTTCCGTACAGCCTGCGCATCAGGGATTTCGCGAGCGTCTCGTTTATGAGTGTGCTTTTTCCGCTGCCTGATACGCCGGTTATGCATATGAATTTGCCGAGGGGGAACCGGACATCTATCTGTTGGAGGTTGTTCTCCGATGCTCCGAAGACAGAGAGGATGCGCCCGTTGCCGGGCCTTCGTTCCTTCGGGACGTCGATCTTCAATTCGCCGGTGAGGTATCTCCCCGTCAGGGACCTTTTGTTCGCCTTTATCTCCTTCGGGGTGCCTGCCGCGACGATGTGTCCTCCGTTCGCGCCGGCGCCGGGGCCGAGGTCGATGACGTAGTCCGCGGCCTCGATGGTATCGTTGTCGTGTTCCACGACGATGACGGTGTTGCCGAGGTCCCTGAGGCTCTTGAGCGTCTCCAGGAGCCGGTGATTGTCCTTCTGGTGGAGGCCTATGGAAGGCTCGTCGAGTATGTACATGACGCCGACGAGCTGGCTGCCTATCTGCGTGGCGAGCCTTATCCTCTGGCTCTCTCCCCCGGAGAGGGTCGACGAATGCCTGTCGAGGGCGAGGTATTCGAGCCCTACGTTCTCGAGGAACGACAGGCGCGCGTTTATCTCCTTCACCACCTGGACGGAGATCTTCTTCTGCTGTTCGTCGAGCTTGAGGCCCTTCATGAATGCGTGGGCGTCCTTCACCGGCATCTCCGTAAGTTCCGCTATGTTCTTGCCGCCGACCAGGACTGCAAGGACCTCCTTCTTGAGGCGCTTCCCCTTGCACAGCGGGCAGGGGGTCGTCGCCATGTATCCCTGTATCCACTCCTTCATTCCCTCGCTCTTGGTCTCCTTGTGCCTGCGCCCCAGGTTCGGGATGACTCCTTCCCAGGTCCCCTGGTACTCCCATCTGCCGACGCCGTCGCGGGCTATGTGTTTGAAATGGTACCGCCGCTCCCCGGTCCCGTAAAGGAGGGATTCAAGGCCCTTTTCCGGCCATTCACTCAGGGGTTTCGAGACGTCGATGCCGAGTTCGGCTGCCACTGTCTTGAACGCCTTCAGGTAGAAGGCGTCGATGGTAGCGCCCCACGCGTCCACAGCCCCGTCGTCTATGGTGAGCGACTTGTCCGGCACTATGAGGTCCGGGTCGAGCTCCAGTTTCACGCCGAGCCCCTGGCATTCGGGGCATGCGCCGTGGGGGCTGTTGAAGCTGAACATCCTCGGCTGAAGCTCCTCCATATTTATCCCGCATTCGGGGCAGCCGAGCTTCTGCGAATACGTGGTCTTTCCGCCGGCGTGTTCGACCTCCACGAGGCCTTTCGAAAGCTGCAGCGCGGTCTCGACGTCCTCTATTATCCGCTGCCTGTTATCCTTCTTCCTTGCGACCTCGTCGATGACGATGCTTATCGAGTGCTTGAAGTACTTCCCGAGCCTGATGTTCCCCTCGATGGGGACGCGCTTCCCGTCGATGACTGCCTCGGAGTAGCCGTCGTCCAGGTATTCTTTCAGTTGAGTGTGGTATTCGCCTTTGCGGTCCCTCACCACGGGCGCGAGGACGGTCACCTTCTTGCCCTCGAGGCGGAGTATCTGCTCCGCTATCTGGCCCTTCGACTGGATCGTTATCGCCCTGCCGCATTCCGGGCAGTGCGGCACGCCGATGCGCGCATACAGGAGCCTGAGGTAGTCGTATATCTCCGTGACCGTCCCCACTGTGCTCCTCGGGTTCTTGCTCGTGGTCTTCTGCTGAATGCTGACGGCGGGCGACAGGCCTTCGATGTAGTCGACGTCCGGCTTCTCCATGAGGCCGAGGAACTGGCGGGCGTATGCGCTTAGGGATTCGACATACCTCCTCTGGCCTTCCGCGTACAGCGTGTCGAATGCGAGCGACGACTTGCCGCTGCCGGAGAGGCCGGTGATGACGACCAGCCTGTCCCGCGGTATTCTGACGTCTATGTTCTTGAGGTTGTGCTCCCTCGCCCCCTTTATGAATATCTCACTTGCTCCCATGTTTTTTCCACCTCATCTGCGTCAGCATGTCCCTGAGCTTGATGGCCTCTTCGAAGTCCATCCTCGCCGAGGCCTCCTTCATCATCCGTTCGACCTCGTCATATGGCAGTTCCGCGTAGACCTTCCCGTCGACGTCTTCGGCCTTCTTCTCGACTATGCGTTCGTGTATCTTCTTGATGATGGTCTTCGGCTCTATGCCGTGTTTCCTGTTGTGTTCGATCTGGATGCTCCTCCTCCTCGAGGTCTCCCTTACGGCGGATTCTATCCCAGCAGTCATCTTGTCGGCGTATAATATGACCTTCCCGTCGATGTTCCTCGAGCAGCGGCCTATGGTCTGTATGAGGCTGGTCTCCGAGCGCAGGAATCCCGCCTGGTCGGCGTCCAATATCGCCACGAGCGAGACCTCAGGCAGGTCCAATCCTTCCCGGAGGAGGTTGACTCCGACCAGGACGTCTATCGAGCCTGCCCTAAGCCCCCGGAGGAGGTCCACCCGCTCGAACGTCTCTATCTCGCTGTGGAGGTATTTGACCTTGAATCCCTTCTTGTGCAGGTAGTCGGACAGGTCTTCGCTCATCCTTTTCGTCAGGGTAGTTGCCAGGACCCTCTGCCCGGATTCCACCCTGGCCTTCGCCTCTTTCATGAGGTCGTCGATCTGATTAGTCGCGGGCCGCACCTCGACTTCGGGGTCTACGAGGCCCGTCGGCCGGATGATCTGCTCCACTATGTTCTGGGAGATCTTCCGCTCGTAGTCGGCCGGCGTCGCCGAGACGTATACGACCTGGCTGATGCGCCTCTCGAACTCCTCCCACTTCAGCGGCCTGTTGTCTATCGCGGAGGGGAGCCTGAATCCGTACTGCACCAGGGTCTCCTTCCTGCTTCTGTCGCCGTTGTGCATCCCCCTGATCTGGGGGACTGTCATGTGCGATTCGTCTATGAAGCAGAGCCAGTCCTTCGGATAGAAGTCGAGGAGGGTGTTCGGAGGGGAGCCTGGCTTCCGGTCTTCGAGGTGCCTCGAATAGTTCTCGATCCCCTTGCAGTATCCGAGCTCATCGATCATCTCCAGGTCGTA
Source organism: Candidatus Altarchaeota archaeon (assembly GCA_043800705.1). GTDB lineage: Archaea > Altiarchaeota > Altiarchaeia > IMC4 > SCGC-AAA252-I15 > JAHIYG01. The sequence goes on from JAZDMS010000004.1 coordinate 8,065, forward strand.
TTCTGTCCTCTGCTTGAGGCGGTTGGCTTCGATAAGTTTGCCTTTCGACTCCAATTCATTCAGCCGTTCCTTCAGCTCCCCCCGGATGGCATCTATGGCCTTCTCCTTCTCGTCTTCGGGGAGTATGTAGTGGACTGCGGGATAAATTCTGAGCGTCTTCATATCTGCGGTCTTCTGTCCGGTGACGGCATGTATTTCCTGGATGGACTCCACGGACTCGTCCGCCCTGACGCGGTATATCCTGTCGCTGTATGGGGGGAAGACGTCTATCTGCGGGCCCCTCGCCCTGAACTCGCCCTCGACGGGAGCGCTCGGCCGCCGCTCATAGTGCATGTCGACGAGGGACCTTATGAGTACGTCGCGTCCCATATTTCCCCCTTCTTCTATGAGGAGCGTGCTCTCCTGGTACTCCTTCGGGCTTCCGAGGCCGTAGATAGCGGACACTGTGGCGACTACGAGGACGTCTTTGCGATCCATGAGGCTGGACGTCGTCCTGTGCTTGAGCTTCTCGATCTCGTCGTTTATGTCCGCGTCCTTTGCTATGTATGTGTCCGTTGCCGGCAGATAGGCCTCGGGCTGGTAGTAGTCGTAGTAGCTGACGAAGTATTCGACCGCGTTCTGGGGGAACAGCTCCTTGAATTCGCTGTACAGCTGCGCTGCGAGGGTCTTGTTGTGTGCCATCACGAGGGTGGGCTTGTTCACGGCGGCGACGACGTTCGCCATAGTATACGTCTTCCCGCTTCCTGTGACGCCAAGGAGGGTCTGATGGCGGAGGCCCTTCCGTAGACCGCCGATCAACCCTTCTATGGCCTTCGGCTGGTCTCCGGACGGCTTATAGCCGCTCACTAGCTTGAAATCCATCGCAACGGAATGATTAGGGAAAACCAGACTATAAACCGAGGAGTGAGCTGATGGTAATCACCCGCGTAAGGCGGGAGATTGCTTAATCAGGCATTGTGCCATTTTTAAGCCGGTTTTCGAATTTGTATATCGGGGTCGGTCGGCTGGGGAGTGGTCCTATGAACGAGAACGCTAAGAAGAAGGCAAGGCAGAAGGAAGTCATCGAAGGCATCAAGGCGAAATACGACAAGGACACCGGCTTGACCGAAGATAAAAAGGAGGTCCTAAAAAGCTGGATCAAAGGCCTCGAAAAGAGGGAGGCTACCAAACCGTCTTCAGCCACCGAAAAGGACAAGGCCCTAGTCCTCAAGATGTACAGGAAGATAGAAGAAAGGGAGAAGAAGAGGAAGAGTTAATAGACACACGATCAACAGCCAAGCCTATCGTCTTGTTTTATTTGTCAATGCGTTCTGTGGGTTCGAAGAACCCACATAACTCGTTTCGGGGGATCAGGGGTACCTTAGACCTGAGGGGGCGGAGCCCCCGCGGGTCAGATGTACAGGAAGATCGAGGAGAGGGAGAAGAAGATGAAAGGCTGATAGATCGGACCATCCTATCCCCTGCTTATGTTAATGAGGTCGTTGGCAACGATGCAGTAGGGCATTATGCTGACGCAGTCTCCGCTCGTGTGCGCAGTGACTTCTATGGCCTGTGCCACTATGCTGTCGCCGGGGGAGTATCCCTGAGTCTGGAGCCAGGTATAGCTTTCTACATTGACCGCTTTCCCCATGTATTCCGCAGGCCCATTTTCGACCATTATCCCCCATGATTCGCTTCTTGTCCCCTTCGCCGCTACGATGACCTTTCCTTCAAGGGAGATAGTCTTCACTGGTGCGCCGCCCTGGATGTGCGACCCGTCCGGCGCGACACATTCGGTCCCGTTGCTCCTGTAGAGCGCCCATTCCTCGCATGTCCTGTTGTCCAGGAGAGTGCAGTATCCGACCTGGCCTTCCGGCATCTCTTTCACGGACCAGGAGCCCCCAACCTGGGAGCAGTAGACTGACGCGGGATTCGCAAGCTGATTATTGCCCTCGGGTTTGTCACCCGCTGGGCACTCCCCCCGCGTCCAGTATTCCACCTTGTCGTCTGCGCATGCGCCGCAGCCGTTCCCATAAGTCTGGGCACATGGGTACCGGATGCACTTTATGCCGTCGTTGAACCAGCCGCAGACTGGATTATACTCCAACGTGCATGCTTCGGCTGCGTGTTCCTGTGCGGTGCAAACGTGTCTCTGAGGCTCCTGCTGTCCTTGTGAGCCTCCGGGGTTCGAGACCCTTCCCATGAACAGGATGTTCCCGGTCTGCCGCTCGACGATGAGGAACATGAACGGGTGGTCTGCGTCGAAGACCTTCGTGGGTCTTGGTCGAACGGCCATTACCCGGTCCATTATTACAGCCGTCGCGGCCGCGGCCTCCGTCCCCTCCTCGTTGACGTCGACGTATGCCTGGTGTATGACCTTGTCTATCTTGAGGTCCCTCTTCCCGGTCATACCAGAAAAATCCGCGTCGTTGGTGAAGGCCGTCGGCATCCCCAGCCGTATCAGGTTTTCCGCGAGGTATGTCTTCGATTCCAGCTTGAACTTCGGGATGTGGACTTCGACCTTTTCCCCGCTTAGCATGGACATTATCTGTTCGTACCTTTGCTGGTCCATTGACTTTTCGAGGCCTTCTAGGTCGTCGCCCTTGGGCAGGAGGACGATCATCGAGACGTCGTCGCCGCTGTAGGGCAGCTCAATGGCCTGCATCGTCGCGTCCTCTGCGTAGGGGAATTTCACATCCTCGCCTTTGAGCGACATCATCTGTGCCTTTACGCTCCTGCCGCCGGGCAGGCGGAAGACCCGCTCCTTCGTGTCGTTGACGTTGAACTGCCTGACCCAGTCGCCTTTGAAGTAGATGGCGTTAGTGAGTACCAGCCTGGTAAGGGGCGTGAGCGCTCCAGCGGGTATGAGGTCCTTTATCTTGTCGTTGGTCCTGTCCTCCACCCAGGAGTTGATGGTCTGCCTCGAGCCTTCAGAATCCCCCACGAAGTCCATGTTGGTCGCGTTGCCGCCGTAGAAGGACCCGACGACACCCATATAAGAGGCCAGGAACGTGTAATCCTTCTGCGCCCAGAGGGCGTTCGCGCTCGAGAGCTGGTACTTCTTGTCTGCCTTGTTTATTCCCGCAAGCGCTGCGGCGTATCCCGACCTCCGCGCGGAGTCGTCCGCGGGCAGCTTGAGGACGGCCTGCATCTCCTGTTGCGTCTTCCCCCTCGCGCCTTCGTATGTCATCGCCAGCGCGTCCGAGATGCTGAATGGCGAGAAGAAAAGGTTTGCGGACCGGTCCTTGGCCAATTCCCGGTAAAGGCCGAATCCGAACTCGTTGTTGGCTTCGACGACGGAGGATGCCTGACCGCTGCTGCATTCCTCCTCCCAGACCCTCAGGCATTTCTGTTTCGCCTCGCACCAGCTGTAGCCTGCGCTGCCGAGGCAGCCGTGGGCGTCGCGGTCGCCTCCGAGCGGAGCCGGACAAGGCGCGAATTCGCAGTTGGGCCCGTTCCTGCCCACCGCCGAGCCGTCCGGGCAAATCCTTGCCTCCTCTGTGCAAGCCCTCTGCACGGTGCAGTTCTCCTCCCATGCCCGGATGCATTTTTGGCTGGCCTCGCACCAGCTGTAGCCTGCGCTGGCTTTGCAACCGTGAGCGTCGCTGTCGCCTCCGACTATCGCGGGACACGGGGTGAACTCGCAGTTGGGGCCGGTCCTGCCGACTGCGGACCCGTCTGGGCAGATCTTCGCCTCCGCAGTGCATGCCTTGATACCGTCGTCCATGCATCCTGCGAACAAAACCGAAGCAAAAACCACCAAGAGCGCCAATTTTTTCATGATAGATACAATTCAGAGGAAACATTTATAAAGGCGGGCTAGATTTTTCGGCCAGGACCGAATAAGCGCCAAGATACAACTTTTAGGCCGTATTTTATGCCGTAGAGCACCTGGATGAGCCGCTGCCTGAGGGTCAGTTTCGTCTCGCCAGCCCTTCGTCTGAAGTCGACGCCGGATTCCCCGATCCGAAGGTGAAGCCTCCACGCATGGTATAGTATCTCGAAGCCGTATTCGAAACCCCTCTCCTGAAGGTGTGGTGCAATCTCTCTGACGGCTTTTGCGTCGAAGCACCAGACGCCTGTGAGCATGTCCCTCGCCTTGATCCCCATAAGGGCCCTGATGAGGATGCTTACCGTCTTTTTAACAAAGATGGATGTTAGGCCTAAATAATCCCTCTGCTTTTTGAAGTCCCTTACCCCGAGGACAATGTCATATCCCCCGAAACGTAGGAAGTCAACGACCACTGGAAGCCCGGACAATACGTCGGTGTAGTCGCAGTCCGCAGTGACCAGGTACTCGTAGCCGTTTTCGAGAAAATACTCCATGCCGGTCCGAATCCCGCTTCCCTGCCCGCGCCCATACCTTACGCCGATGACCTTGAAGCCGGCGGCCTTCGCCAGCTCGACGGTCCGGTCGGTGCTGCCGCTGTCTACAAGGAGCACATCGTAGCCTGGAGGAGCCTCCGAGGCCAGTTTTTCCAATGCGGCCTCCTCGTTCAAGGCAGGCAGAAGCAGGAGAATCTTTCCAGAATTCATCTGATATATTTATGCCATCAACCGTTATATGCTCACAGCCATGAACGACAAACTCAAGTATGCACTCATCATTTTCATGCTAAGCATGTTTGTAAGGACCGCGTTCGTTCTATACTCCACCGACCCCCTCAAAATATCAGACGATTCATACCATCATCTCACAATAGCCCAGAGCTTGTTCAAGGGTAGGGGATTCGAGACTGAGGTCATTTGGCCGTTGATTCTCAGGTCGGACTCATTTCCGCAGCCGTATTTCTTCCGCCAGCCCGTTTACCCATACTTGATTGTGTCTGCATATCATGTGTTTGGCGTGAGCATGTTCAGCGCCCAATTGGTTAATATAGTGTGCGAAAGCCTCATCGCATGCCTCACATTCCTTTTATGCCTTGAGCTTACTGGAGCACGTTCTGCGTCAGTATATTCCGCCATTTTGTACGTTTTCGGGTCGTATCAACTCGTCTTGGCTCCGCAACTTCTCACAGAAACGAGCTTCGCGTTGTCCATTATTGCCATATTCTATGTCGTAAAAAGGTGGGACAACGATTGGAGCAGATGCGTTGCCGGGTGCTTGATTGGGGCATCCTACCTTGTCCGCGAGCAGGGCTTCATACTTCTGACTGCGATAGGCGCCTATATTTATGCAAGGAAGGATTTCGGAAAGGCTGTCAGGGATTTCGCTTTGATATTTTTCGTTGCATTGATTGTTGTATCGCCTTGGCTTCTGCGGACGTACCTTCTTACAGGCAATCCATTTTACAACTTCAACGCCTACGGCATACTCCTTTTGAGAGACGACGACAGGTATTTCGCGGGCATTGAGCCACCCAAAAGCCCGCCGGAGCTCTTCATCGAGAGGCTCAACACAAAGACCTTCATCGACATTTTACAGAATCTCCTCAATCTTGCCGTAGGCCACCTGATCCTGCTGCCAAGCACCATTATGGCAATCATAATATTCATGGAGAGAGGACAACTTAGAGTCCATATCCGCGAAAACAAATCATTCTATATCGCTATATCAACCTATTATGCTGTTCTTATGCTGGTCGTATCGATGATGTACGGAGAGCTTAGATACCTGTATTCAATCATCCCCTTCATGGCGATAATATCTGGCGTCAGCCTAGACGCATTCTTCAAAAACCAGATAAACATATTCAAAAGCTCCGTAGACGACGCATTCCGGGCTATGATAATCGTATTATTGATCTGCTCAAACGTATACTTCGCAATTCAGGTCATCCAAAACACGAAACCCATTCCTGACATCGAGGCCGCATATTGGCTCAAGGGCGCCGGGGGTGAAGGGAGCACGGTCATGGGCTATTTCCCGTACTATGTGCCCTATGTCCTCCAAGGCAAGGCCGTCCAGACCCCGGCGGACCGCGCCGAACTGGGACCGCTCATTAAGCACTACAACGTCACATACGTCATCGAGGGTGTCACGGAGGGCTGGTATGAGATGGATGGCGAAGGATACATGAGGATGGTCGGCGAGGGGAGGAACTGGAGAGTATACGGGGTGGTCGGAGGTGGATAGGGTCGACCTGAGGCGTTCGTCCCCGTATCTGGCGCTCCTTTTCCTCGCAGCCTGCGCCTTCAACGTCTTTGTCGTGGGAGGATACGGCAGCGTCAACACCGTATCCAACGACGGATGGCATTACCTCTCCGCAGCGAGGAACATGTACTTGGGGCGCGGCTTCGTCATCGACACGCTGTGGCCACTAAACGACGGCCTGGCAGACCTGCCGCAGGGGGACTATATCGCGCAGCCCTTCTATCCATGGCTCGTCTCGGCCGCGTTCAAGGCACTGGGTCCGGACATGTCGAACGCCTTCCTCGTGAACGCGGTCCTGGAGACCGCGGTAGCGCTCGTGACCTATCTCCTCGTGTTCGATTTCACGCGGGACAGGATGCTTTCCCTCGTCGCAGGCCTTGCCTACGCATCCAACTTCTTTGTCTATCAGATGCTCCTTCAGCTGATGACCGACAGCGCCTACAGCCTCTTCTGTGCCCTGGCGTTCCTGCTCCTCCTGCAGAGGCGCGGCAGCCTGAACAGCGCCCTCATCGGCTTCGCCGTCGGTCTTGCGTTCCTCGCGCGCTTCCATGCCATCATACTCTACCCCGCCGTCATCCTCTTCATCGCCAGGGATGCAGGAGGGCGGCGTCTTAGGAACGCCGCGGTAGTCACCGTATGCGCGCTGGCGGTGTCGTCGCCGATACTCGCGAGGAACCTATCCGACAAGGGGACACCGTTCTTCAGCCCTAACCTGTATGGCATCCTCGAGCCCCACCCCATCGGCGCAGGGCTTGGATACCTTGCTATGGACGGGGCCCCCACCCTCGGGGAATATGCCTCAAGGATAAACGTCGGGAACATGCTGCAGGCGGGGCTGAACATCGCCATAGGCCTGATCTACCTGGGCTCCGGGTTCGGTTTCTTCCTCCTTCTCGCGGTCTTCGGGTCGTGGAGGTTGAGGGATGCGAAGGGCAGGGACATGCTGTTCATCCAGACGGTCGGCTTCTATGCGGTCGTCAGCGTCGTAGGGGGCGCAGTCACATTCGGCCAGCCCAGATATGTATACTCCCTATTCCCGTTCGTGGCTGCCGCATCTGCATTTGGGCTGGGAGAATTCATCAAGGGCTATAGAGGCCTTCCCAGGACCCTCATCTATGCCCTGGCAATAGTCGTCGTACTCTTTGATTCGATGGCCCCGCTTCAGGCGCTCAGGGCCCATGAGTCCGACCAGGAGGAGGTCAGGGCCTGCATATGGCTCGCGAATGCGACAAGGCCTGGAGACGGCGTGATGGCGAGGGGGCCCTTCCCTGCGGAATACCTTCTTCGTGCAAGGGGGATACAGATGCCTGCACAGAGGGATTACCTGAGGCCCATCATCGAACATTACCGGGTGAGGTATGTGATATACCCCAGGCCGTGGTGGGGCTTCAGGGTCATAGGCGGCGACGAGGACTACCTGCGGCTCGTATACGATGAGCCCAACAGGACTGTGGGCGGACGGACGGAGGAGGGGTCATTCAGGATATACGAGGTCGTGGGGGGCCGGAGTAATATGGTCGAATGACAAATATCCAAAAACATGTCAGGTCGGGGTAGGAGGTTCGCGCTGGCCATAGCCCTATCGGCCTTATTCCCCTGCTCGGTGAACGCCTACATCGACCCTGGGGCGGGCAGCATGTTCGTACAACTGCTGCTTGCGGGGCTCATGGCGGCATGGTTCGTCACCAGGACCAGGTTGGAGAGGGTCTTCAGGGCTGTCACGTCCCTGGCCCGAAGAGGGAAAGATGCCTGAGAGGTCCCCCGCTTCCTTCAGGGACATGAGCGGATTCGTCTACACGGACGGCGAGTTCCAGGACGGGAAGCCGGTCATGATAGACACCCTTTCATTCGACATCTGGAGAGGCGGCGCCTGGGCCGGATACCGGCAATTCTGCCAGCACTTCCTCGCGCCCCTGACCCTTATGGCCAAGGTGGACGCACGCCTCG
>JAZDMS010000010.1:0-211326 GCA_043800705.1 Candidatus Altarchaeota archaeon
TGACCTTCTCTTCACCTAGTAGAACTGCCTTTGTTCTTATGTCCAATGTAGCCTTCACCACCACACATCACCAGATTATGTCTGGCGAAAGCGGACATAAACCCTGTCACTCTTTTAGGACATAAACTCTGTCACTATACAATTAATAATGTAATAGATGGCATTACATGCCAGGACGAATCTATGAAAGGGCGGTGTTGGGTCCTATTCCAGCGGTCCGTGGAGCCAGTTGGGCTGCGTCGTCCATTTGCCTTCCCTGATGAGGTTCTGCTCTACGCATGTCTTGGCGACCCTCCTGTGCTTCGGGTTGCCGAGGTAGGCCCATGCCTTGACTGTCCCATCGTCGTCCAGCTTCGCGTCGCGCAGGATCCTCAGATGGAATGATTCGGGATGGTTGTTGCGGCATGCCTCGTACTTGTCGAAGATCCCGGGGTCGGCCGCCAGATCCGGGATGGTCAGGACGAGGCCGTGGACTTTGCCTTTGCCCTCCATCATAATCGGCTGGGATTCCGCGCTGTACAGATCCCCTCTCATTGTCGCCTTCTCGATCTTCAAAGGTTCCACAGACCAGATGTCGCGGACGGCGTACAGGTTCATGAGCGTCCCGTATACGAAGATCCTGTCGCATGAGACTTTTTCCTCCTGATTCTGCGCCTTCCTGCCGAATATGCTAAAACTCATCTTTGGATTCCCCCCTCCTTCCTATGACGGCGTCCACGGTCAGATATTCGTCTTTATCATTAATAGTGTACGAGTCCCTGGCCATGAGGTCGAATATGTCGTAAAACCGGGGCCTCTGCCTGAAGAACCGTACGGCTATATAGGATTTTGCGCCCGCCTTTGCTGCATACTCGGTCAATGAGAGCATCGCAGGCTTCAGGCTGAGGCGGTCATTCGAGGTGGCCTTGCACTCTACCATTATGACCCTCCCCCCCTTCAATGCGACGACGTCGGGGAGGGACTTCTCCAGCCTCCCGCTTCCTGCCGCCCTGAAGGCGACCCATCCTCTGTCGTTGAACGCGGCAACGATGTCACGCTCGAAGTCGGAACCCTTCCTGTAGCGGCCGCCCATCGAGGTCATGTTATTTCAGCGCCAGCATCCTCTCGATGGGTTTGCGGGCTTTTTCCACGATCTTCTCGGGGACTACCACCTTATACTGCATGTTCAATAGCGCGTCGCGCAGGTTTTCAAGGGTGTTCTTCTTCATGTTCCTGCATATCGCCTTCTCGCAGGCGGGGTAGAATGTCTTGTCTGGCGCCTCCTTCCTCATCCTATGGGCTATGTCCACCTCTGTGCCGATGATGTATTCGGGTGACGGGTCCGTCTTCACATATTCGATCATCTGCTTCGTCGAGCCGATGTGGTCCGCGATCGCCTGAACATCCGGTATGCATTCCGGGTGGACTGTCACCTTGGCGTTCGGGTGAGCCTTCCTGGCTGCCATGACGTCGTCGACGGTTATCCTGTCGTGGACGACGCACATACCCTTCTCCGGGACCGTGATTATCCTCTTCTTCGTCCTCTGGGCCACATAATATGCGAGGTTCCTGTCCGGCGCGAAGAGTATGGTATCAGCATCCATGCTGTTGACGACCTTGACCGCGTTCGCCGACGTGCAGATGCAGTCCGCATACACCTTCGCGGCCGCCGTCGTGTTGACGTACATCACCACTTCTGCGTCGGGGTTCTCCTCCCTGGCTTGCCTGATCGTCTCGGGCGGCAGCATCGCTGCCATCGGGCAGAGCGCCTCCCAGGCGGGTATCAATACGGTCTTTCCTGGGTTGATGATTGCGGCGGTCTCGGCCATGAAATCGACACCGCAGAAGACGATGATGTCGGATTCGGTCGACTGAGCCTTTCTGGCAAGTTCGAGGCTGTCGCCGACGAAGTCGCCTAGGTCCTGTATCTCGGGGCGCTGGTAGTTATGGGCCAGGATGACTGCGTTTCTGCATTTTTTCAGCTTCAGGATGTCTTTTACTAGCTCTCCCTGGTCCACCGTCTTTAATATTAACCGTACGCTCTATAAATTACGAGGTATCCCAGATGAAAGTGGTCGTCGGAGTGACAGGGAGCGTGGCAGCGGTCAGGGTTCCTGAACTGGTCCGGAAGCTGAAGCGGCAGGGATTCGAGGTAGAATGCGTAATGAGCGAGTCCGCATGTGGCATAATCGGCCCCTCCGTCCTAGAATGGGCTTCGGAGAAACCGGTCATAACAAAGCTCACCGGAGCAGTCGAGCATGTCCGGCTCCTCGGCGTCAAAGGCGAAGCGGCGGCAATTCTCATCTGTCCCTCGACGTCGAACACCATCAGCAAAATAGCGTGCGGCATAGACGACACCACCGTCACGACCCTGGCTGCGACCGCCCTCGGCTGCGGCAGGAAGGTCGTGATAGTCCCTGCGATGCACCAGAGCCTCTACGAGAACCCGTTTGTCGCGGAAAACATCGCGAAACTGAAAAATGCAGGAGTAGTGTTCGTCGGCCCCAGGATCGAGGAGGGGAAGGCGAAGATAGCCCATGACGATGACATCATCGAGGCATTGAAGAAGGCCGTGAAATGAGCACCCATGCAGGCGACGAAACAGGCTCAAAATGGTCTAAACCGCTGGTCATAGCCGCCGCGGCGGGCATACTCCTGATGCTTGCCTTCGCGGCATTGTTCATCGGCGTCATCATGTGGCAGCTTGGGGTGTTCAACGTAGGGGCTGGGTCCGAGGCCACAGTAACGTCCATCGGCTTCGCGAAGATCAAGCCCATGCTCGCTGCTGCGTCGTTCACGAGCGACGGGAAATTCAACGGAGTGTTCACCAACGGGGCGGGGGCGGAGATAGCTGTGAATAAGTCGGGCTTGACAGTTGAGAGCCCGGAAGGTGTCCCTTGCCGTTCGGTCTCCGTCGACAATCCGAAGGTCGTCGCGGGGGACAACCTCAGGATCACGGCGTCCGGGTGCCCGCATGCGAGCGACTACATGTATACCCTCAAGGTGACGATACCCTATAGGGTGTCGTTCGCCAACGTCCAGACAAACCATGTTGAGATGGGCACCATCCGCGGCCCGGTAGAGTAATCTTTTTAAGCGGACATATAATATTTCTACATGACTCTGACGCAAGATGAGGGCAGGGACCTCGTGGCATATGCGCGCGCGGTCCTCGAAGCAAATTTCGGCGGGGGCAAGCCCCAGATCCCGCCGTCCCTGGAGGCAGTCTTCCAGGAGAGGCTCGGCGTCTTCGTCACCCTGCAGACAAAGGGCGAACTGAGGGGCTGCATCGGATTCCCTGAGCCGTCCCACCCCCTCGGGTACGCGCTCGAACATGCAGCCTTGTCCGCAGCGTTGGAGGATCCGAGGTTCCCCCCGGTTGGGGGGGATGAACTTTCCGACATAACTGTCGAAGTCTCGGTGCTCACGAGGCCAGAGCTCATGGAGGTCGCAGATCCGGGAGAATATGCGAAGAGGATACGCGTCGGCTGCGACGGGCTCATAGCCGAGCTCGGATGGAGCCGCGGGCTCCTTCTTCCGCAGGTGCCGGTCGAATGGAAATGGGATGCGGAAGAATTCCTGATGCAGACCTGCAACAAGGCCGACCTGCCGTTGACCGCATACATGGAGAAGGGATTCAAGCTGTACTCCTTTCAGGCGCAGATATTCCATGAGGAAAGGCCGCGCGGGAATGTCGTCGAACACAGGATTAGTTGAATGTTATAACGGCCTCGTCGCCGTCTTTTAGCCTGTGTTTTTCCCTGAGGTTCTCGGCGGCTATAAGTTCTATGTCCCTCCTGTGGTGGGTCCTCTCCGGGATGATGACATGGCATTCTATCGTCCTTGCTCTCACGTGCAGCCTCACGGGGGTGAGCCCAATCCTGCCGAAGCTTCTTGCGCCGGAGGCGAACCCGGATATGTCAATCGTCTTCTCGGTGTTCATGTCCGGTTTCTCGCCCTTGAACCTCACGTTCAACGTGCCCGGATAAGGCATGTAATGCAGCGCCTCCTCGATCCTTGAGGCGTATTCTTTGACATAGTATGCGCCTTCGCCGATGCCTGATGCGATAACGCCGTCGAACGACTGCTTCATCTCGGAATCTAGGAATCGACCGATGCCTGAGTGGATATTGCGCAGCACCTTCACCCCATCCGGGGTGAATGATAAGCTGAAGGCTCTGCCGGTTTTCAGCCTAATTATCCACCCCCTGTCTTCAAGATCTTTCAGATACCTGGACGCAGTCTGCTGTGAGCGTCCGAGCATCTGCCCCAACTCGCCTGTCGTCAGGTCGAAGCTCTTCGCAGAAGATCCGGCCTTCTGGGCCAACGCCACCAATACGGGCTCAAGCGATACCATTCCAACACCAACTGCCGGTAATACTCAAAATTAAGTAAAAGGTGGATAAATAGGGGTATGGGAAAAAGAGCATTGGGATAGAATTATATCTCTATCCCCAGCTCCCTCGCGATCTCCTCGTACCGGTTGCGTATCGTGACTTCCGTCACTCCCGCAAGACGGCCGGCGATGCCTTTCTGCGTCTGCTTGTCGTTCGTAATCTTTCCGGCAAGGTAAATCGCGGCCGCGGCGACTCCTGTGGGTCCGCGGCCCGATGTGACTCCCTTCTCCCTCGCCTTCTCCAGGATCTCGATGGCCTTCGCCTCGGTCTCGCCTGAGAGTCCGAGCTCTGAGGCGAACCTTGGGACGTAGTCCATCGGCGTCGCGACAGGCATCCTGAGGCCGAGCCTCCTGCATGCGAACCTGTAGCTCCTTCCGATGTCCTTCTTTTTGACTCCGCTGGCTTCTTCCAGTTCCTCCAGGGTCTTAGGGAGCTGATGCTTCCTCGAGATCAGGTAGATGATGGCGGCGACGACGGATTCGATGCTCCTTCCCCTCACAAGGCCCTTGTTGACGGCCTTTCGGTACCACATCGCGCATTCTTCCTTGATGTTGTTTGGGATGTTGAGGTATGCGCACATCCTGTCGAGCTCCGGCAGGGCGATGGACAGGTTCCTCTGGACGGAGTCGCTCATCCTGCTCCTCCTCTGCCATTTCCTTAGCCTGTACAGCTGCGCCTTCCTCTCAGGCTGGATCGCGCCGCCGCGGATGTCCCGGTCGTATCTGTCGATTTCCGTCGTCAATCCCTTGTTGAGCTTGGCGAATTTGACTGGACCGCCGGTCCTTGCACGCTTGCTCTTCTGCTCCTCGTCGAAGGCCCTCCATTCGGGGCCGAAGTCGAACATCCCCTGCTCGAGGACGAATCCGCATTTTTTGCAGACGAGCTCTCCGTGCTTGTAGTCTGTGATTATGTTGGTTCCCTTGCATTCCGAGCAGACCATCTTGGGGTTGCCTCCGTCGGCGGGTTTCTTCTCTTCGCTCATTTTTACCTCCTCTAAATCAATTGGACCTTATAGAGTCTCCGGGTTTGAGTGTGACGTTCGGTTTGGCTTTGACTACGATGTACGGTTTTTCAACGGGGCCTATGATGTCGGAGACCGTGCCTGCGGCTCCGCCCCGCTCATTATATACCGTGGAGCCGATGCCGGGCGGCTTCGGCGCAGACCTGACTACGACCTGGTCCCCCACAATAGAAATTACCTCGCCTGTATCCAATGTAGAACTCACCAAAACTAGGAATAATATAAGCAACACTCATTTAAATACCCGTGTGCAGGGCTTATTTGGCATATATTCTGTCAATAAACGGTTTTATGGCTGGGAAGGACGTTTCTTTTTTATGACGGTTACTCCTGATGGAAGATAATGGTGGATTGTTTCATCCATCTTGGCCATCCTCTCCTCGGGAGTTATCCCCAATTTTGTGTCCAGTTCATTCGGGACTTCCATAATGTGTATCCTCGTCAGGGCTTCTGTCGCCATGCGCAGGTGGTCTGTCCAGTCCTTCTCGGGCATGACCCTGATGTAGACTGCGTCTTTGCCCTTGGCAATCGCCACGATGTTGCTGACGTTGGATATGTGTCTCTCTGTCTCGAACTCGAGTTGTCCGTCTGCCATGCATCTGATTCCGACGCCGAATCGGTCCAGGTCCTCCCGGGCGACCGCCTCTGTCAGTTCTGCGGCACGCATAATCCTGGGGCTGCCTTCTTGGGTTTCCTCGCTTTTTTCACATAATTCAACAGTCAGGGAGGGGGCTATTCGGGCGGTGAGGCTAATATCGGCTGTTGGCTTCAATGCAACAAGACCACTGTTATTTCTTTCGAAATCAAAATGCGCCCTTTCGATCCTGTCAATATCCTCGACCTCCAAACCGATGCTCTTAAGGTCTTTTGAGCCGAAAATCTCGTGCAGAACCAGTAATAGGTTCAATCCTAATTGTCTATCTCTTGTCTTGCCTCTATTGTCTGAGAGGAATTTTCCAACGGAGTTAACTCCTCTGGCACCGACCGCCTTCAGAATCGTTCGGGCCTCGTCAGGCTTTAAGGTCATGGCACCCTGGGCTATCTGCCCGATTTTCCCACTCAAGTCATCATTCAACTCTTTGGGGTCGATTCTGACGACGAGCCTTCCGGATCCATACCTGCCGGACATGTCGTAGAAAAGTTCCGCCATCGGTAATAACTTGGGGTGGGGAGGCAATAAGCTCGCATTTTTTACCCTATCTCCTATTATCTACCGTGAAAGTCACGCTTCTGAGGATCACGCAGGATCCTGAAGAACTCATCGCCTCCAGTGCGCGGATCTGCTACGCTTCGGAGCCGAAGGCCCAGGACGCGGACAAGAAACTCATCCGGAATCTCAGGGACTGGGGGCATTTCAGCGCATTCGAGCACTCCAGCGCGACATTCCAAGTGGAGGGGGTGTCGAGGGCATGCACCCACCAGCTGGTCCGGCACAGGATTGCGTCCTACAACCAGCAGAGCCAGCGGTACGTCAACGAGAAGGGCTTCGAATACGTGACGCCGGCCACCGTGGAGAAGGACCCGAAGGCGAAGAAAAAGTACGACCAGACAGTCGAAGCGGTGCGGAAAGCCTACGAGGAGCTCATTGCCCTCGGAATCCCCAAGGAGGACGCCAGGTTCCTTCTGCCGAACGCATGCGCCACGAAGATAGTGCTCACCATGAACTTCCGCGAGCTTAGGCACTTCATCAAGTTGCGGGGCGCAAAGGACGCCCAGTGGGAGATAAGGCAGCTGGCGCATGAGATGCTGGCGATCCTGAAGGAAAAGGCGCCGAACGTCTTCGACGACCTTATGCCCTCCTAAGGCCTAATCGGGCCATTTTAACCCTCCTTCAAGGTTAGGGGGCTTATAATAGCTATATACCATAATATCTTCGGTATCATCATGGAACTACTGGAGCAGCTGTGCAGGGCCGATGGCATATCGGGTTACGAGGGGAATATAGCGGCGATAATGACGAAGGAGCTTAAGAAGTCGTGCGACGACGTCTTCACCGACAAGTTCGGCAATGTCATCGGGAAGAAGGGCAAAGGCGCCAAGAAGATCATGCTCGCCGCCCACATGGACGAAGTCGGCCTCCTCATAAAGCACGTCACCAAGGAGGGCTACCTGTATTTCGTGAAAGTCGGCGGCATAGATGACCGTCTGCTCGTCGACCAGCGGGTCGTCATCAAGACGAAGAATGGGGACGTCGTCGGGATAATCGGCTCGAAGCCGCCGCACCTGCAGAGGGACGATGAGCGGAAGAAGGTCATAAAATATGAGGACATGTTCATCGACATCGGAGCATCATCGAAGAAGGATGCGGAAAAGATCGTCGAACTCGGCGACCCCGTGATATTCGAACCGTCTTTCGGGAAGCTCGGGAAGGACCTGCACTACGGGAAGGCTGTGGACAACCGCGCGGGATGCTACATACTACTCAAGGTGATGGAGAAGATACCCTCCAACATCAACGCCACAATCTACGCGGTCGGCTCATGCCAGGAGGAGGTCGGACTCAAGGGAGCAAGGGTCGCCGCATTCAGGATAGACCCAGACTATGCCCTGGCCCTGGACACGACGCTCGCAGGCGACACCCCCGGCATAAAGGAGACTGAAAGCAGCCTGAAAGTAGGAAAAGGCCCGGCCATCACCCTTCTGGAGGCTGCAGGCCGCGGAGTCATTACCCACCCGAAGGTGAGGGACGTCCTGATGAAAACGGCGAAGAAGAAGAGGATACCTATCCAGATTGACGTCCTCGAAGGCGGCATGACGGACGCTGCTATAATCTATCTGACCCGTGAAGGGATACCCTCCGGGGTCATAAGCGTGGCGACCAGATATATCCATGGTTCGGCTGCGGTTTTCAGCATGGTGGACGTGAACAACGCCATAAAACTCACCGTCGAGGCTGTGAAGAATCTCTGAGGAAATGTCAGGCATAGAAAAAACGGCGAAGACTGTGTTCGCCGTCATTGTCGGCGCGGTTCTCTACTCAATCCTCAACTGGATACCCCTCTTGGGGGCCGCAGCGGCGGGAGCATATACCGGCTACGGCTCAGGCGGCGGGTTCAGGCGAGGGTTCAGGAATGCGGCATATGCCGCAACCATCGGCGGCCTCCTAGTCATATGCTTGGCATATGTATACGCCCTGACGGACCTAACCGGTGCGAACAAAACGCTGATCATGTTCGTCGGATGGGTCCTCCTGGTCTGGCACATCGCCGGCGTACTTATCGCAGGATTAGCGGGGGGCCTCGGAGCCGTAGGCAACGACATCAACAAGCTGATTCCGACCGGACTGAGGGAAGTGATCACCAAGCCCCGGAAGAAGTCCGCAGTCGACTATGCTATCTGCCCCGGATGCGGCCAGGGAAACGTCGTCTCAGCCAAGACGTGCATAGGCTGCGGAATCGGCCTCCCATGAAAAAGCTCCAAGAAATGGTGGAAAATAACCTGTGGCTGGCGTTGATCGCGGCCGCCTCGTTCACGGCGGCGGTGCCTGTAGGCCTGCTGATTTACCCCCTGGTCAGCGACAGGCTCCCGTCTCTTCTACAGGACGCATTCGGCGGGATAATGGGCGGCCCCGACTGGCTCGTGATATTCAATGTTTTCGCACGCAACACGACCGCGTCAATCGTCATGATGCTGCTTGGTGTGACGATCGTTCTGCCCCTTGCGGCGCTATTCGCGAACGGCCTGCTAGTGGGGCTCGTCTTCAGGTTCGCCTCCGACAGGGGATTGGACCCGGTAAAGATTGCCATTGGAATAATCCCTCACGGCATATTGGAGCTGCCTGCGATCTTCCTGTCTGCCGCGCTTGGGATGCGGGTAGGGCTGCAGCTTGCGACACAGCGGGGCCGGCGCCTGGCTGCGGGATGGGATGCCGCGAAGGAGGCCGCCGCAGTCTATTTATCCCTGGTTAGCCCGCTTCTTTTGATCGCCGCAGCGGTGGAGATACTCGTGTCAAAGAACCTCATAGGATAGGAAATTCAGATGCCGTAGATTGCCAGCATGAAAAGAAGGGAAAAAAACGCCGAAGGAATCTTCGAAAAGCCGCATGGCAGGGCAGTGGCGTTAGTATTCGTCCTTGCCCTTCTTGCGCGCGGCGCCCCGGACGTGTTCTTCCACATGAATTACGGCTGGCATGCCACCAACCATGCGGAGGCCTGGTTCTATGCGGAGGTCATGGACGGGCTCAGGACGCCGGCCAACGGGGCATCCGACCCGACGGTCTGGCTGCTTAGGGCTTTCGGCGTGTTATTCCCCGGCGGGAGCTCGTTCCATGCGGTGATAGCCGCCTCGGCCATCCTCTCATCCTTCACTGCAGTCGCATTATACTTTTTGGCGGATGAACTCTACGGCAGGAAGTCCGCACTCATCGCGGGCGTCGCATGGGCGACGATGTCGGAGCCCATAGCGCTCGGCATATCCGGTTTCACCCACGACCACCTGCAGCTGTTGCTCATCTCCTTGGCGATACTGTCCGCGATAAAATCACTCACCTCCTCTGGATGGGCGAGGCCCCTCTTCGCGGCGGCATTCGTGGCGGCGGTCTTCCTCGGCTCAAGGATCAACGACGGCATATGGGTCGGATTCGCAGTCGCCGCAATGGCGGTGTCCCACATCCTCCTGCAGCAGAGTCCCGCGCTTCGAAGGAGGATGAGTCCCGAGACGATCTACCTCGTCTGCATCTGCTTCCTCGTCATCGCCTCAATAGCATCCGGCTTCACCATACTCAAAGACATTCTCGAAGCGCAGCTTGAGGGCCTGCCGCAGGGGAGGCTCGGCAGCTTCGACGTCGTGCCGACGACGCCCGCCATCTTCTGGCTGCGCTACAACGTCCTCCTCTTCATGGTTCCGTACGGCCTGCTGGCTGCTTTCAGGCGGAAGGACGTGCCTGCGATAATGCTCACCGTCTTCGGCGTCATCTTTTCCCTGATGATGGACCGCGGCGGCAGGATAAGCGACCTAGGGATCGCACTCCTGTTCGCGGTTGCGGCATCGGATTGGGGTGTCGGACCCGTGAAAGGCATTTTCTCGCGGCGGAATACCCTGAAGGCGACGATCGTCATATCCGCTGTCACATTCATCCTCTTCGCATCATTCGCCTCCTCCGGCCCGAAGTACTCCGCGCTCTACCTGCTGACCGGCGCGGTGTTGGCGCATTCTCTGATGACCTTCAGGGGGGCGCATAGCCTCGCGGTCATATTGCTTGCCGCGTCCGCGGCAGGATTTGGGACCGCGGTGTTCTACGTCACGGACATCCCCAGGGAAAACCTCCTCACAGAAGCCGAATACGACGTCTTAAACTGGCTCGGAACCCAAGGCCGCGATGGGCGGATTCTCACAGGCTGGGACAGGGGCCACATGGCCGAATACATAACCCGCATGGGGTCGGTGTCGAACGCCGGAGTATACGACAAACCGATCCACGACCTCCTGTGGCTGGAACCCGGCGCATCGGCGGCTGGCCTGAGGGGTGCGGGAGTCACCCACATACTCATGAACAGCGCGAACTACAACGTCTACGAGGACGCCTCCGGAAGGACATATACACGCATCGTCGGCAGCCTAGTGCAATCTCCCGAGAAGCCGCTTTCGAAGCAGGCCCTCAACAGGACAGCGATCTATTCCATGAGATACCTCGACGGAGGGGGGCATTTCACCCTCATACGATCAAAGCAGGACGCGGCCACAGGGATACGGGCATACATCTACGAAGTCAACCCCTGACCCTCCCTCCTTTTCCTGCCTTGCCTATCAGCCTCTAATACCTCGGCTACGACTGAGCCCCTCAGGAACCGGATCCGTTGAGCTTAGTCAGGCACATCTCCTCCTTTTCCGGCGCGTACGACGCGAAGACGCTGTCATACGGGAACCCGATGAGCTGCCTCTCCATCAGGAACGACAGCAACGCAGTCGCGACGATCGAGAACAGTATCGTCGCATAGACCAGCTCCTTTATAAAAATGCCCTTCTCCATTCCCGCCTGGGCGGGAAGCGTGGCAAGGACCGCGGCGGCCAGGCCGATGGGCATGATAACCGCAGCCAGCGACGCGTCCCTCTTCGGGATGGACCTGTCAAAGGACAGCCTGACTGTGAGGATCCTAACGGAGAAGACGAGGACGGTCGCGATCAGGCCCAAGGCGAAGATGCCGAGGTTATGCAGGAGAATGGACATCCCCAGATAGACGAAGAAGAACGTCTTGAGCAGGAATCCGACCTCTCCGACGAACTCCTTCTCCGTCTGGTTCAGGCTTATCGGCCTCAGCGCGATCCTCTTCCCGCCGAAGATGGGGATCCTCAGGTCGTGGTAGCCGTTCGGGACGATGTTCTTTATGTTCCCCAACGTCACGCCCATCGCAAGGGAGGAGATGGCGCCGCTGAAACCGAGCGCCTCGGTCAGGCCGTAGGTGATGAACACGAACGCGGGCGTCAGGAAGATGCTGTTCTCCAAGTGGCGGATCCCGGAAAGCGCCGAAGACCATGCGAAGGCGAAAAGGCCCCCTATGACGGCGGCAAGGAAGAAGGATGCGATTATCTGGCCCACCACGGCACCGGGCCTCAGGTCGTGGTAGGTCACCGACTGGATGAGCGCCAGGGTGACTACGATGCATAACACGTCGCTGAACGTGGACTCCAGGACGAGCATCGTCTTCGTGTCGCCTTGGAGGCGGACCTTCTCGACCATCGGGATCACGATGGCGGAGGACGTGCCGCCGAGGATGGCGCCGAGGATCATCCCCTCCCGGAGGGACAGACCCATCCCGACGGATGCGAGCATCATGATCCCGACGATGAAAAGGAAATTGCATACCGTGAGCTTCACCCCACCGCCTAGCGACTTGCGGATGGTCGTGAAATTCAGCCCTATCCCGCCTTCGAATAGTATGATGACGAGGGTGATGCTTATGAAGACGTCGCCCACGTCGCCGAAGAAATCCGGGCTGACAAGGCCCGTCACAGGGCCCATCAGCAGGCCGATAAGCACGAGCGGGAGCACGTCCGGGATCCTGGTCTTCTCGAAGAGGCTGGCGAACAGGTGCGCGATGAATATCAGGAAACCCACCGAAAACACGATAGCCGACACATCCAAGTCACAACACCTTCGAATATCCGGATTCTATTGCGACTGGGGAAATATAACATGCGTCGCTGACAAGGCTGAAAACGCCCTCCTACTTACCCATGGCCTTTGCCCTGAGATCCTTTGGCATGAGCTCGATCGCGTACCTCAAAGCGGTCCTCGGCATCCTGTCCTTATTCTTCATGACATACTCGAAGACCTCCGCCTGGTGCGTCCTGCTGCCCTCCTTCAGGAGCCACCCGTACCCCTTCCTGACCAGGTCTTCTTTGTCCATAAGGAGGATGTCCGATATCTCAAAGGCCTCCTCCAGGAACCTCCCCCCCTTCGCTGGGACTATCAATGATACGGCAGAGGCCCTCCTCAGCCACATATTGCGGGATTTCGCCCACCTCTTGAGGCCAACTATCCGGTCCGGGAACTTGTCGATGTAGGCTCCGACAGTATGGTTGCATAACGTGTCGCACGTGGCCCAGTTGCCGACGTATGCTCCGATCCACCTCTCGAACGTCGCGAAATCCCCCTCCACGAACCGGTGCCGAATGCCATAAGACCAGGTGCATGCGACGAAGGACTCCTCCATGTATCCGGACCCGAAGAGAACTTCACAAAGGCGAAAGACATGTTCCTTGCCTGATCCTTCGACCTCTCTGAAGTATTTCTTGGCGATCCTTCCCACGGTCGCCGACTTGATCCCATAGATCTTCACCTCCTGCTTGAAGAACCGCTGTGCGGAGGTCCTCGTCCTTTCGTCGGCGTTGTCCCTCAATTCCTCCCTTATCTCGTGCAATATGCTATCCATGAACTGTCACGAAACGCACTAAGCATAGGCGGGCGGGTTCTTCCCTGATCCCCGGACTTTCTTCATCCCTACGACCGCGAAGACGAGGCCCAGGACCGTATAGGCCGGAGACCTCATCCCCCAGCCGAACACGTAATTGGCGGCGTTCAAAAGCAGCATGAAGAACCCCGCGCCCGCCATCACATATCCTCCGATTTCCTCCTTTTTCATGATATGCCCCTCCCCTCTATCCCACGTCCGCGACTATCACGACGTAGTTCTTGCCGTATGCTTTCGCGCACTTCGGACAGGTCGTATACCACATGTACGTTTTTTTGACGGAAAAGCCCCTTCCTTTTGCGTACGACTCAAAGTCCTTGCACCACTTCCCCGTATCACTGAATGGGCCTTCGTAGGCCTTGCACAGGAATTTCCCGCTCAAGGCGGCGTTCTTCGCGCCCGGGATGTCCTTGTCGACTGCAAGGAGTAGGTCCATGTTCCACATCGACGTATGGTCTGACAGGCAGAGATTGTCCGGCATGGTCGCCCCAGCACCCTCCACCGCCTCAAGGAGCCTTTTGATCACTGTGCCGAAGTTCAACGGCATGTAAAACAGCGTGAACACGCTGTCTTTTACGAACCGTTTATCCGTCCACTCAACTACCTTCCCGTCCCAGGAACCGTAGTCCGGCTTCGGACAACATCCTGTCTCCATGGAATAACATTCCCCTCATGGGGATAAAATACCAAGTCAGAGGGCTGGAATACTAATGTCTAGGCTTGGAACGACAGCACAAGGTAGTACGTCCCCGCAAGTATGACGACTATTGCCGCCGTCTTCCGGGTCCATTGTTCAATCTGCCTTATCTTCCCCATGTACTGCCCCAGTTTGGCGAGGCTTCGGGAGAGTATGGCCGAGGAGACGATGACCGGCAGGCCCGTCGCCAGGGCGAACGCCGACGGTATGGCCACTCCGTCGTGGGCTTTGAGTGCGAGGGGTATCATCATGCCGAAGTAGAGCACCGCGCTGAACGGGCAGAATGCGAGGGCGAACAATACGCCAAGGAGAAATGCTCCGGCATACCCCAAGTCGGCGAGTGTTTTCCCAAGTCTGTCCATCCTGTCGCCCCCCACCATAAAGTCGAATTTTATCGCCTCCAGCATCACAAGGCCTGTGAATACCAAAACCGGCCCGATCATTTTTCCCCCATAAGATTGCAGGAACGAGGATATCTGCTGCGTGTTCAGCCCCATATACACGATAAGGCTCGCAAGAGCCGCGTAGGAGAACATGCGGCCTATGGTGTAGATTATGCCCAATAGCACCGTCTGCCTGCCGTCCCCGATCCTGCGGGATATGAACGCGATCGCAGTAATGTTCGTCGTCAGCGGACATGGGCTGATAGCCGTCATGAGGCCGATGAAGAATGCCGCGATGACGGGTACGTTGCTTGAGCCCATCGTCTCCATGAAAGCCATCAATTCCATCTTAGCTCAGGTCCCCTGCAAGCCTCCTTTCCAGAACTCCCTTAAGATAGCCCATATACTCCTTCTCGTCGTTGAGCTTGTACCATACCCTGGTGTCCTCCTCCATCGTGAACCTGCCGTCCTGGTATGTGCCGATCATGAGTGAGGAACCTGCCGCGCCGTATCTTTCCGTTATCTCCGCGTTCTGCGCCAGCTCCACGTTGATGCGGCCGAATGTGAGTCTCCCGGATTCCATCTCGTCCTTGAAGTGGGTGTTCACCGTCTTCTCTGCCAGGGCCCCCAGCGTCTTGCACGACCAGCACTGGCTCGTCCTGTGGAAATGATAAATCTCCACCTTCACGTCGCCGACTGGCTTTTCGACCGCACGGATCGTCGTGGTTGTCGTCGCGGCAGCGGGTTCGCCACCTCTGGGTGTCATGGCGGCTGCGACAAGTATCGCCACCAATGCCATGAAGGCGATGATTGGCAGGCTTCCCGGCCGTCTCCTATCGCCCGAGTTCTTCGACGAGTTTTCCGACCTTTTCCTCGATTTCATCCCTTATCCTCCTATACGATTCGATAGGCTTCCCCGCCGGGTCAACAAGCATCCAATCGACGGTCTTTTCCGGCGGCGCGGCCGGGCAGCTTTTTACGCAGCCCATCGTGATGATCCTTTCGGCGGTTTCTACCATCTCGAAAGTCAGATTCTTGGGCTTCTGATTTGAGATTCCTATTCCTCTCTCCCCCATGACCTCTACTGCAAGGGGCTTTATCGAGTCCGCAGCCTTGAGGCCTGCGCTTAGACCGATATAGCCGGGATTTTTGTTGATGTGGTTGAAGAATCCCCCGGCCATCTGGCTTCTTGCAGAGTTCTCATGGCAGACGAAGAGGATGTATTTTTTCACGGCTTTTTCGCCTCCACCCTGATGCTCTCCACAGGCAGTCCTCCATATTGCCTGTCGCTTATGTCCCCGTCTTCTGAGCTGACTTTAACATCGAATCCCGCATTCTCGATCATCTTGAGGTAGTCGTCTCGGAGTTCGGCCCCGGCTACGCAGCCGACCAGGAGCCCCTTATCGTCCAAGAGTTCCTTCGGCAACCTCTTCAGAAGGACCATGTCGGAGACCACCAGCCTCCCGCCTTTCTTCAGGACCCTGTAGGCCTCCTTGAACACGCCGGGCTTGTCTGGGGAGAGGTTGATGACGCAGTTGCTTATGACATAGTCCACGGAATCGTCGTCCACAGGGAGCTTTTCGATGTCGCCAAGCCGGAATTCAACGTTCCTATACGCGTATTTTTCGGCGTTTTCCCTGGCTTTCGCAATCATCTCCTCTGTCATGTCGACTCCGATGACCTTCCCCGTTTTTCCGACCTTTCTGGCTGCGAGGAAGCAGTCGAATCCCGCCCCCGAACCCAGGTCCAATACCGTGCTCCCCTTCGTTATGGCCGCTATCGCGGTCGGATTGCCGCATCCGAGGCCGAGGTTCGCGTCAGGCACGGCCTTCACATCCTCTTCCGAGTATCCTATGGACTTAGCGATGTCCTCGTTCGATGAGCCGCCGCAGCTGCATCCGCATGAGCATCCCTTCGATTCCGCGATCTTCCCATAGCCTTCCTTCACGATCCTCTTCACATGGTCCTTCTTCATTTCGTCACCTCTTTCCCATACCCTGTGCGACCTTGATCATCCCCTTGACGGATTCGTCCGCCAGGCTGTAGTATACGCTCAATCCCTCCTTCCTCGACTTCAGGATCCCCGCCTCGTGCAGAATCTTCAGGTGTGCGCTCGTCGTCGGCTGGCTCTTCCCGGTCGCAGGAATTATCTCGCAGACGCACTTCTCGCAGCAGCTCAGCATCTTCACAATCCCGAGGCGCGTCGGGTCTCCGAGCGCCTTGAATACCCTAGCCTGTCTCTCTATAGCTTCCATGTTCTCCTCGCATACAATGAGATATTCACGAGCCCCATCATGGCCGGCACCTCGATCAGGGGGCCGATCACGGCTGCGAACGCCTGCCCCGAATTTATCCCGAAGACGGCTATCGCGACCGCTATCGCAAGCTCGAAGTTGTTGCTGGCGGCGGTGAATGCCAGCGTCGCAGTCCTCTCATATCCGACCCTGAGCCAGATGCCCATCAGGAACGACACCGCGAACATTACGATAAAGTAGATCAGAAGCGGCAGCGCTATCCTGACGACGTCAAGCGGTATCCTTATGATGTACTCCCCTTTGAGGGAGAACATCACGACGATGGTGAAAAGGAGCGCAAGAAGCGTCATCGGGCTTATCTTCGGTATGAACTTGGAATAATACCAGTCTACGCCTTTGGCTCTCGTCAGCGCAAGCCACGTCAGGAAACCGCAGATGAACGGGATGCCGAGGTATATGAAGACGCTCTCTGCGATCTGCCAGACGGATATTTCCACTGCAAGCCCGCCCAGGCCGATCCAAGCCGGCAAGACCGTGATGAAGACGTACGCATAAGCCGAATAAAGGAACACCTGAAACAGGGAGTTGAACGCGACCAGCGTCGCCGCATACTCAGTGCTCCCCCCAGCCAGCTCGTTCCAGACTATAACCATCGCTATGCAGCGGGCGAGGCCGATGAGTGTCAGCCCCACCATATACTCCGGATAGTCCCTCAGGAAGACGGCTGCGAGTGCGAACATCAGGAGCGGGCCGATTATCCAGTTCTGGGCAAGGGACAGCAATAGCACCTTGTAGTCCTTGAAGACCCCCCCGAGCTTGTCGTATCGGACCTTCGCAAGCGGCGGATACATCATCAGGATCAGGCCCAATGCGATGGGGATCGAGGTCGTGCCGACCGAAAGTCCGGTGATGGCCTTCGGGACTTCCGGTGCCGCATATCCCAAAAGCACCCCGAACACGATTGCAGACCCTATCCATGCCGTCAGATACCTGTCAATGTAAGACAATCCGCCCTTCATATGCTACCTCCATCCTCAAACCCGGAACATTCCATAAATCAACCCCGACACTGTAGTGAAGATTATGATCATAAGCACGTATGCCGCCGTCCTCCTGTCTCCGATGAATCTTCTCACGACTAGGATGCTCGCCAATGAGATGACCGGGTCCGCCAATAGATACGCGAGGAGCGGCCCTTTGGCCATCCCTATGGAGAGGAACATCTTCGCCATCGGAACCTCGACGAGGGTCGGGAAATACATGAAGACGCCGAACAGGGAGGCGATCAGGTTGGCTGAGACGGTGTTGGAGCCCATGTGCTGCGCCAGGAAGTCCCCGGGAAGCGCCGCAGTAAGGACGCCTGCGATGAATATCCCCGCCAGAAGCAGCGGGAATATCTTCTTCGTGAAGATCCACGTCTCGGACAGCCACGCGGCCAGCTCGTCATTCGTGAAATACGCCCTTGCGAACGGGGCTAGCATGACGATCAGGAGGCCGATCGCGGCATACCTCAAAACACCGTCTACTCTCGTTCCGACTATGAGGATCGAGACCAATGCCGCGAAGAAGACCGAAAGCCTGTGCCTCCGGAGGAAATGCGGGCTCTTGTCCCCGTGCAGACCGACGCTTGCCGTTTGGGCTGTCTGCTTTCTGTCCTCATCGTCTTCGCCGAACATCTTCGAGATGATCAGCCCTATGATGATAGCGAACGTCACAGAGAGGATTATGCGGGCGAGCGCGAAATCCCATCCGAGGACGCTGCCCGTGAACGTGATCGCCAGAATGTTCGTCGCGGGCGCGGTGTACAGGAACGCCAGCGCGGGTCCGATTCCGGCCCCCTTCTTCTTGATGCCCGCGAAGAGCGGAAGGATCGTGCACGAGCAGACCGCAAGAAGTAGGCCCCCGGCGACGGCATAGGTGTAGGCCTTGTATTTCGGGACGTCCTCCCCCAAATAGGCAATGATCTTCTCCTTCGGCAGGAGCGCGGACATGGCGCCGGCGATGAAAAACGCGGGGACCAGGCAGGTGAGGACGTGGGCTGACAGATACTCCCCGACCGCATAGAAACCCGCAGACAATAGCACAGAAGCGTCCATCGCATTCAGCCGATCCACTTCCTGATCTCCTCGACGGAGGCGATCTTTCCGGATGACATGACCTTTCCGTCCAAGACAAGGGCCGGAGTCATCATGACGCCGTAGGCCACGATCCTGTCCATGTCCTCGACCTTCACTATGTCGGCCTCCGCCCCGGATTCCTCGACCGCCTTCTTGGCGTTCTCAAGGAGCCTCTTGCACTTCGGGCAACCCATGCCCAGGATCTCGATCCTCATCGGAAGTATATAGAGACATTTGAATATATAAATATAGTTCTTGCCTGGTTTTTCACCCTTCTGTCCCCTAAGCCGTTATCAATTTCAGGTATTCCGCCCTTCCGCTCCTTCTGCACGCCCTGATTAGCTCGCCCACCTTAGCGGACTCTCCCTCCAAGATGAACAGCTCCAGGCATTTGCCCCCACCCACCTGGTTGTGTATGAGCGTCTTAATCAGGCCTTCGAATTCATGTCTCGCCTTGGAGAACGCATTTTCGTGTTTTTCGTCGTGTATCAACACCAGGATGCCGGATACCCTCCCCTCAGACTTTTCTAGCAGATTCAGCTCCTTCGACAGGTAATGTACGGACGACTTGACCGCGTCCGAGCGGCCCTTGTACCCCCCGGAACCTACCATCCTGTCGATCTCCCGTATCGTCTCTTCAGGCAGAGAAACGCTGATGACCGTCATTTTATTAAATTAACCGGCTAAACCCCGGAATATTATTAACTTACTTATAAATATTAATAACATCATCCTCTTATGGTTTTACTGTCCATCCTATTGAGCGTCGCCCTGATAAGCGGCCTGTCCCTAGTCGGGGTCTTCAGCCTGTCGATCGGGCGAAAGAACCTTCATGAGCTTCTCTCCCTCTTTCTGGCGTTCGCATCGGGGACGATGCTCGCGACGGCCTTCGTCCACATGATCCCCGAGGCGTTCCACGAGGCGGGCGAGGACGCAGCAAAATACGTGCTCCTAGGGCTCATAGTGTTCTTCTTCCTGGAGCGGTTCATCCACTGGCACCACTGCGGCAAGGAGGAATGCCACATCAAACCGGCCGCCTACCTCAGCATCATCGGGGATGCGGTGCACAACTTCTTCGACGGGGCGATAATAGCATCGGCATACCTCGCGGACGTGAGGCTGGGTTTGGTCACGACCGCTGCGATAGCGATGCACGAGATCCCCCAGGAATTCGGCGACTTCACCGTCCTCATGCACTCCGGCATGAAGGTCCGCAAAGCCCTCACATACAACTTCATCTCCGCCCTCACGGCCTTCCTCGGAGCCATCATAGGATACGTGGCCCTAAGCCAGGTAGAGACTCTGATACCCTACGCGATAGCCATATCCGCAGGCGGCCTCATATATGTCTCGACTGCGGACCTGATACCCGAGCTCCACAAGGAAAAACGCAGAACGATGCTCGTGGCGCAGACCGTGGCGCTTCTACTCGGGCTCTTTATCATAGCCGCAGCCACGACCCTGATGGCGCACTGAAGCATCTCACGTCTTCGTCGCATTGGCGTCGACGGCTTCGAACCTCTGCCTGCAGTATAAGCACGGTAGCATGTGGCTTTTCACAATCTTCCTGAGCCTCCGGTATTTGGCCCCGTTCCATATCTCATCCAAGCCCTGCGTGAATATGTTCCCGAAGCTTTCACCGATCTGGCGGCAGGGTATCGCTAGTTTTTTCTGCGATTGTCGCATCTGTTTCCACCCTCGATGGCTTTCTGGGCTTCGTCAACCATCCTCCTCCTCTGCAGGGCCTCCAGATCCAGCGGCGGAAATTTCATATAGTTTATGCTGTTGTCTTCCCCTACGTAGCCGGATTCGACCAGCCTGGAAAGCATCCGCCTGCCGGAGTCCTTCTGGGGGATGTTGGAGAAGTGGAAGCACTGGTGCTTTACGGCGTATACCGCCATCTCAAGCAATAACGCCTGCATGGGCGACATCCCCCGGTGAGCTCGAAAAAATCCCTGTTTGAGGCCGTG
This sequence comes from Candidatus Altarchaeota archaeon, assembly GCA_043800705.1. Taxonomy (GTDB): domain Archaea; phylum Altiarchaeota; class Altiarchaeia; order IMC4; family SCGC-AAA252-I15; genus JAHIYG01. The sequence goes on from JAZDMS010000010.1 coordinate 20,730, forward strand.
TGGGGCGACACGACCAGCTCGACATCCAGTTCCCCTCTTGATCTCTCTTGGCTGTGTTTTATGATGCCTAATGTAAGCGCCCTGGGGGACTTATCCTCCAGCAAACACCACCCAATACCCTCGTCGGCAACCCCGATAATCCCCCCCAAATCCTTCTTCCCCACCCGTTTGGCAAGCCTGACGGCATCCTTCTTCTGGCGTAAAGACAAACCGCTCCAAGGCATCAACTCGTAGTAACCCATCCCATAAAATATAGCCAATACAAAAATAAAACAAAAATCGGCGAGGCTAAAATCCCTTAAAATCCGGCATGCCACCATCAGGGCTCCCTAATCGGCCTTTCAAGTATTTTAAAGAACAGTCCATATATATAGAATCTCAACAAAACCTCATTAGAATCGCCATAAACGCAAAATAAACAATTCATATGCGGGGGTACCCGAGCGGCCAAAGGGGCAGGACTTAAGATCCTGTGACGCAGGTCTTCGAGGGTTCAAATCCCTTCCCCCGCAATCCTCGTAGGAGTCGTTTCCAGTATTTAACGAAAAAAGTAATGAATTAGAAGATGAAACTAGGATTAGTAGGAAAGATAGTACTGGCTGTGTTGATTCTTATTATAGGATATTATGTATTGGGTAAGATTCTCTTTGCTATCTTTTCCAGTAGTGTCGAATGTCATGATAAAAGCAATGGGTGGTATTGTAATGGAAACATGCCCGTGCCAATCTTCATGTTTTTCATACAAGGTGAGTATGAGAAGAAGTGTGTCGCTGAAGGAGGGATTACTAACTGGGGCCATGGATTACTTTCAGTCGTATGCGAACTTCCATTAGACGATGCAGGAAAGACATGTACTAGTGCGTCACATTGCAAAGGCCCATGCTATGTTGAAGAAGAATATCTGAAATCTAAGTTCCCAGAGATAAAGCCTCATGAGTATTTTGGGCTTGATTGTAGGGATTGCAAGGCACAATGCTATAAGTATAATGTGACCTGCAATGGATTTCCACCCTACACCTTAGATGACAATGGGAAAATAGCAGGGAAAATGATATGCTAGTATTTGTAATGCCAATACTTGATACATCCTTGACTCTTTTTATTACCAGACTTGTATAAGACTATTACACGGGTTGTGTAATCCGTTAGAGAAACGAGGCCTGTGCGGTGGACGCTTCCCCCGCAAACAAATAAAGGGTTCAAATCCTTTCCTATCTGTTGTTAGCACGATACTTTATAGGTCTATAATGCTATAGTATTATGGTGATACTATGAACACAACTATCCAAGTCAATATAGAAACCAAGAATGTTCTGGAGAGGGTCAAGGAAACGTATCATGTAAAATCTTATGATGATGCCATCCGTAAGTTAATCAACACAAAAACGCAGAGCCTATATGGTAGCTTGGCCACAAAGAAGAACATGCAGATGAAGGACATACTAGCGGGTTTGAGAGATAAAAATGACCGGGATTAGGCTATTGATAGATTCCAGCATTTGGCTGGCCTACTTTCTCGCTTTAGAGGGGAAAGTTGCTACCCTAATTGACTCTGAAGAAAATACACTTTACACATCAGTCATTAGCCTGCATGAAGTGCAAAAAAAATTGGCGAAGATGGGCCACACCAGCCATCAGATTGCTAAAGCCATCGCTTTCATGAAACAGAACAGTGTGCTCGTACAAATAGACGCTAAGATAGCGGAGGCATCAGTCGCCCACTGCAGAGAACATGGACTGCACACAGTCGATGCCCTCATATATGAAACAGCAGTAGAAAACAAATGTACTCTACTGACTGGGGACTACGACTTCAAAAACCTCCCCAACACAGAGATATTCAGGTAAAGCCTGGGCCGGAAGACCGTAGACGGAGGACTGGAGACTTTCCCGATCCCTTCCCCCGCATAGGTAAATACGCAACTGTCAACCTGATCGTTTAAAGGGTATTACTCTAAGCTGATACCTTAGGTAGAACCCATTCACCACGCTGGTTTGGTTGTTGGTCTGGCTTTCCTACGCTATTTTTCCATAATTTTTTTTAGGCCTTTTTTTTATTGGCTTCGATTATCCTTTTTCTTCTCTTGTCTAATTTATTCATCCTGCGCGTTTTTGCCATAATCCTTTCAACTTTATTTTTCATTGGCTTCAATTACCCTATTTCCCCTCTTGTTTAATATATGCGGTTTTACTTGTATTGTGGCTGTCACATTTCGTGGTCGGCACCTTTCCCCGATTGGTAATCCCTGTGGTTTTGCACCAGTTCCATGAAGTGTCGCTTGTCATATACGATGCTATCCTCCATTTGGCCGTAGCTAACGGATATTTTACCCTGCTTGTTCACTCGGGCGTCGAAATGTTTCCACTTGCCGTCGCAGACGTACAGTAGCTCGCTGCCCAGGTCTTTGGCGAAGTGTAGGGTGATGCCTGCCTCATGGCTCCACTGGACCAGTTTCTCGACGCTGCGGGCCTGTTTGGGGGGCTGTAGATTCTTCTTGCAGCGGGGGCAGATCTCCTTGTCGCCAGTGTATTGGGCGACCTTGTATCTGGGTGTGAACTTTTTGCTGCATTTGGGGCAGAGATGGAACTTGTGCGTTGTCATGGCGTATTCACTCCTTAGCTTAGTCTATTATTACTTCGCCCTTGGGGCCAATAAAGCAGGCGCAGACTCGACTATAAGGCTGTGAGGTGTTGGTCTACACGCTTTTTTTCACTGCCTCCATTTTACACACACATGCCAGCGCTCCAATTGATTTCATCGTTGATACCCCGCTGCTCTGCAGCGGGGACGTATGTGCACGTATCCTCTACGTATAGCTAATAAATAGGATATTGGATCATTTTGGTTAATTTTTTTGTCTTGTGGCGCGTTTAACTGCCTTCTTGTAATTGTGTTTGTTTTTTGCTGTGTTGCACAATTAGTTGGGGTTTTTCGTTTTTTCCCTCTTATGCTCTTTGCATCTTTTGGTATGCCCCTATTTTACATGCTGCTTCTTGCAGCGTGCCTGTTTCGCTTGTTGCCCTAATTTGCTCTCCGAAAATCCGTTTTATTATGCTTGTCGACTGAATACTGCGGGCTTTTGCCCGCAGATGAAGTGTGCCTCGTAAATCATTGGGTGCGGGGGTTTGAATCCCCTCTGCGTTTGTCCACTAGGTGCAGAAGCGGATGGGCAGGGTGTCTTCCGTGAGGGGGTTGTTTGACCCCCTTGGGATTGTTCATGGCCGGATTAAGTCGTGCGACTTTATATCCTTCGCGGTTTTTGCGTGTTTTAAGGCGTTTGTGCTATAAGTTTGGGTGGAAACCAAGAGCGCTACGGAGCCAAGGACGACTAAGAAGAAGACGGCCGCCAATAAGCGGTTTAACAAGATGAGGCATAATACCGAGGGCAAGCGGGGCCGCAGGTAAGCGTTTTTGTCTCTTGTTATGCGTTATCCTAAGCAGCTTGGGCGGATGGGGAGGTCGAGGCGGGGCAGCATATTTCTCACGAACCCTAGGGGTGAGTCCTTCAACGTCCACCAGACCGTGGCCTATATCTGGGATAATGCGTCCGGTTCGAAGACGATCCAGGAGATATCCGACTCGCTGATGGAGGCCTTGCAGGTGAGGGAGGAGGACCGTGAGGGTGAGCGGGAGAATGTCCTCCTGGCGTTTAGGGATTTGGAGCGCAAGTCCCTGATAGAGTACAGGGTCGGGAAGTAGGCCGGTCCGGTCTGTCGAGGCCGCTGATATCGTTCACGGGGGTTTGCGCATTTTGTCTCTCATCTGGTATGCGTATTCTAGGTTTTCATTGGTGCTTGTGTCGTCGGGGTTGATCCTTTTGGCTGCCTCGTATTCTCTGATGGCTTTTTCGGGCTCTCCACGTGCGAGGTAGGCGGTTCCCAGGTTGCTTCGGGCTTCGTAGTAGTATGGGTTGGATACTATCGCCAGGCCGTATTCTTCGGCAGCCTCGGCGGTCCTGTTTGTCCTGATGTATGTGTTTCCCAGGTTTAGGTGGGCGTAGGGCCTCAGGGAGTCGATTCGGACCGCTTCCTTGAGCGCTTTTTCTGCTTTGGCGTATTCTCCGGCGCTGTTGTATGCTTCGCCGAGGTTGTTGTGGGCTTCGTAGTGGTTCGGGCTGTGTTCGACCGCCTTCAGATAATACTCGAGCGCCTTTTGGCTCTGTCCCAGGCTGGCGTATTCCCTGCCGAGGTTGTTGTATGGGTTGTACATCCCCGTGCCTTCTATGTCCGCCCTGTAGCCCCCGTTGTTGACAAGTAGCATGAGAACCGCCAATGCGATTGCTGGTTTTATCAGGGTTTTGCCGCTTCGCCATATGTCCCAGAGGCGCCATATGGCGTGGGCGCAAAAGAGGATCACGGCAAGGATGAGGGTTATCCTGAATCTGCCCTTGACGAAGAACAATATGAACGAGGCTGCGTAGGCGATCATGAATATGCCGGTCGGCCGGGCTTTTCTGTTGCCGATGCTATAGGCCGCGCCGAGGATGCCAAGGGGCGCTATCAGCGCCATGGTCGGTATCATGTATCCGAGTATTCCTTGGTCTTTCTCGAACCAGTAGTCCTCCATGTCCGGTATCTCGTAGGCGTTGACGTATAGCATCGCCTTACGCAGCATCAGGGCGGCCCACCCGGCGGGGTCTGAGGTCATGTATGTTATCGCCTTGTCCCGAAGCAGTGCGTCCGCTTCGAGGATGCTTCGGCCGCGTGGGGTATATTCGTCCTGTTCGATGTAGTATGCGTTCCCTGAAGAGTGTATCAGTTCGTTCAGGGGCGTGAATGTCCCCGTCGCCTTCGGGTTGTTGCCTATGTAGAGGTTGACGCCGAAGTTGCCCGTCACGGGGGCTATGCCCCCTGCCATCATGTTCCTGGCGGTGATCGGGGCGACTGCCACCAATGCGCCGACAAGCAGCCAGGCTGCGGCGTGCCTTGATTTTTTTCGTGTCGGGTAGAGCCAGTTCATTGCGAGAATCAGCGGCAGGATCACGAGTATGTTCGATTTGCCCCAAGCGCTGATGCCCAATACTACCCCCGCCAGCGCCCAGGTTTGGGGCTTCCCTTCATCGTAGGCTTTGGTAAGGAGGTATATGAGGGCGGCATTGACGAATATCAGGACCGGCTCGGATAGGATGGTCCCCGTATAGAATACTAGCGGCCCGTATACCGCCGCCATGAGCCCGGCCGTGAGGCCGGTCCTCGCATCGTAGACTCGTTCCCCGAGGAGTTGGATGATTGTGCACGCCAGCGCCTCCATTATCGCCTGGACGATAAATACCGCCGCGATGTCGTGGCCGAATACAACGTGGATTGCGGCAAGGAAGTATGTGTACAGCGGCCCAAGCTGGTAGACGCCTCCCTGAATCGGCCCCTGTTCGATGATGGCATGGGCTGCCAGGTCGTATGTCTTGGAGTCGAACATCAGCGTCGTATGGAAAGGGCTTGAGAGCGCCTGGGAGACATAGACGAGCCTGATGGAAAGCGCAAGGAAGAAGACGAAGGCTCTGGCGTACGAAGTCGAGTTCATGTGAGAGGAAGAATGAAATATAAAAATAAAAGAAGGGAGAGGGGGGGTGATCCCCTCTTTGCGTCAGATCTATGGCCAGAGGTTTATCCGCTGGTCGGTCATGACGTCGGGTGTCGTGAATTCGACGATCGTTGGCTGTCCTACCCTGGGTATGACCTTCAGCCTGACCTTCTGGTTCTCGGAGATGTTCTCTGCAGACGCGAACGTCACTTTGATGACGTCCCCCCTGCTGAGGTATCCCACCTCATAGTCCGGCCCCTGCTTGACGTAGGCGACCGCGAAGTTTACCGTAGATGATGTTCCCCCATTCCCTGAGTAGTCCAGGTTCTGTGTGGTTTCAGCGGTGTCGACCGTTACGACGGTGTTGTTCAGGTTCATGGACTCGCTGCCTGCCTGAAGCCTCATGAGGAACTCGATGTCCTCCAGGTTGTGGCCGCTTCTGGCGTCGGTTCCCATGACTGAGACCGCTTCGGCTCCTGTCGAGACGCCTTCCTCGGCCTGTCCGCCTGTCACCAATGCCCTCTGTTGTAGGCTGCCTGCAGTCGATATCAAGACCGCCGCCGCCACTGCTGCTACCAGAATCACTGCGATAAAAATAATCAGTGTTCCGACTCCCGTACTTCCCTTGTTTTTTGTCCTCATATTTTCCCCCTCAATCAATTATCATATAGCTGGATAGCTTTGTTATGAATTTCCCTTTTTAGTTTAAAAACCATCCGGTTCGGATTTTGTCCCTAATATGGCACTGTAGCCGGTTGAGGCTAATCTATTTTTGGTGAACTGGGTGGTATTTAGCAGTTTATGGGATTATTGCATTATATTTGTGGACGAGTTCGACGGTCTTTTCCGCGGCCTTTTTTATGTCTTTCACGTTTTTCACGCCTGTTATGATTATCTTCCCGGACCTGAAGACGAGCATTACGCTTTTAGGCTCGTCGAGCCGGTAGACTAGTCCCGGGAACTGTTCGGGCTCGTATTCGGCGTTGTAGCATTCTATTGCGAGCTGGTCCAGGTTGACCTTGACGCCAACGCTCGAGCTGGCGACGATGTTTTGGACTACGACATTCGGCTTACCCTTGGCTTTGATACCGCCTTCGGAAAGCTTCTTCAGAAGCTGCTTCACCGCGGAGTCGATGTCTTCCATCGTCCGCGCGCCTGTGCAGATGACTTTCCCGCTTGAGAAGATCAGCATGGCGAGCTTCGGATCGTGTATCCGGAAGACCGCTCCGGGGAAGTTTTCGGGGTTGTACTCTATGCCCTTGACCCTTCCTACGAACTTTTTCAGGTCTATTTTTACTTCGAGCGTGATCGCGGAAACCATGTTTTCGATCTTGATCTCGGGCATTTTCAGTGTATATTTAATGCCCCCCATTATATAAGCGATGATCGTCGTGGACTCGAGCAGCGTGATTTCGCTCGCAGTAAACTGTCTTTGTTCCGTCCTTGAGCAGTTCGGGACCGGTTTCACAATCACACCGAAGGTCTATGAGGAGATAATCACAAGGCCTTCCGGAAACCGGCGTTTCTCCCTGGAGTCCATGCGCATCAGGCGGCTCGTCTCATCGGGAGCCGTTATTGTGCAGTCGCCCAAGACCGGGCTCTGCGACGATGTCATTTCCGCAGCCAACAGGATATACTCCATCAGGGGGCGGGACCTGAAGATCATCCACCCCGCCGAGTCCGAGGCGATCGGCTTGGCTGGGGAGATCGGGGCGAAGGCCCTCCTGATAGACGAGCGCACTACGAGGCTCCTCGTCGAGGACCCGATCGAGCTCAGGGACCTCCTCTCGTACCGCAACAGGGCCGAGGTGAGGATAAACGAGGCATGGCTTCGGAAGCTGAAGGACGTCATGCCGAAGATGCCGATTATCCGATCAGCTGAGATAGTGGCCATAGCCTATGAGAAGGGGTATCTGACGAGGCTGCACGACGTCGAGGACAAGGGCGTCCTCACCGCCGCGCTCTCAGCCTTGAAGTATTCCGGCTGCGCGATAACGTGGGAAGAGATAGAGGAGTACCAGAAGGCCGTCATCTAGGCTTATACTTCAAGCCTGCTGAATTCTCGCAGACTACATGGCAATCCTTGGGAGGTTATCCGGAAATACGTTTCGGGGGGTGTTTTTCCGGGGACCACTTCCGTCACGTATCCCTGCGAACCAAGCGTCGCAACGAGCTTGGAGGCGTACGTTTCCTTATGCAATTGGACATGGGCCTCATCTATCGCTTTCCTCTCATCCCTCGTGAAAGCCGCGCATGCCAGGTCGAAGCAGTCGATGAGCGCTTTTCCTCCCGGTTTGAGGCTGTTTAGTACGTTCTCCAGGGCTCGGGGAGTGTCGGCTGCATCGTATAGGACAAATGTGGACTGGACTATGTCCACCTGGGCTGGAAGCGTGAAATCCTCGATGGACCTGAGGATGAAGTGGTCGAAGCCGGGGATTGTGCTTTTTGTTTTGGCTCGCCTTGTCCATTCTCGGACGAGGTCATCCCTTATGCTGCCGTCTTCGGATTTGGATTCAGGGACTTTCCAGGCGGAAAGCCCTATGGCGTCGTGCCTTAGGGTGCTGCCAAGATCCCTGCGAAGGGTGCCCAGGAGCGGCAGGAACCCCCAGCGGCTGCTCAGCCTTTCCGCGATCTCGCGCCTTCGCCTCACTTGGGGATATTCCTCGATGTCTGCTCCGATAAGTAGGATTCGTTCTGCGAAGAGGAACTTTGCAGTGAAACTGTCATCCGCGTTTCCGGGGCCGATGACTAGCAGAACCGGCCGTTCGCCTGATGATGCCTTCTTCTTAAGGGTTTCGTAGACCTCTTGGCGCTGGCTTCTGAAGCCGCCTTCATAGCGTAGGTAACCGTCTTCTTCCGTCGATATTCTTCGGTATCGGAGAAGCTTAGGCAGCAGTGCGGGCTCTATCTCAGCTGACAGGGGGCGTTCGACGATGTTCAATTCTGGCGGGCGCATTTTATCCGCATCAGCGTTTTTCTGCGGCATATTCCCCCTCATGGTTCGCGTAATCCCTTCTATTGATGTCAACCCAGTGGCTGAATTCCTCCAGTTGGACTTTCATCTTCGACGGAATGGCCCTCCCGTATTCCGACAGCCAGCCGTTGTCGGCGAACTCCTTCGGCAGCGTGTCGTCTTGGACCTTGGCCCGCCTGATGAACTCGGCCAGGCCAGAGCACCTGATTATGCTGTGACGAGGCTGCAGGACTCCGCTCCATGTTGCCCAGACCTTGAATACGGTGTCTGGGAAGCGGCCTCCTCCGAGGTCGACTGCGAGGACGTCGCATCTTGGAGCGTGTTTTCTGACGAGACTGAGGGTGTCGAATCCCCTGGCGTCGCCGCAGACGTAGACTACGTTGTCATGTTTTTCGGCGATTTCCGACAGGGCCTTCACGCAGTCCTTCCCCTTGTCGATGAGGATGGCGCGCCCTGCTTTGGCAAGGTATGTGTCGGTCGAGCGCCCGACGTGTGGGCCGATCTCGACGACGGTGTCGGCCTCCCTGACGGTCTTTGCAAGGAGGTTCCTGTATGCTACTACGTCGTAGACGACTGATATCATTGTTAATTTTAAAGCAGTACATCTATAATATAGGGACGTTTATGGCATTTTTTGGATCGGCTGATGTTTCGTTTTTTGGCTTCGGAGGCATTTGAATGCGGTTGACCCGGTTGGAGTTGAAGGGGTTCAAGTCTTTCAGGGAAAAGACCGTCCTGGAGTACCCGGACAAGTTCATGGGCATCGTCGGCCCCAACGGCTCCGGCAAGAGCAACATCACCGAGGCCATATGCTTTGTCTTGGGGAAGTCCAGGGGCCTGAGGGCCGCTAACCTGCAGGAGCTCATCTTCAACGGCGGCATAGGCGGGCAGCCCGCCCAGAAGGCCGTTGTTGCGATCACTTTGAAGGACAACAGCGGCCAGAGGCACAGGATCTGCCGCATCGTCGACCGCGACGGGAATTCTCAGTACAAGCTGGATGACAAGAGGACGACCCGCCAGCACGTGATGGAGATCGTCGGCGACTCCGAGTACAACATCATCCTCCAAGACGACATAACGAAGGTCGTCGAGATGAAGCCGAAGGACAGGCGAAGGATAATCGACGACCTGTGCGGCATCGGCATCTATGACGAGAAGAGGGACAAGGCCCTCGGGGAGCTGGAGAAGGTCGAGGAGCGGATCTCCCAGACTCACATCATACTCGGCGAGAAGCAGGGCTACATGCACGAGCTGAGGAAGGAGCGCGACGAAGCCCTCAAGTACCTCAAGGTCAGGGACGAGCTTAGGAGCTCGAAGGCGACCATCCTTTACAAGGACATAACGAGTTTCGAGCGAAGGAGCGAGAAGATAGAAGCGGAGTCCGCAGAGCTGAAGAAGGGGCGCGAGGAGGCGTTAAAGAGGATTTCGGACGTTAAGTCAGATATCGGGCAGCAGACGGACAGGCTCAAGGCGGTCAATTCGGAGATTATTCGCCTCGAGGAGGAGAAGAAGGGAACGAAGATCACCGAGGTCAGGGGCGAAATCGCCAGGCACGAGGACCGGGTCGGCCTGTTCACGAAGCAGCTTGAGGCTCTCGTATCGGAGGAGTCGGACAAGAAGGATAACCTCAGCCTCGTTTTGGCGCAGAACCGGGAGAACGAGGCCCTTTTGAACGAATGTGGCGTGCGGCATTCCGCGTTCGTCAAAGAGGTCGAGTCCGAGGCGAAGAAGACCGTCGACTCCGCGCTCGAATCCGAGCTGGACGTCGCAAAGAACAGGGTCTTCGAGGCGCGTTCCTCGATCAAGGCAATCCGGGAGCTGAACCAGAAGAAGCTCCAGGAGGCTGCGGCCCTCAAGGGCGAGAGGGAGAGCATCGAGGCGAAGATGAAGGCCTGCATAAGCGAGGAGCAGGGAGTCCTCAAGGATGCCGAGAAATATCAGCTCGAAAACGACCAGTCCCTGGCGGACTTCAAGAGGTTCGAAGGCGAATACGATCTTTCAAACAACTCGGTAAACGACGTGCACCAGAGGCTGGAGGGGCAGAGGATCCTTCTAACGAGGAAGCAGAGCGAGCTTTCCACGATCCTCCGGGCTTCGGGGGGTATGCAGCATGCGGTCCGCGCCGTGGTCGGGCTGAAGAAGGTCATACCCGGCATATTCGGCCCTGTATCGCAGCTTGGGCAGGTGAAGGACAGGTCGTACGAGCTAGCCCTGCAGGTTGCGGCGGGCTCAAGGATGCAGTACGTGGTCGTGTCATCCGTCAACGACGCTGCGAAGTGCATAGACTACCTCCGGCAGAAGAAGATCGGCAGGTGCACGTTCCTCCCCCTGGACAAGGTCAAGTCCAAGACGACCGACAAGGCCCCCAAGGATTCCCTAGGCTTTGCGAGAGACCATGTCCAATACTCTAGCAAGTTTTCAACAGTCTTCGAATACGTCTTCGGGGATACTATCCTGGTCAAGGACATAGAGACCGCGAAGAGGATCGGCATAGGCGAATGGAGGATGGCCACGCTGGACGGCGACCTCCTGGAGCTGTCGGGCGCGATGACCGGAGGCCACGTCGGCGAACGCTACGAGATAACGTTCTCCAACATCGAGGAGCTGGAGCGGGAGACGGCGGCGCTGGAATCGTCAGTCGCATCGCTGGAGGCAGAATACGAGGAGAAGGTCGCATCGAGGAAGAAGCTCGACGCCTCCCTGATGATGCTGAGGGAGCGGATACGCAAGAGCAAGGAGGGCCTGGACGCGTCGGGGTATCAGAACAACCTCTCCTCGGAGCGCAGGAGCGCGTTCAGGGCGAGCCTCAACAAGGCCGTCGACAGCCTTTCCGCGCTGGAGCGGGAGATGCAGGACAACGCAGTCGAGATAACGAAGCTGGAGCGGACCGCAAGCGCCGAGGAGAAGAGTATCAACGAGCTGGCGGAGCGCAGAAACCGGGGAGCGGTCACGAAGGTCGACTCGCTGAAGGACGCACTCCGCGACCTGGAGGTCCAGAAGACGAAGCTCACAGAGAAGGCAGGCTTCCTCAAACAGCAGGCGGAGCAGCTTAAGGCCAGGCTGGCCGAGATCGCGCCATCCCGGGACATGATAGAGGGCGAGATCAAGTCGCTTGAGGGAAACATCCACAAGCTCCGATTCGAACTCGACGGCCTGGAGAAGGCCCACCACTCCGTGCACGGAGAGATCGCGAAGCTCATCGAGGAGAGGGGAAATGTCGAGGTCCAGATCACGGAGCTCTCATCCAGGATAGGCGAGACCGAACGGGGAATGGAGGGCGCTGCCCAGAGGCTCCAGGACTATATGGTCGAAAAGGCGACGATAAACACCCGCCTGGACGACCTGCGTAGGGAATACGGCAAATATGAGGGCGTGGCGCTCATAGAGAAGGCCGTAAAGGAGCTGACGGACCTTGCCGAGAAGCTGGAGCGGGACCTGACTGCGTTCGGCTCCGTCAACCTGAGGTCTGTGGAGACGTATGAGGTCATCAAGAAGGAGTTCGATGAGATCAACGCCAAGCTCGACACCCTCAAGAGCGAAAGGCAGAGCATATTCGATTTCATGGACAAGATAGAGTCCAAGAAGCGGGACACGTTCATGGAGGCCTTCGACAAGGTGAAGGCCAACTTCGAACGCATCTACGCGCAGCTCGCAGACGGAAAGGGCACGCTCATACTCGACAACCCGATGAACATATCCGAAAGCGGGCTCATAATCACCGCATCCCCGGGCGGCAAGAGGGTGATGTCCCTCGACGCGATGAGCGGGGGCGAGAAGGTCCTCACATCCAGCGCGTTCCTCCTCGGCCTACAGCAGTACAAGCCGGCGTACTTCTACATCGTGGATGAACTGGACGCCGCCTTGGACAAGAGGAACTCTTCGAGGCTCGCCGAGATGCTTGCCGCATCATCGAGCCAGTTCCTGATGGTCACCCACAACATGAACATGCTCAAGTACATGGACTCCGCGATCGGGGTCTCCATGACTAATGGGTCCAGCCAGATAGTCGGGGTCAGGTTCTCGGCGGAGAAGCAGGCCCCAATCGAGACCGCCCTGCCGAAGGAGGAGGCCGGCGGGGACGTCGACGCCGACGAGCTGGAGCCCGTAATACCGGAAGCGCCGACGGACGGGAAGACTGCGGGCTGAACCTGATTGACCTCTATCTGTGATCCCGTAAGCGCGGCATACTTGATTTAAAAACCTGGGCTCATTATCCTTTGGAAGGATGGATGTCAGGAAAGCTTCGGTTAGGGACGTCGATGCGATCAGGGCTCTGATAGACGTCTATTCCAGGCAGGGCAAGATGCTATCCCGCAGCCTCAGCTACCTCTACGACAACATCAGGGACTATTTCGTCGTCGAGGAAGGCGGCAGGGTGATCGGCTGCGTCGGCCTCCACATCACATGGAGCGACCTTGCGGAGATCAAGAGCCTAGCAGTCGACCCGGTCCACCAGCAGAAGGGCGTGGGGAGAGCCCTCCTTGAGGCGACGTTCAGGGAGGCTAAGGAATTCGGCATATCCCGGCTATTCACCCTGACCCTGGAGCCTGATTTCTTCACCAGGCACGGTTTCAGGGTGATTCCGCGGGAGTCGCTGCCGATGAAGATCTGGGGCGAATGCATACAGTGCCCGAAATACCCAGAATGCGACGAGGTCGCCTTGGAATACCCCCTCAAATGAGTTGGCTCAGGCCATATCGTGGAAGACCCTCTCGTTCGGGTACAGGTTGATGCCGGTGTCCTCTATGCGGTAGACAGTCTCGGTCGTCTTGTGTTTCGTACCCCTCATCTTCAGGACCTCGAGGGTCCTGACCCGCTCCTGCCCGACCTTCTTGTAGTAGAGCTTGATCCAGCCGTCGACGATGTATGTGAGGCCGAAGGGTGTGTAGTCCTGAGACGATTCAGAGACTATCAGCGTCGTCACGTTCCAGCTCTTCAGCTTTTCGAAAAGGCGCTGGACAGCGGTCCGCTGTTTTGATTCGTTCTCGTAGTTGAGGACGAAGGCGGAGATGCTGTCGAGGACTATGCGCTTCGCCTGCATCTGGATTATCTCCTGCTCGATGCCGAGGGATCCCTTGTCGAGGAAGTCCTTCATCTTCTGCGACGTGCATTCGAAGAACAGGAAGTTGCCGGCGTTCTCGTACTCCTCGATGTTGTATCCGAACCTGGCCATGTTATGGGTGAAGCTCTTCTTGGTCTCCTCGACGCTGATGTACACCCCCCTCTCGCCGGCCTTGACGCCGGCCAGGAGATACTGCAGCGCGAACGTCGATTTGCCGCTTCCGGGATCCCCCTCCAGGAGGTTGACGCTGTCCTCCTTGAATCCTCCCTCCATGAGCTCGTCGAGTTTACCGACGCCCGTAGACTTCCTTCCCGTCTCTGTCCTGTCCATGTTTAATCAGTCCCGAAGACCCTCTCGTTCGGGTACAGGTTGATGCCTTTGTCCTCTATCCTGTAGACGACCTCGGTCGCATCGTGCTTCGTACCCCTCATCTTCAGCACCTCGATCGTGCGTATCCTCTCGCGGCCGCTCTTTTTGTAGTAGAGGCGTATCCATCCGTCGACGAGGTATGATGCCCAGTTGTTGTTGTGCTGGGTGTGTGCCGCCTCGGCGATGACGAGCGTGGTCAGCCCCCAGCTTCTGAGCTTCTCGAAGAGCCGGTGGACCGCAGCCCTCTGTTTGGCTTCGGTCTCATAGAGCGTTACGAAGGCGGATATGCTGTCCAGGACGAGCCTTTTCGCATGTATCTCCGTTATCTTGTCCTCTATCCCTATCGTTCCCTTGTCGAGGGATTCCTTCAGCTTCTGGGGGTTGCATTCGTAGAAGAACAGGCTGCCTTCCTTCTCGTATTTTGCGAGGTCGAAGCCGTAGTAGCCCATGTTCTCGAAGAAGTTCTCCCTGCTCTCCTCGACGCTGATGTATATCCCGTTCTCGCCTGCGTTTATGCCTGCGACGACATAGGACACAGAGAGCGTGGATTTGCCGCTGCCTGCGTCGCCTTCCACCAGCGTTATGCTCTTCTCCTTCAGGCCCCCCTGTATGAGGCTGTCGAGGTTTGGGATGCCAGTGGGTCGGCGTGCGTTCATCTTTCAACTATTGGCCTTTCCACATAATAAGGCTAATACCAGCCGTACTTCCTTTTTTGCCTACGCTGCTGGGTGCCCCAGGATTTCACTGTAAGGCCTCGCAGGATCACGTCCGGATCGCTTCTGTCCTTGGCCCTTCCGGCGTATTCCTCCGTATTCTTCCCAACTGCCGCCTTGGACTGCGCCTCCGTGAGCCCCAGCATCATCCCCCCGTCCGCCAAGTCGTGCGGGCTTCTCACGTCTAGGTCCGTGCGGGCGCCGCAGCCCAAAACGACATTTACGCCGTACTTTCTTGCGACCCTGATGTTCTGGCCGATGCGCCCAAGCAGCCTGGCACGCCTCATCCCGTTCGCGTGTAGGACGTTGCCTGCGTTGACTAGGTATCCGACTCTCCTCTCCGCCATGAAGGCAGCCATCACGTGGTCGATGCCCCCGCTCCACTGGTCTACGAGGTCGCGCTCCTCGTTCATTTCGGGGTTCACGATGAGGTCGACCTCCCAGGACTCGGAAGCCGCCCTTGCCGCGTCCTCGTTGCGGCCGTCCACGACTACGAGGTCCGCACCCAGGTCGAGGGCCTTATGTGCTGCCTTCTCAGGGGCTTCCGAGATTATGGCGCCGACGAGGACATTTCTCCCCCTCTTCCTCGCTGATTCCGCGAATCCCCTGAAGTCTGCGCCGAATTCGCACGCTGCGAGGATGCCGTCCCATCCGAGCCGGATGTGGGCCTCAAGGGTCGCAGGGTCCGTGAGTAGGTCATAGCATTTCATCAAGCAGCTCCGCCGCGGACCTCAGCGCGTTCTCCCTGCTGGCGGGGTAGGCCGCCAGCTTGAATGTCACATGGATTGGGTCCTTATGTTCCAGGACCATCTTGCCGCCTTTGGCTTCGGCCTTGCTCAGGCGCAGGTACATGTTGCAGTCGTCGTCGACATGGTCTTCGAGCCTCTCCCTCAGGAGCCTCTTGTCGTATTCGTCCAGTCCGCGCAGGACCTTGGATGCGAACTCCCTCACCTCCTTCTGTCTTGTGAGCCTGGCCGTAAGCTCGACGATCTCGCTTTTGAACACACCCCCGTCGGCCTCAGGCTCGAGGACCGTTTCATCGACCTTCGTGTCCGCAGGCAAGAGGCCCTTCAGGATCTCGCGAAGGGCTTCCGAGGCCTCCTTCGGCGAGAATGCGCGGACAGTGATGTGGTGGGCTTTCACGGTAAAATAGAAGACGGATTGGATTATTAAGGGATGTATTTCTTCAAGAGATTCCAACTATCTTACCGTGGAAGCCGAGGTGCATGGAAAACAGTTCAGAAAGGCTGCTTTAGTCAGCCAGTTTCGGCAGGGTAAGCCGGCGGAGGAGGCATTGGCCTACATGGTGAAGAAATTCCACCAGGATATGCCCCCCGAGGAAGTCAGACGGCTATATTCGCACATGAACCCGTCCCCCCTGAAGTTTTCGAGGCTACCCCCAGAGCAGGTATCAGAGGCATACCGAAGACAAAGGCAGAGGCAGAAGGAGAGGGCAGATAGGATCGGGCAGAAGAAGCTTGGCAGATCGCTTACGCCCGCCACTCGTAAAAAAATCGCCGAGGCGGGTATGGGCAGGGTGATGTCGGAGGAATCGAAAAAGAAGATAAGCGCCGCCAATACCGGGAAAATTGTCAGCCCAGAGACTAGGGAGAAGCTTCGGAAGGCGAAACTTGGCACAACCCAAAGCGAAGAGACCAAGGAGAAGAAACGCAAGGCCAGCCTTGGCAGAGTCGTCACCCCCCAAACCCGGGGGAGATTGAGCAAGGCATTAATGGGCCATAGCGTAAGTCCTGAAGCTAGGGAGAAGATTGCCGATGCCGCTAGAATGAGGACCGGCAGAAAAAATTCATTCTTCGGGAGGCATCATACGCCGGAGACAAAAAAAAGGCTGAGTGAACGGATGTCTGGCGAAATGCACCCGATGTTTGGCAAACACCTATCTGAAGAGGCAAGGCGAAAAATAAGCGAGTCTAAAAAAGGACCTAAGAATCCGATGTTTGGCGTGCATAAACCTCATAGCCCTGAAACAAAAAAAAGCATAAGCGAGTCTCTGTTAAGCTTCAATAAGGTGTTCTCTGCCAAGGGCGGTGGCGAGACAATTGACGTGCCTGCCATCGACGACGAGGACATGTCACTGATATCTGATGCATTGTCGAGGCACAGGGATTTGGGCATCCTCTACTGTGTGGCGAAAATTGACAGAAATAAGGCTGACCGCCTTGTCTCCTCGCACAAGTTGGACGTGCGTCGCATGGTGGAGGAGAGACTTACACCCTACAAACTCGCACCGGATAGCGGGATAATGCTCGCCTGGGTTTACCTCATGGCTAAAGAACTAGGGGTGGATATTTCCCCGTCCGAGGAACATGCCATCATCATAGGGGGAGAGGCAAAGCGGCTTATGGCGAACGTTAAGGGGTCTGACGTAGTCGACTACATCGATGTAATCGACTTTGCAGAGCTCTCCTCAACGATGCCACAGATCGGCATCAGAGCGGATTATAAAGAAGTCGAGGAACCTATGAGGACACACCTCATCTGTTTTTTGGCTGATGCCAGGCATAGGGCAAAAAAGTTATGGAAGGATTTGCGAACTGCCAGGACAGAAAATGAGTTGGATGAATCGAACCGTAACCTGGGCAGCATGACGGCTTCGATACTCCTCAACATGGGGCGCATGGGCTTCGGGGCGGATGTCACAGGCGATGATTGGGATATAATGGCCTCCCGGCTGGAGTCCTTCAGGGAATCAAATAACGCCTCAGGAATCGCATGGATGCATTATGCCCTGAGGGAAATCTCCAAATACTATCCTCTTAAGGCCAGACCTTGAGTGGCCCTATCTGCTTGACGGTTAATGCTCTCTTTTCCCGGATTCCCCCCTCCCGGCCTCCATCTCCTACAGCCTCAACCTGGGGGGATGACGACTCAGGGTTATTAACCGGTCTTTGGTATCAGGTCGCAGAAGAAGAACCTCCCGTCCTTTGACGTGATCTCTCCCCTTTCGAATCGGACCGGTTTCCCGAACCCTGGCCCGTCGTATGCGAACGTGTGGAATTCCCCGTTCTCGCCGCATGGGTCCGCGTCGGAGGGAAGGCTTTTCAGGAATTCCCCGTCGTATTCCCTCCCCGCCAGGTCCTCGTCCAGCTCGCAGCCGTCGACGCACGTCACTATCGCCTTGTACCCCCGTGCGATGAAATCTCTCGCAAGGGCTGCGGTATCCTCCTTCCACAGCGGGAAGACAGCTTCCATCCCGGCTCTGGCGAGCCTGTCGGTCCTGTACGCCCTGAGGTCCTCGAGGAAGATGTCGCCGAACGCGACTGCGGAGATCCCCTCTCCCTTTTTCCCCTCCAGGATGGCGCCCATCGCGCCCTCGTAGTCCGTGTTGGTGTGGTCCTTGCCGAGTCCGACCTCGGTCAGCGGCAGGCCCAAGGATTCCGCCTGCATCCTCAGTAGCTCGATCCTGACCCCGTGCATGAAGACGCGGCCGAAGTCGGAATTGTATGTGCTCAGAAGCGCGGCGACATCGTATTTTCCCTCGCGTCTCAGGCGTTCCAGCGCTAGTAGGCTGTCTTTTCCGCCGCTCCAGGAAAGTATGGCATTCGGCATGTCTACTTGATCTTCGATCCCGCCTTGGCGCTCTTCTCAGGCTGCAAAAGAACGGGCGCGCCTTTTTCGTCGGAGGCCGCAAGCAGCATCCCCTGGCTTTCCACTCCCCGGAGCTTGGCAGGCTGGAGGTTCGCGACCACTATTATCTGTTTCCCCACCATCTCCTCCTTCGGGTAGCTGGCCTTTATCCCTGCAACTATCGTTCTGTCCCCGAGTTCGCCCAGGTCGACCTTCAGCACCATCAGCTTGTCAGCGTTCGGGTGGTCGCTGGCCTCCTTCACCACACCCACCCTCAGGTCCACCCTGTTGAACTCTTCGTAATCTACCATAGGCTTCACCTCTTTATCGGCCTTCGATTTTCGGTCCTCGGCTTTCTGTTCTCGGTTTTCAGTTTTCGGTTTTCCGTCTTCTGCATTTTTCTTCTTAGGGCCGTGGGCTGAAGACTGGAAACTGAGAACTGCAGACTGCGAACTTCCCTCAGGAAGGTATTTCCCCCTGAATTCATCCATCTTCTTGTCCTCGAGCTTCACGTACAGGGCCTTCGCCTTGCCTATCATGTGCCCGCCTTTTACTCCGAGTTTCTTGGCTTCATCCCATCTTTGGCCGTGGGCGGAGCCTTCGAGGGCGAGCATCTTCCAAATCCTATCTGCTGTAGATGGCAGAAGCGGCGCGGCGGTTATCGCCAGTGAACGGATGAGGTTCGCGCAGAGGTATAGTGTGTTGCCGCCTTTGTTCTTCCAAGGCTCCCTCGCCTGGAAGTATTTGTTGCCTTCCTGTGCGAGCGTCATTAGCGCGCTCGTCGCGTTTATGAAGTCGAGGCGGTCGATCCTCGATGCGACCTCGTCCTGCTGCTTCGAGACGAACTCGGTGAGCCTTTTGTCCTCCTCGTCGAACTCCACGGGATTAGGCACTACGCCCCCCTCCCTCTCTATGAACGTCAATACCCTGTTGACGAGGTTCCCGAGGGTTGCGATGAGCTCGTTGTTGACCCTCTCCTTGAAGTCCGCGAGCGAGAAATCGCTGTCCGACGTCTGCGGCGTGATAGTCAGAAGATAGTACCTCACCTGGTCGGGGTCGAACTCCCGTACGCAGTCGTGCAGCCATAGGACCCACTTCCTCGACGTGCTCATCTTCCTGCCCTCCAGGTTCAGGAACTCGTTGGAGGCTATCTGCCACGGGAGGTTGTATTTCCCGTTGGCCATGATGACTGCAGGCCAGATTATCGTATGGAAGGGGATGTTGTCCTTTCCTATGAAATGGATTATCTTCGATTTCGGGTCGAGCCAGTACTTCTCCCACTCATCAGGCTTCCCCATCTTTTGCGCCCACTCCATCGTCGAACTTATGTATCCGATGGGCGCGTCGAACCAGACGTAGAGGACCTTGCCTTCCGCGCCTTCGACAGGCACCGGTATCCCCCAGTTGAGGTCCCTCGTTATGGAGCGGTCCTGCAGACCCTCCCTTATCCAGCCCAGCGCGAAGTTCCTGGCGTTCGCAGGCCAGTGCCTGTTGCCCTCGACCCATGTCCTCAGGGGCTCGCTCATCTCGCTCAGCTTGAAGAACCAATGCGACGTCTCCCTCATCTCCGGCGTGTCCCTGCAGATGACGCAGTAGGGGTCCTTCAGCTCCTGGGGCTCAAGCTGCGCAGAACACTTCTCGCACTGGTCCCCGCGCTCGTCCTGGGCCCCGCACTTTGGGCAGACGCCCTTGACATAGCGGTCCGGGAGGAACCTTCTGCAATTGGGGCAATACGGCCGCAGGACAGTCTTCTTCTCTATCAGCCCCTTCTTCATTATGGTGGCGAATATGTCCTGGGATACCTCGTAGTGTATGGGTCTGCTCGTTCCGCTGAAGTTGTCAAACATGACTCCTATGGCGTCGAACGCGGCGACGTGCATGTCGTGGTACTTGTCCACGAGCTCCTTCGGGCTCACGCCCTCCTGCTCCGCCGCCACAGATATCGCGGTTCCGTGCTCGTCGGTGCCGCAGATGTACAGGACGTCGTCGCCGATCATCCTGTGGTATCTGACGTAGACGTCGGCGGGCACATAGCAGCCTATGGCGTGGCCTATATGGATGGGGCCGTTGGCGTAAGGCAGGGCCGCGGTCACGAGGATGCGTTCTTTCGCCATGGTAGAAACGTTGGAGCTTGAGATAATAAATTATGGGGCGGCGTATTTATCGGTGGTCCTACAGACCGCCCCGCACCTAGAGGTGCTTCTGCAGCTTGGCCAGCATCTTATCCTTTGGTAGCGCTCCGACGATCCTGTCCACGAGCTTGCCATCCTTGAATACGAGCAGGGTGGGTATGCTCATGACCTGGTATTTCACCGCAGGCCCCTTGTGTTCGTCGATGTTGACCCTGTAGAAGGAGGCCTTGCCCTGAAGCTGGCCGGACAACTCCTCCATTAAGGGGGCTATCATCATGCACGGCCCGCACCAGGGCGCCCAGAAGTCCACGACGACCAAGCCGCTTGATGCGGCTTGGTCGAACTCGGACTCCGTCAGCTCTCGTACTGCCATCAGCATCCGCCCGTGGCTGCAACTCCTCCGGTTGAGCCGCTGAGTGTCTTCTCGCAGCCTGCCCATCCCTGGTTGTACAGGCAGAGGTTGGTCTTGATCGCGTCCGCTGCGATGCCCTGGAACTTGTATTTGTTGTTCGCAAGCCATGTCGGGCTGCCGGTCACGGAAAGCTGCTCTGTTAAGGCGAAGCTCTCCTTGAGGAGGTTCTTGCCTTCTTCGCCTTCGGCGCATGTCTTGAGCTTGGCTGCGTCCATTCCGTTGTCTGTCGCGCACTTTTGCCAGTCGCCCTTCATGTCGGCGTTTCTGCACCATATGTAGTCCATATAATCGAAGTTGTTGGGGTAGTTCTTGATGGCGCATATCTCCCTAAGATCCTCGTCGACTTCCGGCTGTCCGTGGAGGCTGGTAAACGTGCCTTTCGCCTCGTTGTATGTGCCTATGAAGTGGATGTCGAATTTCAGGTCATTGAAGGTGGCTATGACCTCCTTCATCGAGTTCAGGGCCTGCAACCCGTACGGGCACTGGCTCATCACGAACACGTCGAGTTTCTTCGGTATCTCCTGCCTGCAGCTCATCCTGCCCTTGCACAGGTCCTCGCTGCAGTGTTCGTTCGTGGCGTCGCAGTACGGGTCCCATGTGGCGCCGATCTTCAGGCTCATGTAGTTCCCCGCCTCAAAGAGGTAGTTCTTTACGTCTGCGTAGCCCGGGTCCTGCGTGACCTTCTTCTCGAAAAGGAACGCTGGCAGGAGTTTGACCTGTGTGGCGTCATAGAGCGACTTGCCCTCCGGGCTGGAATAGTCCAGGTTCTTTATCTGGACCCCCGGGAACATCGTCTTGAGCCTGCCTTCGAACATCGTCGTGTCACAGCTCTTGCAGAGCTTGTCGCTCAATACGGTGACCTGGAAATCCAGGGGCTTGGGAATTTTATCGCATGCTTCGGGCTTGACTGCGAGGACCCCGCATATTGCCCTTATGAAATCCGCCTCCTTTCTGCCGCCGTTATATGCGTTCCCGTTGAGGAACATCGTCGGGCTGCCTCTTGCGCCCGCACTCGTGGCAGCCTCCAGGGAGGCCTTGAGGAGCTGCTTGCCTTCGTCGCCCGTGGAGCAGGCCGTCATCTTAGCGACGTCCATGCCGCTGCCTGTTGCGCATGATTCCCATGCGGTGCTTCTGATGTTCTTATCCCTGCATACTACGTAGTCCATCCATTTGTAATCCTGCGGGTAGTATTTCATCGCGCACAGCTCGCGGATGTTCTCGTCGACTTCCGTCTGGCCGTGTAGGCTCTCGAACTTGCCGTCGCCTGCGTCGTCGGCTATGTAGTTTACTGTGAGGTCTATTGAGCCGCCCATCTTCTTCAGCACGGGGGCTATCGCATCCAAGACCTGCACCCCGTATGGGCACTGGCTCATTATGTAGAAATCCAGTTTTGCCTTGTCGCCGGTCGCGCGCGCCGGTTGGGTCGTGCCCGGTATGCTCGTTGTCGTCGATACCGTTGCATCGTCGCCAAGGTTTGTTAGAAGCAAGTATCCGATGGCGAGCACTGCGATGACGAGTAAGGCTGCTAACGCCTTTTCAAGGGGGAATGCGTATCCGGCGCCAGCGTCCTTTGCGGCCTTAGCGTGCGTGGGTGCCGCTTCGACCTTGTGTTTGGCTGGGGTTTTCCTTGGTGCGCGCCTTTTTTTGGCTTCCGCCTTGCGCGTCGTCTTCGCTTTTATCTCGACTACTGGGCTGGGTGTTCCAATATCTGTATTCTCTTCATCCGCCATTTTTCAAACCTCGCAAAAATGCAATAATAAAAATCGTGTCATATACTACGAAAATGCGGTATAAAAAGAGCGCGACATGCGATCCAGGGCTTTAAGGGATGTCCAAGTCAGCAACCGAACCTTTATCCCATTATATTTATTCCCAGTGTATCTATTAATCAAAAACTTCAAAGGATAAGATAATGATCGGTCCCTTCTATGCGGATTCGCTGGTTTTTCTGGTATTTTTCCCGGTTATAGCGGGTTCGATATTGATGTTTCTACCCACTGAGAGGGTTCGTAAGTCGTTTGGCTACATCTCCTCGTTGGGCATTCTGCTCATGTCGTTCTATGTGATCTACTCGTCATTCGACGCCCCAGCGACGCACTATCTGATAGCCGATAGCCCCCTGAATGAGGCGATGCTAGCGATCGAGGCATTGATCGCACTATATATCATATTCCGGAGCGCCAGATGCGGGAAGGCGCTCCCCATAGTGTTGGTGCTTTTGCAGTCCGCATGCGTGATATGGTCAGAACTCGGGTACCCCGCCGCCCAAGCCTCAGGGAACAGTCTCTTCCTGGACAGCCTGTCCGTCATCATGGTTTCAATAATCGGGATCATAGGAAGCCTGATATGCGTCTATTCGTTCGGCTACATGGGCAATTACCACGCCCGAAACCGTGAGCTGAAGGATCGCAGAGGCGTATTCTACTACGTTATGTTTGCGTTCCTTTCGGCGATGTTTGGGCTGGTCCTTTCCGACAGCCTCAAATGGGTCTACTTCTTCTGGGAGGTTACGACCCTATGCTCCTTCATACTAATCGGATACACCAGAACCAATGATTCCATAAAAAACTCGTTCAATGCACTGACAATGAACCTGCTGGGGGGCATAGCATTCGCATTCGCGATCCTATACCTGAGTTCACTGGCGGAGCCGAACCTCACGATCGACGGCATCCTCCGGGCGAACAAGGCAATAGTCCTCGTTCCAGTAGTCCTCGTGGGTTTCGCAGCCCTCACGAAATCCGCCCAGCTGCCATTCTCATCCTGGCTTGTCGGGGCCATGGTCGCACCCACTCCCGTATCCGCCCTCCTGCACTCCAGTACGATGGTCAAGGCGGGCGTCTACCTCCTCGTCAGGTTCGCACCCGTGTTCGAAGGAACGGTATCGGGGACCATGCTCTCCCTGCTGGGGGGCGTCACGTTCCTCGTAACCTCCATGATCTCGGTATCCCAGAAAAATGCGAAAAAGGTCCTGGCATACTCCACCATCGCAAACCTCGGACTCATCGTCGCCTGCGCTGGGGTCGGCACATATGAGGCCGTATGGGCCGCCGTCCTTCTGATAATATTCCATGCACTGGCGAAGTCCCTCATGTTCCTGGCGGTCGGGACCGTGGAGCAGAAGATAAGCAGCAAGGACATAGAGGACATGGAGGGCCTCATCATCCGGATGCCGAAGATATCCGTGATGATGATAATCGGGATCGCCGGGATGTTCCTCGCGCCTTTCGGGATGCTGATCAGCAAATGGGCGACGCTGAAGGCATTCATCGACTCGAACCCGGTCCTGGTCGGCATCGTCGCGTTCGGCAGCGGCGTCACGGTCTTCTTCTGGTCAAAGTGGCTCGGCAAGATAATCGTCGTCAACAGGGCATACAAGCAGGTCGAAGGCAGTATCAGCGCCGAGGAATGGACTGCCCTCTACAGTCTCATGATGCTGACCATCGGCATATGCGTCCTCTTCCCGCTGGTGTCTCAGCATTTCGTCGAACCTTATGTCTATCAGGTCTACGGCAGGACCACGCACCTCAGCCAGGACAACCTAATGATCATGCTTTTCATGCTCGCTGTGATACTCCTGACTCCATTCTGCCTCCTGTACTACAAAGGCGAAAGGAGGCATATCTCCCCGTACATGGGCGGCAGGACCGTGGCGGATTCGAAATTCCTCGGCACCTTCGGCATCCGGCGGGAGATGTCCCTGAAGAACTACTACCTGGAGTCGGTCTTTGGCGAGGCGAAACTCATGAAACTCGCCCTTCCACTGTGCATCATGCTCATCGCGGCAATGCTTATCTTCAGCATGACGGGAGTGGCGCTATGAACATCCTCTACGGCATCCTATACCTCGTGGCGGCACCCCTAATGGGGGGCCTCGTCGTCGGAGCTGACAGGATCATCACCGCCAGGATGCAAGGGAGGGTCGGCCCGCCGCTTCTGCAGCCTTTCTACGACGTGCTTAAGCTTATGGAGAAGGAGAAGGTCGTCGTCACCAGGGCGCAGAACCTGTTCATATTCGCTTATATCGTGTTCATGGCGCTGACAGGCGCACTCTTCTTCGCCGGAGGCGACTTCCTCCTCGTGATCTTCGCCATGACCCTCGCGCACATATTCATCGTCCTCGGCGCATACTCCGCCAACTCCCCCTATAGCTTCATCGGCGCGGAAAGGGAGCTGATACAGATAATGGCGTTCGAGCCCATGATAATACTCGTCGCGACCGGCATGTATCTGGTCGCCAAGAGCTTCTACATCAGCGACCTCGTAAGGACTGATGCGCCTCTCATAGCATACCTTCCGGGGCTGTTCCTGGGCTTCGTATATGTCCTCAACATCAAGCTTAGGAAGTCCCCCTTCGACCTTTCCTCCTCCCATCATGCGCACCAGGAGATCGTCAAAGGCATAACCACCGAATTCTCCGGGTCGAGCCTCGGGCGGATCGAGATAGCCCACTGGTACGAGACAATCCTGCTTATGGGCTTCATATACCTGTTCTTCGGATTCAACCCTGTCATCGCGATCTTCGCGGTGATGCTGGTCTACCTCATCGAGCTTCTGGTCGACAACTCATTCCCCAGATACAAATGGGAACTTGCATTCCAGAACTCCTGGGCAGCCGCATTCTTCCTGGGCATGGGCAACATAATAATGCTATGGTACTACCTCCGGGGTGGTATGTGATGACGTTCCTCAGAAAGTCCCCGTGGATAATCCACTACAACGCGACCAGCTGCAACGGCTGCGACATAGAGGTTATCGCCTCCTTCGGCCCCACATACGACCTGGAGAGGTTCGGGATAGTGAACACCGGCAACCCGAAGCACGCGGACATCCTCATCATAACCGGCTCCGTGAACGAGCAGAGCGTCGAAGTCGTAAAAAACCTGTACTCCCAGATGCCTGAGCCTAAGGTCGTCGTCGCAGTCGGCATATGCGCCACCTCCGGAGGCGTGTTCAGGGAATGCTACAACGTAATGGGCGGCATCGACAAGGTCCTGCCTGTCGACGTGTACGTGCCGGGATGCGCCGCAAGGCCGGAATCGATAATAGACGGCATCTTGAAGTCCCTGGAAATACTCGAGGGAAAAAAACGCAAGATCCAGGAAAAGAGGATGAAAAAATGACGTACGAGAACCAGCCCGTAAGGGCCATCGAAGACAACCAGCTACTGGCGTCCGTCGAAGAGCACAAACGGCTCGGATACCGGCTCGTCCAGATATCATGCACAGCCCTCGACCCCGACAGGTTAGAAGTCACCTACTCATTCGACAAGGACCTCAGCTTCGAGAACCTGCGCGTCACGGCCTCCAAGGGTACGATCCTCCCGAGCATAAGCGGCATATTCAAAGGCTCATTCCTCTACGAGAACGAGATAAAGGAGCTATTCGGGCTCGGATTCAAGGATATCAGCGTCGACTACAACGGGACCCTGTACAAGAAGCGGAAGGAAACGCCGTTCGCCATCGAGGAGAAAAAATAAAATGCCAAAAAAGACCGTAATACCGTTCGGGCCACAGCACCCCATACTCCCCGAACCCATACACCTGGACCTCGTAATGGACGACGAAAAGGTGATAGACGCGCTACCGTCGATAGGATACATACACCGCGGCCTAGAGAAGCTCGTCGAAAAGAGGGAATACCAGGAATACGTCTATGTGGTCGAGAGGACTTGCGGCATATGCAGCTACATCCACGGACTCTCATACTGCCAGGCCGTAGAGGGGATAATGAACGTGGAAGTCCCCGAACGCGCCCTATTCCTCAGAACCATCGGCTCGGAGTATTCGAGGATGCACAGCCACCTCTTGATACTCGGCTGCATCGCCGACGCGATGGGCTTCGAGAACCTCTTCATGGGCTTCCTCAAGGCAAGGGAACGCGTCCTGGACCGGATGGAGGAAAGCCTCGGCGGAAGGGTCATACAGGGCACGTGCAAGATAGGGGGCGTCAGACGGGACATCGACGGGGAAACCCTAGACCGGATGGCCGAAGAGCTGCAGGAAACAGAGCTGGAGATAAAGGAGCTCACAAAAGTCCTCCTAAAAGACGACGCAGTGAAGCACAGGATGAGGGCGGTGGGGCCATTGAGCAAGGAAGACGCATACCTGCTAGGAGCGGTCGGCCCCGTGGGTAAGGGAAGCGGCCTGAAGATCGACATGCGGCAGCGCGGATACGCGGCCTATGGGCGGATAAGGTTCGAGCCGATCACGGAATCCCAAGGCGACTGCTACGCCCGGAACTCCGTCCGCGCCAGGGAGATAATCCAGTCCGCGGACATAATCAGGCAGTGCATCAAGAAGATCCCCGACGGCCCGATAGAGGCAAAGGTTGCGGGGAACCCGGACGGGGAGCACTTCTCCAGAGTCGAGCAGCCCAGGGGCGAAGCCATACACTACGCCAAAGGAAACGGCACGAAATTCCTCCAGCGGTTTCGTATCAGGACCCCCACCTTCGCCAACGTCCCACCGCTCGTGCACATGCTCAAGGGCGCAGACCTCGCGGACGTGCCGGTGATAATACTATCCATCGACCCGTGCATCAGCTGCACTGAGAGGTAAGACGATGACACACATGCAAATGGCGAAAAACACGATAAAGGCCCTATTCAGCAGGCCCTCAACCCTCATGTACCCGAAAAAGCCGGCGAAGAAGAAGGATATAACGCGGGGCCGCCTCGAAAACGACATCGCTAAATGCGTATTCTGCGGCATGTGCCAGAGGATATGCCCCGCCGACGCCATAACCGTAGAGCGGCCGAACAAGTCATGGGAAGTGGACCGCTACCGCTGCGTCGTATGCGGCGCATGCGTCGGAGTCTGCCCCGTAAAATCCCTGCGGATGGACACGGACTACACGAAACCCTCATCGACCAAGGAATTGAAAGACAGGCTCCACTACGAACCCCCCCAAAAAACCGCAGACATCGGCGGAAAAAACAACCCGGCATAAATGCAGCCAAAATGAATCGCAACCCCCCTAACAATGCTTTGCGTCGGCATCTGCCAAGTACCCCCTCGACGCCATATACCACAGGACGATGATCAAGGGTAAGGCATACTTCTCCCATATGATGAACGAGAAAGCCACGACCAGACAGTTGAAACAGACCATGAGCGATGGAAGGCCGAGCCGCTGAAACCTTAGGACGGCCAAGGCAGCCAACATGTAATATGCCGCGATGCGCAGAGGCTCTCCAGCGAAGCCAGCCAAGAACGTATCGAATATCCCCATCGTCTTGATGGGATAAACCCCCGGGTTCCCGTAAGGGGGGAATGACACGAACAACGCAAAGAGCACAACCATAACCGGCACCACAGACTTGCGAGGGCGTCTCAACCACCCGAAGCCGAACAACAATGACTCTACCAAGACATAATACAACCCGACCATCGAAAGAAGGAAAAGGCTGTATTCCGGATGCAACCCCAACATGGACGGCTTCGGAGAAAGGCCCGGAGGCCCGAATCCGCCGAAGAGAAGATACCACCCTAAAAGGGACATCGAAGCCATCACATGGGGTGCGGCAGAAGCCAACCGCCTCCTGGAACCTGAAAACAACTCCCATGCCGCGATGGCAGCGGGGAAGCAGACCATGAACTGCCTTGACGAGACCGCCAGGACGAAGAATAACCCGCTGACCCATCCCTTACCCCGCTCGTAAGCCAGGAACCCGCACAGCACAAAGAACGACGCCACCATGTCCGTGTATGCGTAGGCGGAAGCCAGCCAGAAATACGGGAACAAGAACAGGCCCACCAAAGGCCGGAACCTGCATCCCCTGGCCACGATACAGGCAACCGCGAAGGAGACGAGGAAATTGGTCGCCCTGGCGCCGGAGACACCGAACCCGAAGGTCCGCTCAAGAAGGGAAAACAGATAAAACACCAGCGGCGTAGGATAGACCCCAGACACCTTCCCGGAATATCCGCGAAGCGCCTCGATATCCGGCATGACCCCCCCTGAAGAGAAAGCCAAAACGGACGGCCAGAAGAACCGCTCATCGTTTCGCGCATCGAACATTAGCGCCGGCGCGAGGAGGAACGCAATAAGATAAACGGCCATGACGGCGAACAGGCATCCGTTCTTACAGGAAACCCCCCCCAATACCCGCATAATCCCCTCCATAACGCATCAGTTTCACATAACCATTGCCGCTAGAATTATTTATATCCCGCCAAAAATCGGAAGTCTTCTGTCTACTGTTTCCAGTCTTCTGTCTTTGGTTTCCGCTCTTCGGTCTACCGTCTTCAGTTTCCGGTCTTCGGTCTAGTTGAAACTCAGGACAGAGGACTGTGGACTTGATAATAATAATGGGCCCGCCCGGATTCTTGAAAAAGCCTTCGGCTTTTTACATCCAGGCGGGTGCGTGAGACGAGACGCCAGTGGGAAGATAAGAAATGGGCCCGCCCGGATTTTTCCAAAAAAGCGCCTCGCGCTTTTTACATCCGTGCGGGTTCGCGAGACGAATTCGCTTCGGAAAGATACTAATGGGCCCGCCCGGATTTGAACCGGGGACCTCCGCCATGTCAAGGCGACGTCATAGCCGGACTAGACCACGAGCCCTTTTTTTTGTTGGTTGTTTGTTGTTCTTTTTCCAGAGGGGCTGGAGCGGAGCGGAATGCCCTCCTTCGCCAGCCTTAGTAAGGCTGCCATGAGGCCTTTTTGTGGGTATTAATAAGTGCTTCAGGGTTTATTAGCGTTAGTTTTTGTTTGTAGCGTGCGTTGTTTTTATCATCAACAACATATTCGCATCGGATTTAAGGCTGTGATTCGCAGAATTATCCATGGTATCGAGGCAGGCTAGGCGGCGGGGAAACGGAGAGAATCCTCCAAGCCCCGAGGTAAGAGACCTGCCGACGATGCGTTTCAAAGGCGAGGATTCAAAAAGCAGCCGCGGCTCAGGCAAGCAGGATATGTTACCTGGGATGACGCCCGCCGAAATATTCGCCGTAGGCACGTCTGTTCTGGGAGCGAAACGCAGGTTATATGGATCAATCCGCCAGGTCGACGGTCGATTGAGGGGCCTCAGCTCCGCGAATGCGGAGGAGGCCCATGCGGCTCGCCAATTTCTAGCGGAAACGATGAGCCGGATCACTGGGAGGTCTGTCGAAGCCGATGCATTCCAAAGCGCCGTTTGGCATGATGGTACGGTTTCTTTCAAAGGAGCAGGGGCATCCAGAGGATTCGCTCGCATGTCAAAAAATGGGGCGTCAGAAGAATACGACGCGGTTTCAGAAAAGCTGGGTTTTCAGGGCACAGGAGGCGTCTGTTTCAGGGGGGCGGGCAGGAGCGTCGGCGAGGAGGGGGGTGTCACTTTCGTCCGCTCCATCCGTCGAAAAGATGTGATCTCACATGAGGCTGAGCACAGAGCGGACTTACTGGTCAGGGAGAGGTATCTGGCCAATCGTGCAATCACCGAATTAAAATCGTTTTCCAGAAACGTTCAGGCAGGGACTTGGAGCTGGGAGCAGGTTAAAAGGAGTTTTTTCGATTATTATATGAAGAAGAATTGGGGCACCCATCGGTTGTCGGCGGAAGAGCTGAGGGATGCAAGGAAGCAGATAGTGCGGGCGGTCGATAACGCGGAGAAGCTGGTCGAAAAGGTGGCCGATGAGCATCTGAAAAAAGGTTACTCGCCGGAAGACTCCCGCAAGCGCGGATACCAGCGGCTGAGGAACATACTCGAAGGCTCCCTGATGCTCGGTCAATTCAACGAAGTCGCGGAAGACGTCCTCTCGGGGAGGATAGGCAGCAGGGAGGCCGTCAACTCGAACCTGCGAAAATCTCAGCGGATGCTTTCGGAGACGAGGCCGGCTCCGTGGATGCCAAGCCGGGAGACTGGAACCAAGGCCGTCCCCCCTTCAGTCAACCTGGGGCGGCGTGTCGGCCTCCTGGAGCGGGTTGTCGATGCCCCTTTCCCTGCTGGTGGGGGGAGGATTGCTGGCAGGGTTCGCCTCATTGGTCCTGCCGAGGATGTGGTGGACGACCTGCTTCAAGAGCGGTTTCGGCTGTCATCGGACCGTTTCCGGCGGGTCGTCGAATCTCAAAGCGCAGAGCGTAGCATGGGGGCTGTCAAAGAAGATCGTGTGAGGCCCGCGAAGGAGGATCTGGTAGCGGACGGTCGGTCGGAGGATGACGAACGGGAGGCATCAGATCCGGAAGCTAAACCGAAGCGTCACAAGGGTTCTGATCAATGAGATAAAAAAACAATTTGGGGGATTCTATCCCCATCCTTTGTTGGTTTATCGCTTCCTCTTCGTCACCCTCTTCTTCGAGTGTGCTTGGGGCTTGTGTTTGATCCTGGGGCCTCTTCCGAATCCGCATGCCGCGCATTCCTTCTTCCTCTGGTGGTAGCTTTTCTTTCCGCAGCGGGGGCATGTGACGTGGGTCTTCCTCTTTCCCCTTTTCCCGTGGCTTGTCGTTCCTTTCGTCATTTTGGGGCTCCCTTTAGCTTATGAAGAGGATCATGTCTCCGCGCAGGAACACTCTCCTGAACTTCTTCCCTACGTCGCCGTCCTGGAATTCTGCATCCTCCAGTACGAGGTTTATGTGTATGTCAAAGGCTTTTAGTTTGCCCCTGATCTCCATGCCGTTCTTCAGTCTCACGAGGATTTGGTTGTCCAATAGTTCGCCCAATGCGTCCAATGGTTTCATAGAAACACCTTTAAAATAATAATTTAGTTGTTTGTTTTAGATTATGTTCGCAGCCTTTAAAAATGTGTTTTGTCCCGTGTTCAGGATGTTCATATAGGTCCGCACTCATATCTTATCATGTCTTTTTGCCGTGAGCTGCGCCTTCACATCGGAAAGGTCCGCTCCGAGATGGGGAAGGTGGGCGCAGGCGCGTATTTCGGTTCGGGGGAGGTCGATGCCCTGTATCTCACTGGCAGGGAGACGGGTCGGGTGCTGGTGACTCAGTCGTCTGCAGTCCTCTGGGTCAAGGACGTTTATTTAGACCTGTATCACGACCTTTACTCCTCTGGCGGGTATCCCCTGGAGGTGAGGGTCCACGACAAGGGCGATGTCGAGTCTTTCCTTAGGGGGATGCGTTCGAAGAGTGTATGCGTGTCTTCCGCGGACCAGAAGGAGGCCATGGGGAAGGCCTCCAATAAGCCGGTGTTCGTCGGCGACTTGGTCAAGGTCGCCCGGTCGGTGAAGACAAGGTGGGAGATCGGGTGTATAAGGAAGTCTTGCAGGATAGCTAAGGCAGGGATGCGGAAGGCGCGTGAGGTCATTGGCGTGGGCGTGCGGGAGTTGGATGCTGTTGCGGAGATAGAGGGCGAGATCCGAAGGAGGGGGTCGGAGGCGCCTCCGTTCAAGGGCGGCATGCTTCTTGCATCGGGCAGGCGTTCGGCTGACATCCATGCGAAGGCGTCTCTCAGGCGGATCGGCGACGGTCCGGTCGTTGTCGACCTGGGCGCCGTCTGCCGCGGATATTTCTCTGACATGACCCGGACATTTGCAGCCGGCCGCGTCTCCTCAGATGAACGATCTGTGATGTCGTTCGTGAAGGGCCTGCGCGACGAGGCCATAGACATGATCCGGCCTGGGATGTATGCGTCTTCGGTGCATCGGTTCGTGGACGGGCGGATCGAGGCTAAAGGCTATAAGTTCCATCATTTGAGCGGCCACGGCGTCGGCTTGGAGATACATGAGAATCCGAGCTTCAACCCCGACAATAGAATGCGTCTGAAGGCTGGGATGGTGTTCACAGTCGAGCCCGGGGTCTATCTGCCCGGCAGGTTCGGCGTCAGGTTCGAGGATACGGTCATATTGGCTAAGGGCGGCTGCGTCAAGCTCACTTAGCCTTCATCTTCAGGTATTTGTGCGTCAGCCTCATCGCGTACGGCGTCTGGTCCGGAATCTTATCCCTGGTTGTCCTATGGTCCTCAGCCACCATTTCGGCTGTGTGCTCGAGGATGGCCTTCCTCTCCTCCTTCGTCAGTGCGTTCCATATGTCTTTTGTGAGTTGGGCCTCCTCCTGGGAGGGTATGCCTTCGTCGGTGAATGGGAGGGATGCGATTCTTCTTTCAAACATTTCCCCGACCCCGATGAGCATCTCCCCGCTCATCGTTTGCCCTCTACAGCCCTTGAGGCCTTTTTGGGGGTGTATCTTGCAGCATGGTCGTTTAGGAGGTTGAAACGAGTGGGTATGGGGCCGATCATGTCGTCTTCTTTCAGCGGATTTGGCAGGTCGGTTTCCGATGTCGCCACCTTTCGCGCCTCTTTCGAAGCCATGGTTATTATCTTCCTGTTCTGCTATAAATAATCCATGGGCCGCTCGAGGGATAAGGGGGAGCAGAGGGATATTGCGCTCGAACGCGTCATGTTGCTTCTTGCCCAGGCCGAGTCTTTGGCGTCTGGGGGCGATCCGGGTTCAGCGTCTTCGAGGGTGAGGCTGGCGAACAGGATATGTCTCCGTTTCAATCTGCGCCTTCCGCCTGTTTTGAGGCTGCGGTACTGCCGCGGGTGCCTGTCGTATTTCACGTTATCGAATTCCCGCCGCAGGCTGGATCCGAGGAATCGGAGGCTTGTGGTCAGATGCCTCGCCTGTGGTAGATGCGCATACCGCCCGTATTTCAAGAAGGCTTAGTCTTCTTCTTCACGAAACTTGTGATGTTGAGCATCAGCTTCTCGGCTGGTGACGGGGTCTTTGGCTGATTCGGCTCTGCGGCCTGCGGGGGTTTTGTTGTCTGTGCGGGAGGCTCCTGAGGCGGCGTTTTCACTGGCTCTTGCGGTTTCTTTTCATCCTTAGGTATGAGGGTTATCCTGTGGCGTATGCCCTTCTTGCCTGAGCCGGCCGACGGCTGCGGTATTTGAGGCTTCGGCTGCTGGGGTATTGTCTGCGGGGCTTTTGGCGGTATTGTCTGGGGTTTGGGTTGTTGGGGCGGCGTCTGTTGCATCGGCTGTGTTGTCTGCTGTTTGGGTTGTTGGGGTATTGTCTGCGGGGCTTTTGGCGGTATTGTCTGGGGTTTGGGTTGTTGGGGCGGCGTCTGTTGCATCGGCTGTGTTGTCTGCGGCTTAGGCTGCATCGGTCTCATGGGGCCCGACTGCGTTGTGGCCGGCCTGGCCACCGGTTGTGTAAGTGGTCTCTGCATCTGCGGCATCGGGAATTTACCTGGAGGCTGCGGCTTGTATCCAGGCTGCGGCATCGGCGGCCTCTGAGGCTGGCCTGGCATCCTCGGCGGCAGCTGCCCCGGCGGAATCGGCCTGTACTGTCCCTGCGGCATCTGCTTGTATTGCATTGATACTGTCGACGGCTGTTTCTTGAGTATGATCGCTGCTGCGAGGATGAGGAGCGCGATGGTGACTACTACCGTAGAATTCATCCATCCCGAGGATGAGGTCGTCGGGGTCTGGGCTTTGTTCGAGTTGTCGATGATCTTCCTCGCCTTGGCATATCCGGCATAGTCTCCGCTTTCGTTGAACTTCCTTGACGCGTTCTCCGCGTATTCGGCGGCCTTCTTGAAATACGCCCCCCTCCAGTACAATTCCGCGTCGTTGTAGAGCATATTGGCCTCATACATATTGTTGGCTTTCTGGTAGAGCTTCAGCGATTTTTCGAATCCCTCCGCGCTCGTGTTCTCGAACCATTTCATGGCCTCCTTCGCGTTCTCTGTCGCGTTTTCGAAGCTGCTCCTGTTGAGGGCTGCGGCCGCGGCGGCATATGATTCATCGCCTTTTATGGTGTCTACGGTCCTGTCAATCTTCGCCATATCCTCGGTCCTTCCCGCAAGTTCGAACGATTTTTTCGCGAATCCGAGGAGCATCTTGGCGGTATCGAGCCTGCCTTCCTTCAGCGCGCTCATCCCGTCCTCGTAGTACGTCTGCGCATTGTCCTGGTTTTTGGTGATTACTGTGAGATTCTGGCATTTAATGATGCCTTCGGTGTCGTTCAGGCTCCTGAAGAACGTCTTTGCGGCTTCGATGTATACCGACGCGTTGGAGTGCAGTCCGCTGTCGAAGTAGTATTTTCCTTCGAGGTAGTATTTTTCGGCCTCGATCCTGCGGAAGAGTATGTCGCTCCTGTCCATCCCCCCCGTGTCGTTTACCTGCCTGTAAGTTTCGGCCGCCCTCTGCAGCTGCTGCCCTGCGTCTTCGAAGTCGCCTTGCTCGTAGAGTCTCTGCGCGTCCTGGAGGATCCTGTCCGAGTCGATGCTCTCCAGGAGGTCGTCGCATTTGTCTATGCCCCTGATGTACTTGACCTTCGCGTATATCTCGCGGGCCTGGTTGATGAGGGGTATGGCTTCCGCGAAGTTGCCGACTCCCTTTTGTTCGAGGGCTTTGAGGTAGAGTGCGTCGCCTACCCCTATGCTCCTGCCCCTTCTGTCCCCGAATAGGTAGACTTTTCCGTTATCTGAGCCGATGGCTATCTCCGGGGACCCGTCGCCTGTGAGGTCCGCGACCGCCGGCGATGACCTGACCGCGGACCCGGTATCGTGGCTGAACCTCCGGACGCCGGGGTAGTCGACGATGTAGAAGCTGCCTTCGTTGCTGCCGAATATGACCTCGATCGTGCCGTCGCCGTCGAGGTCGGCTAGCGCAGGGGAGGATTCGATCGGCTTGCTGAGCGTATACGTCCTGTTGTCCGTCCCGTCGGAGTTGACGAAATGGAGGTTTTTATCGCCGGCTCCGACTGCCAGCCCGTATCCTCCTTCGGGGAACACGTCCCCGACCGCCGTGGATGATCTGATCGGACTGTCGATCGTGTGATTCCACAGGAGTCCGAGGCCGCTCAGGCTGATCGTGTCGGTGCCCCACACATCGTCTACCCGGACCCTCCTCGTCTCGGCAGTGCCCATCCACTGTATCTCCAGCCTGTATATCACTCCGTCCTCGGAGCCGACGATTATCCTCCCGGATTCGTCTATGGTCGGGGTCGCGCTAATGTCCCCCTTCGTAAGGTACTGCCAGACCTTGTAGGGGGGGTATTTCAGGACATAGATGATGTTGTCCGCTGAACCGATGATGATCTCGTCTTTCCCGTCGATGTCGATGTCGTATATGGCTGGCGAGGAGTCGATCTTGTCCAGCGTCTTGTACGACCAGTCCTCGACTCCCTTGGAGTTGAGGGCGTATATCCTTCCATCCTCGGATCCGAACACTATCTTGTTGTCGGACTGCGGGTCGGTCTCGATGAGTGCGGGCGAAGACCTGACAGGCCCCCCCGTGGAGAAGTTCCATATGTGCCTTCCGCGGCTGTCCAAGAGGTAGAGCCTGCCGTCGTCGGAGCCGATGAGTATTTCGGTCTTTTGGTCTTTGAAGACGTCAGCCGCGGTCGGCGACGACCTGACCGGCCCGCCGGTCTTGAACCTCCATTCAACCTCGCCCTGATAATCCAGGGCATAGACGTATCCGTCGGCGGATCCGAACACGATCTCCTTGATGCCGTCCATGTCTATGTCTGATATCACCGGCGAGGACTCGACCTGGCCCCCCGTCTGGTAGTCCCAGAGGGCTCCGAAGTCGCTCATGTTGCACCAGGTTTCCGCGTCGCTCTCCCCGGTCCGCAGGAAATTCCCCCTGAACGTGGGCCAGTCTGCGGCCGCGGCGTTCTGTGCCAGGATTAGTAGGATCGCGAGGTATGGGGCGCTTCTCATAGGGTTAATTAATGATGCGACTAAATCATATTAATAGTGAAGATGAGAAGCGTCAGCGGTCGGGGGCAGAGCGGCATCGAGCTCATCGTCGGCGTGGCACTCATCCTGGTGGTCTTTTTAATCGTGGTCCTGATGGTCATGGACAAGACCGCAGAGACCTCGAGGGTAAAAAGTCTCATCGACGCGCAGAGGGTCGGTGTCAGCATGAGGGACAACATCAACATGATAAACGATGAGGGTCCGGGATACTATGCCTACGTCTCGATTCCCGAGCGCATCCATGGCGGATACGAGTACGACATCATTGCGAGGAACAATGTCCTGGAGATCGTCTGGGAGGACAACGCGTGGACGACGAAGGTCATTCCCACGAACGTGACCATATACTGCCTCGACAAGGGTTACACCCTTAAAAACAGGATATTCTACGGCTCTGAAGGCATCGAGGTGACCTGCAACCGCCCGAATCTGAGAGTCGTTCCTCACACCGTCGTCAGAACCCCTGGCAAGACCACAATCGACGTAGTGAACGACGCGCACGTCGACGCAGGTATTTTCAGGACGAGATTCCAGACCAACTCCACGCCCTCGACATCATTCGCTGTCACGGCGGGGCTTGCTGCGGGCGATACTACAACCCTGGAATTCAACCTGCAAGCCAACAACTTCACATATTTCGCCGTCGACTATCTCGGCGACGTAAACGAGAGCATCGAATCCGACAACGGGATGAACGAGACCCTATCATGAAGCCAAATTCGGATCAAGGGCAGATGTTCAGCGGCGAGTTCATCCTCGGATTCATCCTGTTTGCCGTTGCGTTCGCCATGATGATCTCCCTCTGGGACACGACGACACGGGACGTCCTGCGGGCCGAAAGCATCAGGGAGATGAACGACGCAGCAGTCAACGCAGCGGAGACGCTCGTCAGGACGCCGGGCGTGCCTTCGGATTGGAACCGGTCGAATGTCGCCTCCCTCGGCCTGGCCAACCAAAGCAGGATACTACACCCACTGAAGGTGAAGGAATTCGTCCATTACATGAGCACGAACGAGACCGGCCTCTGCGGCTCCGAGAAAAACTATCAATGCAACCTGCATATGCTCGGCCTCGGCGGATACGATTTCATGATGAACATATCGTACGTCAACGGGACGACCGTGAACGTGAACGGGACGCCCGCCTACGTCGGCCGCCCGCCCGTCAACGAGACCGAGCGGATCACGGTGCTTCGGACGACGATATTAAACGATGAAATAACAAGACTATACCTGACGGTGTGGAAATGAAAAGGGGGTATGCCATTATCCTGGACGCCGTGGTGGCGCTGACCTTCGTCCTGGTTATCATGGCGTCATTTCTCGGGATCGTAAAGACGTCGTCAATCGTCTCCGAATCCAGCATGGTGCGGCTCCACTACGTATCCGAGGACGCGCTGGACGTGCTGAACAAGAAGGGCGTCCTAGACTATGTCGGCGAGGAGTGGGCTGCGGCGGACGGCAACCGATCGAGCGGCCATTTCGCGAACGCCAACCTAACGTTATCGTCCTACCTGGAGCGCATCCTCCCCCCCAACGTCGGCTACCGGATCACGATAGACGACGATGTCGTCGCGGAGAACATCAGCCGGATCCCCCTGGATTCGTCGACTTCCCTGACCCACTCCACCCGCCTGCTCGTCGGATACGGCAAAGGCCTTCCAACCCGGGGGAACGTCGCCAGGGCGGCATTGAACAACATCAAGGAGAAGGAAACCTCATCGTATACGTACTTCGGGGGCTTCGTGGGGGAGGGCAATATAACAGTCTACGTCCGCGACATACCAGCAGACGCTGACATACTCAGCTGCTGCCTTGAGGTGAACACGCCATCGGACTACGACCTGTACATCAACGACCAGCTCGCAGGATCTTTCTCCCCCGTTTCATCGAGCGACATGTCTGCTACATTGAGGGACCGCTCCCAGACCGGATGTCCCGTGCCTTCCGGCACCGGCAGCGGCTGCGTTGCGGGATGCTCACCCCTCATCTCCCCCGGCGAGGACAACGAGTTCGAGATCAGGTTTACTGGCTCCGACATCAGCGAACAGTACGTCGGAGGGGGATACATCCACGTCCTGTACAACACAAACACCATGGACACCGACGAGGCTGTGAAGATGTCGAGGTACTATTTCCCGGGAATCGACGGCATCATCAACCTCTACGACTCCTTCTACGTGCCAGGGAGGCTTCAGTCCATGGATGCTAGGATACGGTACAAGAGCAACTACTCCACATTCCTGGACATCGGCGACATCACCGTATTCAACTCAAGCGGAGGGGACCCCGACTGGCAGGAGGTCAACATATCCGACAGCAACTTCTTGACCATGGGGTTCATCTACTCGTCCGGCGGATTCCCCCAGGACCTGACATCGCTGAGCATGAACACCGTGCCGCTGAGGTTCGGCTCCAAGAACATCAGCCAGGTCATAGCGTCGGGGAACGCCGACGTCGTACTGATAACCGACGTCTCCGGCAGCATGGCCTGGCGCATCGGATACACGGACAGCACTTCGGGCACGACCCGCGACTGCAACAGCCCGAACCTTTACGACGCCGACACCAGACGGATCAGCCTCGCGAAATGCCTCGACAAGCAGTTCATCAACACCGTCATGAACAGGAGCGGCAACAGGATGGCGCTCATATCCTTCGACGACCTCGCGGAAGCCGACGGCAGAAACCCGTACCACCTGACCGACGCGCAGAACAACGCGAGCCTCATCGCCCAGATAAACAGCTACTCCAACAGCCCCTCCGGGGGGACATGCATATGCTGCGCCATAAATCTGGCATACGAAATCCTGCAGGCCGAACGCGACCCCGGAAAGGACGCATACATCATCGTCATGACCGACGGCATCGCGGGGAAGAACTGCGGCGGGTGCAGCTACGGCAGGGGCCCGATATTCACATCGAGCTTCGAGGACGCATCGGAAGCGTCAAGCTGGATGGTTGACCCTGTCAGGACGACGGCGTCCACGGGCTATTATTTCGGCATGTCCGACAACGGCTCAATCGGCGCGCATACGGGGGACAGCTACCTCGGAATCTGGGGCAACTTCACGGGATATCTCGTCCTAAACAGGACCAAGATCGACATATCCAACTATACCGACGTAAATGTGAGCGTCTGGTACAGCTACGAGAGCACGGAATCGACCGACCGGTTGGCGTTCCTGTACTGGAACGGGACGCGCTGGAGGACGGTCTTCAACATAACGAACCCAAACATCGGCAACGGGAACCAGGCCGCATGGCGCAACGCCTGGGCCCTCATCCCCTCGACCGTCGAGAACCTGACCCTCCAGTTCATGGGCAGGACCGACAACACCTCCGAGAGGGAGCATGTGATGATAGACGACCTAGAGGTTCAGGGGCACGGCCTGTACACATGCGACAGCTGCGGCGGCAATTGCTCGAGCAAGACGGGGACGGACAGCTGCGGCGGAAACCCGTCGGACTGCTACAACAACGCATGCTATCCCGCCATATACGACACCATATGCTCCGCCAAGCGGGCGCACAACGACCTCGGCGCGGAGATCCGGTCAATCGGCTTCGGCCCAGCGACGGTGGGATGCCTGACCGCGGAAACCACGCTAATGGGCGTCGCAACATGCGGCGAGGGCGATTACTGCCCCGGCGGGAACGCCACAGCCGCGGCGTCATGCTATCTGAACTTCTCCACCCAGATATTTGACTCCTCAACGAGGAGCCAGTCCATCGTGTTCGGCGGCGCCTTCGAGGAGAGCGTCCTGGACCCGATCTCCTACATAGAGTTCACATTCGAGCCGGAGAACAGGTCCTCATACGGGGAAGTGTCGCT
Organism: Candidatus Altarchaeota archaeon; assembly: GCA_043800705.1. GTDB lineage: Archaea > Altiarchaeota > Altiarchaeia > IMC4 > SCGC-AAA252-I15 > JAHIYG01. The sequence goes on from JAZDMS010000010.1 coordinate 60,976, forward strand.
CAAGCGCTCCACATGCAGGTTCGCAGATACCGTCTCCTGCACCGGTGACATCGCAGTCCCGTCAGGGGCCGTCGTCTCGGACGCCAAGGTCACCTCATACTCCGGCCCCCAATGGACGGATTACGTGACCCTCGCATCGAGCGGCTCCCCCGACACGGTATACAACCTCGGAGCATGGGGCTCGGGATATCAGGTTCTCGGCGACCCTTTTATCGTCAACATCCCGGTCGAATACGTGGAATCCGACGTCAACAACGAGATATACGTGCGGACAGGCAACAGCTCAAGCTCCCCTACGGGATGCTCTCCCGACGACAAGGCGATATACACCCTCCGGATGCACACGATGGCGGGATACGGGGACGTCTTCCAGGACAACATCGGCTGCAACTGGACGATACAGTTCGAGGACGACACATCGTTCACCTCCCCGCTGCCGTCGTCCTACAACGGCTCGGAATCATGCTACTTCACGAACGCCAGCATAGACTACGCCGACGACGACGCGATGAACGACGCCATCTACCGACTTCTCGTCCAGCTCGACCTGGACCGCAACGGGAAGGTCGACCTCCTCTTCGACCCGGCGATGATAGAATTCGAACTCAGCCAGGCCAGCGGGATACAGTCCCTTTGGGGGCCGGCGAAATTCAAGCTCATAGTGTGGATGTGATATATATGAAACGGAAAGGGATGTTTTTCACGATATCGATAGTCCTGCTGGTAGTCCCGCTCATACTCTTCGTCGCATACTACTACACGTCCACGCAGACCAAGGTCCAGGACACGATATCAAAGGTCCGCTGCGACGAACTCCACTACTTCGTCGAAGACGTCAGGGAGGACATGGAACGGGCGCTCGTCATATTCGGCCGCAGGGCAGCCATCTATGCCCTAAGCGATGTCGTGGAAAAGGGCAGCTCCCTTGGCGGGTACGTCTTCAACTGCACCTCCACCTGCCGACTCGACTGCTCGAAGTTCGCCTTCGCAGTCAACGGATCGGAGGCGGCGATCGCGGAGCTCTCCGTCTGCGGCACCCTCTACGGCAGGAACGTCTCGTACATGGCCAACCACACCCTCTCCCAGTGGATAACCCGCATCGAAACCCACGGCTCGGACATGCACTTCAACGTCAGCATAGACCTGAAGAGCGTCGAGCTGGCGATGAGCGACCCGTGGACCTTCCACTCGTTCACCAACAGCACGTTCAAGGTATACGACGAGGCCAAAGTCTGCTACTTTGTCGGCGACAGCGTGACGACGTCGTCGGCTACGTCCATCCTCGGCCTCGAAGACCCCCTCTTCCCGCTTTACACAGGCGGCCAGATGGACAAATACATGCTGAATTGCACCGTCCCGATCATCCTCCAGCTCAAGGCCGGATGCAGCGCTGACCCCGATTCGCCGGGCAACGGGACCGCCTCCGGCTACGTCGTCTTCGACTCCGATATCGGGGACGCTGACACATACTGCCAGAACACCCCCGGCATCAATGGCCAGATCCTCGTCCTGGACGGCGGCTTCGGCAGCTGCAACGCATACGAGGGCGACTGCTTCAACGCAAGCAGCCCCAACCACTTCGCAGGCGTCTTGGATTACGGGCCCAACAATCCTCAGAGCTTCATCAACAAATGCGATGTCACCATACCATGGCTCATGGACACCGGAGACATAGACGACGAGGCTCCAAGGAGCCCGCCAAGGAGGGTGCCGTCATGCGCCGGCGGCGACATAGCGGACGGCGAATGCATACAGCTGAGGAACAGCGGCCTTTGCGGCATACACGACATCCTGCTGGGGTGCCCGTCCGACAGGGTCAACACCACCTGCTACCAGGCAAGCAACGCAAGCCTCATGGGCGGCTTCGACGGGCCGAGCTTCTTCGACAGGCTCGACGGGAGCCTTAGACTTGGAGAAAAATACCTCAACCAGAGCATGCTACATTTCAACACGACCCTGATAGGCGTCGAGACGCTCGTCAACCCCTACGTCCTCGACGACCACGACGTCAAGGTGAAATCAAACGCATCCTGGGTCGACTACCTTTACTGGAACGGAACGTACGGCTGCGCTGCCATCGGCACCTGCTCACTCGACGAATACAACTTCCGCTTCGACGACCCGCACGCGAGCATATACTCCGTAGACACCTCATGCGTGAACGTCACCGGCTGCGGAATATCGGAATCCTGCGTGGACGACGTCGACGAGGACCTCGACGGCCTGCCGGACTGGCTCGACCCATCATGCGCCGGCAGCTTCGCGGAATGCGGGACCATAATATCGTGCGACCCGACCGACAGCGACTACTGCGGGACATGCGACTACCAAAGCCCCAAGCCGATAGCGGAAAACACCCAGGCAACGTGCCTCAACTACGGATACAACGACACCGAATGGCACTTCTACTCGGTGACGCCGACCCAGGACGGCCTCTTAACCGTGAGATTCAACGGCACAGCCACCCCGACCGGGAACAAGAAAACAGACATGGTCGTATACAACTACACCGAAAGGGGCTGTTCGATCCCGGTCGAGCACGATTTCGACATGGAACGCAACTACGAGAATGCATTCTGCGTCGGCGCAGGCCAGACGTACGTCGTCGCCCTCGACTCGGACAGCGTATACGGCGAAAACGGCGCATACAACCTCTCCGTAACGCTGACGCCTGGCAGCCCCTCATGCCCCGCCGCTCCCTCGACCATGGAGTCGACATCCTCATCGTCGATCGCCGGCTCGTCGTCCTACTCCTCCAGCAGCATATTCAGCACCTCAAGCTACAGCTCAAGCTCCGCCAGCAGCTCAAGCAGCGTGCCATGCGGCTTCTTCGACGACATGGAAGACTCAGACAACGGCTGGACCCACGACGGAGCCAACGAGGACTGGGAGCGCGGAACCCCAACATGGCTGTCGGCAGACGGCAAATACGCATACTCCGGGACAGACTGCTGGGCCACAAACCTCAACGGCAACTACGCCAACAACATGAACGGGACCCTCCTAAGCCCCCCCATATACATCCCCGCATCATCCTCCCCCCTCCTCCTGTTCCACGTCAAATACAGCATAGAATACTACAACTCCGGAACCGGGAAGGGGGACCGCGGATTCGTGGAAGCATCGTCTGACGGGATCAACTGGGACCGGCTGGGCGTCTACTCCAACACCGTATCCGACCAGTCACAGAACGGCTGGATACAGAAAACATACTCCCTCGACCCCTACCGGGGGGGCAATGTCCGGTTACGATACCGGCTCAGGTCCGACGGGAATATACGCCGAGCCGGCCTCTACATAGATGACGTAAACGTCACCTGCTCATAGTACTCGGATTTTAACCCGTCCGGGTAATCATTAAACTCCTTAGGATGACAGAAATCAAGGCCAGACTTCTGGGGGGTGTACAGGAAAAAAAGAAGACCGGCGCCGAGAGGCTAAAGTCTATCCTGGAGGAGATAAAAACCAGAGGCACCGTCACGGAAAGCGAACTTGCCAAAGCCACAGAAATTGACAAGGCCGCCCTGAAAAAATACATCAAATACCTCAGCGACAACGGCCTGATAACCATACAACGGCGGTTCTTCAGGGCGGCTGAAATATCCGCCGCCGGGGGCAGAACCATGAAAACCCCCCCAAAACAGGAGGAACGCCCCCCGGAACCCTCCACGGAGGAAACAGCCGCAGAAGAACCCGACAGGGAGGAAAAACCTCCGCCTGCCCCGCCACAAAAAACGGGGGAAAATCAGGCACCTGCATCTGAGCCATTGCCTGAAAAGGAGCCGCCCGCCGAACAGCCCCCCAAGGAGACGGAATCCCAGAAAACCGACCTGGAACCGAAAAGCCCCCCGATACAGGGAGGCGAGAAGGTCATACCCGCCACCGAAGCCGAACTGAAGGAAGTGTGCGAGAGCCTCGTAACCGACTTCTTAGGCGTCATACGCCTCTTCGGAGAGATCCAGGGCAAATCGTACACCGCAGGCCTGCTCATAGACAAGGGAGACATCATAGCATCCTCATTCGAGCACATGGACACGGTCGAGATCCTCTACGGAGACGAAGCCCTCAGACAGATGCAGGAGAAATTCTGCGGCACCAGGGGAGACCTCGAGATCTACGAGCTGTCCGAGGAAGACCTCAACGAGTCCCTCATCAAGAACATCAACTACCTCCTCACCACCCCGATAAAGCTCTCGACCCTAAAGATAAAGATAAAGACGACAACCCCCCCTCCCGAGGAGAGACGATACATGTTCTCGAACCTCGCGTGCATGTTCAACCGCCCGGACCCCAAAGCCAAGGAAGAAAGGATGACGGTGCTGAAGGAGATGAAAAAGCGGAGGGTCGAGAAACTCAGCGGAGGACTCAACCTCGTCGACTTCGCAAGAAACCTCGTATTCGACCCTGCGAAGGCGAAACGGTTCGAGGAGCTGAGAAAGGCCATGCAGAAGACCGCGCCGGAACAAGGCCGCGAAGACCCCCGCAAGGCCGCAAGGTTCGAGGAATTGAAAAACCAGCGGATGCTGCTTAAGGGCATCATCCCCCAGCAGGGCGGTCCCATGTCCAAGGAAGAACGGATCGAAAAATTCAAACAGGAGCACAAACCAATACAGGCCCTGCCGGAGAAGCTGGACAAGATCCCTGTAAAAGCCGTCAAGGAGGGGAAAAAGATAGAGACGAACATCGACAGATTCTACGATTACGTCAAAAGCAATGGCAAGCTGAAGCTCAACGACGCACTGTCGCTAAAATTGAAGGTCAGCAAGACCCAGCTCGAAGCCTGGGCGATGATACTGGAGGAGCACAGCCTCCTGGAACTCCGATACCCGACGATCGGGGAGCCTGAAGTCGCATACAACGCCCCGGAAAAACCGGTAAAAACGGATGATGCAGATGGCAGAAAAAAAAGATAAGGAAGCGAAGGAGGCCGAAGTGCTGGACAGCTATGAGCTGGAGGCCGATGGGATAAAGACCCCCGTCCAGATAGTAATGAAGGACTTCGTCCCCCATTACAAGCTCATACTCCCCGAACTCGACGTCGCTACGATCGCGCTCATGGACGACATAAAGGACCGGCTCATATCCGGGGTTGAGATGAGCACCAGCGAAATACTCGACCCCAAACAGCTCGGCCAGCTGACGAAGGAATTCTCTAACAGCGCCGACACCATCATAAACGAGGAACTGGGCAGCCTCAACGAAGACGTCAAAAAACACCTGGTCCACCGCATGCTCCACGAGCTCCTAGGACTCGACGAGATAGAATACTTCCTCTCCGACCCCAACCTCGAAGAGATCATCGTAAACTCCGCGTCGGAGCCGATAAGGGTCTACCACAAGAAGTGGGGCTGGCTCCTGACCAACATCACCCCTGTCAGCGAGATGCGGATACAGAACTACGCCAACACGATAGCGCGGCGCGTAGGGCGGGAAATAACGACATTGAACCCCCTCCTGGACGCCCACCTTGTCAGCAAGGACAGGGCGAACGCGATACTCACGCCGATCGCCACCAAGGGAAACACCATCACCATCAGGAAATTCGCCCGCGACCCCTGGACAGCGACGGACTTCATTAACTCAGGCACCGCGTCCCCCGACGTCCTCGCCCTCATCTGGCTCATGATGCAATACGAGATGAACATCCTCATATCCGGGGGGACCGGTTCGGGGAAGACGAGCTTCCTGAACATAATGATGCCGTTCATACCCCCCAACCACAGGATAATCAGCATAGAGGACACCCGTGAACTGCAGCTGCCGGAATTCCTCTACTGGTGCCCCCTCACCACCCGCGAACCCAACCCCGAAGGAAAGGGCGAAGTCAACATGCTCGACCTCATAGTCAACGCCCTCCGGATGAGACCCGACCGGATAGTCATGGGCGAGATAAGGAAGAAGAGGGAGGCGGAAGTCCTGTTCGAGGCAATGCACACAGGCCACAGCGTCTACGGCACCATCCACGCCGACACATGCGAACAGACGATAACGCGGATTACGAACCCCCCCATAGACATCCCCCACACGATGCTCGAGGCAGTCCACCTCAACGTCGTCATGTTCCGCGACAGACGACGCGGCATAAGGCGCATCTTCGAGGTCGGCGAATTCCTCGTCGACGAGGACAAACGGCACTCGGGCGATATAAGGTACAAACCCAACATCATCTACCGCTGGGACGCCCGCGACGACAAGATAATACCCAACGTCGAACCCATGCGCCTGTTCACGGAACTCTACAGGCACACGGGACTGACCAGGGCGGAAGTCGTTGACGACATCAACCAGAAGCGGTCGATACTCGCCTGGATGGTGAGCCACAAGGTCCGGCAGATCAACGACGTCGGGAAGGTCTTCAATCGCTACTATATCGACAGAAAAACGCTCATGAATGTCGTGGACAACGACGAAGACCCAAAAGCCATCATAACGGACCAGTGACTACTGGACGACGATCCCGCCGGCGGAGAAATCCATTGTGTGATTGCCTGCGTTTATCCTAGTCTGGCGCATCTTCTCCACAAGGGCGCTCCTTATCACGTCGTTGCCGACGTTCACCTTGTTGAAATAGATCAGCCCATCGCAGACGAACTCGCTGACCTCGTCCCTCCCCCCATCGGGCCCCATCTGCTCGGAGATGAGAAGAGTCGTGACACCCAGGGACTTGATCTTCGACAGGATGTGGTACACGGTCTGCCGCCTCAGCTGGTATGCGTCCAAGGGGACCTTGGAATGCAGGTCCATCGACAGCTCCACGAGCCTCGTCTGCTCGGTGTCCTCGAGGATGTTAGTGTAGACCGACAGGACTGAGAGGCTGTCGATGACCAGGCGCCTCGCCTTCTTCGCCGCCACCTCATCCCTCAGATACCCCATGAAGCTCTGGATGTCCTTGTGCTTGATGGACAGAAGCGAAAACAGCTTCTCGTTGCGGATGTCGCTCCACCCGAACTGCTCCGCCTGCTTGATGATGTCCTCCCGAAACTGCTCGAAACTGACGTAGATGCCAGGCTCGCCATTCTTCACACCCTCATGGATGAACTGCAGCCCCAAGATGGTTTTGCCAGTGCCCGGCAGGCCCGAAACCAAAACATTGAATCCGACCGGTATGCCGCCCTCAATAAGATCGTCCAAACCCCCAACACCGGTGGAAACACGCTCCATCGAATAGGTATTGGACGACCAAATATTTAACTAACGCGTCCGCCTCCCCTTTAGCGAAGAATTCTCGGCTGCCTTCCCCCCACTCTCCCCCCCGCCCTTCACAATGGGCCTTGCAGTCTTCCTGCCGGCCTTCTCGGCCCTGCGCCTCTTCTTCTTTTTCTCCATCGAATGCTCCAGCATCCGCAGATAGAAGATTATCATGAGAAGAAGCCTCTGCATGGGCGTCGCCTGTATCGCTTTCTTCCTTCTGCCCCTCTTCATCCCAACCCTCCTTTTGCCCGCCGCTTTTTTGCCCTTCATTCTATCACTGTCAAATATTTTGGAGAACACCTTAATATCCGTAAAAAACCCGCAGAAACCGCTTTCCGGCCTTTCTTTAATCCTGGATCATAATATATCCTGATGGCGTCAGTCAAGATACCCCTCCTGTCATCAACACTCTTGAGGAACGCCTCACGGATATTCATAGGAGTCGGAGACATACTCACCCACCTGTTCCCGAACATGAAGAACATCGTCGAACAATCCGGCGTCAAGGAATCCTACGGCATAAACCACCGCGAATACCTCGCCTTCTGCGCGTTCACGTCCCTGCTTATATTCATCGGCCTCGGAGGCCTCATCACCGGCCTCCTGCTGCTAAAACCCGGGTCATCGCCCTCGATCGGGCTGATCATAGGCGGGGCCCTGGGCTGCACGTTCTTCATGTACCTCATAGTCTACCCCCAGTCCATAGTCAACAAGCGGGTCAAGAACCTCGAACGCAACCTCCTGTTCGCCCTGCGCACCCTGCTAATACAGATACGTTCCGGCGTGCCGATATTCAACGCCATGGCGTCCGTCGCCATCGGCAACTACGGGCAGATCGCCGACGAATTCAAGCTAGTCGTCGAAAAAGTCAGCGCAGGACGCGACGTCAAGGACGTCCTTGAGGAGATGGCGGTCAGAAACCCCAGCATCTACTTCAGGCGCGCCCTCTGGCAGATGGTGAACAGCCTCAAATCCGGCAGCGACGTGGGAAAAAACCTCGAAGACGTCATAAAATCCCTCTCGAAGGAGCAGCTTGTGGAAATCAACAGGTACAAGAGCATCCTCAACCCCCTGTCGATGATGTACATGATGGTCGCAGTAATCGCCCCCTCCCTCGGGATAACGATGCTCATCATCCTCTCATTCTTCCCCAACATGGACAAGCTCGCCAACGAAAACATCTTCTGGGGCCTCATGATATGCATCATATTCCTCCAATTCATATTCCTCGGCCTCATCAAATCCAAGAGGCCGAACCTACTCGGCTCGTAAAATGTCCTTCCTGAAACTCCTCGCAAGGGTGCTGCCGCAGGGCATGCGGGAAAAATACTCCAAAATGGTCGGGTATTCGACGCTGAAAACCAACCCCGACACGTTCATAGGATTCGCCATAACCGCCGGAATCGTCGCGGGATTCCTCCTGACCATCGCCACAAACGGGCTAAAACCCCCATGGCCCCTCTCCATGCCCCTCGTCATGTTCACCGTCTCATTTACGGCCATGCAGCTTCTCATCTACATCTGGCTCACCCTCAACGTCAGCGCGAAAGGGCGCCAGGTCGAGACCGCCCTCCCCGACGCGCTGCAGCTCATGTCCTCAAACATACGCGCAGGCCTCACCACCGACAAGGCCCTCCTCATGTCCGCCCGCCCGGAATTCGGCGCATTGGAGGAGGAGATCAGGCGCGTGGGCAAGGAGACGATGGCGGGCAGAAACCTCACAGACGCCCTCTCCAGAATGACGCTGCACATAAAATCCACGGACCTGTCACGCACAGTAGAGCTCATAACCAACAGCATAAAATCCGGCGGCCAGCTCGCGGACCTGCTCGACCAGACAGCGGACGACCTCAGGGACCAGCAGATCATCCAAAAGGAGATAAGCGCGAGCGTCCTCATGTATGTCCTGTTCATATTCATAGCCATAGCCATCGGAGCCCCCATGCTCTTCGCCATGTCCTCATTCCTCGTCGACCTACTGGCCAGGAACATGGCGATGATCTCCAGAGAAATGCCGAAAAACTTCGACGGCGCAGCCAAGATGCCGATAAAGATGACCGGCCTCAGCATCAGCACCGAATTCATAAAACAATACGCAGTAATATCCATCTCAATCTCCTGCATTATGGGCGCCATGATCATGGGCCTCATACTCAAAGGCGAAGAAAAAGAAGGATTCAAATACGTCATCATAATGCTCCCCCTCGCCCTGATAATCTTCTTCGCCGCATCATGGGGCCTCGAAATGACCATAGGCGGAATGATGCCGCGCTGACGCGCAGAGGGCTACCCCCTCATTTTTTTGGATTGTAGGCCCCCCTTTTTTTAGCGAGTTTCGTCGTAAGGCAGCTCCAACCTTTCGGATAACATTGGGATTAAGCGAAGTCTGCGGAAGGACTGTCTATTCCTGACGTTTGCGCAGATTTGGGGCGCAGAGCACCCGACAAGGGTCCGAATGCGCCCGCTTAATCCCGCGTTATCCGACCGAGCCCGACAAGGGCGAGGCTTGAGTTTTCGAACTGCCCCTATACTTAGATAGTTATCTTTTTTTCGATTTTAATATTTTCTCCAGCGTGAGTCTTGATGATGGTATTGAATTCATCTAAATCTTTTGTTATAAGATTTGTCCGCATATATGCAACTTGACTGCTTTCTCTTGTTAACTTCAAATCATATGGTCTCATTCCCCCATTAGATAAAAAGACACTACGAAGGATTTCTATTTTATCAAAATCTTTCCACGCATAGAATTTATCTGGTTTGATACAATGAATTCCAGTAGAATAAACTTTAAAATATGGTTCAAACGGTTCAAAAATAAAGTTTGTTTGTAATAACACTCTAAGTATGTTGTGCTTCTTAGGTTTATCTTCATAGACTAAACTGCCACGTTCTTTTACATCTATCATGTAGGTTATTGCAATTTCATTAAAAAGAGTTGTCTGGCAGCTCGAAAATTGATACTATGTAGGGTTCTTGCCTTTTGCCGTGTAATGCGGCTAAAGGAGGAGTATTAAGGAGTATTATGGAGAACCCTACGGTTTATCTTGGATGTGATGCGCATAAAAAAGAGTGCGTTTTCTGCGGTTTGAATGAGGAAGGCAACCGTGTTTGGGAGGGTAAAACGCCCACATGTTTGGCGGGATTCGAGTTTGTCAAAGGCAAACTCGAAGGCTATATTGTCAAAGTCGTGGTTGAGGCGGGAGGTTTCGTGTGGAAGATTACGGACTTATTCTCGGAGGTCGGTTTCCAGGTGTACGTGTGCAACCCCTCAAAGAATCCCCAGATCGGTTTGAGCAGGAAGAAAACCGATAAAGAAGATGCATTTAAGTTAGCTGATCTGCTTCGGGCGGGGTATTTGAAATGCATCTATATCCCCACGAAAGAGCAGAGGGAGTTGCGGTCTGTAAGCAGGGACAGGCATAGTCTTGGTCGATTGCGGGGTAGGCTGTTGACTCAGGCACGCACTGCATCGTATGAGCATCAGATAGAACGTCGCAAAAGGATCATTGAATGCGTAGATGATGAAATCAAGAGTCTGAAAAAAGAAATAACAGCGAATGCCGGGAAAAATCCGAGCATTCGGCTTTTAGACTCAACTCCTGGAATAGCGGAGTACGGGGCTAACCTAATCGTTGGGGAAATATGCACTATAGACCGGTTCCCCACCTGCAAACAGTACATCGCCTACTGTGGGCTGGTGCCGTCGGTACGTCAGTCGGGGAATACCTTGCATCTGGGTGCGATAAGGAAGGATTCCAATCACCGGTTGAAGTGGGTGTATACCCAGTCTGCTTGGATAGCGGTAAGGTGGAATCAGGAACTCAGAAGATTATACGATCGGAAAGCTCGGGAGAGGGGGAAGAAGAAGGCGATTATTGTTGTGGCGAAGAAACTCGCCACAAGGAACTATTGGATGCTCAAAGAAAACAAAACATACCAGGAACTGGTAGCCGCTTTTATCCGAATAGGCTAATCAAGCCTTACAGATTGTTTGCGGATCAGATCCCTGGACGGATCAGTACAGTAGGCTAACCAAGCCTGAATGGTTGAATGTCGGAAGACGACTCACAAAGTACTGACCACGAAAAAAGAAACAAGTAAAATTCTGGAAGGTCTTATTATAGCGGCAGCCCTATACACATACCAGGCAAGAACCCACATGGTTTCGGATAACATGGCAGGTAACCGAAGTTCGCCGAAGAAACGTCGCCAGACTGACAATTGGGCGAATTTGGGGAACCACGGACCCGCAGGCAGAGAATTCCCGCTTAGCCGTACGTTATACGAGGCGAACCGCAGTGAGCCCGAGCCCCTGAAAGGGGCGAGCGTGCCTGCCAAGTTTTTTTTGTTATTGTTTTAGTTTGATATACCCTTCAATTAGTCTTAGGACTTTTACTTCTCCTTCCCTGTTTAGTGGTTTTTGGACGTATTCATTTGCGCCAATTCTAGGTCTCTCTTCATCTGACGGTAGTCTACCTGACAACATTATTACTACCTGGTCACCGTTGGATGTTTTCTTTATATCTGGAATAACAGTATCCCCAGACATTCCTGGCATTTCTCTATCACACACTACAACATCATACTTCTTTGGGGAGTACTTTTCAAGACCATCCATACCGTTAGCGGCTAAATCAACATCCCAACCTTGTCGCACCATAATCATTTGGAGTCGATCACGCAATATCTCATCATCATCTATTAAAAGAATCTTTGGTTTACTCACTCTGGCACTTAAATGTGGTTGGAGTTGACGCACCTCTCCTAAGCTTATCTTATCTGCTAAAGGATTTCTGGTTGAAATATGCTGCGTGACCATGTTATTAGATATAATAATGAAAACTATTTAACTTGGCAGGCATGTCGTATAACATCGCGGGTAAGCGAAGTTCCCGCGATGGACTGCCTCTGACCCACTTTTGGCGGGAATTTGGGGCGCCGCGTACCCGGCAAGGGATCACGAACGCCCGCTTAGCCGCATTCCTTAGAACTTTTTCTTTTGGCTGTGTGTTTACATTTTATTAGTCCTCTATCTTATTAATCTTTTGAGGGCATGGGGCTGTTCCACAATCGTTCCTCGGCGCTCACTGGGCGCAATTTGGTAAGTGGTAAACGGAGCCCCCAATCACGTTACAGAAGCTTCAGCCTCGGGTGAGGTTGGCTTAGCGGCTAAACGGGGGTGCCCGTGCCCTCAACTGAAGTAAAGAACTTAATCTTTTATGCCACCTCCCTGTATGGTTCCTGGTTGGTGAGCATGTGCCAGATGATGGTCGCCATTTTCCGGGCGGTGCTTCTTCTGGCGGTTTGCATGCCTTTTCTTTTTTGGATTTTGTAGTAGTGTTTCATGAATCTTGTGTCGATTGTTGCAGCTTTCCCGGAGGATTCGTAGAGTATCCATTTGAGCCATTTGTTGACTGCGTGTTTTTCTACGGTGTGTTCTTTGCTGCCGGATTGGTAGATTCCGGGGCATAGTCCGCAGTAGCTGATGAGGTGTTGGGGTGTTTTGAATCGTTTTATGTCTCCGATTTCCGCCAGGATGAACAGGGCTGAGTATTCAGCTACTCCGGGCAGGCTCATCAGCAAACTTGTTTGATGGTTGCTGCGGCTTATTTTTTCTATCCGGTTTTTGGCTTCTTGTTCTTCGGCGTGTACGGTGTCGTAGACGTTCAGGAGGTTGGTGGTGTTCTGGTCCTGGTTTTGTTTTTTGAAGGCTGTTAGCATCTTTTTTGTCCAGAGGTTTTTGGGGCAGGTTTGACCTTCCCGAATGAGATTCGTCTTTATTTTGGTTTTTACCTGTGTTTGTATCCTGGTTATGCTGCTTTTGTGTCTGCATAGGTCTCGTAGTTTCTGTGTTTCTTCGCCGGGTATGTAGACTTCGGGCAGGTAGTTGGTTCGCAGCAGGTCTGCGAGTATTTTGGCGTCGCCCCAGTCTGTTTTTTTGTTTGCGGCAAGTTGGTGTGTTTTTAGGGGATTAGCTAGTTTGACTGTGTATCCGAGTGTTGTTAGGTTTCTGTATGCTGGTCGCCACATTCCGCAGGCTTCTACGGCTACTGTCAGATGGGTGTTAGGTATCCCTGTCACGAACCGTTCAACAGCGTCTTTTCTGGCGGGGAATTCATTCTCCCGAACGACTTTTCCCCTGGCATCCATGATGCACCCGGTGTACTTTTCCTTGTGTATGTCCAACCCGCAAAACAACTGATCCATATTTTTCACCTCCCCGGGGCTTATAGACGGTAATAAGCCCCATAATAAACTATTTGCCTAAAGAAAAAGTTCTACTACCATCACGTTATGCGCCCCTGGGCGACAAGCCCAGGGTTCGAAGCCCAAAATATTATTCTGTAAAAGAATGATTCAAGATATAGTCAGCTGGCAATACTTTCGACTCATCTTCATTATACCAGAAGCACTGTTTTTGTTTGCTATAGAAAGAGCTATTCATGTTGCAGCATATATTACAGCAAACATAGGAGTGATCAGGGATTTTAGTGACATAAAACTTTTTGAAGGTGTCATATCCGTCTTTTTCAAATTCACCAAAGAAACCCGTTACGTTAAACGGTTTAGCTCCGAAATACACTAATTTGCTGGTTTCCCTAGTCAGGCAGTTATCTGTTTTCATGTCCCAGAGGATGACGTCGTTATCCGCAAATGTGCAACTTTTGAATTTCGACTTTCTTGCTACTGCTGTTATATTCTCAATTCCAGCAGAAATTGTTTCAGTCCTATTCGATATCCTTATAGGATACTCTTCAGAGGGTTCACAATTGAAGATATACCATCCATGGTAGTCGATAACTTTAGGGATCAAAGATAAATTCACTTGAATAGTACTTGTAGAAATTGAGGATAATCTATGTGTCGTTGAAGTAATTCCTTGATTTGTGTCCGAACCAATACACCCACAAAAGAGTAATACCAGGGTTAATGAAGGCAATATTTGATTCACATTTATCTATACATCCTCTAGCAATAAAATCGTTTGGGTCGTTTGGGCTTCGAAAGTCAGTTCGCCGCAGCGAGCCGATTGCGCATAACATTGGGGCTAAACGAAGTCCGCCGAGGAAACGCCGCCAGAGTGACTTTTGGGCGGATTTGGGCAACCACGTACCCCGACAAGGGGCAGAGAATTGCCGTTTAGCCCTGCGTTATCCGACCGAGCCCGGCAAGGGCGAGGCAAGCCCCTCCAAAAGGAGGGGCGTAGAGTCGCGGAGGGGCAATAGTTCTTATTATTCCCTTAGCCGTAATCTTTTTTGATTTGTCTCGATTAATCTCAATCTTCTTTTTATTCGAGTCTGAGGTATTTGATTTCTTAGGAATATCATACCCTCATCAGTCAGTCTCCCAGCTTCTCTCTCACTAGGTTCTTGTAGATATCCCCGTCGTAAATATTCCTCTTCTGTCTCAATAATTTCTTTTTTAGTTTTTAGGGGTGGTTTTTGGACTGATAATACTATCACTCCATCAATACCGTATCCATCCATAAAATCAATGAGAGCAAGCTCATACGTACTATATAAACGTAATCCCCGAAAGGTCGATGCTGTATCTGTTAATGACTCCATATAAGGATTTTCTCTCCATCTTTGACAAAAGTAATTTTTACTTAATTTAAATAATCTCCAATAATCTTTAATTCTTTTTTCATCTCTATCCAAAATTCTACTTTTTAGATGTTCATTTATAACAACACTATAATAGATCGGACTGATTACGGCAAGGGCAGAATGAATTAATTCGTGTTCTAAGCTGTTTGTTTCATGTACTAGCTTTTCTGGCCCTTTGGAGTAAGGATAATCCGCCACACTGATAAGGTTATGGGTGAGAGAATAGCGTCCACCAACACTTTTCTTGTGTTTTATTGAAATCTGTAATGGTAATAACTCTTCAATAGGCACTTCCCAGATTTGTGATATTCGTTGAAATAAACTTCTAACTATTGGAGTCATGTTTTCCAATCTAAACTTTCCACCCTCCTCCGGAACAATCAATAAACCATATGTCCTATCAGTCAATGAACGAGTATCATACCCTTCCCAAATCTTTGGAAAAGAATCATTAAATCTTTGGTGAAATTCTTCAACCCGTTGGTCCTTATTTTTTTTCTTAATGTGCATACACACCAATAAGATATCTGAACAATGACTATATATTGCCCCTCCGTGATTTCGGATAACACCGATTACCCGCAATTGTTGCGGGTAATCGCTCTTTTGGGCTGGTTACCCGCAGTTATGGGCATTATTTTTCCGATGCTCTGTGGGCCGTGGTTTTGGTCTTTATCGTTGGGGTTTTATATTCGCCGGCCGCCTTTTTCTTTGTATGGAATGCAGGAGGGCCTTGAATTTGAAGGCCTGCAATTGCACGTATCCGTGTGAGCGGAGGGGTTTGTGTTGCGAGTGCGTGGCATATCATCGGAAGCGGAATGAGCTGCCGGCCTGCTATTTTGATAAAGATGCTGAGAAGTCGTATGATCGGAGCATTGAGCGATTTATGCAAGGCTAAGGCCGAAAATTGAGGACTAAAGATGTAATCGGGTCAGTCTTCGTCTGTGCAGCAGCATTTTCTGCTGTGTTCGCTGCAGGGGCCTTTGGTGAGCGGCATCTGTATGTCTGGGGAGGTGCAGTTGTAGTTGGTGCAGTAGAATATGCCGTATCCTTCGTCGTCGCAGGCAAAGTCGCATTCGTTCAGGTATTTGGTTATGCAGCGGCCGTATTCGCACCTTTCATAGATGTCGCAGGCTAATACGGCTGTGTTCTTCGGCTTGCCGAGGCAGTAGCTGTCCGGGTGGCCGCGGTTCACGCACGTATACGTCGTCGAGTAGTTCCATATCGTGTTCCCCTTGCATTTGAGTTCCGATACGACTAATCCGCCGCAGTCCGCTTCGGAATTGCAGCGTTTGCCTTTGAGGGTCGTGGTCGTAGTGGATGACGTGGTCTCTGATGACGATGTAGTGGTCGTGGATTCTGTCGATGTCGTCGTCGAGGTGGTAGTGGTGGACGACGTGGTGGTCGTGATGGTGGATGATGTGGTCGTGGTCGTCGACGAAGTCGGCAGGACAATGTACCATACGCTGTTGAGGACGGCTTCGGCTGAATTCACGAATAGGGCCGAGGGGATTAAAAGCAGCAGAACGAGCATTATGCCCATTATTGCGACGAGGGCCGTCATGACGGCCTCTTCCTTGGCGACCATGGTACTTTATCCCGTCCGGAATATATTAATCGCTCTGTGTATGGGCGGTTTTTATACTCTGGCTCGGATTTCTATCCATCAGAGGTGATTTGTAATATGGTTAAAGCATCTATCGGTAAGAGGGTCGTGGCGTATATTATCGACAGCGTCCTCGTAGGCGTCATCGTGGGCGTTATCATCGGCGGGGCGATGGTGTTGTCCATCGTGCTGGCTTCGATGAGCGACTCGTTGGGGGCGATGTCGATGATCCTGTCGTTCGGGGCGATGGGCATATCCATGATTCTGGCGTTCGGCTACTTTCTAGTCCGGGACGGGATGGGCTCGGGCAGGAGCGTCGGAAAGAAGCTGATGGGCTTGAAGGTCATGAAGGGCGGCAGCCCGTGTTCGTACGTCGATTCGGTCAAGAGGAACATAACATTCATCGTTCCCATACTGGGCATGATCGAGCTGATTATGCCGTTCGTCGACGCGGAAGGCCTCAGGTTCGGGGACAAGATTGCGAACACGAAGGTAGTGGACGCATAGGCGTCCACTCCCCCTATTTCTTTTATTACTCTCATACTCTATTATGGTTTCCGCATCCGATGAGAGGTTCATGCGTAAGGCGATAGAGGTCGCGAAGAAGGGGATAGAGGCCGGCCAGACCCCGTTCGGCTCATGTATAGTCAAGGGGGGCCGGGTCGTTGCGGCGTGCCACAACACCGTTTGGGGCACATGCGACCCCACAGCCCACTCCGAGGTCAACACAGTCAGGGAGGCGTGCAGGAAGCTCAAGAATATCGGCCTGTCCGGGTGTACCATATATTCGACGACGGAGCCGTGTCCGATGTGCTTCAGCGCATGCCATTGGGCGAAGGTCGGCAGGATCGTCTACGGGGACGGCATACTCGATGCGCAATCGGCGGGGTTCAACGAGCTCACCATCTCCAACAGGAAGATGAAGTGGGGCGGGGACAGCCCCGTCGAGATAGAGGGCGGCGTATTGAGGAAGGAGTGCAAGGAGCTGTTCGAGGAATGGGCTAAGAAGAGGAAGTGTAGGACCTACTGATTGTTCCGCCTATGGCGTTGTTTCGGGTTGTATGTCTAGCTTTCCTTGGAGAACAGGAACCATGCTTCGCTGGACAGATTTAGCCTCTTCTCTTGAAGGTTCCTCGTCCCCTTAGCTAGCTGATACGTCAGTCCCCTGATATTTAAATATAATCCCGATGGTTAATCTAATGGAAAGATAGAGGAAACCAGGTTGGATAAAGTTGGGGCTTGACCGTAAAAAAGATGAAGAGCTGATTAATAAGATTCTAGGTGAGATGGAAGAAACAGGGGATGTCAAAGCCATTGTTGTGTTCGTAACCGGAGAAGTAAAAAATTTCCAGAGCCAAAGACCATAAAGGAGGAAAAAAAAGAAATAATATCACACTTGGGGTAATCAAATCCCCATAATTATAGTCGTCATGCAGTCTTATCCTCTCCCGGAGTTGGAGCTATGAATCCGTCAACCTTGACTCTTCCGCCGTATTTGTCTGCGAGGTGCTCTATCTCACCTCTGAGTTTTTCTACCGAAAAGGTGTCATCCTGCGGGTCGCCGATGGCCACAACCATGTAGGGGTCTTCTTTTGTCAACATTTCTCCAAATCCATGGGGCCCCATTGCTATTGAGATGCTGATCTCTATCTCCTGCCTGGCATATTCGTAGTGTTTCTCCAGGTATCTCCTGCTTATGACAAATCCGGGCGGTAGGCCTCGGGATTTTGCGCAGTCGAATCTGCCGCTGCCATCATAATATGTGATCCTAGCGATATGTCTCCCCTTTGGCCTTAGCATGTTTTTTCCTAAGATAAGGCCTTTGTAGTGCACATCCAGGGCTTCAGCCAGCTTTTTTGACCATTCAACACCATATTTGTCTGTTATGTTGCATTCAAGACCTGCGTTTTTTGCGTATATTCCGCATGCGCCGCAGCCTTGATGGGCTGTTACACCTTCCACTTCAGCGTCACGTAAGACGTCCACTGTTTTGTCTAATCCAAGGAGTATGCCTTGTCCAGCCAACCTAATCCCTCCAGGAGTTCCCTCGTCTATGCAACGTACAACCCGGTCAGAGCGGATAAATGCCGCAGATAAGTCTCGAAGACTCAGAGAATAGGCTGAAAAACCCTCGGCATATATCCTCCTATACATGCCCTGTTGTGGCCTCCAATTCATCCTCTTCACTTCGTGTATGCTGTGGCCACGGGTTCTACTTGAGTTATCCACCCGTTGTCTTATGTTGCTCCCGGTTTATTAACTTTGACTGGGAGGTTTTGTTTCTTCCAATGATTAATTAATAGAAACCCTATGACAAGAGTAAGATGAAGATTGGACTTGCGCAGCTGAATCCGACCGTGGGCGATCTAGACGGGAACCTTGCGAAGATGGGGGCCGCACTCGAAAAGTCCTCGGGCGCGGACCTGGTGGTCTTCCCGGAGCTGTTTCTGACAGGTTATCCGCCGAAGGACCTCCTTCAGAACAAGGGATTTTT
The DNA here is from genome assembly GCA_043800705.1 of Candidatus Altarchaeota archaeon. Taxonomy (GTDB): domain Archaea; phylum Altiarchaeota; class Altiarchaeia; order IMC4; family SCGC-AAA252-I15; genus JAHIYG01. Next base: position 79,880 of record JAZDMS010000010.1, read on the forward strand.
CAAAAGGTCGCAGAAGGCGGTGCGGGAGGCGCTCAGGCTTACGGCAAAGACAGAGAAGCACATCCTCTTCGGCGCTCCTGTCAGTGTGGACGGATCCCTCTACAACGGCGCCATACTGGCGGGGAAGGGGCGGCTCGTCTTCGTCCAGCACAAGTCACTCCTGCCGACGTACGATGTCTTCGACGAGGGGCGGTATTTCAGCTCCGCTAAGAAGATATCGACCGTCCGGCTCGGCGGCGAAATCCTGGGGATCTCCATATGCGAGGACGCATGGAACGCCCCGCCGGTTTCGAAGGCGCGCAGATACCCGGTCGATCCGATAACCGTCCTTGCCTTAGCAGGCGCGACACTTCTAATAAACCTCTCGGCGTCGCCGTTCCAGCTAGGCAAGGAGGAGATTAGGGTGAAGACATTGGGAGCCCACGCGAGGAGGCACGGGATCCCGTTCGTCTACGTCAACCAGGTGGGCGCGAACGACGAGCTCGTCTTCGACGGCAGGAGCATGGCATTCGACCCGAAAGGTAGGCCGACCTTCGTGTCGCCTCCGTTCGTAGAGTGTGTACGCCTCATAGACACCAGTGCCGCGGGCAGGCCGTCCATACACGTCCCGCAGGATAGGATCACGAGCCTGCGCCAGGCCCTCGTCCTCGGGATCAGGGACTACATGAGCAAATGCGGATTTAGGCAGGCGGTCCTCGGCCTCTCCGGCGGAGTGGATTCCGCGGTGTCTGCGGTTTTGGCGGCTGAGGCTGCGGGTGCCGGGAACGTCCTCGGCGTCGCGATGCCTGGTCCCTACTCCTCGAAGGGCAGCCTCACTGACGCGCAGAATCTTGCCGAGAACCTCGGGATCCATTTCATGGTCGTGCCGATAGGCGGAGCATTCGATGCCTATCTGGAATCGCTCGCCCCGGCGTTCGAAGGCCTGCATTCGGACCACGCGGAGGAAAACATCCAGGCGAGGATCCGGGGCAACATACTCATGGCGTTATCCAACAAGTTCGGCCACCTCGTCCTGTCCACCGGCAACAAGAGCGAACTGTCCGTCGGCTACTGCACCCTCTACGGCGACATGAGCGGGGGCCTCGCCGCGATCAGTGACGTCCCGAAGACGCTGATTTACGAGCTGGCGAGGAACATCAACCGCGGCAGGACGATCATACCAGCGTCGTCGATCACGAAGCCGCCTTCCGCGGAGCTTCGGTCGAACCAGACGGACCAGGACAGCCTCCCCCCATATGAGGTGCTCGACCGGATATTGTCCCATTATATCGACGAAGGCCTCGGAAGGGACGAAATCGTGCGAAAGAGGCTATCTGCGAAGACCGTCGATTGGGTGCTGAAGACCGTCAACGCGAACGAGTACAAGCGCAGGCAGGCGGCGCCGGGGATAAAGGTGACGTCGAAGGCGTTCGGCTCAGGCAGGAGGATGCCGATAGCTGCGAGATATTCGCTTTAGCGTTTCTTCCGTCTTCGGATGAGGATAACTGCGGCTGCGATGAGGATGTTTGCCGATATCGCAGCGGCCGTGACTATCATCCCAATCACGGTGCCGCCTGCGGCGAGCCACAGCCAGCCTGGCGTATCCTTATTCTTTGCCCATTCAGGGATAGGCGGCTGCGGCGGTATCTTGCCTGTGACCCTGAAGTCGTGCTCCATGTAGTATCCCCTCTTTGCCGATTGCGGGTATTCCCTGTTGAAGTCCTCGCTCAGGAAGACGAGCGGGTGTCCGGTCTTCACCCCTTCGCCGCGTATCACCATGGTGGCGTTGTAGCCTGCCGGGGGGACCCTTAGGTATATCATCCCTCCCATGTTGCGGGTCCTGTAGGCGTGGGTCAGCTGCGGCTTCCCGGGGAATATGACCTCGACCATGTAGAACGGGACGTCGTTGCCGACCTTGACGTACTGCCCTGGGACCTCCAGGGGCGTGTGCCTCAGCGGCCGCTGGTAGTTGGATGCGGAGCCGATTGCCATGCCTGGGCGGTACTGCGGCGTCTCGGCCGACAGGTCCACGAACTTCTCCCCCGTCGTCCCGCTCCCCGTTCTTGTTGGCGTCATCGAAGGGCTCGAAGTCGTCGTATTGCCCGTTGCCCCTCATGTCATCGGCGAAGAAGCCGTGCTTGACGAACACGTCGTCGATTGCCGTCTTCTGGTCCGGACGCCTCTTGACGATGTCGTTGTATACGTCGGAGAAGTCGCTGTGGTAGGTGCGAAGGACTGGCCAGACATCCTTTTGGAAGTCGAGCTCGGCCTGGTCGTCGTCGAGCCTGGCGGTATCCATGTCATGCCGCGTGTATTGCGGGATGTCGATGAGGGGCTCTTCGGGGTACTCCCTCCTCGTGTATTCGTTGGCCTCCTCCATGTCCGTCTTCCACTCCAGGTAGTTCTTCCACATCTGATCAGGGTTCACATCCTCCCTGTACCCCTTCTCGTTGTCGATGAGGTCCCATAGTATTCCCGCCCCGGCGTACTCCTCCATCTTCCCCTGCTTGTCCCAGGCCTTGTAGTCGGTCTCAAGGTCGGATACGGGCCCGTTGCCGTAGATTGCTATGAGCTGCGACAGGCTCAGCTTGGAGTCGTCCCTTCCGGAGGGGACGGTCTGCCCGTACGCCTCCATCATGGCCACCGACATGAAGGATGCGAAAGCCTCCACGTAGGCGTCGGAGGTGCTTGGGTTCATGAATCCGCCGTGGTTCCTCTCCTTCACGTCAGTCTGCCCCTCCGGGTAGGGCCACTTGCCATAGAGGGCCTGCATCACGTAGTGGCTGAATTCGTGATAAATCTCCATCTGCCTGTCGGGGCTTCCCTGGACGGAGTCCCTGGTCTGAATGTAAATGTTGCTTTCGCCGTTGTCGCCGTTGTACTGCGCCCTCGGAGCGTTCGGGTCGTCCGGCATGAAGCTGTGGACGTGCAAGGGCAGCTGAAAGTCCAAGTCCTCCTTGAGGCCGTCGATGTAGAACTCCAGCGCCTCCGTCATGTGCATGTACACGGCGGCCTGCGCCTCGCCGCCGTCGGAGTCCTCAGCCAGGAGCTTCTCCATGGCCATGTCCCCGTCCGTCCCACCGAGCTTGAACTTGTGGTTCAATGTCGCAGGTTCGGTGTCGTCCTGGTTGTGGACCTGGAAGTAGGTCCTGCCGTTTCGGACGTATTCGAAGCGGACCTCGCAGTCGTAGTCCTCCCCCGCCTTGCCGCCAACGGCCTCGAACTCGAAGACGCCGTTCTCGTCGGTCGTGACCTCGACCCTCCCGTCGCCGCAGTACATCCTTACGTACTTCAGCGGCTTGCCGAACGCGGTCATCCTCCCCTTGACCTTGGCGGTATTGTTGGCCTCGGCTTTGATGGTGGTCGTCGTCTTCTGCCCCTTTATCGTCGTCGGCGGCAGCGGGACCGAGGCCGTCTGCGCATCCTTCTCCCCTGGGCACTTGTCCTTCGGGTTTATGCACAGGTAGAGGCAACCGGGGCAGCTTTTGTCTTCGTGAGGCCGCCGGCATTCCTTCTCGAAGCCTTTGTCTCCGGAGCAGCCGGCGTCGCCGCATGCGCTGCAGACGCAGTATCCGACGTAGCTGTAGAATCCGTGTGGGACGTCCCTGCATTTGTCCTGGACGCAGCCTACGCCGGACATCCGGTCGAACCTGTAGCCTGCGGGGCAGTCAGTGATGGCTGCCAAGGCGGTGCCGCATGATAGGAGCAGGAAGGCGAATGCCAAAGTCCAAGTGCTGACAGACAAATCAACCACCCGTTGAATATGTTCGATTAAAACCTTAAAAGGCGCGGGGGAAGGCGCTATCTCTTCGCCTGCTTGACGAAGTTCTCGAGTATCCTCAGGCCCTGGGGTCCGCTCTTTTCGGGGTGGAACTGGGTCGCGAACACGTTCCTGTCCGCCACTACGGATGGAAAGGCCGTTCCATAGCCCGTTTCCGCAGCAATAACCCCCCTCTCTTTAGGCACTACGTGGTAGCTGTGTACGAAGTAGAAGTATTCGCCGTCCTTGGTGCCTTCGAGTATGGGGCAGTCCCCCACCTTCGTTATCGTGTTCCATCCCATGTGCGGGACCTTGAGCCCTTTCGCATGGAACCTCTTGCACGTCCCCTCGAAGAGGCCGAGGCCCTCGACTGCGGGGCTTTCGTCGCTGGATTCGAATATGACCTGCTCCCCGAGGCACATCCCGATGAACGGAGTACCCGCTTCGACGGCCTCCAGGATTGCAGGCTTGAACGTGATAAGCTTCTCCATGGCGTCTCCGAAGGAGCCGACACCCGGCAGGACGATGGCATCCGCAGTCTTCAGTCTTCCGGGGTCTTCCGTCAACTCGACCTTTGCCCCTACCTTCCTGAAGCCGTTGACGATGCTCCTGAGATTCCCCGCCCCGTAGTCGATGCAGACGATCACTGTATATATTCAGTGCCTGCCGGATATTATATATGAGCGTACCGCCGCAGCCGCTGCCGCCAGGTGAGGGAAGCGGCCAAAGCAGGGAAGTCCCAGCCTGGGAATATCCGGGCCTTGGAAGGGTGCTGGTGCACTTCATCAAACGTACAGGCTCTGTCGAAGTCGGGGGAAAGACGCAGGCTCTTGACAACGGCTACGTCGAGGTTAAGGGTCAGAGGTACATCGTCCTGGGAGGGATCGATGCGCCCGAGGTTGGGATCGAACTTCCTCTAGGGATCAACGCGGTATTCGACAAGTCCTGCGCTGCGATGGGGGATGTCGCGGCCGCTGGGAAGGTGGCGTTCACTGGGCCTGTGCATGTCAAGTCCGTCTCGGCCTCAAGCATCCAGTTCGCAGGCGATTTAGACTCGTTTGGCGTCGTCTTTGCCAGGGAGGGGAGCCTGGAGGGGCGCGGCGACGTCAATGCCGGGGACGTGAAGGCAAGGGACAATATCTCCGTCTACGGAGACATCCGGGGACAGCTTGTCATGGCTTTGAACGGATTCCTGCAGGCGAATTCCATCAAAGGTGAGGCGATACTGGGGAGGCTTGGAATCAATGCCCTCACCGGCGGCATGGGGTACGGCAGTGACAAACCCACTGCCGAAAGGCCCAGCTGTATGATCTGGTGCAACGAAGGCAGGATATATTCCGCAAAGGACATCACGACGGGAAAAATATGCGCAGGCCAGGATATCCAGACCTCGGATGGGGACCTTACCCTCGTGGGCGACGCGTTCTGTCTGGGGGCGAAGATCAACGGGCGGGTCCTCGACAGCGCAGGGAAACCCGCGGCCGACAACGTATACTCAAGGTACGCGTGGGAGTGCTGGGGCCTGGGCGATCGCAAATCGAGGATACCTCCGAAGGAGATACCCGAGGAAGAGCTCGTGAGGAAACTCGAGCATTCGCCGTTCGCCATCGACAGATGGGAAAAATACTTCACCAAATATGAGACCGACTAGTCCATTCCCTGGCCACTAGCCGGGCATTGGCTCTTCCAGTTTTCTGCATCGGCTCGGGGTATCCGACATCGGGGGCCTTACGTTCACCAGAGGCTCGAATAGGAAAACATCATATTAGCCGGAATATCAGCCTTTGACTGCCGACACGATCTCCTCCAGCCTCTTCGGGTCCCTCTCCGCAATCGTTCCAGTCACTATGACGTCCGCTCCGGCATCTATCGCTGCCTTCGCGGCCAGTGGGTCCCTAATCCCTCCCCCCACTATCAAGGGAATGCTAAGCGCGGCCTTGACTGCCTTCACCATCTCGGCCGGCACCGGCTTGTCGGCGCCTGATCCGGCCTCGAGGTAGATACATTCCATCCCGTAGTATTCGGCGGTGAGCGCGTAGGCGACCGCCTTGTCGACCTCCTCTTCGCCTATCCTGTCGACTTCGCCGACCTTTTCGACCGTCGTCGGCTTCGCGCTCGTCGATATCACGACGTAGCCCATGGGGATGAGCTTGAGCCCGAGCTTCTTGATGAACGGGGCGGCCTTCACCTGTTCGCCGACGAGGAACCTCCTGTTGGTGCTGTTCATCAGCATCATCCAGTAGAGGTAGTCTGCGTGGCGGCTGACTCCGGCCGCGGTCCCGGGGAACAGTATCGTCGGCAGTTTGCATGCTGCCTTGATCGCTGCCGTCACGGCGTCCGTGACCTCGTGTCCCGCGGTGGAGCCGCCTATCATTATCGCATCGGAGCCGAATCCTTCAGCCTGTGCCGCCAGCTTTCCCGCAGCCTCAGGAGGCTGTTTGTCGGGGTCTATGAGCGTGAAGTGGAGCTTCCCTCCTGAAAGCCATGATCTCAGAGTCCTCATATGTTGAGAAAATAGGTATCTTGGGAAATATATATCTATCCTATCCGCCCACACGGTATAAAAAGGAAACAATACCATATCTGTATATGTCCTCGCAGGGGCCTTTGCAGGTGCCTCCCGGTGATGTCCCATCCCCGGATGTCTCGCCACATGAGCTCCATGAGGCGAAGATGTATGCCGTCATCAGGGCGCTAGTTCCGCCGGGTCCTCAGGCGCAGGCATATACGGACTATGCGACTGCCAGCTTCACACCTGCCGGGCTTTCCGGCTATCTTGCCAAGGCTCCCCGGACGGGTGAAAAACCAAAGTTTGTCTTTCTCGATTTTTCATCGCCTGGATATAAGACCGACGAGGTGACGAGCCAGCATAGGCCTGCTCCTTTTACGCTGGTGCCTATAGCGCTCGCGAACGAGCCCGACGGCAAGGGAACGAATGACCCCCCAGACATCAGGGTAATCATCCAAATACCTGCCGGCATGGTCGGCCAGGCTCAAAAGGCCTTGGAGGGCAAGGTCTTCGATAAATGGCATGGGTTGGGGCTGCCGGCCACAGGACAGAGCTTGAACTACAACTCGGCACCCACGCAGGTGCAGGCATTGGCGGAGCTGAAGGAGAGGGGGGTTCTTTGCGACAAGATGTCTGTCAGAAATCCAAACCCCCAGTGGCCCCCTGAGTACATGCGTCAGCTGGCGGAGGCGATGCTCGAGCGGTTGAACGTCGATAAGACCATCCACCCGATAGGGGCCAGCGTCCTCATCGGCCATGAACCCAAGTTCGGACTATATCAGCCGCATGAGCAGTTCATCGACGTCTTCAAGAGGACTGCGGCAGAGCAGGGATTCGAAGTGTTCCAGTCCTCGACGCACAACGTCGCAGGCGAGGGCCGCCCCGCCGAGCTCATGTACCTGCGGCGAAGGGGGAAGCCCCCGGAAAAACAGGCAGAGGAACCAAGAATGGAGAAGCCGCACATTTATGGCGCCGTAAAGCCGTATTTTGGCGGGAGAACATTAGATGACCTCCTCGGCAAAAAATCAGAGTTTTAGGCTCAAATCACTCCCGTCTCCTTCGCCACCCTCTCAGCCTCCTTCGCGCCGAGGCCCTTCCTGAGTATGGTGTACCTTTCCCTGACGCTGTGTGCCGTTGTGAGGGCCTGGATTATCTTCTCTTCCGGTATCTTCATCTCGGCTGCGGTCGTCGGTGCCTCGCATTTTTTCAGCGCCGCCTTGACCTTTTGCCAGTCGGCTCCGTGCAGGTGCGCCATCATTATCGTACCTACCCCGCATTGTTCGCCGTGTAGCGCCGGCCTTTCGCATATGAGGTCGAGGGTGTGGCTGAAGAGGTGTTCGGAGCCGCTGCACGGGCGGCTCGATCCCGCGATTCCGATGGCGACTCCGCTGGAGATGAGGGCTTCGACGAGTATGCTTATGTTCTTGTAAACCTGGGCGTTCTTCTCCATGATTATCTCGGCGCTCATCATGGAGAGGGCGCTGGCGTAGTCTCCAAAGTATTCCTTCCTCTCCTCATGGGCCAGCTGCCAGTCGAGGACGGCGGTGTAGTTGGATATTGCGTCAGCGCATCCTGCGGCAAGGAGCCTCCTCGGGGCCTTTGCGATTATCTTCGTATCCGCGATGACCGCCATCGGGCAGTGGACCTGGACCGTGACCGGCTTGTCGGCCTTCAGCGAGGCCTGCGGCGACGCGATCCCGTCGTGGGAGGCCGCGGTGGGCATGCTGATGTATGGCACCTTGTTCTCGAACGCGATGACCTTGCCGCTATCGATGACCCTGCCGCCTCCGACCCCGACGACGTATGCGACGTCGTCGTCCCTGATCGCGTTGTGTATGTGCCGAAGCTCCGACGCGCAGAAGTCGTTGATGACGGTGGCCTTGGCGCCGAGTTCCTCGGCGACGGCGTCGCCGGCTATGTCCCTGGTCGTCGTGTCGCACAGGATGAGCGGCCTGCCTTTGAGGCCGAGTTCGGCGACGACTTCGTCTATCTCGTAGATGGCGTCCTCTCCGACCAGGACCTTCCTAGGCAACTCGATGTTTTTCATTTGTTAAATGTAAAAATCCGTCGTGTAGGCGGTGTTTCACACGCAGTACAGCTGCGCATGCTTCGTCCCGCAGACTTCGACGACTCCGGACTCTTCGATGAGGCCCTGCTCCAGCGCGAATCGGACGACTTCGTCGCCGATCAGGTTGGCTGCGGTGGCCTCCTTCATCAGGCTCTTGAGGTCATCGGAGCCGACTTTCTGCCCGCCATAGAACGATTCCTCTATGTGTATCTCCAGTTCCCCGGATTTCAGCCTTTTGCCGAGGATTTCCGCGTCGCAGCATGCGATGAGGACCTCGCCCCCCCTCTTGTGGACTTTGGCGTAGAACATCTTCACTTTATCCTGCGCATCGGCCACCAGGCGCCGCAGGCCTCGCATTTCACTATCTTCTGGCTTTCCAGTTCGCTGATCTTGGTGTCGGGCCTGCCGCATTCGTGGCAGACCACGAATTCCTGGGCGTATGCCTTGATTTTGTCGTCTACTATCTGCTTCCTGAGCTTCCTCTGTATCATCACCCTGCTGCCGTCCTGTGAAGCGGGGGCTGCGAGCTCTTTGGACAGGAACTTCATGATGTGCTCGACTGGGCGGTTGAAGGCCTGCGCGATGTCGTTGAAGTTCCTTATGATCGTCACGTTCCCCTCGTTGAATGCGTCGGCCTGGGGCATCTCGAACCGGTCGTGCTTCTTCAGCTTCTCCGGCAGCCCGCTCCAGACGCGTTCCAGGAGCTTGTCGTAGTCGTATAGTCCGTAATCCATAATAGGAAATACATTAGCGCACATGTCAATAAAAGGCGGCGTTCGGCATATATAATGTTCCATTACTTATTCATCCTACATTCGGGCGTTTTTCATGGTTGCGATGGCTTCTGGGCACGGCGGCGGGGGGCGGCCGGGGAAATCAGGGTTCGAGAGGTTCCTGGGGCCGGTTCTGCGCCCATGGAGGGCGTTATGCCGGAGGTGGGAGGCATTCCTCGGGCTTCTGCCCGGATGGCTTTCGCCCTGGGTCAGGGATCTGGCCGACGTCGGCGTGACGGTCCTCGTCGTCATCGCGGTTTTGAAGCTTCTGTTCGGAGCCGACATGCTCGTGCCGCTCGTCGTCGTCACCTCGGAGAGCATGGTCCACGAGAGCGGCGACATGAGCTGGTCTACGTGGATGACTGACCGGGGCATGTCGCATGCCTTGATATCCGCATTTCCCATGAGCGGCGGATTCAACGTAGGGGACATGATCGTCGTCAGGGATCCTGAATCCGGGTTGGGCGACATCATCATATACGAGCGGGACCTGGACCACCTGACCTTTACGAGCAGGGACCCCATCATCCATCGGGTAGTGGGTGTCGCGCACGTAAAGGATTACGGCATCTCAGGCGTCGAGGGGACGCTGGACTGCTTCAGCGGTCAGACCCTCCAGCCTTACATCCAGACCATCAGGGCCTGCCAGGGGGGGAGGGGATACTGCCCGTATCCGCGCCTGCCCGAAGGCGGCGACTTCAAGCTGTTCATCACCAAAGGCGACCACAACGAAGGCTCCGACCAGTGCAACAGCAGGCTTAACATCTCATACCCGGTCAACTCCGCCCAGGTCACCGGCCGCGCGTTCATCCGCCTCCCATACCTGGGCTGGCCGAAGCTGGCGCTTAGCATCATCTTCCGCCTGTTGAGCGGCCAATTATAAATAGGGCCCGCCCTAGAATACTCCTATGGCAGTGGAGGCGTTCGTTTTCCTGCGGTCGATGCTGGCCTATTTCGCGGCCTTGTTCCTGGTGTCTTCCAGCGCATTGGCGGTCCATGAGTTCTCCCACATCTACGCCGCGCAGTACATCACGAAGGACTGCATATTCACGGAGACAGTCCTTCGGTTCGACGCGCTTGTCATCCGCCGTTCGGGGATGACGTATTTCACCTGCAGCCACGGCGTGAGCCGGCTGAATCCGCCTACGTTATCGCTCGTTTGGGACGACATAACAATGCCGACTGTTCGGATCGTTGCTGCCAAGCCGGCGGGTATCCCGCAGATCACGAGCCCCCTGACGACCGGCTGGTTCACCGCCCTCTTCGGGCCCGCCGCCGAGGTGGCATTCGTCGCGTTCATCACGGATTGGCTCACCCGCGCTTCGAAACGGTTCAAGGGTGCGTGGGTCTTTTTCCTCCCCCTGCTCGTAATCATATACTGGGGCAGCTGGTCGGATTTCGCCAGGGCGAGCCCATCCGGGTCCTCCGGCCTGTTCGAGGCGTCATATACTCTGGCGTTCATTGTCATCGGCATGCTCCACATATCCTTCAACTTCGAATGCTACAAGAGGGTAGTAGACCTATGATGCCGCAGGTGCTTCGTCTTCAGGGAGTGTCTAAGGATTTCGGCGACGGCAGGCTGGCGCTGGATCGCGTCGACTGGACGGTGAACGGGGGCGAACACTGGGTCGTCCTCGGGTTGAACGGCTCGGGGAAGACGACGATACTGCGCATCGCATCCGGCCGCCTCTGGCCCACTTCCGGCGATGTGTCAATCCTCGGCAAAATGCTCGGCTCCGTCGACCTTCGCAGCCTGCGACGGAGCATCGGCTGGGTGAGTTCGGCCCTCTCGACGAGGATGCCTCCCGGACTGTCCGCGATCGACGTCGTCAAGTCCGGCCGCTTCGACAGCGTGGGATTGTATGAGGAGACCGGGGAGGGGGAGGAAAATGATGCAAAGCGGCAGATGAGGCTCATGGGCTGCATGTCCGTTGCTTCGAAGCGGTTCGGGACGCTCTCCCAGGGCGAGGCCCAGAGGGTCCTGATAGCGCGGGCGCTCCTGGCCGCGCCGAGGCTTCTGGTCCTTGACGAGCCGTGCATCGGCCTGGACATGAAGGCGAGGGAGTCTTTCCTGGAATCGGTCGGAAGGCTAACGGGTTCCGGGCTGACGGTCCTTTTCGTAACCCACCACCTAGAGGAGATAATTTCCGAGTTCACGCACGTGCTTCTGATGAAGGACGGGCGGGTCATGAAGGCGGGCCCGAAGGGGGAAGTAGTCTCTTCGGAAAATCTTTCGAATGCCTTCGAGCTGAGCCTCGATCTGGAATGTAGAAGCGGCAGATACTACGTCAGGATTTAGGCTCCGCAGGCGGCGCGGCCATGACCCTGGCAAGGCATGTTACCACTACCATCAGCGCGCCTGCCGCCAGGGCGGCGATAAGTAGGGGGTTCGACAGGGCCGACTCCTGCGCATTTGCCAGTGTCTTCTTCAGTTCGGCGGCTCTCGGGAGGCTCAAGCTCATGTAAGGCGTCTCAAGGACCAGGGGGTCCTCTATCGTGATCGCGGCCGCCGCTTCGGCGACGTGCTCACTTTCCTGGTCCAACACGTCGGCGCCTATGATATAGTCGCCGTATGGGGTGTCGTATCCGGCGTAGGCGTCGAATCTGGCGATTCCAACTCCCCCCCCTTGGACAAAGACCTCCTTTGTCGAGTCTCCGGCTTCGCTCAGCCCCTGCGGCATGTCGATGATGATCAGGTATTTCCCGGTCCTGTTGGCCGTGATGCTGGCGACTATGGCGAAGCTCTCGCCTCTTCCTGCGACATAGGGCGCAACGATGCTCAGGCCGACGGCTGGCTTCGGGCATTTCGGACAGGGACCTCCGCAGTCGACGTCCGCCTCTTCGTTGTTCCTGATGAGGTCGCCGCAGCCTGCATCGGTCCTTCCAGAAGGGATCGTCATGGTCGTCGTCGCCATCCCCCGGCCTGTGCAGTCGTGCCTGCCGAAGTTGCCGTTGAGCCTGCTTGAGTCTTTTTCGCCGACCATTCCGTCGCGGTTGTTGTCTGCGCCGGCGCACCAGCCCCCCTCGGGGGAGCAGTCGTTCGCGCCGAACCATTCCTTCATGATCGCCAGGTCCTTTTCGTCGACTTTGGAGTCGCGGTTGGCGTCGGACCATTCGCACCAGTCATCCGGCCGAATCGGCATCGTAGCCGTCGTCTGTGTTTTCGCCAGGGTCGTGCTCGTCACCTGCTGAAAGCCCTTAAGCGTTGTCGTCACAGGCGGATGATCCCTCGCCGTCGAGGTTGTCGTAGATTGGCTTCTCGGCGTTGCGGTCACGTTCAGGGGGTTGCAGTCGAGCCTGCCTTTGTTGTAGTTGACGAGGTCGAGCTCGATCCTGTTCACAAAACCGTCGCGGTTGATGTCCGATTCCCTGCACCATTCGTTGAATTTTTCGCAGTCGTCCCTGTTCCAGTTGTCGATGACGGTCTCAAGGTCCTCGCCGTCGACGTATCCATTCCGGTCAATGTCCGCGCCCCAGCACCACCAATGCCTGGGCAGTGTCGTGGTCGTCGTGGCCATGAGAGTCGTCGTGGGCGGCGGCCTGCAGTCTGTGCGTTTGTAGTTCTTTATGATACGCGTCTCGTCGTCTTTGTCCACATCCCCGTCATTGTCTATGTCGGCGCCTTTGCAGAAGCCGTTGCCGCTGTAGCAGTCCGTTCTGCCGAAATATTTTATGAAAATGGTTATGTCCCTTTCGCCTACGGTCCTGTCCCAGTTGATGTCCGCTCCTTGGCACCATGCCCCCTGGGGCTGTATGATCGTGGTTGTCGTGGTCTCGGGAATCACGGCTATCAAGGTGGTGTTGACAATGGCGGTCTTCAGGTTGACGACGTTGACGGACGTGGAATACCTGTTGTATCCGGGCTTGGCCAGCGATATCGTGTGTTGTCCTGTCGTGATGTTCCTCATCATATACGGGCTCAGGCCCCTGAAGAAGCCGTCTATCCTCACATATGCGCCTGGGGGGGAGGAGTCGACGAGAATGTTGCCCATGCTTATAAGCTGCAGCGTCGCGTTGACTATCGTAGTGTGGTAGGATATCACTTCAGTCTTTTTCTTGTAGACCTCGTAGTAGGGGTGCGATATGACGATCCTATACACGTCTACCGGCGCCCAGTCCCTCCTGTACGGGGTCTCGCCGACGGCCGAGCCGTTGATCGTGACTTGGGACCCCCGTGGTACTGAGTCGACGATGAGGGTGCCCGGGAACGGAATGGTGGTGGTCGTGGTCGTGGTCGCCTGCGAGAATCCGATGAGACATGCAAGGGCAAGGGCGGCGTATGCGGTTTTGGCGCTCATCGATGAAACTATTGTCGGATGCGAATATTAAGTTCGGAAGTCCCCGAGCTTTTTCTGGCCTCCCCTGTAGTATCTGTCCTTTTCGCCTGTGAGGCTCGGGTGGCCGTAGTTCCCTCCCCCGCCTGCGACGTACCTCATCCTGCCCTGCCTGAAGAGGTTGATGACGGTCCCGACCTCCTTGTCCGCCTTTAGGACCTCGGATATGTCTGCGTCGACAAGGACGTCGATCTCGGTGCCGAAGCTGGCAACGAGCGCGTCCCACCGGTTCTTCACCCTCTTGCTCGTGATGGTCGCGGTCTTCGTCGCAAGGGCGATGGCCTCCGCAAGGGGGATGATGTGCAGGTACGGCGGCCTGTGTTCCGGGTGCCTCGGCGCATCATGGGTCGCGAGCTCGTCTATCCTGTCGGCGACGCCCTTCTTCACGATGCCCCTGCATTCGGGGCATCGCCTGTTCATCTTCAGGGCGTCGGCCCATCTGAACTTCAGGAAGCAGCGGCTGCATGCGCTGACGTGGTATTTCCCCTCGAGGGGGTTGAGTCCCGCGTTCATGGTGAACTTTCTGCCGCCCTCCCTGCAGATAGCCTTGCGGATCTCATCGAATGTCGGCTCCTTCACGAGGATGCGGTTGAATTCGCGCCCGAGCCTGTGTGGCCAGGGGCTGTGGCAGTCGCTGTTGGACATGTAAGTCAGCCCGGACAGCTCCGCCACCCTGTCTGCGCTGTCGGCGTCGGCGCTGAGCCCGAGCTCAAGGAACCTGACACGCTTCAGCCTGTCGCCGTAGCATTCCGCGAGTGAACTGAACTCCTTGTACAGCGAGGTCCAGGGCGTGAATGCGTGCGCCGGGCCGATCAGGCCGCCGACGGATTCGACGCAGTCGACGAGCTCCGGTGCGCCCATGCGGACGTTCGGCCTCCCGTCGGTGTCGATGTTGACTGACCTCTTCCTCAGCGCGTCGGCCAGCTGATCCGCGGCCTCTAACGACGGCAGGAGGATGACGTGGTGGACGCGCCTTTCGTCCTCGACCTCGGTCTGAATGACGAACCTGGTCGGGGAATTCGGGGCCTTGTAGAGTCCTGCCTCGGATTCGGTGAGGCATTCCCTGAGGTGCCTGCGCCATCCGCCGTGCAGCGCGTCCGCGGTGGCGAGCACGTCGAGGCCTTTGAGCGGGGCCTGGCTTGCAAGGAGCGGTATGCTCATCTCCTCGCTCGTTCCGCCCGAGTATCTTCCGTGTATGTGGAAGTCGACGTCCAGCTCGATCATATTGTGGGATTACTTGTCGCAGCCGCTAAAATACCTCTAGCCTGTCTGGTTCCTCAAGGCCAGCTTGAAGAGGACCGACCTGTACTTGCTGTTCTCTATGCAGCTGTGGTGCCAGTCCTCGTTGTCGGTCATGAAAATGAGGCGGGCTGAGAACCTGTCGAACAGTTCCAGGGAGTAGATGCCTCCGAGGGGATAGATGCCGTCGGTGCTCCTGTCAAAAAGGAGCCTCTTGCCCGTGTCGAACCTCACATTGGAGTAGTCCCTCCCAGTCTGGGTGTTTATCAGCGCCTGGCGGTCGGAGTCGTATGCGAGCATGCCCTCCTGCATCCCGTCGTATGACAGGCCCTGTGTCGTGACGTAGACCGGCGTTCCGTTCCTGATCATCGCCTCGATGTCGTCAAGGCTCTTCCTCACCTGTTTCGGGTCGCTTAGGCTCGAGCCGGATGGGTGGCCGATTCCCTTCCGCTTCGCGTAGTATTCGTAGTGCATCGTCTCATCCATGCCCATGATGACGGCATTCGCCTCAGTGACGTTGCCTATCCTCTTGGAGAAGTCGCACGGGCCGCATGTGACTCTCCTGTATTCGAGCACCGGGTATATGTTCGAGAACATCCAGCCGACGAGGACCACCATGACGATGGCGACCGGGAGATAGTCGTATTTCAGCCAGAGCTTCTCCACCGTGACCGCTGCGAGGATGACCGGGGCGGCGAGGGCCGGTATGACGAACCTCGGCGACGTGGATATGAGGTTGCCGAGATACAGGAAGAACAGAAGGAACCATAGGATGAGGGCCAATGCCTTGATCTTGTCCTCCCTCCATGCGAGGAAGGCCCCCACGAGGGCGAGGACCCAGCCGAGGGGGGTCATGGATACCGTCGCCCACATGAGCGATAGCATCAGCATCGGCGAGAAGAGGCTGAATCCGACGTTGGTCTCCGCGCTCACGGACCTGAACCGGCTGACGAGGTCGAATCCCGGCTCGTTGATCATCTTCGGAACGAAGAATACGACGAAGACCGCGAACGAGACTGCGACTATGATCGCCACGTCCCCTACCAGGCCCTCCTTAGGCCGGTTGAACTTTATCCTGAGCGCCTTGCCCTTCTTCTTAAGCTCGAAGGGGTTGTTCGCGCGGAAGTACAGAAGAAACAAGGCAGGAAGGAAAAGGACGCTCGTCTGCCTGATAGCCATCGTAAACCCCATCGAGGCTGCGGTGAGGACCTTCAGCCCCAGGCTGTCCCTCTCCCCGGCCAGGATGCCGATGTATCCGGTGAGCATGATGAAGAACAGCTCCATCCCGTGGCCGTGGCCCCAGGTCGAAAGCGACAGCTGCACCGGCAGGAACGTCATCATCAGAGCGGAGTAGACTCCGACATGTTCTGAATCGAAGATCTTCCTCGATAGGAGGAATATCATCGGCACACACAGGGCGCCGAATAGGACGCCGGAGAACAGCGTGGACGCCTCCGCGTTCGAGGCCCCAAAGAGCCTGAATACAGCATAGGTCGCGGTGTTGAGTACCGCCTGGCCGGGGTAGCCGAGCTCCCCCTGCAGGTAGTAGAGCCTTCCGGTCTCAATCGTCTTCTCCGCGGCGTTGGCTTCGATGACGGAGTCCGTGTGGAAAAGGCCCCCTGCCTGGAAATGGTAGCGGAGGCCGAAGGCGAGAATGAACAGGACGAATGCCATCTGCAGGTCCCTGTTTCCTGCCAGGGCCTTCCTCATGTCCATCTAACCGTCCCTCGCTGCCAAAGACGCCATATGCCCCCTCAGGACCGCCGCCGTCCCCCTGATCAGGAGCTTCAGGTCGTGAACGTTCCTGACCGCGGACAGCTTCTTGAATATGAACTTCGGCCTGAAGTAGACCTCCTTCCAGGCGCTCTCGCACATGGCGACTATCTCCTTCGCGGACATGTTCGGGTTCAGAAGCGACGGCTCGCTCATGTCGAACCTCTCCCACTCACCCTCCGGATAGCGGAGCCACCCGCTATTCTTCGCCTCCTCGAACAGCTTCGTCCCCGGATACACGATAGGTATCGAGAACTGGACGGTGTCGACGTCCAACTCCTTGACGAATTCGATGGTCTTGCGCATGTCCTCGCGGTTCTCCCACGGGTAGCCTATCATCACGGTCCCGTGGCGCATGATCCCCGCCTCCTTCGCCGCCTTGAACCCGGCCCTGACCTGCTCCACCGTGTATCCTTTCTGTATCCTCTCCAGCGTTTTCGGGCTTGCGCTTTCCACCCCGAACTTTATGAGCCTGCACCCAGACGACTTCATAGTCTTCAAAAGCTCGAGGTCGACGTTGTCGACGCGGCCATTGCAGCTCCAAACGACCCTTATACCCCTCTCCTTGATGCCGCTGCAGAAGTCCATCAGCCACTGGCGGTCGCAGGTGAATGTGTGGTCGTCGAAGAATATCTCCCTGAGCCCGTGCTTGGCGATGACCTCCTGCATCTCGTCAAGGACCCTCTTCACGCCCCTGAACCTGACCTTGTTCGAATAGAGCATCTGCGGCCACGAACAGAAGGTGCACCTGTACGGGCAGCCGCGTGAGGCCATCATGTACGCGAACTCGTCGTGGAGCCTCCACGATTCGTGGTAGTTGCGCCAGGGTATGATCTCCCTGTCGATGAAGGGAAGGCTGTCGAGGTCTTCGAGGAGTTCGTATCTGCCTGTGTCCATTACCTTGCCGCCTTCGCGGTAGTATGTCCCTGCGGGAAGGGGTGAGCCCTTGTCAAGGTGCCTTGCGAGCTTGAGCATGCTGATGTCGAAGTCCCCGCCGGTAAGGACGTAGTCGACCTTCGAGTTCTCCAGCGTCTCCCTAGGGAGGACGGAGACGTGGTCCCCGCAGACGGCGACCTTAAGGCCGGGGAGCCTTTCCTTTATCCTGCCGACTGTCTCCCAGCTTCCCTTTATCGTCGGCGTCTTCGCCTCGTAGACCAAGAGGTCAGGCTTGAATCCCTCGAGGCGCGAAATAAACTCCTCGTCAGAGAGGGACTCGTAGATGGAGTCGACGAAACCCACGTCGTAGCCTTCGGCCTTCCACTGGGTGACGCCGCTTGCAGGGATCATGGGATATATGAGCTCCCTGTCGCCCCTCATCTTCGCGAAACGGTTCTGGCTGACTGTGATATATCCCCTCTCGCTGCGGAAAGGCATGTATGCGAAGACCGTCCTCATAGATTCACCCTGCTCACTTTGACCTCCGAATCCCCTCTCTTACCCAGCCCCAGAACCTGCATAAGCAGGCCCCAGACGAAACCTGCCCCGTACGACACATGTATCGTCGGATAAAGCAGCCACATAATCGGGAAAATCAACGGTTCCCCTCTCTTGGCCGCGCTCCTGAGGCTTTCCAGGCCGGTGAAGGTTAAGTATAGCAACAAGGGCATTAAATATGCTGCCGAATCAGAAGCCAGGACGACCGGTGCCGCCGATAACAGATACGCGGCAAAGAGCGACGGCATCGCGAAAACGGGCTTGAATGAAGTCGGCTGTATGATCATCTGTTCCATCCTCCCGCGGCCGTAGCTCACGTTCTTCCTGATCACCCCCAATATCGTCGACGCCCTGCTGTGGTAGACCAAGGATCTGGGCTCGTAGATCATCCTGTGACCCTTTGATGCAAGCCTGTTGAAGAACTCGTTCTCCTCGTTGGGGAAGAGATCGGGTCGTAGGCCGCCCTCATTGAGGTAGACGTCCCTCCTGCATGTGAGGTTGCATAGTACGAGTCTGGTCTCGTCCGCTTCGCATGTGTCCCCTATGGGCTTGAACCTGTACCTCATCCCCGCCGCGCCGATGTAGGACTCCATCGTGTACCCGAAGCACCGTGCGATGAGGGGGTCGTCTTCCGGCGTTATCATCGGCCCTCCGACGGCGGCGACACCCTCCTTGCCAAAATGGGGGAGGAAATGCTCCAGTACGTCGGGCGCGACGATGACGTCGTCGTCGAGGAAGTAGACTATATCGCCCTTCGCCTTCCTCACGGCCTCGTTACGCTGCTTCGAGGGCGAGCGGCCCTGGGCGACGATGACCTCCTTCAGCTTCTTCGGGTAATCTATCCTTCTGATGGACTTTACGCAGACGTCCGGCTTCAGCCCCGGCCCGATCGGTATGATGAAACTTATCCTGTGCTGCATGCTAATCCGCTATGTTGGATAAGTCTAAGGAAACCCAGTTTTTATACGCGATGGCGGAACCTGCAAGCACCTGCGGCATATCGCCAAAATGAACATCAGCATCGATATCGCGACCATAGTCTCGGCAGGGACTCCGACCGGACGAAGCGCCAACGAGAGGGCCTTCCTTGAGAAAAGGGCCGCAGCGAATGCGCCTAGGGCGGCCAATGCCGCGGCGACCGCGGTGGCGTTCACCTCCCCCCGTAATTATGATGGCGAGGAAGGCGTAGCCTGCGCAGGCGGAGAGGACGAGGTCCTGGAAAGCACGAGCGCGAATATCGCTATCCCGACGACCGACAGGTACTTCGTGGATATCTTCATAAGCAAACCTAGACCGTCAGCCTCAGCCTTATCACAGCGAACGGGTATGCTAGGATGATCCTCCAATTCAGCTTCGAGGACCCGGACGCCCTCGGATTGAATACGATCGGTATCTCCCTCATCATGAAGCCCGCCTTCTTGCACCTGTAGAGTATCTCCGCGCCCACGGAATATCCGGTCGATATGAAATGGTCCAGGTCGATGGACTTGAGCACATCGGCCCTGTAGCATTTGTACCCCCCGCTCGAGTCCTTTACCGGCAGGCCGAGGACGAATATGTTGAAATAGTTGGCGAACTTGGAAAGCAGGTGCTGAATGTGAGCCTTCGTCTTCGTGCCCCCGCCTTCTACGTACCTTGAGCCGACTACGACGTCGGTGCCTTCGATCCCCCTAAGCATCGCCGGGATGTACTTTGGGTCGTGGCTGAAGTCCGCGTCCATCTCTATCACGACATCGTAGCCGTTTTCGATCGCATACCTGAATCCGGCCGTCCCAGCGCTCGTGCGCCCGCGGACCCCCTTCCTCGAAAGAAGATGGATCCTCGGCTCCCCCCTCGACATCTCCCGCACGATCCCGCCGGTGCCGTCCGGGCTGTCGTCATCCACGACTACGGCCTCGATCCTCCCATCCTGCGAAAGCACCTCCTCCAGGAGCCTGCCAATATTCCCGGCCTCGTTGTACGTGGGCACCATTGCGATCGGCCTCATCAGAGAATCATCTGAATCATCGAATAAATATCTATCCGGTACAATACCTACCATGCGGATACTCTATCTGACGCGCCAGAGGTTCCTGCCTCCGGAAGACCGGGAGGGCGAGGTCGACAGGAACATCGTGGCCAGGATGGTCTCCCGGGGCCACGAGGTGACCGTGCTCGCCCCCCATGAGCTCGGCGAGGAAGAGGTCAAGCAGGTGCAGACGAGGCACAACATACGCCTCATACGATTCATCGGCCATGGAGCGTCCCGAAGCCCGACGGAGAGCCTCTCAGCAGCCGTAACCTTCTGCATCCTCGCCTCCTTCAAGCTCTTGACGATCAGGCTGACGGAAAGATACGACATAGTGTTCCTCTCGGACGCTCCGGCCGTAAGCCCCGCAATGTTCATTCGAAGGCTGGACGGCAGCCTCTTCGCGATCAACCTGACAGACTTCATCTCCAGGCTGTCAGGTCGCGGCGGAAAAGGCCTCGGATTCCTGGGCAGGGCGCTATTCAGGCTCGAATGCCTGTCCATCTCGATGTTCGACCTGGCGTTCGCCCCTTCGCCGCAGATGAAGATGCTCCTTGTCCAAGGAGGGTGTACGCCGAGCAAGTTGCACGTGGCATACAGCGGCGTAGACACATGCCGCTTCAGCGCGCAGTCCGTCGACGACAAGGATGTCGGCTGGATCAGGATGGAATGCGGCATAGAGCGGAGGATAATCCTATACAACGGATCACTCGAAGGCGGAATATCAGACCGGTTCAAGGCCATAGCGGAGGAGGTGCTGAGCGCAAATAACGACGTCACATTCCTGATATTCGGCGAGGGGTCCAGCTACGGCCGCCTCAAGAGCGAGATCCAGTCAGACAACGTCAAAT
This sequence comes from Candidatus Altarchaeota archaeon, assembly GCA_043800705.1. Lineage (GTDB taxonomy): Archaea > Altiarchaeota > Altiarchaeia > IMC4 > SCGC-AAA252-I15 > JAHIYG01. Next base: position 100,608 of record JAZDMS010000010.1, read on the forward strand.
TCGTCGGCCCCATGCCGCCGGACCTGTATATGGCCTACGTTTTCGCCGCAAACGCCGGGCTGGTCCTCACTGACGAGTCCTTCGAGAACGAATACCGCGTGCCGCCGCAGATATTCGAGTACCTGTCGATCGGCCTGCCAGTGGCGAGCACCGGTTCCAGGGCGATCAGTGAGCTGTTTCGCGTGCACGACTTCATCCGTCTATCTGATTCCCCCAAGGAGCTTGCGAATTTCCTCATCGAACTGATAGACCGGCCCAAATCAGACGACGCCGTCAACCTAGTCAGGGAACGCCACAGCTGGGAGGCCATAGCCACCAACATAACCGAGATAGTCGAGCTGAAAGCCGGAAAGAACAGCATGTGACTGAGGCTCGAAGCGGAAAAGACTCAGAAGGGAAGCCGCCCTTTCAGCCGTAATGCGGTTGGAGGGGGTGTGGGCCTACAACCCCCTCCGTGGGTGGTCTAATTACGCATTTACCCCATCAGTAGCTTAACGTAAGCTATTGACGTATAGTCTAGTACTCCTATATGCGTTTAAGTATCTACGTTTCCTAAGGGAAAGTAAGCATGATAAAGAAACCAAAACAGACGGGCATCCTGGAATTCCTCGCCTCGAAGAAATGGATGCTCCTTGTGCTCACCGAGCTGCACTTCCACGGCACGCAGAGGTTCAGCGAGCTTCTTGAAAACCTCCGCAACGTCAGCCCGAAGATACTGTCCAAGCGCCTGAAGGAGCTTGAGGAGAGGGGGCTGATAACGAGGCAGCGGTTCAACGAGATCCCCCCCCGCGTCGAATACACGCTGACCCAGAAGGGCGGCGAGCTGGTCAAGTCATTCAAGGACGTCGGCAAATGGGCGCTCGAATGGGAAAGCGGGCCCTAACCAAGCGATTCCAGGACGCAGCGGAATTCCAGAGTCCAATCCTTCTCGCTCACCCTCCTGCCCCCCTTCACCAGCCACCGCCTGATCTCATCGACGTCCACGGAAGAGGTATTGTCCGCCTCGAAAACATTCCGGCAACGGCCGACGCTCTCATAGAGTATGATGCCGGAATACTCAGCCTCGATGTTCTCCATCATCTTCTCCCTGGAATACCCGCGTTCGCGCATCCTCTCCTGAAGGAGCCTGGGATCGCAGCGCAGGACGAGGATGTGCGTAACATCAAGGAGGTGGCTGACGAGGCCGTCCAAGATGACGTTCCCTTGTCCTGCATTTTTCAAATGTGCCCTCAGCCGCTTCACATCCACAATCCTCGTGTCCCTAGCCTCGTCATAGCCCGCTAAGAGCCCGGCCTCATCGGCCAATTCGTTCAGGCCAATGACCTTTGCGCCGAGGATGGGGCCCAGCCTCCCTGAGAGGGTCGTCTTCCCTGTGCACGGGACACCCGACACTGCAAGCGCGAAAGGCTTCATCTCTTTGTAGGCAGATATTTAACCTATTGCATGTATATCTAAAACAATGGCGGATATCAGGTTCAGCCGGGTTCTTGCGGTGATTCTTCTCCTGCCGCAACTGGCGGCCGCGACGACGATGTCGGACATCATCTGCAGCATCATGGGCCCCATCTTTACGACCCTCTTCGCCGCCGGGGGGACGCTCGTCGTCATAATGTTCATCTACGGAGGGATAAAATACGTCTACGCCTCCGACGACCCCGGCGGCAGGAAGGAGGCGAAGAACATCTGCATCCACACACTTGTCGCGGGGATACTGATGGTCGTCGCCGTCTCTGCAGTCCGCCTGCTTGGCGCCACCTTCATAACCTACATCTGCCCAAGCATCAGGGCCAGCACCGGACTATGATCTGAATACGGGCCTTCCCCGCACCGTTCACTTTTAACCTCATCCGGTGAATATCATCACATATTCTTCAGAAGTGTTTTATGGAAAAGTACAATGTTACGGGCGTTTTAAAGGCTTATCGGACTATGCTGACTGTTTTCGTAGTGGCCCAGCTTCTATTCATCATACTGCCCATAAACGCAATGGCGGGTACCGCAGTCCCGACCGGAACTCTCGCGATGAGGAACACGGTGTGCCGGATCCTCGATGCCATTGAATTCGTGATCACGGCATTGGGCTCAAGCCTAGTCATCATCATGTTCACCTACGGCGGCCTGAAATACGTGTTCGGAGCCGACGACCCCGGCGCAAGGAAACAGGGAAAGAATACATGTATCCACTCGGTCATCGGCGGCATAATCATCGTCATCGCGTCCCTGGTCGTGAACATGATCGGCTTCACGGCTGCCATGTCATGTCCCTGAGGAGTCTTTCAGCACCGAAGATGTTCAATCGCCACGGAGGGGTTAGCGAGGATGTTTAACGCGATTAACCGGATGATGGCCCGAAGAAGGCTGGCTTTTTTAATAGTCCCCCTGTCCCTGCTTCCCTCGATTGCAGACGCCACGGCGATCACGTTCAAACCCCTCGTCTGCACCCTTCTCCTCGAGGTACGGGCCGCAGTCAGGACGGCGGGAGCGTCGTTGGTCGTGATAATGTTCATCTACGGCGCCGTCAAATACGCGTTCTCGGCAGACGACCCGGGCGGCAGAAAATCCGGCAAAATGACCTGCATACACGCCCTTATAGGCGGAATACTCATAGTATTGTTCGAGGTCATCCAAACCCTAGTGTCTTTGACCTGGTGGGGGACGTGCCCATGAACCTTAAACAACAGGCGAAACGCGCATTGGCGGCGATAATGCTCAGCGGTGCAGCGTCCGCCACATTGACGCCGATCCACGCGGTCCCCTGCGCCGTGATCGAGGCCATGTGGGAGGCAGTAAGGTCGGTTGCGCCGATGATCTTCGCGATAATGTTCCTCTACGGCGCCGCCAGATACGTCTACTCCGCAGATGATCCGGGCGGAAGGAAGCAGGGGAAGAACATCATCATACACGCGATCATAGGGGTGCTGATCATGGGCGTCCTCGTCGCGATCGTCTCGATAATGACTAATTTAGGCGACTTTCCCCTCTGTCCAGGGATCACCATCACATGAAAACAATTCAAGGGAAACTGATGCGGGCTGCCGCGGCAGGAGCCCTAATGCCCTACGCACTTGCGCAGGCGGTCTCGGCGGCCTATCTGACTGTGATAAACGGCTTCATATGCTCCCTGATAGGGTCATTCCAGATAATGGGGAACTCCATAGCCATCATAATGTTCGTCTACGGGGGCATAAAGTACATCTACACCGCCGACGACCCGGGCGGCAGGAAACAGGCCATGGGGATATGCGTCGCAGCAATAATCGCGATGATAATCATCCAGGCAGCGAGGGGAGTCATAGGGGAGATAGGGCAGATCATAATAACAACCGCAGGATTCGCTGCCGGTTCAGTGGCGGATCCGTGTCCATGAAAAAATGAAAATGAGAAAAACCTTGTTGGGGCTGTCGGCGGCGGCGTTTTTTGCACAGTCGGTTTCCGCCACCGCACCCGACGCTGCGACCATAATCAGAAACATCATCTGCACCCTCATACCGGAGGTCATCAACCTGTCATGGGCGCTGGCGGTCCTGGTCTTCGTATACGGCGGCGCCAAATACGCCCACGCGGCGGACGACCCCGGCGGAAGAAAGCAGGGCAAGAGCATCGCACTCAATGCCATCATCGGTTTCATAATAATCGCGGCATCCAAGGCAGTGGTTGAGGCAATCGCTTTCGCCGGTGGTACGGGAAACATCTGCCCGCCTTAGGCGCATCTATCCTGTCGAGGTGGCATTCGCCGGTTGCCTGTCGAATCCTTCATAGCTGATCTCGTATGAGCGCACAAAACCGTAGCTGAACTCGCCGTCTGGCGTCCCGTCGCCGTCGTAGTCGGGTATCTGCCTGAAGTGCAGCAGCGGCTTCACTTCCCGTGTGTACAGCCCGTACCTCCTGTATTCGTCGAGGTATTTGCCGAGGTACAGCCTCGTCGTCATGAAGTCGTTGAACTCCTGGGGCACGTAGACGAGCGTTTTGAACTGCGGCAGATTGCATATGCTTCCCCTCGGCAGGCTGTTCCAGTTCAGGGCGCAGTAGAGGATGCTCGGTATCTCCTCTTCCTCGTTTACGCGAAGGAGGGGCTGTACCCCCAGGAGCGAGGCGTCGTTGGCCTTGCTCCACTTGTCCCACGGTATGTGGTTGCCGTAGGGGTCGACCGCTGTTATGCCCCTTATCCCGCTGCCTTCGAGCTCGAATATGACGCCTGAAACGTACCCCTGGCACCCGAAAACGACCTGCCTCACCTTGGAGAAGCTGCCGTTCTGGGAGACCGATATCCGCTCTTCGAGCTGGCTCTGTGCCGGGAGGAACTGGCACTCTGCGTAGTTCTTCCAGGAGCCGGGAGTCACGTCCTCTATGTTGCCTGTGGCGATGAAGTGCAGGGCGCTTCCCTTGCCGATCATCGTCCAATCGATGGCCGCATACCTGAGGCCCCAGCTCTGGTTATAATCCCTGTAGGCCTTGTCGTACGCCTTGACCATCTCGAACGCCTCCTCCTCCGACGTCTTGTTCTCGAAGAACGTCGCCACGTCCTGTATCTCGTAGTAGTCGGCCTGGAGGTTGTCTATGAGGACTGGCCTGTGGGAGACTGCCGTAATCCAGTGGCCGTAGTCCCACCACGTGAGTATGGCGTCGCCGGGGCCCGTATTGTTCGCGTGCCATTCGAGCATCGGGTACCAGTAGAATATGTCCTCGGTGGGGCCCATGTGGAGCACGACGTATCCGACGGCCTTGGAGTAGAGGGCCGGGCCGAACATGGGGACGTAGGCGATTGGGATGCATATGACGAGGATCGTGCCTATGATCCTCAGGCTTTCGAGGTCGCTTTTCTTTATAGTTGAAAACAGGCCTATTGTGGCCCCCAATGCGGTTATCGACGCGCTTGAGGCGAATATCCAGGCGCTCTTGTTGTAGGCACCCCACATCATCGGGATGCTCCATGTCAGGATGAAGAGGGCGCCGATGCTGCCTGTAGAATATACGATGTAGGCCATCAGCGGTATGGTGATGATGGAGTACAGGAGCGCTATCCCATACCTATTGTATCCCTGGGTGAGGAATTCGTTGAATGATGAGGCGAGCGGGTTCTGTTCCGCGACCGTCTGGTGGACTACGCTCTTATCCTTTGCAGAGAGTATCACCTGGGCCGCGAAATCGACGAGGTCGGTGGGCGTCTTATAGAACGCAAGGATTATCCCCGCAAGTATCAGCGCGACTATGCCGAGGGCGATGACGTTCTTCTCTATGGCGTCCACTGTCCTGTCCTCGATGGAAGCCCCTCCCGTGAGCTGCATGCCCCTGCTTTTCACCCTTATCATCTCCAATATGAGGGAGAGGCATAAGGTCGCCGCTATGGGGTAAAGCTCGTTCGGGGACATCGAAGGGAAAATCCATGCACCGCCCCTGGCATGCACCATCGTCCCCATCAGGTTGTATACGATGACCGGTATCAGTATGTACGGCAGATGCTCTATGGCGTTCTTGTTGTGTGCCAACCTCACGAAGGCATATAATGTGCCGAACGTGCCTATCGTCATCATGGCGTATGCGCTGCCAGCCCAGCTCATCCTGAGCATCAGGGCGGCAATGCCGGTCAGGAGCGCATACCTGAAGCTCTTCCTCTGATATGAGGCGAAGAAAAGGAAGAGGGTGGCAACCATGAGGAACATCCCGAAGGAGTCGTCTTCTGGGTTGGTGGCCGTGGCGTTCGCCGCAAGAGCCGGGCTCAGCATGAGCATGAACGCGGCAAGGAGCGCCGCCAACTTGTTGTACGGCCTCATGTCCGAGAACATCTCCTTGACGAGGAGGTACATGACGACGACCGTCAGGGCTGCTAGTATCCCCGGGAAGAGCATGGCGACCTGAAACATGGAGACGCCGAGGGGATCCAGGGCCAAGGCGAGCCCCGTGTAGCTGATCTGCATCATCATGGGGGAATCCGATTGTACGAGGCCGAATGTGGTCGGCCTCTGGCTCGTGTATGCCAGGTCCGAGCTGTGGCTGAGCCCCCCGTACATGGGGTACACCAGCGGGTCGTATTCCGGCGGGTAGCCAGTGTTGTATATGACCTGCATCCACTTGTAGTGCCAGTATGAGTCAAGGTTAGCCAGCAGGTTGGCGTTGGCGGGGACCAGGTGCAGAAGGAGCGCCGCGAGGAAGAGCGCCAAGACCATGGAAAACTCCACGTTGACGACCTTGTGGTAGCTCAGCGCATAGAATAAGGCGAAAATCGCCGCCATGATGCTGAAATAGGGGTAATCGACGTTCTGCGGATACCCGTATGCGTTCGAGTAGTATGAGAACACCCCCGAAATGAGTATGAGTATCGGTATGCCCCAGCTCCACTGGTCCGACCTCAAAGCCTGCTGGCTGAAGACGGCATAAGCGCTCAGGATCCCGAGCACGATCAGCATCAGCGGCCCGCCGTCGTAGAAGAAGCCGCTCGTCATCGGCTTGATGCATGCAAGGGTCAGTGCGAGCAGAGCCGCCAGAAGGAGGGGTTTGGTGAACTGGCCGAAGACTCCTTCGAATGCGCCGAGGGAGAGCGTTATCGACTGACTGTCGCCTTCCGGATCGGTTATCTTATCCCCCGGCGTATCCCGCGCTTTTTTAGAAGAAGCCATCCTCATCTGCCGTATCTGCGTTCCCTGCTTGTGTAGTCCTGGATGACCTTCTTGAGGTCCTCCTTGTCGAATTCCTGCCAGAGCTTGGGGATGAAATATATCTCGCTGTAGGCGGACTGCCACAGGAGGAAATTGCTCAGCCTGTCCTCGCTCGTCCGTATGATGATGTCCGGGTCGCCCTTCACCCAGAGGTTCCCGCCGAGGTTCTCCTCGTTTATCTCCTGCCCCTGTTCGATCATCTTCCTGACCGCGTGGATTATCTCCTGCCTCCCACCGTAGGCGATAGCCAGGTTGAGCTTGAACTTATCGTATCCTTTCGTGGCCTCCTCGAGCCTTTCCATGTTGGCTACCATCTCGGCAGCCAGCTCCCTGTTGACTTCCTGTTTGCGGAGGAACTCCCTGTCGCCGCAGAGGCTGACCCTGACCTTATTCTCGTGCATGCTCTTGTCCGAGAGCCCCTTAAGGGCGTGCTTGTTGAAGGCCTTGAAGAGCGTCTCTATCTCCTTCTTGTTCCTGCTCGTTATGTTCTCTGTGGAAAGCGCGTAGAGCGTGACCTCGTCGACTTTGAGGTCGTAGCACCACTCCAGGAAGTCGTAGAACCTGTTGATGCCCAAGTCATAAGACACAAGAAGGTCGCCTATGCCCCTCTTGGCCATGAATCTCCTGTTCCCGTCCGGAATCAAGCCTATATGCATTTCACACCCAAACTCAACCGATGTCTAAAATATGAGTAAAGATATAAATTAATAGTATAAAACCTGTCATGGCCAAGCTTTCCTGTGTTTTGGATGCGTCGGGGATCAATCGCAGCAGCCTCGACTTCACCCGGGGCGGATACGGCATACCCTCCTCGGTCCTGTCGGAGCTGAAGGACGAGAGAGTGCGCTCCAGGGTGGAGGATTCGATAAGGGTCGGCGACGTAACCGTGGTCGCCCCCGGCGGGGATTCCCTGGAAAAGGCATCCGCCACCGCGAAGGAGACCGGCGACATATCCTCCCTCAGCAGGCCAGACCTCGACGTCCTAGCGGCCGCGATAGAGCACGGCCTTACGATAGTGTCAGACGACTACGCTATACAGAATACCGCAGCCAGGCTCGGCATCAGGGTCGAGGCCACAAGCCAGAAGGCCATCAGCCGCCAGCTCACATGGGTGTGGTCCTGTGAAGGCTGCGGCAGGAAGATGGAAGGTCCGGGGGCGTGCGGGGTCTGCGGTCACAAGGCGAGGAAGAGGCCGGCTTAGCCGAACCAGTGCCCTTCGGTCGCCACCTTCAGGTAGTCCGTGTTCTTGTCTGTGACGCTCTTCGCAGCCGTCTGCCCCATGCTGATGCTGTGGTCCATGTTGTTGTAGCGGAATAGGCCGTTCCTTCCGAAGAAGCGGAGGTTCTTCACGCCCTTCAGGTGCCCTATGGCCTTGTCGAGGTTGGGCCTGTATTCCAGGTCGTATATGGGGTATGCGTGTGGCATGTAATGTATCCTCGAACCCAGGTATTCGCCCTTTTTCACGAGGCCTATGTCGGCAAGGTCGTCCAGCACGCGCTTGGCGAGCGTTTCCTTGTCTGCCTTCCAGGTCTCGTCCCCGAGCTGACAGGTGATCTCTGCGCCTATTATGGTCTTCCCCTCCGGGGCGTTGCCGGCGGAGAAGTTCCTGGATTCGCTGACGCGGTTGGCGAGGTACTTCAGCTCCGGGAGGTAGATCCAGTGGTCGGGGCTTATGCCGTCCCTGCCGAACATGAGGTGCACGAGGACAATCGACCTGAATTTTAGGCTGCCTGAGGCCTCCAACACGTCCTTCGGCGGGCTGGGAGTCAATGCTCCGATGAAATCCGTGATAGGAATCGTCGAAAACACGAGGTCTTCGGGGCCCACGGCGACGGAACCCCCGGAATAACTGACTTTCGTGATTCTGTCATCCGCCATCTCGATGCCGGTTACTTTTGCGTTGAGCCTGACCTGCCCGCCGGCCTCCCTCATCCGTTTGGCATATTCCTCACTGATCGCTCCGATACCTCCGTGTGTCGGATAATAGAACCTGCTCACGTACGTCCTCGGCGTGTCCGAGGATTTCATCGCCTTCTTCAGCGTCTGTACGAAAGTGTCCCACAGGCTCAGTAGGCTGATCCTCTGCGCAGCCCAGTCGGCGCTCAGCCTCGTGCACGGGATGCCCCACGTCTTCTCCGTGTACACCCTGAAGTAGATGTCGTAGAGCCTCCGGCCGAACCTGTTCACGACCCAGTCCTCGAAGCTGAGATCCGGCGCCTTTGCGAACAGGTTCTTTGCCTTTATCGCGACGTAGTCCGCGATTATCCTCGCCGTCGTCAACGGCGGCATGTTGAAGAACGCGTTGCCCACCTTCAGGGGGATAGTCGAAGAACCTCCCCTCGAGCCTTATCCTCGACAGCCTGTCCCTCTCCACGAAGCCCCCCTCCATTATCCTCTTGAACTCGGCGTTCACCCCCTCCTCGTTTGTATGAAACCTGTGGGGCCCCAGGTCGTAGGTGAATCCGCCGTCTTCGAAGCTCCTAGCCATCCCCCCGACGCCGTCATCGGCCTCCAAGACGACGACGGGGACGCTCTCCATAGAGAGCGAATAGGCGGCGGAAAGCCCTGCAAGCCCGCCGCCAAGAACGATGACCTTCATTTTATCGTTGATACCCCGCAGCTCTGCTGCGGGGATGGTTTATTTTTTCCATACTATTCGTATCTCCGCTATTTAACGGCTACATGCTCTGCCTTGTCCTTCAGCATGAGGTAGACCGCTGCGGCCTCGTCCATCTGCGCCTCTTCGCCGCTCCGGTAGGGTCCCCAGTCCCTTCCCTTCAGCTGGAACACGCCGACGTCCTTCGTCAGCGCCGCCTTCACGGGGCCGCCGGCGAATGCGACCGCATCCGTCAGGGGGTCGAAGGTCTCGAGGTCCGCAACCCTCTTTGCCAGTAGGCCGCTTCCCCCGTGTATGGTGTCCGGCAGCCTGATGAGCCTCGATATATCCGCTGTGACCTGTTTGTCTGTGTCCTCCATATCCTTTACTGCGAATTCCTTGACTACCATATCCCTTAAAACCTTGGGGATGATCTCCCTGTGCCACTTCCCCCTTTCAAGGAAATCAAGATATTTTTCCCTATTCTCTACTATACCCCTCACTTTAAGCTTTGAAAGCCCGTATCTGTCCCTCAGCGTTTGTTCATCGGAGTTCACAATGCCCTCCATGGTCTTGAATATTCGACCTGCCCATCCATTGTCTTGTCGTTTCGGGCCTACGCCTACTGGGCTCATGATCATTTTCGGCCTGCCTGCTTTGTACTTTATTCCGCTCGGTGAATCGTCGTCGCGTATGAAAAACTCGATGTCGAGACCCGCACCAGTGATGTAATCCACGATCTCCCGCCTCGCGTCCGTGTTGAGCGGCTTCACATCATCGGAGCCGACGTGTATGTGGTACCCCTTGCTTCCCGAGAAATTCACGGAAATATCCTTCCTGTCGAAGCCGAAATCATCCTCAAGGAATGCGAGCAGGTTGCCGGCTTCCGCCTTCACCTCTTCGAGGTGTTTCCCGTTCAGAAGCTCCATCGGCTTGTCGAGGTCGAAGACGAGGTCCGCGCCCCTCCAGCATTTGTCGGCCATCGGCTGGCTCGGGTACTCGTAGTAGGCGGTCGAATACGATATGTAGTACGGCGCCTCGGTCTTGAGGTACTGGTTGAGCTCCCTCTCCGTCGCGAAGGCCTTGTGCCTGAACTTGATCTTGTCCTCGAGGGTTCCGACGCCGAACTCCCTCCTGTGGACCTCCCTCGGCGCGGACACGGAATGGTTCCAGTAGTAGTCTTTGAACCTCTTCTTCAGGAATACCTTTGTTTCCGTGTTCATCCAGACCAAAAGAAATACGCATTACCGTAAAAAATAGCCCCTAAAGCTCCTTCCTCACCATGTCCTCCGACCCCTCCAGCCTCTCCGGCACGTGGCAGACCTTCCCGGTGACGGTGTGGTAGAGGAGGGCCAGTATCCTGACCCTGCCGTCCCTGACCTCCCGGTAAAGCTTCGGATACCTGAACATCAGGAAGTTCACGACCGCCTCCCTCTGTATCCTGCAGCCTTCCTCCAAAAGGAGCTGCTCCAGCTGAGCGTGATCTGGCTTAATCCCCCTTTGGGAAAGGTAGCCGTCGACCCTTACCTTCGCATGCAGGCCTCCGCCGTCGACGAGGTGCCTCCTGATTTCGGGCTCGGCCTCGTTCGAGACTCCTTCGTAGCCTCCGCAGCGGGTGTGGTGCATGAGGATGATGAGCTCCGGCTTCAGGTGCGCGAGGGCGTAGACGAGCGCGGCCTTCGCGTCGTCGGTGAACAGGCCCCCGACATTCTTCACCTCGAATATGGTGCCAGGCTCGTTGATGTCGAATATCTCGTGGACGCTTACCCTGGAGTCGCTGCATGAGAGGCAGAAGACCTTCGGATCCTGTCCTGCGGCGAACCGTTCCCTAAGCCTCCTGAAATGCCTAAGATGCCTTCGCCAACCCGTATGCAGGGCCTTGAGCTCCATATCCCTCTCAATATTGTTCGCGGAGGGCTAAATATAACCCTCTCCGCACATTATCCTCAGATGGCATTTTTCGGGCGGCTCAAGGGCGGGGACCACGAGAAGGACGTCGCCGCCTCCCTCATCCGGACCCGGACTGCCTCTTCCAGGCGATGCTCTTCTGGCACAACCCCACCCACGTGAGGCCCTACTCGAAAGGCTGCCTGGGCTCTGAGCTGGAAAAAGCCGGCTTCGAGGCCGTGGAACATCATGGGGCGAAATACTGCCTGCACCCCCTCAGGGTCCTCGCAGCCGTCCTGACGCTCTCAGACCCCAACAACCGCAACATACTCGTCGCAAGGAAAAGAAAGTGAGCCTATTATAATATCGCCTGCCATAGGATATGGTATGTCCCTCGATTACAAGAAGCTCGGCTTCAAGTGCGGCATCGAGATCCATCAACAGCTCGACACCCACAAGCTTTTCTGCGACTGCCCGTCGGCCGCCCGCGACGACAAGCCGGACATCACAGTCGAGAGGAAGATGAGGGCCGTCGCCGGAGAGCTCGGAGACGTCGACCCCGCGGCGCTCCACGAATTCCTCAGAAACAGGACGCTCGTATACGAGGCCTACCGCGACACCACATGCCTTGTGGAACTCGACGAGGAGCCTCCTCATCCCCTCAACCTGGGCGCGCTGAGGACCGTCCTCGAGGTCGCGTTCCTCATGGAGGCCAAGCCCGTCGACGAGCTCCATGTCATGCGCAAGACCGTCATCGACGGCTCCAACACGAGCGGATTCCAGCGGACGATGCTCGTCGCGGTCGACGGCGTACTTCAGACGAGCGAAGGCCCCATCGGCGTCCCCACCATCTGCCTCGAGGAGGACGCCGCCCGGATAATCAGCGAGGACGGCGGCAAAGTACGCTACCACCTCGACCGCCTCGGCATCCCACTCATCGAACTGGCGACGAGCCCCGACATCAAAAGCCCCCAGCACGCCAGGGAAGTCGCCGAGAAGATCGGCGGCATACTCCGCTCAAGCCAGGTGAAACGCGGCCTCGGAACCATCCGCCAGGACCTCAACGTATCCATAGCGGAGGGGCAGCGGATAGAGGTCAAGGGGGTCCAGGACCTCCGCCTCATATCGAAGGTCGTCGAAGGCGAGGTCGAACGCCAGGCCATGCTCGTCGAGGCGAAAAAGGAGCTGGCAAGACGCGGAATCAGGGAGAATGACTACGACCGAGAGCCCGCAGACGTCACGGACCTGTTCAAAGGCACGCAGTCCGCGGTCGTAAGGAAAGGCCTAGAATCCGGCGGGATAGTCCATGGCGTTATCCTGAAGGGGCTCAAAGGCCTGCTGAAAGGAAGGCTCGGCCCGCAGCTGGCGCAGTACGCCCGCGCCATGGCCGGCGTCAAGGGGATATTCCACGGAGACGAACTGCCTGCCTATGGGATAAGCCCAGCGGAAGTCGATGCGGTGATGAAAAGGCTCGACGTATCCGGAGACGACTCATACCTCCTGGTGGCCGGAACCACGGAACAGGCGAAGAAAGCGCTAGATGCGGTCCTCGGCCGCTGCAGGAGCACTTTGGCAGGCGTACCGGACGAGGTCCGCCGAGCGAAAGACGACGGATCGACGGAATACATGCGGCCCCTCCCTGGCTCGAAGAGGATGTATCCCGAGACCGACGAGCCGCTTCTCCCGTTGGACTCCTCGCTCCTGAAGGACGTGTCCTCGCATCTGCCGGAGCTTCGCGAAGACAAGGCGAAACGGTACATGGAACTCGGCCTAGGCGCCGAAATGGCGTCCCAGATATCCCGCTCGAAGGAGGCCGGGCTCTTCGAGGAGCTGGCCGGCGAATTCCCGAAAGTGGAAGCCACCCTCATTGCGCAGACTCTGACAGCCACCCCCAAGGAGGCTGAGAAGAGGTACAAGGCGGACGTGGCGAAGCTCACAGTCGAACACCAGAGACAGATCCTCCGGCTCATTTCAGAAGGCCGCATATCCAAGAACGTCGTCGCGGAACTGATGGCTAAGGTGTGCGAGAACCCCGGCGACCAGGTCGAGAAGTCCGCGGAAAAAAACAGGCTCACAACCCTCACCGACGCGGAACTGAAGGCGGTCATCGCAAGGCTGAAGACCGAAGACCCGAGACTTCAGGGCGCCCAGCTGATGGGGAAGGTCATGGCCGAGACCAAAGGCAGGGCGGACCCGAAAAAGGTGGGCGAATTACAAAACTCAGGCTAAAGCCCTTCCACGTGGCTGAGCCTGAGCCTCGCGAACAGGTCCCTGGGCCCCTTGTTCTCGGTTATCCCGTACTGGCTGAACATCGCAAGGAGCCTCCTTCTGAGGCCTTTGCCTGCCCGGTCCATGTCGGTGAGTATGACGACGTCCTTCTGATCCGACAACGCCTCCACGGTCTCGAGGATGCTAAGTTCCGTCTTCACCTCGACGATATTCTCCCCCTTCACTCCGAGGGAAACCAGGGCGGCCTTGTCCTTCCTGCCTTCGACGAGGATGACTGAGTCCCCCAGGGAATCGAGAAAATCCTCCAGAAGCAATCCCTCGATCATTGTCCCCATCTGTTGCCGCAGGCCCTGCACAGGCACAGGATGGTCCCAAGCTCATGGTGGTTGGAAATGTCGATCTCTATGCTGTTGCAGTACGTGCACCTGGACACCCTGCGCATTAATCTCTCGTTCATTCTAAAATGCGCAACCCCCCTATGTTCATAGTATTCCCCTGCGGAGGATATATACTCCCGGCAAATAGGCCGGAGCAAAAGGCCTAATGCGTCACCAACCTGCAGGATTCCGTGGATCCGGAGTACAGTCTCACGGCCCCGCCCTCCAGATCGCCCTGGTCCTCGGTGTAATACAGGGCGTATTCGACGTCGATTCTCCCGGCCGGATCCGAGTCGATGCTCCACATCTGCCCCCTCCTGCCGTCGGTCCAGTTGACCTCCCCCCACAGCACCTCGCTCGCACGATACTGCCTGTTCAAGACGATGCAATGCGGCCTGTTGCTGATGTCCTGCTCGAGGCAGACCCACGCCGGAGAATTCGTCGGGGTCTCGGCGGTCTCTATGATCCTGAAGAAGAGGCTAAATCTGGCCTTCCCCTCATCGGGGTACCTGTCGTAAGAGCATGAGACGAGGTCAGTCCTGAAGGCCGGAGCATCAGGCAGAGGCGAAAACGCAACCTCTTCGACGTCGCCCTGCTGCAGGCAACCGCATACCAGGGCAGCCAATGCCAAAAATGCAAGGAATCTCATCGATACTACTTTAGCCGCGGGTATAAAAATAGCCCCGATAAAATAATGAATCACATGGACACACGCCTGTCTGCCGCAATAGCGATAATGTTCCTCCTAACGGCACCCGCCTGCGCGGACCTGGGCGGGCTTCAGCCATTCGTGTTCTCTGCAGCAAAGTTCATCGTGCTCTCCGAAAAGACGGGGGAAGAGAAGTTCCGCGTGAACGAGACCCTGAAGGAGACCCTGAAGCAGACCCTGAAGTTCCAGACCCAAAAGAGAAAAGCAGCACAATACTCCCCCCTCGCATGGTACATGCCGGAGTCATGGGTCCCTGCCGCGGCCTCGGCCATCGGCGTATTCCTCATATCCCTCACGCACATGTCGATGTCCCTCGGCCAGGCCGTCGTCGAATCCCTGATAGCGGACCAGAAAAAGAAGAAGATAACCGTGAAGAAGACCGCCCTCAAGGTGGGCCTCATCAAGGTCAGGGAGGCACTGTCCGTCATAGCCGCCGCGGTCGTCCTCGGAGCAGCCATCAGCTGGACCTATGCCGGCCCAACGTATGAATTCATCTGGCTCATGGTATTGAGCACCGTCGTCTGCCTCATAGCGGGGATATCCCATGAGGCGGTCCACAGGATCGCCGGCAAGGCGCTCGGCATCTCCGCGGAATACACGTTCTGGTTCACAGGCTCCTTCCTCACCATCGTCACCGCCCTGTTGGGCAACGCATTCGGCCTACAGGGGATGCTCGTGGAGCAAATAAAGGGAGACGTCTCCCCCAGGAGGCTCGGCCTAATGAAACTGGCCGGCCCAGTCTTCAGCATCGTCGTGATGGGATTCTTCGTCGGATTGAACTTCGTACGCCCGAGCGTCATATTCCAGATCGCGTTCTCCATATCGGGGATGATCGCGATGGCCGAGATACTGCCCTTCAAACCGATGGACGGCTACGACGTCAGGAAATGGAGCTTCCTCATCTGGCTGCTGTCATTCATCGTCATCGGGTTGATGTTCAGCCTCGTAAACTTCATCCTGATGGTCTGATCAGCCCAACGCATACCTGTCCAGCTTGGAATCATACTGGTAATCGTATGCCCCCTGCCCCGGATTGAACGTCCTCTTCTGCGGAGTGAAAATGCCCTCCGGCAGAGTGGCCGGGCGGCAGACGACATCCTTCGCATTGACGAGGTCGATATACTCGGTGGGCACGGCGACGGTCCTGTTGGCCTTGACCTCCGCCTTCTCGATGTGCTCCCTGAGCCCCTTTATCTGGGATATCATGTATTTGTCGCCCGGGCCCGGCTGGCTATCGGCCCATACGTAAACGTAGACCCCGTCGTTGATGACGTGCGTCTCGCCCGCCCTGCCGGCAACCGTAACGGCATGGTATCTCCCCCCCTCGGACCACATCTGCGTCCTAGTGACCTGCCCGATCCTCGCCTGGTTGGAGAAGTTGCAAAGATACGGGCTCCACATGAACAGGGCTTCGCCGACGCTGTGCAGCTCGAAAACGGTCTGGTTCGTCACGTTTTTCAATATCTTGACCGAATTATTAGCTGGCTTTATCACGACTGGTTTCGCCTCCTCGGACCCGGGAACGCACATGCAGCCGCAGACCAGGGCTGCCAGCGTTAACGCCAAAGCAAATCTCATGCCGATAAAGTATGTCCGCCCGCCCTTAAATGGCAGTCATATTTTACTCCCCGTTCTCATTCCCTAACGTGAGAGTCTACGACGTCGTCCACGGCTACCAGCCGTTCACCAGGGAACTGGTATCGGACTGGGTGGCGCCGAACCTTCAGAAGATATTCCTGCCGACATCCAAAGCAATGGCGGAAGGCCTCGTCAGAAGAAGCGTGCAACTGCAGGGCTGGACAATAGACGCCTGGCTCTCGGCGCCGAAGGAGATAAGCTCCCCTGCCGCAACCGTGCTGTCCAACCTCCGCTGCGCCAAGAAGAAAAACAACATAGAATTCGGCTTCAGCTCATACGGCCACGCCCTCCTGCCCCTTTTGGGAGAGCGCCTGACCTACGCATCCATGCTCGCGGACTACGAAACCGTCAAAACCCGCCTGGCAGAGCCGACATTCTTCTGGTTCCCCGAGAACGCAGTCGACGCCACCCGCCTACGGATACTCCATGAGAGATTCACCGGAAAAATCGCGGTCATACCCTCCGGCTCCGTTGGCGGGATGAAAACCGCGTTCCTGAAGCTCACAGGCCTAGGAGCCCCCAGAAAGGCCAAACCAGGCTCCCGCGTGCCGAGCCACTACGGCTGCGAGTCGCCGCTGAAGGAGGGTGTCGGGCCAGATTCGATGCCGGCCGCGCTCGCCAACACGCTCGTAAAGGACGTCCTCATGAACTCGACAGTGTACGAGAAGCCGGGATACGTCCCCCCGGCCCTGGACTGGGGGAAGGCGAAAAAATCCATGCGGGACGGAAAAGAACTCTCACATACCCTCTCAGTCCTCGACCCCGGTCAAGAACACCTCATCGTCCGCGACTGGGAGAACGGCGAAAGCAGGGACTCCCTCAGGCATATCGGAGACAAAGCCGACGTCTCCGCAATGATGGACCCTGATGTCGAATACCGCCTCCTCTCAGAGGCCGAATACGCCGGCCCATTCAGCATCAAGGACGTACGCCCCTCATGCTGGGAGCCGTATTCGACTCCCGCAAATCCGTACCCCTACTGGGCGCCGACGAACATGGACGGCTGGAAGACGAAAGCAAAAGACTACTGGCTCGAAATACTCTCCATCTACGAGCGCGGATTCGACGCAGCCGTCGGCGAAGGAGGCCTCGACTCCGTCGATGACGCCTTCAGGAACAAAGGATTCAACGCCCTCTTCAAGAGGACCTCCCCAGCACTACTATCATGCCTCCCATGGCACCTGTTCGCCCGCCCAGAATGGGAGAGGTTCCCCGAATTCCCCCGGCAGCTTCTAGAAAAAATCGTCCTGCCTTACACGACCGAGATGTTAGCTTATGCAGGGCAGGAAAGGGAAGTGGATTGGCTAATAAAGACAGTCAAAAACTTCATAAATACAATCTCTCTGAAGTAGGTATCATGAAAATCTCCAAAACCCTCAAGGCAGAACTTGAAAAATCTCGTGGTGAAATCCGAGCCGGCAATTTCTACACCCTTGAAGAAGTCAAATCAGCGTTGAAAATATCCTGGAAGGATCACCTATAACCCTTATACCATCTCTCATACTCCTTGTGGTCTGTGAAACACTGTACTATGCGTACCTTCTCATCCTCGCATTCAAAGACGATCCCGGCCTGTTTGGTCACTTCGTCTACGTGGTACGGGATACCGTATTTCATATGCCTTCTAGGCGGCATTTCCAGTATCTTCTCGAAATGTTTCAGGAATATCGGCTTCATGCTTGGCGGCAACTTCTCCAGCTGTCTCTTGGCATTGTCGGAGAAAAGAAGTTCCATCTTCAATCCTTAAGGATCTTCCTAATCTCCTCGAAACCGTGGGTTCTCACCCTGCCTGACTTCATCTCGGCAACTTCAAACTCCACAGCCTTATGGACCAGCATCATCTCCTCCTCCTCGAGCATCCTCTCATAGGCTGAGATAGCCTGTCTTATGACTTCCGTCTGATTGCCTGCATACCCCTTCTCGATAATCCTATTGATACTGGTCTCATAGGGTATGCCAAGATTAACATTCATGTTAACTAGATGTGCATTCTAGTATATAACTAATGTACCTTAGATATTATATTAAATATTCACTAGATTAGCATAGTCGTGGTGTATCAACTGGTCAGTCTCTCCTAATGGAAACAGCTTCACGACCGGCTCGTCGCTGAGGAGGCAGTTCTTCTTGTAGACCTCCATGAGGCTGTCGTGGCTCTTCTTGAAGCTCGAATAGTCGGGGTATACTGATAACATCACCGACTCCAGGTCCCCGGACACCTTCAGCACATGGGCCGGGTCTTCGAGGACCGAATCCGTATGCTTCAGCCTGTCCTGGATGCCATGGTGCGGGCTTATATGCAGGTGCGTGAACGCCAACAGCCCGAAACCCAATTTCCCCACATCCGGGATGTTGACAGGCCTCAGAAGCCTCCCGTCCAGGAACTTGTTCCTCAAACCGTTCACCGTCTGCCTGCTGACCCCCGCCGCATCCGCCACAACCTCATCCGAGGCCGAAGGATGCCCCACCAAAGCCGCAAAGACCTTCAGCTCCCTGCTGGTCGGCTTCCACTCATCCCCCTCCCTTGCTTTAGCCTTCTCGGCCGTGTGCTCGAGGCCCAGATGATTCGCCAGAAGAGGCGCATAGTCGAAGAACCTGGGGATGTTCGTAAGGCTCAGCGGGAAGAAGACATAGTTGTGCCTCTTGTCCGTCAGGTATCCGCTGTCGTGGTGGACCTTATGGTGGGCTCCGATGCTCTCCCTCACCTTCGTCAGATTCTCGGCCGCACCGAAGCTCAGATGTTGGCCGCCGCAGCGCACCATATAGAACGCATTAGAGACGCCGTCCCTGACGACCTTCCTGAACGCCGCCAGATCATGCGAAGCCGCCCCCCCGAACTCCCCATACAAGGCCGTAAAAAGCTCACAGCCGACGCGGCCGAAATCCGGGACGAGGACGTGGTGTACGAGGCCGTTCTTCTCCAGCCGCTGCCTGACGACGGTCACCGTAGTACGCACAACACCCAGCCTATCGGACAACTCGACATCGTTCAAACCCGGCCACCGAACCAGGCCATACAGGACCTCCCGCTCACGGGAAGTCAAATCCCCCGAACCCACAAAGACATAATTACAAACAGAGATATAAAAAGGGGACAAAAAGACAAAAAAGCCGAATAGCGGAAAACCATCCGCTTCTGACAGAGGGAGCCACCGCCCCCGTATGTATTTAAATATGCATTCACTAAATGAATTATTCACTTGGTGAATGTATGATGTTCATCGGCCGGGAAAGCGAGCTGAAGCAGCTTGGAGAACTGGAGCACTTATCAAAGAAGAAGCATTTCATTGTCGTCCTGTACGGCTTGAGAAGAGTGGGGAAGACGAGGCTTTTGCTCGAATTCGTGAAAAATCGGGGTTCATACTTTTTCGTGAACAAGAACAAGACTTCGGCGGATCTACTGAACGAGTTCCAGAACATTCTGAAGGATGACAAAACCCTCAGCGAATTGGAGGATCTACGCACATGGGATGATTTTTTCAAGGTTATAATGGCGCGTAAAACCACCCCCGTCATTTTCGACGAATTCCAAAACTTCGCCTACGTCGAGCCCGCAGTATTCGGAATAGTGCAAAAGAACGCCGACCTGCACGAAGACCGCCCCGGCATGATGCTCTTGTCAGGCTCGCTCATCGGCCTGATGAAAAAGCTCTTCCGGGACTCTGGAGAGCCGCTATACGGAAGAATCAAGAAGGGGCTGAAAATCGATCCATTGAACCTGGCATCCTGTCTGGAGTTCGGGACGGAACTGGACATATCCAAAGAAGACGCCGCCAAACTATACTGCGTATTCGGAGGCTACCCAAAATATTATGTCGCCGTGGAGGATTTCGGCCTGAACGGCAGGAGTGCCGATGAAATAATCGACTCGCTGCTATTATCCGCCGACGCCCCACTCGAGGACGAAGTCAACATCATACTCTCTCAGGAGTTCGGCGGCAGAAGCGGCGTATACTACTCCATCCTGGAGGCGATAGCCAGCGGCAACAACACCCTATCCTCCATCGCCGGCTACCTTAATGCGACGCCAACATCGCTGACCCGCCAAATCAAGGAACTGAAGGACTACTTCGAACTGATAGAACTAGAAATGCCATACGAAGGAAAACGCGGCATCTACAGGATAAAACACCCCCTCATATATTTCTGGTTCTCGCAGATATACAAGAACTACTCCGAATACGTCTCCAGACGGCCGAAGCTCATGGATAAGCTAAGACGCAACCTTGACGGAGCATACGGGCACATGTTCGAGAGAACTGCAAGCGAATTCCTTGCCTACAAAATCGGATTGACAGAGGCGAGACGACAGTGGGGGAAGATACCCGGCGCCAAAAAAGGCGAAAACACCTACGAAATAGACCTAATCGGAAGAAGCGGAGAAACAACATACCTATTTGAGTTCAAATGGGCTGAAGTAGGCTTCGGCGAAGCAAAGCGGATAATACAAAAACTACAGCAGAACTCAAAACACATCCCCTCCCTGAAAGGGGAAATAAAATACGGAATCGTCGCCAAAAAAATACTGCAAAAAAACACACTACAAGCAGCCGGCCACGCAGCATACGACATACGCGACTTCTGAAAAAACTTTTCCGAACCATATGTATCTCGTTATCACAGTTTTTTATTTGCCTCCGCTACGCTGAAGTGTTCTGGGTCGTATTCTTCCCCAAGCCATTCCACGATGCTCTCCTCGTATTGGGGGTGGTTCCTGTTTTTCCGGATCTCCATGAGTTCTATATATCCCCAGACGCTGCCGCAGTCCTCCGGCGGACAGGCCCTCTCCCCTGCAATGCAGACTGGGGACTTCTGGGGGCCTTTTTCCATGATTTTTTCGACAGACAGGGTGTGCTGCCAGTTGTCGCCGAAATCGTATGTGTAGCTGAATTTTTGCCCCGCTTCCCGAATCAGCTCATTCAGCCTCTTCTTCGGAGAGGCTGCCTTACTCCCTCCCTGAAAGGCTTTGAACATTCCGTCAACGCATAGGATCTCTTCCTCCCCTTCGATGTACGTGCCGTCAACCTGGAAACTGTAGAGATGGTAATTATCCCAGCCCATCACTGCCTGGATGACTTCGTGAAGCCTCTTGAAGGAGATAGAGTCTTCGACTATGAACCTCCGCCAAACAGGCGGTTTCAGGCCGTCAAGCATGATCTTCAGCTGAAGCATTCTCGGCTTCGCGACGGCATCTGTCGATATTTTTCCGCAACACTTTTTGTATTTGACTCCCGACCCGCAGGGACACGGATCGTTTCGGCCCACCTTCGGCGGCTTCTTAGTAGCTGGCAGGGGCTTCAAGAGGTCTATTTTCCTCTTAGGCGGACCCGAATAGCTTTGATTTACTCCGTCCAGGTACTGCAGACTCTGATGCGAAAAATGCCCCCAAAGATCTTTCGTGCAGTGAGTGTATGCTTTGAGCCTGCTTGTGCCAGCATGGAGTTCCATCAGATCCTCCCTCGTCAACATCCTTTTCGCCTCATTGCTGCACTTGTGGAACGTCCTCAATCCGTCGAAAAGCTCCTCCTCCTGCACTTCCGCCATTTCAGGAATGCATAGTGCCACTAACTCTTCATCTTTTTCAGCCGCCAAGAACCGCTTGCATTCTGCCGCGACATCCTCTTCCGTCTTTTTCCCCGTTGCCGCAAATGCACACAGCGCCGACATAGCAGCCGACCTCACGAACATATCAAGAGACGTGTCAAACGCCATCGCCTTAATTTTATCAAAGAAATCCGGCCCAAAATTATATAACACGGCTTGGAGGTCCTCTGTGATATAGTCGCCCAACTCCTCCACACGGTTCCGAACAGCATACTCTAACGTCTCAAAAGATTTTCCGCCGCCCTTCAACCCCAGGATGAAAAAAACATGATACGGGCTCCAAGCATCACCCGGCCATCCATGATCCCAGTAACGATCTTCGCGCATAATCTCCGACAATGCCGCATGGACATCCCCCCTTTTTACTATCTCCTCCACGAGGCCTTTTTCCACATAGAGGCCGGATTCCACGAACTTCTCCATCAGCTCATCCGCTGGGCCGATTTTGGCGCGCTTCGTCATTTCCTCCGCCCCATTATTTCTTTGATTATTTTTATGTCGTGTTTTTTCTGTTCCGGCGTTCCATGCCTGACAATGAAATCCAGGTGTTTTTCCCAGTCTCCGGAGAACAGTGCCTCGTTCACCAGCCTTATCCCCCCCTCCAGCGTGTTCGGATCCCCCCTGAAACATCTTATCCGTTCCTCATCTACTCTGAGGCCTTCCTTCTTAAGCAGATGCTCGACTGCCTCTTCGCGGGCCCCGTCGACCGTTTTCCGGGCGCGTCTGACACTCTCCGGACCTGCTGCGTAGAGCATGAAGTCCAAGGCCGCCAACGCGCCCTGATAGTAGGCCTCCTCAGCCAGCTCCTTCTTGCTCATAGTCCTAAGTATCTCCTTGGGGGGCTTGTCGCCGGGGTAGACCTCATTCCTAATGTAGTCCGCCAAATATTCCGCCTCCGGCCGGCATTCCAAGATTTTGCGCTCTTCCCTAGAGCGCGCCCTTATCTCATCCTCGCCTTCGAATCCGTCGGCCATGACGGAGGTGCAGCACTCGCATATGTGCTTTCCGGCCTTAAGCATGGATTCCGGGCATTCCATATCCTCTCCGCATATCGAGCATTGACTGGTTTTCATCTCCTCTACCTTAACATCTCGCATATCCGACATTTTTGGAATGTCCGCGCCGTCGGGGCGCAGAACCCCGCCCCTCTAACAAGCTGAATATACCCCCTATGCGTCATCTCCGCCTCGCCAACACCGAGCCCATGCAACCTGTTCCAGCATCTACGGCCGTATTCTTCGCTTCAAGATTTATCCTGCCGCATCTTGCGCATCTGTTGCCGAAATACCAGTTCACCCGGTGTTCGAGTTTAACCGGTTTCTTCACATTCTTCATGTTTTCGCCGGATTTTTTTTCAGGGGACTTTGTCCCAATCTGGACGCCACTAAATTGTTCCGCATAGCGGAAATAGGCGGGCTGCGGAGGCCTCATCCAGCATATACTCCGCTATTCCCTGAGGGATCCGGCCCCTATCTGAAAAACCCGGCCACTAACTGAATAATCTTGAGAGTTCGCTAAAATAAAAACTAATATCGCATGCCCACACCCTCTCAGGCGGCGCTTGTGGCATCGTTTCAACGGAGAAATAACGACTTTGCTCCTCATCAGCCGCTGTCTAACGACAGACACCGTAGTGCCGACAACGCCCGACTGTCAAATAACTCAACATCATTCAAACCCGGCCACCGAACCAGGCCATACAGGACCTCCCGCTCACGGGAAGTCAAATCCCCCGAACCCACAAAGACATAATTACAAGCACAGATATAAAAAAGAGACAAAAATACAAAATTAGCCTTCTGAGGTTGTGTTAATGATCATTCGTTTGGCTGCGTTAAATAACGGGACAGTGTCGCAGATATCTAATCTGGAGCATAAATCGAGGTCATCAATCTGATTCAGTCTACTAAGACGTCTCGCGCCATCACCTCCGAGAATCCTTTCCCTCACACCGTCCCACTCAGGTCTTTCCCCCCTCAAAAGGCGCTTCAAATATTTAGCGCATTCCTCATCCTCGACAGCCTTCTTTTTACCTTCGTTCCCCAAGGCGACAAGAGACACATTATCTGGATTTTCAGCCTTAAGATGTTCGACTAATGCAGTGGCATTTGCAAAACTCCCAATCAGGATTCTGTCAGCATTCTTCGCGTTGACTAATCCCTGCGCCCCAGCAGATGATGTGAAGACTACACTTCTCCCGGTCAGAGTCAACTTAGATATGGAAGCCGGCGAATTATTGTAGTCGAAACCATCAGGAACCAAACCCATTCGCTCCCCCACAAGCAAATAATCTGGATTCGCCCTCTTCAAATCATGCGCCTCATCAAGGCCTCCTGCCACGATGATGGACTCAACTCCAACGCCGATACATGTGATAATGGTATTACTCGCCCTGAAGACGTCTATGATGACTGCAGTACCCGTAGCGGCCCTGGCGCCTCTGAGGCAGCTTCTCACGGAAACTTCCATGACATAAAATTATGATGCCTGTCCTATTTATGTCTGCCGCTAAATTTTTCCTTGAGCTCTTTCCTTGTGTTCCTCAGTATAGTCTCCCCTTTTTTTGACTTCAGATTCGTCCCTAACAGGCATTCCCTTAAAAAAGTCTCTTTGGCCCGTTTGCCTATGTCTGGCGAATTAATGTATACTCCACCGACTATCTCATCGCTGTTGTCCCGGATATACATGAATACGTCTATCCCCTGGTGGCCCTCATGACAAACCATCTGTAGACCCGGCTGGGGATTGAGGTAGATTATGTCAAGATTCTTCGATCTCGCAAGGAACATGACATTGTCTAAGACCATCTCACACTCTTTGTAAGCCCAAACGGGGTCATGGTAACACCTGAGCGCATGGCGGTAGAGGTATTCAACGTCAAGCATAGTTATGTATGTCACCTTAAGTTCCTTCTTCACGATACACCTGTCATAAATCGTCCTGAAGGGGCCTCCCCTATCAACGCTCTCTAGAAGCCGGGGGGTATAAAGGATGTTCGCGAATTTCCCCGCAGCATATACTGCGTTGGACCTTTTGGCGCAGAAACCGATTTTCTCGAAGAATGGCGTATGGTCCAGGTATTCGACAGTGGGTTTGAAGTAGTTAATCTTGGTCCTATTGAAATAATCCTCAAGGTCTCCTGTAAGCCTGTCAAAATCAGCCATGGTTTTCTTCAACTCCTCCTTCGAAGAGTGTAAAATCCCACTTACTCCCTCAAAATCAACAACATAAGCCCCAAATCCGCTCTGCGTGATACAGCCCCCTCTCTTCAAGGATCTAAGGATATTAAACAGGTTCGGTTTCATTAGATACTTCCCAGTCAACTTCCGATATTCCCCCTGTATGGCCTTAGGGGAGGCCTGTATATTCTCGGATTGTAGGCGGAATATGCACTGCATGATGTCGTACTGCTGCGGTGTCAGTCCGAGCCACTCAGGCACCCTAGCATCAAGAGAATCTTCCATATTTCCCCTTCAACTTCATCCTTACATTTCGTATTATGTTCTCGCCCTTTTTGGTTTTAAGGTTTATACCGCTTTCACATTCCCTGAGGAACATCTCCTTGGCTCTTTTCCCAACGTCCGGGGAGCCTATGTGTACTCCGCCGATGATATCCTCTCTGTTGTCTCTGATGTAAAGAAACACATCTATTGGCTGGATTTTCTCCGGGAGGACAAGATCTAAACCGAAAAGCCTTTCAGTATATACTATATCCACATTGTCCATTTTCCTAAGTTCGCACAGATTTTCTATCGTCTTCTGGCATTCGAGATATGCTAAACCGGGATTCTTGTATGTTTGTAAGGCCTGGTGATAGAGGTAATCTATGTCCAAGTTGGTAAGGTATTTGGCTTTTAGTCTTTTCTTGAAACAGCCGTCGTATATGGCTTTAACGTATTCCGCTCTTCCGATTCCGGCAAGCATTGTCGGGGTATATGAAATTTTTGCGAATTTTCCGACAACATAGTGGACCTTTGCGACCCTGACTAGTTGGGCAAGTTTATGGTAAAACTGGTCATATTCCAGATATTCGACAACTGGTTTAAACTGACTTACTTTTATCCTCGAAAAATACGCATCCACCTCGTCGACAACCTTCTCAAATTCAGAAATCTCCCTATATCTCTCCTCTTTTTTCTGCCTTAACGTCTTTTCTACAAAATCAAAATCGACCTCGTAGCATGCATACTCCGTTTGTTTAATGTGTCCCTTGTTTTTCAGTAATCTAAGAACGTTAAAGAGGTTCGGTTTCATAAGATGCTTCCCCCTAAGTTTTCTATACTCCTCTTGTATCGCCTTGGGTGCGGCAACTATTCCCCTCTCATGAATCTGATAAACGCATTGTAGAATATCGAATTGCTGGGGTGTAAGCCCTAATCCCTCTGAAACCATCTTTAAATCAAATTCCACCAGACCACCCTATACAATAGCGGGTAACCTAGATTAAAAAGAAACTGTAACGACTGTAATACTACAGTGTAATACTCTTCATTCAGGACATTCGTCTGATTTCTTATGGTTGCCACCGATAATTTTTTACGTTTTCCGTTTTAGTTGTTGTCGAATCTTTTTATAGATTTTTCTCCCTGTGCTGTCGTTTTTTAGCAGTTGGGCATGTTTACAAACTTCATTAAACCTGTCGAGGGCATTCTTAGTTGCCTCCGGAGATCGAATGTATATTCCCCCA
Source organism: Candidatus Altarchaeota archaeon (assembly GCA_043800705.1). GTDB lineage: Archaea > Altiarchaeota > Altiarchaeia > IMC4 > SCGC-AAA252-I15 > JAHIYG01. The sequence continues at coordinate 126,988 of JAZDMS010000010.1, forward strand.
ATATGTACCTGATTCTCGTCACGAACGAAAATAAACATCTCTTCGGGTTCATCCTTTACTGGTATAATGACGTCCAAACCGAATGGATTACTGTAATAAAAAATATTTAGTAATTCATTTTCAGAAATCTGTCTTTCAAGATTGTTGATTATTTTTTCACACTCAGTCTCAATCGTTTTTTTGTCATTAAACGTCAACCGTACATATTCCCAAAGGATATTTATTTATTGATAACGGGGAGAGATAAGTTATCCTCAACTCCTTTTTATTAAAGCACTGATTTTTTATGATGTCAAGGTACTCTCCTCTTTGTATGCCTTTAGTTGAGACCTCTTCCGTATAAGAAATACCTGGAAAACCCGCCACTATGTAATACTCTCTAATCTCCTTCAACCTTGGGTTAACCATGTCCCAGAAAGCTTTCCTGTCACGGATATACTCAACATATGGCTTAGTATTTTTAATGGAACCTTTTTGGAAGAATTCCTCTATCTTAGATGATATTCCCTCAAAATTCTTCATTTCGATTTCAAAATCCTTTTTTCTGGATTGGATTATTTCCCTTATTGCACTCATATTGACTATGTATGTGCCCTTTCCAAGTTTGCTTACTATCTGCAGTTCGACCAATGTTTTAAGTATCCCGAATAAATTGGGTGGTTTGATCCTTTTTCCGTATCTTTTAGAATATTCCTCTAATACCGCCTTCGGTTTAGTCTCTTTTCCCCTTATTTCTAGCTCATGCAAAGAAATCAAAATCTCAAACTCTTGAATAGTTATCCCCAACCATCTATTGAACCTTTCAAAATCATCTGGTTCCATAATATACTAAGTATAATAGATACTATATCCTGATATACATATATTTATACTAATGTTGATAGATTTATTATATGTCTCTTTCAGGTAGATCGTTAATCTCTCCCCTTGATTGCGGGAGTAATTACTTCTTAAAACTTTCTGAAAGAAGTAATACCTTGACTATTCCAGGCTCTATCATTAAACAGAATGCTATCAAGGACAAGGATATAGTACTCTTTATTCAACAAAATGGCAAATTCATTGTCCAGATTCATCGGGGCGATAAAACATGATAATTGGGGCTGCCTGCGTACGACTGAATAGGAAAGGTCAGGGAATAATTGAAATTCCGAAACTGGTCTACTATACGATACTTAGCAAAGCTGAATACTCCCTTGAATTAGTGTCGTAAACGGAAAAAATAAAATGGACGTGACTAAAGCAATAAAAAAACGTAGGAGTATCAGAAAATACTCCCCCAAAGCTGTCCCTCTACACAAGATAATGGAAATCCTAGATGCGGCAAGACTGGCACCATCTGGATGTAACGTACAACCTACTCGCTTCATCCTAATCCGGTCTGCCAGGATGAAAGAGAAATTAAAAAAGAAAAAAGTTTTCCCCCAGGACTGGGTATATACCGCTCCATTGATAATAGTGTACTGCGGGAATCCAAAAGATTACGGAAACTTTGAAGGCGCAAAATATCAGCAAGAAGACGGTACATTACCTACGGATATTACTAAAGTTTACCCTTATTTTAGTGATCCGGAAGAACGAACACTAAAAGATCTTTCTATATCCTCAGCATTCACTATGTTACGAGCTGTTGAATTAGGCCTTGGAACTTGTTATATAGGGTTAGTCGATCGGGTAAAAATAAAAACCATATTGAAAATTCCAAAGAACTTTATTATTCCTTTTGCCTTAACGATAGGTTTTCCTGCTGAAAAGCCACATCAAAGAGATAGAAAATCGCTGAAAAAACTCATTTTAAAGATAAAAAATAATGGTCGTAGCCTTAACTATTCCTCATCCAGCAAATAGGGTCTGATATATTGTGGTCTCCTGCTATTAATGAGGCAGCAGCCCTGCAACCCCAGCAAAATGTATTCTTTTCGCATTTGCTGCAATGTCCTTTAATTTTTTTTGGCTCATGGAGTTCCTTACATAACAGTGTGTCGCTGTTTTCTTCGAATAGTTCTTTGAATCGTCTCTTATGAACGCTACCGACATATGTCGGTAGCACCATCGAACACGACATTACATCGCCATGATAATTTATCACACATTTAGTTCCGCAGTAAAATTTTGTACCGAATCCCGGGCCGCTAAGGATTCCATCCTTAGAGTTCCGGTACATGTACACTTCCCTCATCTCATCAAATGTTGGTGAGAGCCTGTCTGTCTTCTTTGCCAGGCCAAATGCCCGATAGGGGTAGAGTATGACCGAAATCCCTTTTTCATCATATGCCCAGTCGATCGTTTCCTTATAGTCAGCATCCTCTATTAATGGTTTTGTAACCGTGATTGCCAACGCAACATTATCTGGACAGAAGCCGCTATCCAAGAGGTTCTCTAATCCAAGGATCTGTTTTTCAAGGTATTCCAGACGGCTATAATGCGTTTTTTTAAACACTTTCTCGCTTAATGTGTCTATGTGAATATGTGCCAGGTCAACAATTTCGTTGACATTTTCTAGATTTTTTTTATTTACTAATGGTGCACCATTTGTCATAAGAAGATTGGATAGTCCTTTCTCCTTTGCATAGGCCATTATCTCAAACCAGTTACTTCTTGTTAGAGGTTCTCCACCCCCCCAGTTTATCTGTCTAGCTCCTAAATCAGATATGTCATCGACTATTTCATGGAGTTTAATATCATCTATTTTTTTTACATTTTCAGGAACTGATTCTGCGTAACAGTAACTACACCCACCGTCACAGAAAGACGTTAATCCCACCTCTACCGTATAAAGCCTGCACTCGTCGAAGAATTTTATCTGTTCCTCTATGTCGTTCGTGAACCCTTTTCTGACTTTATTTTTACAATTTATGAAATTTTCCATCATTTCCCCCTCGCTTTATCCAACTCTTTTAACCTTTTTCTGAGTTCACTGAATATCCTATCCTTTTCCGGCCCTGAAATGTCGATTGCATTTTCGCAGTTTTTTTGGAATTCCTCTTTTGCCCTAATTGCGGTTGACGACGATTTTATGTATATCCCCCCAATTGCCATTTGTTTGGAATCCCTTACAAACATGAAATAGTCTTGTAATACCTCGCCCTCTGGGAGTAGTACATCCATCCCATATGGGAATTCTGTATACATCACCTTCAGATTTTTATTGAGTGAGACTAGGCTTTCGAGGTTTGTGATCGCAGCATCGCATTCTTTGATCGCCATATCATGGTCATTGTGTATGCTCATGAATCTATCATAAGGATATTCGATCGAAAGGCTTGTCAGATAGTTTATTTCGAGACTTTTTTCCTTAAAGCATTTTCTTCGCATAACCTCTAAGTATCTTTCTAACTTTAATCCATCTGAGAGCGTATATGGATAACTTATATTTGTGAATTTTGAAACTACGTAATATCTCTTAGAACGTTCGAGAAGTTTCGCGATCTTATCAAACATTTCATTATATTCAAGGTATTCTACCATGGGTTTTTCGGGATTAGCTGTCGTCTTCTTGAAGTATTCTTCCAGTTCGCCTGACAGTTGTTCATAGTGTGTTATCTTCTGTTGGTATTCGGTCTTTCTTTGGTCTAGTGTTTTTTTGAGGCCTTCTAGGTTCAGTTTGTAGTTGGCCTCGCCTTCTCGCGTCAGGAAGTCTTTGTCTTGGAGTATCTTCATCTGTCTGAAGAGGTTGCTTTTTTGGATTCCTCCCCCGAAATCCTTTGCGTAGGTCAGTTCGATCTCTTTCGGGGAGGCGGCCTTGTTCTTCGAGGATAGCTTATAGACCGTCTTCAGAAGGTTCAGCTGCTGGTCAGTTATGCCGAGGATGCCTGGAGCATCTATGTCCTCGATTTTAGCCATCTACTCAGTCCCCCTACTATCTGATAGGAACAAACCTTTAAATATTAATGGGTGTACGAGTGTAAACACTAGTACACTACATTATGATAGTACTTTTTAAATAAATCTGACAAGAAGATAACCAAAGTAAGTAAATTTGACATAATGTCAAAAAATGGGGTGTATGGGGATGGATTTGTCTGCGTTTTTGGGGTTTGTGGTGTTCGGGGAATTGTTGACGTTTTTTTGGATGCTGGAAGTGGCCGATAAGCGCATTACCTGCCATCCTTATGGGGTGCTCTGATGTCTGCATACTTTGATCTTTCCAGGTGGGGTCTGTTCGCCGGATTCACTTCCATGATCGATAGGTTGGCCGAGGATGAGGCCGTCGATTACGAGTTCGACCCTGCGGAGGCCGACTTCGTCGTGGTCTCGGAGCTGAAGGGTTGCGACCCTGCGGCGGAGACTGCGAAGCTGCGGGGCCATATAGTCGTCTCTTTGGAGGGCGAGGATGCCGAAGAGGGGTGAGGGGGGTGTGGGGGTCATCCTCCATCACCTTGTCGGTGAGGTCTGCTGTGTCACGAAGACCATCAAGGCCAGGCAGGCGGGTTTAGTCCGCATTTGGGGGAAGGATTTCGAGGCAACGGGGGAGACGAAGATCCCGAGGGGCCGGTGGGTCCGGGTCATCGCTCATAGCGACGAAAATCTGGAAGTCGTCCCGTTGAACGTGTGGCTCGGCAGCTGCTGCTGCTGAGGTTTTTTCATATTTATAGTCTCTTCGGTTACCTATTTATCATGGCAATGGACTACAACGTCATCATCGAGGAGGGAACCGACGGTTATCTGATATCGGAGGTCATAGAGCTGCCTGGGTGCCATACGCAGGCGAAAAACTTGGACGAGCTTATGAAGAGGACCAAGGAAGCGATTTCATTATACCTAAAATGCTCAAAGGGCGTCAAGGCTGAAGGAAGGTTCATCGGCGTACAGAAGGTAACAGTCGGTGCCTAGATGGCGAAGCTGCCCATGCTCTCTGCAAGAGAAATGCCAAAATCCTGAAATCGATGGGATTCGCCTTCGTCCGCCAGGAAGGAAGCCATATGTTCTTCCGGCATATGGATGGCAGGACAACGGTTGTCCCGAATCACCGGGGAGAAGACCTTGATAGGGGATTGCTGAGCAAGATTATAAAGAAAGACCTGAAGATGGAAGTCGAAGAGTTCTTGAAATGCAAATAACGGCTCTATTTAAATATCTTTTGTCTATTCTGTAGGGATGGATGTCACGGTGATGATAGAGATCCCCAAGGGTAGCAGGAACAAGTACGAGTACGACAAGCACAGGGGCGCGATAAAGTTCGACAGGATGCTCTTCTCCTCCGTCCATTACCCTACCGATTACGGCTTCATCCCCGGCACGCTCGCCAAGGACGGCGACCCGTTGGATGCGCTCGTCCTCGTATGGGAGCCGACGTTCCCCGGCTGCATCATCGAGGCGAAACCTATTGGCGTTTTCCTGATGGAGGATGAGAAGGGCGTGGACGAGAAGATACTGTGCGTCCCCCTCCATGACCCCCAGTGGAACCACTTAAAATCGTTGAAGGACGTCCCCCCACACCTACTCAAGGAGATCGAGCATTTCTTCACCATCTACAAGGACCTGGAAGGCAAAAAGGTCAAGGTAGAGGGTTGGGCCGATAAGGAAGCCGCTTTGAGGATCATCAAGGAATCCAAGGCCATGTACAAGAACGGTTGAGTATGGACTCTCGGGTCATGGGCGTCTTATCCCTTGTTTTGGCGTCATTTTTCATGGGGATGAACGGGGTTTTTTTGGTTCCCCTAAACAGTCGTCTGCCCATGTGGGAGATAGTGGGTCTGCGTTTTGTCCTGACGTTCGTTTGTGTCGCCATACTGGCTGCCGCCCTGGGAAAGGGTTCAAAGACAAAGGACCTGAAAGGCGAGGTCGCGATGGGCCTCATCGGCGGAGTACTCATCCTGTCCTATTTCCTCTCGATAGTCTCTTTGGGCTTGTCGGTGGCTGCGCTGCTCCTGTATACTGCCCCTTTGTTCGGCACCGTTTTTTCGCATTTCATCCTTGGCGAGCGGATTCGGCGGGCGCATGTCATCTGCCTCATGACTGCGTTCATTGGCCTGCTCATGGTACTGAAGCCGAGCCTCTTCCTGGACCCCAGACTTTTAGTGGGTGTCGTCGCACCTGTCTGCTATGGGTTCAAAATGGTCTATAACCGGCGTCTTGGCAGAGTAGACTCGACATGGGTCATCACCTACTACTATATGCTTGTTCCATCTGTCCTTTTTTTAGCCTACTTGGCGATGAACTCCTGGGCGTTCGTGGTGCCTGTCATGGGTGACCTGCCCTATCTCGGCGGGCTTGTCCTTCTGTGTTCCGTCATCGGACTACTCCTGCAGCACTATGGGGCCTCGGTCCTGGATGTGTCTGTGAGCAGCGTAGTCCTGATGTCGGAGGCGGTCTTTTCCGTGCTTTTTGGCATCATGGTGTTCGGTGAAAGACTCGATGCAGGCACCTTGGTGGGCGGTCTGCTGGTGATTGCATCAGGGGCGTACCTAGGATTTACTCGCAATGTTGATAATTAATTCATTTTTTTATTCGATTATTAATGATTTTTTCATAAAATAGTCAGGTATTTATAGTGGATTGTCCATATTATCTGTATTAATCTTCTCTTGTACCTATTCGGTGAAATAAATGGCTGAAACAAAAAACCAGGAAACGGACGAGATCTCTAAAATCTACGGGCAGAATGTCTTCAACCTGAAGGCCATGGCGGAGTTCCTGCCTGCGAACGTCTTCAGCGCAGTGAAGGCCACCATTGAAAAAGGGGAGCCTCTTGCGCAGGGCCTTGCAGGAGACGTCGCCGAGGGGATGAAGCGGTGGGCTTTAAGCAAGGGCGCCACGCATTACACTCACTGGTTTCAGCCGATGACCGGGCTGACGGCGGAGAAGCACGACTCGTTCGTCTACCCGACGAGGGAGGGCGGGATGATAGTGAAGTTCTCCGGGAAGGAACTCACCCAAGGAGAGCCCGATGCGTCGAGCTTCCCGTCGGGGGGCCTGAGGGCGACGTTCGAGGCCAGGGGATACACCGCCTGGGACCCGACCAGTCCCGCGTTCATCAAGTACGTCGAAGATGCGCCGACCCTATGCATACCGACGGCGTTCATCTCATACCACGGCGAGTGCCTCGACAAGAAGACGCCGCTTCTGCGCTCGATGCAGGCCTTGTCGAATTCGACGAGGCGGCTTCTGAAGCTGTTCGACGGAGCCGTCCCTGACGGGAAGGCATACGCGACTTTGGGCGCCGAGCAGGAGTATTTCCTCATCGACCGGGAGTTCTACCTGTCGAGGCCCGACCTCATCCTTACCGGCAGGACGCTGTTCGGAAGGAGGCCGGCGAAGCACCAGCAGATGGAGGACCACTATTTCGGCTCCATCAAGCGGAGGATCGTGGCGTTCATGGAGGACGTGGACCGGGAGTGCTGGAAGCTCGGCATCCCCGCGAAGACGCGCCACAACGAGGTCGCGCCTGCGCAGTTCGAGATAGCGCCGGTCTTTGAGGAGCTGAACCTCGCAGTCGACCACAACATGATGGTCATGCAGATCCTGAAGGAGACTGCTGAAAGGCACGGACTCGTCTGCCTCATGCACGAGAAGCCGTTTGCCGGCATCAACGGCTCCGGGAAGCACAACAACTGGAGCCTTTCGGCGCCGGACGGGAAGAACCTCATTGACCCCGGGAAGAACCCGCATGAGAACGCGAAGTTCCTGACCGTCCTTTGCGCCATCTTGGGGGGTGTGGACCGGCATGCGAGGCTCTTGAGGATGTCGGTGAGCTCGGCGGGCAACGATCACAGGCTCGGAGCCAACGAGGCGCCGCCGGCCATAGTGTCCGTGTTCCTGGGGGAGCAGCTGACGGAAATAATCGGCCAGATGGAGGCGGGGGCTGCGAAGACCAGCAAAGCCAATGGCGTCATGAAGCTGGGGGTCACATCGTTGCCGGATTTCCCGAAGGACGTCACCGACAGGAACAGGACGTCGCCGTTCGCGTTCACGGGCACGAAGTTCGAGTTCAGGATGGTGGGTTCTGCCATCTCATGCTCGGGCCCGAACACGGTGCTCAACACGATCGTCGCTGAATCGCTGGATGAGATATCCGACGGGCTGGATGCTGCCAAAGCCAAAGGTGAGGACTTCAACAAGGCCCTGCAGGGTATTCTGCAGGATATCGTGAAGAAGCACAAGAGGATAATCTTCAACGGAGACAACTACACGAAGGAATGGGAGAGGGAGGCCGCAAGGCGCGGTTTGCCGAACATCAAGACTACCGATGAGGCGATTAAGGCGTTGACGTCAAAGGAGACGGTCGCCTTGTTCGAGAAGTATGGGGTCCTGTCCCGGGTGGAGTTGGACTCGAGGTATCACATCTTCAAGGAGGCGTACGAGAAGACGATAGACTTCGAAGGAAACTGCGCGCTGGATATGGCGAAGACCATGATCCTGCCTGCAGCGCTGAAGAGGCAGACGAGGCTCGCGAAGGGCATCTCAGCATTGAAGAAGGCCGGGGTGAGCGTCCCATCGAAGACGGGTATGCGCAGGCAGCTGACTAAGGTCGGCGGCCTTGTTGCGAGGCTCTATGTCGAGTCGGACGCCCTTGAGAGGGCCTTGGCTAAGAGGGATGCGAAGGCCGTCCTAAGGTGCATGACAGCATTGAGGGTCGTTGCTGACGCGTTGGAGGGTGAAGTGGACGAGAGTTCATGGCCTCTGCCGAAGTACAGGGACATGCTGTTCATCTACTAGGGCGGCTTGGCATTCTTATCTTTCATTCGAGTATGGATAATCATGCCCGCATCAGGGGATATCCTCAAGCAGGCCATCGGTACCGAGCAGGCGGCCTACGAGTTCTATCGCAAGTGTGCGGATGCCACCGCGCAGGAGAACCTGAAGGGGCTTTTCTCCAAGCTGGCCTCCGAGGAGCTGAAGCATAAGGAGATGCTTTCGAGCCTGAACCCCGAATCCTCGGAGATGGTGGCTTCTTCGATCAGCTGGTTCAATGTCGTCGACACGCTGTGGACGTCAAACTCGGAGAACACGAAAAACGTGCGGAACATTTTGGAATTCGCCATGGGGAGGGAGCTGAAGGAGGGGGAATATTACAGAAGCCTCTCGGAAATGCTGGCTGAGCCGAGGCTGAAGAGGCTCTGCGCTTCTCTGGCAGTCGTCGAGTCCGGGCACTACAGTCTCCTGAGGGCGGAATATGAGCGTTTCATCGGATCGATCCGGTGAATCAGATCATTCCGTGGCGGCTGGGACCTGTAATTCCCCAGAGATGCCGCCGCTGTCCCCCCAGTTGTCATCGTAGTCGTAGCTGCTGTCTGCGAATCCTGACGGGCCGCATCCTCCGCAGCACAGGCAGCCGGAGCCGGTGAGGACAAGCAGCAGAACCAGCAGAATGATCATGTATCCTTTCATAGCATCACCTTGTTCTGGTATTCGAATCGGCGGTTAAAAAATGGCGCGTTTGGCCTATAATTCTCGTATTTATTCACGCAACGAGGGTAATTAACAATGGGTGTGACCCGGAGAGTCTTGCATCTGGATGTGCGCAGAGTTAATGATGATGGACTATACTCGGTCGAACAGGCGCGCGATATGCGCCCGCGCAGATCGAGGGGTCTTGGCGCAAGCATCGCATTTGCCGCCGTGGCTGCCGCGGCCCTTGTCTCACAGGCGGGGAAGGCTTTGGGCGACACAGTTCACCTGAGGGCCGGCAAATCCGTCGATAACGTCGAAGTGTCCTCCTCCGGCGACGGCAGGTTCATAGATGTTCCCGGCGCTACTGCATTGCCCATTGGTGTCGGCAAGGATTCCATACGGGACGTCGAAATCAAGGAGGTGCAGGCCCCTTCATCGACCGCAGAGGCCAATGACAGGTGGGTCGCGGCGATGAATGCGGTACGGGAGACGGAGGGGCTGCCGCCGATGACGCGGGGGGAGGCAGCTCGCGAACTGAATGTGAGGCCTCCGACCATAAAGCGGAGCGAGCCGGCGTTGGGGGATGCGCCTCTGGAGCGGGTACCTCTTTTCAGCTCAAGAAGCTCTGCTCCCCTGGAGCCGGAGGTTTCGTCGCCTGGGGCGCACGATGGGGGCCAATGGTCGGCGCCCGAATACCTGAAATACGGCGTGTTGGCGGGTGCTGGCGCGCTCCTTTATCTGTTTGGCTTCTCTTCCGGCTGGCGCGCGCATCGCAGGTCCTCGATTATCCACGATTCCCTCGCCAGTTTCGCCAACTTCCGCCACAACATGGATTCCGTCATGGCGCATGCGGATTCCCTGGAGGAGATGGGCAGGGTCGACCTCGCCTTGCCCTGGTGGCGGCGTGTCGCCGTCGACGACGAGCGCAGGGGAAACCGCAAACGGCTTAGGGTCATCGGGGAGAAACTCGTCAAGGCTGGCTGCAGACAGGAAGGCGCAGGCCTTATAGCGGCATCGGATCTCGGGTCTGAGTGAACTCGTTTTTTTATCCTGCGGGACAATATTCTGCCTATGGGGAAGGTCAGCTCTCTGCGGAAGGATCTGCTCACGGTATTCCTCCTCGCAGCCGGCTTCAGGCTGCTTCTGAACATCGCATTCTATGCGGTATGGGGACCCCATTCGGTCAACCACCTCGAGCTGTGGCTGTATTATGCCGTCGCTGCGGGGATCAACTCCACCGCGCAGGGGGACGCCGACCCGACGACCTGGTTCTTCGGGCTTATGGGCTCATTCTTCGAAGGCGACGCGTTGTTCTACGCGGTCGGCCTTTCGAGCGTCATCCTCACGTCGATCGCCTCGGTCTTTGTCTGCCTCATCGGACGCGAGGTCTACGGCGGGAGGGCGGGACTTTTCAGCGGCCTGATATATGCCTTCCTGAATCAGACCCTCAGCCTCTCCATGGTCGGCTTCACCCACGACCACCTGATGATGCCGCTCGCTCTTGCCGTGCTATTCCTTGTGATTTGGGCGCTGAAGGCCAAGGGAATGCTGCGGTGGGCTTATGCCGTATCGGCCTCGGTCCTCTTCTTTCTTGGGACGAAGATACACGTCGGCATGTACGTCACTCTGGCTGTGGTCGGGATAGTCTTGGCCTCGCGCATAGTCGCAGGGTACCGCAAATATGTGCTGTATTTCACTGTCTTGCTGGCTGCTGGGATTCTCCTTGGGGGATCCTGCATATTGCCCCGGGTCGTCGACCTGGAGATCGGAAGGCTTCCGCAGGGACGCCTCGGCAGCGCAGATGTTGTTCCCGTCTCGGCGTCAGGTTTATGGCTGAAATACAGCCTGCTTCTGGTCTTCATCCCATGGGGTCTGTATGCGGCATATCGCCGAAGGGAATTTATCGCCATTTCCTATTCGCTGATAGGGTTCGTCTTCGGCCTCGTGATGGAGCGGGGTACGCGGTTTCTGGACATCGGCGTCGCCTTGCTTGTCGCGTATGCCCTCGTCGAGTGGACTGGAAAGGATAGGCGGCTGATATTGGCCTTGTCTGCGTTGTCTGCGGTGGTGGTTCTCGTCTTGTCCCTGCCGATCCCTTATCAGGCTTTCTTCATCGTATCGCTCATCGCGCTTGTCTGGATTGTCTGTTATTCCAGGTATGACGCCGCGAAGGTATTGGCGCTTCTTTGCCTGGTCGGTTGCGTGCTCGCGTCGGCTTCTTTATTCCTGTCAGAGGACCACGTTGTGGCGGAGGCGGAATATTTCCTCTATTCTAACACGCTCAGGGGCCTTGAGCCCGGCAGCGTCCTCGCCTCCTGGGACCGCGGCTTCATGATAGATGCGCTTTCGGGCATGAGGGCGGTCTCGTCTCCCGCATACATCGACTACCTGGCGCATGAGGCGTTGTGGCTGCCGCAGGAGCAGGCGCATCGGCTTCTGAGAAGCCGCGGAGTCGACTATGTGGTCCTGGCAGACAGCCAATACAACGAACTCGTCTACAAAGGCGCGCCCTACTATCTCCTCAAGGGGGGCATGGCGCTCACGCCCAAGGACATTCCGCCGATAAGCCTTTCGAACTACCTCGCCATCCATGCCCTGAGGTATGGGCAGGCAAATCCGTCGTATTTCACGGCCGTTGCCGTAGCCGACGATCCGGTCGGAGGCAACAGGATTATGGTGTATCGCCTCACGGACTCGGGTGGGGATAACGGGACCCTCGTGTCCATAATAGCGGAAAACAACGAGGACAGAACGCTCACCGCGAACGTCGAGCTCGAGGTCCTGAGGTTTCCTGGCGGAAAGAAGCCGGTGCCGGAATACGGCCCCCCCATGGCATCCCTCCTTGAAGCCGGCGACAATCTTAGGTGCTTCGCACGCACGTCCGCGGGCATGGGCTTCCTGGGATCGCTGTCCGTGCTTCTTTTCTCCTGGAGGCGCGAACGGAGTATGGTGCGAAGGTATCTTCCTTATTTGGTCGTGCTGTTGGTCGCCTGCGGCATGGTTTATTCCCTCCTCGGCTCATGCTGCCAGGGCGAACAAACAATTGAGAGAAGCGGATCGGGGATGGAGGTCGTGCACAAGACATTCCAGGCGGAATTCCCCCCCTCTAAGCTGACGGAGGCCTCGTTCGATGCGGGGGACGTCGGGGACATATACGGCTGCAGCGTCACGATAAACGGGGGACAGCCCGCCGGATTCGTGGGAAGGGTCGCCTTCATGGCGTTGTGCGACGAAGTGGACGAGGAGGCGAAGATACTACTCGTCGACTCGAACGCGTCGCAGACGTACGGGAAGATGGCCATCGAGGACGAGCGGACCGTGAAGCTGCGCCTCACGAAGGGGCAGGAGAAACCCGTCGACTACGCCTTCCAGAGGAAAAACCCCGGCCACGTATACGCCGTCGGATTCGGGAAATCCCAGTGCGTCGCAGCGGTCGCGGAAGGCTCGGTCGAGCCGAGGCCGTCGGGGGTGGAGCTCAGGCACGCGTTCTGCGGCAGGGCAACCGATCTTCGCGACTACGAACGCATAACCTGACTGCGGCTTTTAAACCTGTGGGGGTGAATTAATACCATGGAATACGGATACGCCGACAAGTCCGCGAACCTGCAGCGCTTCCAGAACGTCCAGATGCTCGCCCTCTCCGCATTGGGCTTCCTCATCCCGTTCACCGTCGGACACCCCCAGTTGATCGTGGGCGTCCTCGTGAATGCGTTCATCATCAGGGCTGCGATGAGCCTCCCACGGGAGAAGGCCCTGCCAGTCGTCTTCACCCCGACATTGGGCGTACTCGCGCGAGGCCTCCTGTTCGGCCCCTTCACGGCGTACGTCATCTTCATGCTGCCTTTCATCTGGGTCGGCAACTACATACTGTTGTGGGCCTTCAGCCAGCGAACCCATTATACTGTTACCCTAATCATGTCGTCGGCTGCCAAGGCCGGATTCCTCTACGGGGCAGCGTACCTCCTCTTCTCACAGGGCATAGTCCCCGAGATATTCCTCACGTCGATGGGGATATTCCAGTATGCGACGGCGTTAGCGGGCGGTATCCTCGCATACGGGGAGTTGGAGGCTGAGAAGCGCCTTTTTAGGTAAGCTCGTCGTTTATCTTGGGTGCCTTTGTTTTGGCGGTTTTCCCTGCATTAATCTGGTAACCTTCTGGGCGGATGATGTGCACCACCAATGCGATGGATAACTTGAACCGCAGACTGCGAAAAGTCACGAAGACGAAGGGCGTGTTTCCAAGTGAGCAGGAGCCCTTTCGTCGGATGCCTTCGTCGACTTCGGGTTCTCATAGAGAAACACACCCGCCCTGATAAAACTCTTGTTTTCGATGAGCTTCAATTCGGCGCCAAAACGAGATATGACCGTTTTATCTGGTATTCTGTGGGCATAGATTAGCCATACGTATCGTGGGTTCTTGTCTGCTATCGCCTTGCTGAGCTTTTGCATGTCCTCCCCGCAGGACTTCACATCCACCCTCTTTTGTGAGCCCCTCTTCTGGAAGTAATGGTCGAAATAGAACTTATCCCAAGAGCAGCCTACCACAAACGAGTCACCGTATACGGCGTCTCTATCAGCTAGGTAATAAGCGGCTTCGCGGAATTGCGCCTTTATCGGCCGGCTGTAGTAAGCTTGGTCGGATATGAGGTTGAAGAGGAATGCGGTTACCACAATAATCGCAACGATTGCCTGGGATGTGTTGCTTATCGGCAGTTTCGTTATTGCGCGAGCTAGCAGCAGGTATGCGGCTGGTAGTATGATGATAAGGTTGCCATAATGGCTAAGAGATGGGTTCTCCAATCTGGACTTCAAATAGACTTGGGAAAATGGTATGATAAGCCATAGGATGACCAGCATATCCGGTGACATGAGTAGCTTTCGCACATTAAGGTGTGCTTTCGACTTGTATGCTCCGTATATTATGCGGGAGATAAGAAGGAGGTACAATGCCGACACCAGAAGCCATAGATCCGGTGACTTGTTGAAGAAAATCTGAAGGAAGATTTCAAGTCTTAATTTCTCAAGGGGCGTTGAATAGATTCTCTCAGCATTCAGGTCCGCCATGAACATGGGGATCCATGGTATGAACAGGATGATGATCGCAGAGTAGATGAGCAGAATCCTCAGCAGGGCTTTTCGCCGCATAAGAAAAAAAATCACAGTACACGCTCCCTGCGATGAAACCAGGATGCCTCCGTAATAGTGGGTATACCCTGATGCGGCGGCTGCCAGAATGTACCCGACCGCTTCTGGCATCCGGATCTTGGAGTCTGCATCAAGGCTCTTCAGAATCGGCAGCCAAAGATACGTCGTCAGTATGCTTAAAAGGAGCAGGATAGAATAAGACCTTGCCTCCTGGCTATAATATACTGGGAACCACAGGAACGCCACCAACGCGGACGCTATGAGTCCTTCCCTGTGCGAGAAAAGACGAGACCCCAGAAGGAATATGGCCGGTATCGACAGGATGCCGGCAATTGCCGAGGGAAGCCTTAAAGCAGCCTCAGAGTCGCCGATGAATTTCAGGGCAAAGTGCATGAATAACACGTAACCTGGCGGATGGTATGTGTTTCGGACTGACCCGATTACCTGGGATAACGTCCGGGGGCTGCTTTCATACAAGGTCCCGAGCTCGTCGTTCGAAAGCGACTGAGTCTCAAGGCCGTAAAGCCTTAAAACCGCTCCGAGGACGGTTATTAAAATTAGAAGCGCCAAGACGTTTTTTGGGTAAGCCCCCATCTTATCTTCCCCCATTCCGTTGGATCATATCCTGGCTATCTTCTGCAGATGGATGCGTATTTTCCTAAGCTCACTCAGGAATAGGATACCCACGATAAGCAGAAGGACTTGGCTCAGCATCACAGCGTCCGCAGTCGACATATCCCACATGGGATAGATCTCTGAATGATGGTTTAAATAGTTAACGTTGACATGGACGTCCACCTCCCGTGCAGAGGCTGACCCAAGCGCAACTGCAAACGGATTATGTTCGACTCCAGAAAGAGGCTATGAGGATGCATCGGCGGGAAGCGGATTTTTTTAGGGGAGCTGACTTTCTGAAGAGGATGCGGAATACCCGCGGCTGCTACAGGTTCATAGCAGCCTCAATGCCCTTTGGAATACCGATAGGCCAATACGCGACGACACGAGAAGAAATATTCTATTCATGCCAGAGATATTTAAACACGTGTGATTTTCTATAATCCACCTGTCAAAGAAATTATTCATCGCAATCATGTGATCCCTTGAAAAACCAGTTTCGGCATAATTTCTGGGTTTAGAGACCACAACTTCGTTCACCTGCAAACCGTGCTTTCTGGCTTCGAGAATCATCTCCAAGTCGATTTCAAAACCCTCTTCTTTGAGCCTTACTTTACTGAGGTACTCTCTCGTCATGGCTCTGAAGCCGCAATTTGTGTCTGATAGCCGGTATCCTGTCGCGGCTTTCATGAAAAAACACGTGAAGTTATTCATTATTTCGCGGCTTTTAGACCTCGCCCACTTGTTTTTTTTGAACCGTGTACCGACTACTAAGTCCGCACTTCCATTTTTTAGTTCACTCAAGAACCGCGGGACATCTTTCGGATCATGTTCTTCATCCCCGTCCAATGTGACCACTAGCTCTGCGCCGTCTTGTAGCGCTTTCTCCAAACCTTTTCTAACGGAATAGCCCTTTCCCTTGTTTTCAGCGTTTAATAGGACGATTGCACCCCCTTTTCTGGCGTTTTCTGCCGTGTTATCGCATGAGCCGTCGTCTACGACTATAACCTCGTCAACATAGTTCTTAGTCTCCCTTGCGATGTTGAGGATGGTGTTTTCTTCATTGACAACGGGGATGACTGCAACAGTCTTCATCTTAGCTTTTTTGAAAAAACAACCTCCGCCATAAGTCAACGGTAGCCTTCGTGAAATCCACCAGCCTCTTCTTTGATTTAACGTGTTTGATCGACTTTACGATGATTGACGGACGCACGTAAAATCGCCTGAACGCGGTATTATAGAGCAATTCAAGCTCCCCGGCGTTTATTTCAGTGAATTTTTCATTTAATTTTGTCTTGAACTTCCCATACTCCAGCACGTGCCGTAATGATATTTCCCCCTCTTTCTCGAGTTTGTCATAAATCTTGGTTCCTGGAAGGGGGATGAACACGTCGAATGAGGCATAGTCTGGGTCTAACTTAATGGCGAAGTCTATGGTGTTCTGGACGTCCTTGGCATTTTCCCCGGGATTCCCGATCATAAAGTGTGCGAGAGACTCTATGCCGAGTTTGTTGCATAACCCGAATGTTTTTTCAATTCCTCGTATCGTGGTTTTCTTGCCAAGCATCTTGAGAGTCTTCTGGCTGCTTGATTCTACGCCGAATTTTATGAGATGGCATCCGGATTTTTTCATTAATGCAAGCGTTTTCTCGTCAAGAGTGTCAACGCGGGAATTGCACATCCATGAATAGTCCATCTTTTGGGCAATCATGCCTTTGCATATCTCCTGCACGTACCCTCTGTCGAAAGTGATGTTCTCATCCCTGAAAAAGATTTCACGATACGTTCCCCTCAACGAATTAAGCTCTTTTATCACGTTCTCGACAGACCTTTTCCTGAATCTCCCCCCGTAGAATGCGGGGGAAGTGCAGAAGTCGCACGAAAACGAGCATCCGCGCGTGGCAATAAATGTCGTGAAGGGATTGTGTACGGCGAACGGGTTGGCGTATTTCCCCGCGAAGAGTTCTCTGGCCGGGAAGGGGAGTGAGTCCAAGTCTTCTACGTGCACTTTTTCCATGATGTGCCCTCTCGTGCAGACTCCGGGGGCTTCAGAGGCATCTTGAGAGACCACCTGATCCAGCACGGCTTCAGCGTCCCCTCTTATCGCATAGTCGACTGTTTTTTCTGAAATAGTCTCCTTTGGAAGCACCGTTGGTTGCACTCCGCAGACTATCGTCTTCACATCAATCCGTTCCCTGATTTTTTTCAGGAAGTCCACGTCGTCTAAAAAAGAGGTTGTCGCTGATTCAATGACCAGATAATCCGGATCTAACAGAACTACCCTTTCTACGGCTTCCTTGAAGGATAATGAACTGGCTTGACAATCCAGAATTTTCACGTGATTGCGCGGCATCAGGACGGCGGCATAATACGCCAGATTGAGCGGCGGCCAAAGGTACTGGACTTTCCTCTCATGCCAGCAGCCGTAGGATACGTCCCGTATGGTGTTACCCGGCGGGACAACCAAGCAGACGTCCATATGCATGAAGATATGGCGTCATTAATAATAAAAGAAAATCACTTAATCTACATAGTGGAACTAGGATGAACGTCTTGCTTTTGAATTTGCCGTATCAGGATAAGTATATGATTGAGGGCAGGTGCCAGCAGAAGGCGTCAACGTATTCGGATAGTCTGCTGCCGCCGATAACCCTCGCATACATTGCTTCGTTGCTTGACGGAAAAGCCGACGTTTCTGTGATAGATTGCATCGCGGAGTCGATGAATCTAGAGGGGCTTAAGAACGAGATTTTGAATCTCAAGCCAGATTACCTGATTGCCAACGTTACTACTCCGACAATCGAATTCGACTTGGATTCACTGAGCGAGATTAAGGGGGTTTTTCCCCGTGTGAAAACCGCCGTCATGGGGATTCACGCAACCTATTTCGCGGAAGAGCTTGCCGCACACCCTGCGATAGACTATGTGATACGCGGTGAGCCGGATTTGACGGCATATGAACTGCCTTTGAAAGACCCGCATGAGGTAAAAGGTCTGGTTTTCAAGGAGGGGGGCAGGATTATCGAGACTGAAAAGAGGCCTTACCTTGACGTCGGCGAGCTCCCGCACCCTGCCTGGGATAAACTGAAGCTTTCTGCATACAGGCTTCCCATCAAAAACAAAAAATACGTGATTGTGATGCCTGGAAGAGGGTGCCCTTATAACTGCTCCTTCTGTGTTGCGCCATATTATTACGGCCAAAAGATGAGAACGCGAAGTGCCGACTCAGTAATCGGGGAAGTAGAGCATGTGCGCGAAAAATACGGCATAGACGAGTTCTTTTTCTTTGTCGAGACTTTCACGCTAAACAAGGGATTCATCATTGAGTTGTGTGATAAACTCGTCGAGAGAAAAATTAAGATATCATGGATGTGCAACAGCCGCGTGGATAAGCTGGACCAGGAAATGCTCCAGAAAATGAAAGCATCAGGGTGCTGGTTGATGTCATTCGGGATTGAGAGCGCCAACCAGGGGATACTTGATCGGGCAGGGAAGGGCATCACTCCCGAAAAATCAAGGCAGACCATCCGGCTCGCGAATAGGCTCGGAATTGCGACGTTGGGCCACTTCGTTCTGGGTCTTCCAGGAGAGACGGAAGAGACCATTAAAAAAACCATCGAGTTCTCGAAAACACTTGAATTGGATTTCGCAGAGTACTACATCGCGGTCCCCTATCCTGGAAGCAGGTTATACGAGGAGTACAAGGGCGCGATAAACGCATCTTGGGCCCAATTCGATTACACGAAGAACATCCTCCCTTCGAACCTTGATTTAGAGTGCTATAAAAAGAAGGCGTACAAAAACTTTTACTTAAGGCCCGTACACATGCTGAAAGTCATTAAAAAACTCGGTTTGCGAAAAAGCGCCCCAAACATGCTCCAAGGAATGAACTTCCTCAAAAGCTGGTAGCATACTCTCATAGGCCCTTATTTGCAGTCTCCGAATATGCACCTGTTCGTGTACTTGGTGTGCAGCAGCTTGTGGGCGCGCTCTGATCCGAATTCGCCGAGGTAATCCTTGTAAAGCTGCAGCACTGCGGGGTTCTGGTGGCTCTTTCGGAGCATCTTCCCCTTGTCCTCTATGTTCAGGGCCTCGGCCCTTTTCGCGAGTATCTCCTTCCTGTGGGGCGTCGGCTGGCCGCCTCCCCCGACGCATCCGCCGTAGCAGGCCATGATCTCGATGAAGTGGTAGGGGCTTTTGCCGTCCTTTATCTGGTCCATGAGCTTCCTCGCCTCCCCAAGGGTGTGGACGACGCAGATCCGCACCTCCTTGCCTGCGAGGTTCAAGGTCGCCTCCTTCATCGTCTCCATGCCGCGGACAGGCAGGTATTCGACATTGGAGAGGTCCTCCCCGGTCACCATGTCGGCGACGGTCCTGAGCGCGGCCTCCATGACGCCTCCTGAGCGGCCGAATATGTCGCCCGCCCCGGTCGCGATGCCCATGGGGTTGTCGAACTTGGACGGCTCCAGGTTGAGGAAGTCTATGCTGTACTGCTTGATGAGCTTCGCAAGCTCGACCGTCGTCAGCACATAGTCCGCCTCTCCCGCGAACTCGGGCCTCTGTATCTCGAACTTCTTCGCGGTGCACGGCATGATGTCTATGAGGACGATGTCCTTCGGGTCCTTCCCTATCTTCTCCGCGTAGTAGGTCTTGATGAGCGACGCCATGATGGCCTGCGGGCTGCGGCAGCTTGACATGTGGTTGAGCTGGTGGTAGAAGAACTGCTCCGCGAACTTGATCCATGCGGGGCAGCATGTGGTTATCATCGGCAGGTCGCGGTTCTCCCTGAACCTCTTCACGAACTCCGTCGCCTCCTCGACGATGGTTATGTCCGCCGCCATGTTGGTGTCGAATACCTTGTGGAAGCCGATCTCCCGCAATGCGGCCACCATCTGGCCGGTGACCGGGGTCCCGGGAGGCAGGCCGAACAGCTCCCCCAATGCGGCCCTTATGGACGGCGCCGTCTGGACTATGAGGTATTTGTCGGAGTTGAGGGCGTCCATGACCTCGTTGATGCTGCTTCGCTCCGTCAGGGCGCCTGTCGGGCATGCGACGACGCATTGGCCGCAGTTGACGCAGGAGCTTTCGGCCATGTTCATTTCGAGGGCGGGGCTGACTTTGGTGTCGAATCCGCGGTTTCTGAGGCCTATCGCGTAGACGGTCTGGATCTTGTTGCAGACCTGGACGCACTGCTCGCAGAGGATGCAGCGGTTGTTGTTCCTGACGATGGAGACGCTGGAGAGGTCCACTTCGCTGTCGCGCTTCTTGCCTGCGAACGGCGTGTCGGTGATCATGAGGTCGTGGCAGTACTGCTGCAGGCGGCATGTGAGGTTCCTCGGGCATACTACGCAGTTGAGGTCGTGGTTGGCAAGGAGCAGCTCGAGGTTCATCCTCCTGGCCTCGAGGACCCTCGGCGTGTGGGTCTTGACCTTCATGCCCTCTGCGACGGGCGTGCAGCATGAGGCTATGAGCCTGGGGGCTCCTTCGACCTCGACTATGCACATCCTGCATGCGCCGATGCGGTCGAGGCGGCGGTTCCAGCAGAAGTGGGGTATGTCTATCTTGTTCCTCCTGGCGACGTCGATGAGCATCTCCCCCTCTTGGGCCTCGACAGTCTGACCGTTCAGGGTTATCTTCACGGTCCTATTTTCCACTTTTACCCCCCGGTTTAAGGTTTTTGCAGACCCCCGTGCGGCAGGTCTTCTTGACGACGTGTTCGGCGTATTCCTCCATGAAGTAGTTCATGGTCGACAGTATCGGGTTCGGCGCAGTCTGGCCGAGGCCGCAGAGCGAGCAGTCCTTTACGAATATCGCGAGCTTCTTGATGGATCCGAGGTCCTTCGGAGTGGATGTGCCGCCCGTTATCTTCTCCATGTATTCGAGGAGGCGGGCGTTGCCTTCCCTGCACGGCGTGCATTTGCCGCAGGACTCCTCCTTGATGAAGTTCATATAGTATCTTGCTATCTCGACCATGCAGTCCTCGTCGTTGAGGACTATCATCCCCCCGGAGCCGATGATGGCTCCGAGCTTCGTGACGGTCTCGTAGTCGAGGGGCGTGTCCATGAGGTTCGCGGGTATGCAGCCGCCGGATGGTCCGCCCATCTGCACCGCCTTGAATTCCGTGCCTTCCAGGGCGCCTCCGCCTATGTCGAACACGATATCCCTCAGCGTCGTCCCGAACGGGACTTCGACGACACCCGCCCTCCTGATCTTGCCGACGAGGCAGATGGCCTTCGTGCCCTTCGTGTTCTCCGTCCCGACCTTCGAATATTCTTCGGAGCCGATCCTGAAAAGGGTTGCGACGTTCCCTAGGGTGTCGACGTTGTTGATGTTCGTCGGCTTCCCCCAAAGGCCGCGCTCGCCCGGGAAAGGAGGCCTCGGCATCGGGTAGCCCCTGTTGCCCATTATCGAGTTCATGAGGGCGGTCTCCTCGCCGCATACGAACGCGCCGGCCCCCTTCTTGAGCGATATCTCCAGGTTGAATCCCTGCCTGTCGAGTATGTTCTGCCCCAGGAGGCCCCGGTCCTTGAGGATCTGTATGGCTTGGTTGATCGTCTTGATGGCAAGGGGGTACTCCTCCCTCGTGTAGACGAACGCCTCGTCGGAGCCTATGGCGTACGCGGCTATCATCATGCCCTCGAGGACCCTGAACGGGTCGCTCTCAAGGAGGGTGCGGTTCATGAACGCGCCGGGGTCGCCCTCGTCGCCGTTGCAGACGAGGTACTTCTTCCCCTCCCTCTTCGAGATGATGTCCCACTTCTTCCCTGCAGGGAAGCCTGCGCCTCCGCGGCCCCTCACCTTCGAGTCCAGGACGTATTTGATCACCTGCGCAGGCTCCATCGACAGGGCGCGGTCGAGGCCCTTGAACCCCCCTGAGGCGACGTACTGTTCCAGGCTCAGAGTATCGATTATCCCGCAGCTTTCCATCACCAGCCTCTTCTGCTTCTTGTAGTAGTCTATGTCCAGGAGGCTGTGGCCGACGAGGCAGCTGTCGTAGGTTCCGCCATACTTTATGGATGATATGAGCTCGTCGACGTTATCCTTTACTATGTGGGCGTATATCGAGTTTGTTCCGTTCTGTTTCACGTTGACTATCGGCTCGTTATAGCACATCCCGGAGCAGCCTACGGGGTCCACGGGGATGCCGAGGTCCGAGTGCCTGAGCTTCTCCAGGACCGGCATCGCGCCCGCAGATATGCCGCATGTTGCGACCCCGACGGTAATCCTGTCCCCGGCCAGGTGCTTCTCTGCCTTCTCAGGGTCTATGATATCTGTTATCGTCTTCATTTATACCCCGCCAAGACCTTGTCGACCTTCTCCTTGGTCAGCTGTCCGAAGACTTCCTCGTCTATCATCATGCTCGGCGCGTATGCGCAGGCTCCGAGGCAGTTGACGGATTCGAGCGTGAATAGGCCGTCCTTGGTCGTCTCCTTATCCTTTACGCCGAGCTTCTCCGAGACGTATTCATGGATGAGGTCGGAGCGCCTCACATGGCATGCCGTCCCCGAACAGACTTTGATGACGTGCTTCCCCGACGGGATCAGCTTGAAGGCCGCGTAGAAGGTGACGACTCCGTAGATGTCGACTATCGGGATCTTGAGCCTCTGCTCTATCCTTCGCATGTTCTCCTCGGAGACGTAGCCGAAAGTCTCCTGGATATCCTCCAAGACGGCGATGAGGTCGGAACGGCCCGAATACTTGGCGAGGATGTCGTCCACGGAAGCCATGCTTAACCAATTGCGATTGCTAATAAAAATACGCCTACTTGGAGACCCGCTTATAATCTGATTCGCATAATAAGGTTCCGATGCAGCTGAAGAAAACGCCGCTTTGCGGTACTCACGAAAAACTCGGCGCCAGGATGGTGGACTTCGGAGGATGGTACATGCCGGTCCAGTACTCCGGCGTGGTCGAAGAGCATAACGCCGTCCGCAACGAAGCAGGCCTTTTCGATGTCAGCCACATGGGCGAATTCGACGTCCAAGGGGCGAAGGGCGAGGCGTTCCTGAACAGGCTCGTCGCGAACGACGTCTCGAAGATGGCAGACGGCATGTGCCTCTACACCCCGATGTGCTACGAGAACGGCACCATAGTCGACGACCTCATCATCTACAGATACGACGGGGAACACTACCTGCTTGTGGTCAACGCTGGCAACATCCAGAAGGACTGGGACTGGGTCAACAAGAACAACAAGGAGGGCGTCATGCTCCGAAACGACAGCGACAAGACCGCGGAAGTCGCGATACAGGGGCCAAAGGCCGTTGGAATACTGCAGATGCTCTCCGACTACGACCTGTCGACGCTGAAGAAGTTCAGGTTCGCCAAGATGAAGGTCGCGGGGATCGGTGCCCTCGTCTCGAGAACGGGATACACCGGAGAGGACGGCTTCGAAATCTACGTCGACAGCGGTAAGGCGGTCAAATTGTGGGACGCGCTCATGGAGGCGGGGGAAGGTGTCCTGAAGCCAGCTGGCCTCGGTGCAAGGGATACGCTCCGCCTTGAGTCCGCGATGATGCTCTACGGCAACGACATCGACAATACGACCACCCCCATAGAGGCCGGCATAGGATGGACTGTGAAGCCCGAAAAGGGGGAATTCATCGGGAAGGCCGTCGTCGGCAAACAGAAGGCGGAAGGCACTAAGAGGCGGCTAGTCGGGTTCAAGATGGTCGGGCCAGGCATAGGGCGCCACGGCTACGAAGTCCAGATAGGCGGGAAAACCTCTGGAAAGGTCACATCCGGAACATACAGCCCGACGCTGAAGACGGCGATTGGGCTCGCATACCTGCCGGTAGAGAACTCGACAATAGGCTCGGAGTTCGACGTGATGATCAGGGACAAACCGGTGAAGACGGTCGTCGTGGAGACGCCGTTCATAAAGAAGAAATAAAGCCGTTATTTAATTCTGCCGGTTGCGATATTTAACCATGGCCGGTGTGGTCTTTGAAAAATCCCCCTCTGAAGGCGGACTCCTCAAGGACCTGTCGTCCATGTTCGCAATGCTTGCGGCATTTTTGCTCCTGTTTTGCTCGATTTTATTCGGAGTGTTCGGGGATCGCCCTCTGGAGACCGGTATCACATACTCTCTCGCCTCCATTTTTGTTTTCAGCTTCATCTCCCTCGCCGCCGTCTCGGACATATACGACCTGAAGCTGGGAAGGTTCGGAATGAACAACGTCGTCTTGTCGTTTGTCTCGGGAATAATGTTTCTTGTTTCAGCCAAGGTCGCCGGACCGCTGGCTTCAGGCATCCTTTTCTCCCTGACGTTCGTATTCTACTTCGCCTGGAATTCCCTCTCATTTTCCGCCAGGAACAGGAGGGTTGCATCGTTCGCAAAAAAATACAGGCTTGCTGTCAAAGACGGGGGAGTATTCGGCATGTCGTCTGTCAGAGGATCTGTCGGCGGGAGGATGTTCAAGGGTTCCTTCAACCCGAAAAACAGGCTTGCGTATGCGGGATCGTATCATTCCTCCGTCTACGAGGTCGAGATCGGGACCCGCGCATATAAAGGGGCAGCATTCGCCGTCTACCGGAGCATGACGCCGATAGGCGCAGGAGAAAACATGCTCTCCAGCATGGCGGGATACGGCGAAGGCTTCGGAGAGGGCTCGCTCAAGCTCGTGGCAGGATTGAATCCGATTTGGCTAAGATACAACCAAGTGGGGGTTCCCGCGGCCATCGAAGCCAAAAAAGAATCGCTGATATCGTGTATGGGGCTCGCAGGGCTCCTGAGGATAAGCCTGAAGGACGGCGTCCTGAAGGCCGAGGTCCGCGCAGACATGGCCGAATCGCTGCCGCAGATAGCTTACTGGCTTGGAGAGATCGCCAAGGCGGCGGATGGCATCGCCTCATCGGACAATATGGTGCCCTCAGAAGAGACGAAGTCCATTATACTCCCTAAGACACTGAAAAGCCTCATATACGGCGCAGCCGTGATTATGCTTGGAATCTTTGCCGTATTTTTCCTCTTCTTCGGCTGTATGCTCGCATTCTTCGGCTTCAACGTCATTGACTCCCTCGGCGACAGGCCTAATCCTACGGGCGCCTTCGAGTGCGAATCCAAATGGCTCTTCACGGAAAGCAACGAATGCTTCATGGAGCTTGCGTTCAGGCAAAAGGATCCCTCCTTGTGCGCCAGGATGTCGCCGGTTGAAAGCTCGTCCTTAAGGAAAGACACCCGCCTCGGGGAAAGGGGGTACATGATAGGCAGGACCTACTGCTACTTTTGGCTGGCGAAGGACACCGACAATCCCGAATTGTGCAAAAGGATAGTCGGGAAACGGTCGCAGGAGCTCTGCGTCGCAGAGGTTGCAAGATCGAGAAAAGACCCGTCGTTATGCAAAGGGATGGAATACCTGAACGTGCGCGGCTGGTGCCTCGACGCCAGCACAGGCAAGCTCCCCCTGAAAGACCGGCCGCCCATGTTCCTCGATTGACGGGCGATTTAAATTCTCCCTCCCATATCTCCACCGTATGGACCTCCTGACGCAGCTGGAGTACGACGGCAAATGGGTGAAAGGCGTAATAGGCGACGCGAAAAAGCTGAAGAAGGGTGGAAAAAGATACAGCGAATCCCTCGAAGGGAGAGTCCTCACAATGCTGTTCATGAAGAACTCCACCCGCACACGCGTCAGCTTCGAGGCAGGGTTCGCGCAGCTCGGAGGCCACGCCATCTTCCTCGACTGGCGGACGACCAACTTCGACAAAGGCTCGCTCAGGGACGAGATCAGGTGCCTGGACAGATACAGCGACATAATCATGGCTCGCGTATTCCGCCACCAGGAAATCGTCGACATAGCCGACGCAGCCGAAGTCCCGGTGATAAACGGCCTCTGCGACACATACCACCCCTGCCAGGCCCTCGCGGATGTAATGACCATATATGAAAAGCTGAAGAGATACAAGTTCAAGCTCGCATACACAGGCGACGGCAACAACGTATGCAACTCCCTCATGATAGCGTGCGCCAAAGTCGGGGCCGAGATGTCGGTCGCGACGCCGAAGGGATATGAACCCGCAGCAAACGCCGTCAACTATGCAAAGACACACGGGACACTCACACTCACCAGCGACCCCAACGAGGCCGCCAAAGACGCTGATGTCGTATACACCGACGCATGGGTCGGCCTCGGCCAGGAAGGGGAAAAAGACAGGCGGATGAAGGCCTTCGCAGGCTATACCGTCACGAAGGAACTCCTAGGCGACGCCTACTTCATGCACTGCCTGCCCGCCGTCCGAGGACTCGAAGCGACCGACGAAGTCCTCGACAGCGAGAAGTCGATAATCTACGACGAGGCCGAGAACCGTATGCATGCCCAAAAGGCCGTGATGCTGAGACTCCTTCGTAAAAAAATCTGACCACCAAGAGGCGATAGAATTTCCGCTATTTTAAGCTCAAATATCCTGTTTGTGTTCGATGGAAAAGCCCACCCATGTGAAGTTGATGGGCGCGTTGGTTTTTTTGATAGTGTTGGTCCTGTCCGTCATCATAATCGTTGCGGTCTTCACGAAGTATGGGGATTCGGAGACGTTCCGGATGGACTGGTGGTTTTCCCCGGGCCCCCAGGTCACGACCACCTCGGTGACCGTGTCAACTACGACAACGACGCAGCCGGCCTCTACGACGTCGTCGACGAGCACCACGACGTCATCCACGTCTTCGACGCTGCATTCGGGGAACAGGAGCCTCAGGATCCCCGACCTGCCGAAGCCGGAGCTCATAGGCGACCTCGATAACAACCTCGGCAGGATATTCGTAAACAAGTCGATCGTATTCAACGAAACAGGCGGCCTAAGCCGCATATCCGGGACTGTGCGGCAGCTTGTCGAGATCGACGAAGCAGACATCGGAAAATACGATGGGGACGAGATATACCTCCAATACTGGAACGGGACGTGGGTACGTCTGTGATAAGGAAAAAATGTGGGGGATATCACCCCCAACATCCTTCAGGGTCTGTGTTTCTTCTTCAAAGCAAAGAAGGAAAACAATGCCAGGACCACGATAGCAGCTGCAGCGATGGCGTATGTCGTACTATTGTCCTGCGGTTCGACGGCCTTTCTGGGGTTTTCCTCCTTCGCGGCAATGGCTTCTTTGGGGGGTTTGTCTTGCGCCTTCTTCTCGGAGGGGGGCGTGTATGCTTCCACCTCCCCTTTGATGCCTTTTAACTCCTTCAAGGCCTTCATGCACCTGCCTGCTTTGATATTATCTTTTACGTCATCAATCCTCTGCGCCCACCCGTCTTTGATGTTTTCAGGCGCTTTCGAGGCTTCTGATGCGGCTCTCGCATCTGATTCTGCCTTGGATACGTCCTCATCAAGCGGGTATAGGATGATCGACCTTTTTTCGCTGATCTTGTTGAACAAGTCCTTGAACCATGTAAAGTTTTCTGCTGGGATCTCCCCTTCTATGAACTGTATCCTCGCCTTCGCGTTGATTGCGTTGGTGTCCTCGTCCACGCCCGAAGACGATGATACCTTCAGGAACGGGTAGTCCATGCCCTCCACGAAGGGGTAGTCCTCTATCCCGAAGCATGCGGGAAGCGTGCTGTTGGCTTCGATATCGATGATTATTGCGGGATATACGGATATGGGGAACCTTCTCTTCTCCTTCGAGACGACGGCGGCGAACCCCCCGCCTCTGTCGCCCAGGTCATTTTCGGTCTCGAAGATGAGCTTGTTGCCTGACCTCGATGCCGCCTTCGCGCATGTGTAGTCGAATGCCGTTTCCATTTTCGAGTCGTTGAGGCTTATCCTCATATTCTTTATGGTTGCGTCGCCGCACTTGGCTGTCAATTTCGTCGCCATGGTCTCTTTCATGGCTGCCTCTAGGGGAGGAGACTCCCTGGGTTTTCATGCTTTTAGCTATCGCATAAGGGGCGTCCCCGACTATCACCATCCTGATTGCCCCGTTCTCGGAGCCGTTGCCGTCGATTTCGGAGTCTTCGGAGGCATAGAGGTACGATGCCTTCTCGGGGGGGAGTTCCATGGTCTTCGTGAATCCTCTTCTGTCGTCGAAGAGGACTAGGGCGTTTATCCCCTGCACGGTGGTTGGGATGTGTCCTGGGGGGCAATATGTGCAGGTGGTGTCCAGCCACATGCCATTATCGACTTCCGGGACGTAGACGACACTATGGAAGAATGCGAACGGTCCTGGGACGTCCTTTTCGACGTCGCGATATGTGAGGATGACGGGATATGCCTTTATCCCCGCCTGTTTGAGCATCGTCGCCAGCAGGGCGGTTTGGCCTTTGCAGTCACCGCTTTCGCGGATCAGGGTCTGTTTCAGCTCGGCAGGTTTGTATCCGGACAGGAATGTAAGTCCGTAGTTCTCATATGTTATGTTCTCGCGGACGTAGCTGTAGAGGCGTTCAACCTTGGCCTTTTCCGACATGTCTTTCGTTGTTATGTTAGAGACCAGGTCCTGGACGTATTGGGTCTTGATGACTTCGGTGAATAGGTCCTCGAACCATTCCTCGACCTCGTCCCATGACCCGAAGGTTGTGAACGACACCCTGTCGAGGCTGTATCTTGCGGGTGGCATCATGTCCTCTTTCTCGTAGTAGGGGACGTTGTCGACCGCCCAGGTGTATGTCTTCTTTTCGCCGAGGTCCTCGATAATGGGCTGGGACTTCGTCGCGATATATCTGAAGTTAATCCCAGACGGCACATCCACTGCAAGCCTCTGTTTTTCGATGGGCATCTGGCCTTCGAGGTATATGTCTTCGGGGCTCCATGCGGTTCCTTCCTTTGGGAATTTTATGTCCTCCTGGTACCTGATGTTTAAGGCATCTCCGACCTGCATCGAAGGGTAGTCGATTATCACCCCATCTGTGTACGTGTGGATGAGGTCGCTTTTGCATTTTTCGACCTTCTCGTCGGCCCTGATGATGGTGCAGTTCAGGAGGCCGAATTTGCCGTATTGGCCGTTCACGACTCTTGTGATCTGGTATTCGTTTGCCTCATTTGGCTTGCACATCCTATACTGTTCCGTCGTCGTTATGACATCGCGGCCTTCGGTCAGTTTGTGGTTCTGGTCCCATATCGCCAGTATGGCCCGCCCGTTCTTGGGATTGATGTCGCTGCAGGTGAATGCCGTTGCGGAGGTTGCATATATCAGAAAAAACAGTCCGATTGATGCTGTTGTCCTATAGTTCATGATGTCTTATTCGCTTAGTTGATTTAAAATGTTGAGGGTTTAATTATATTACTATCTTTTACTATAGTCTTTTTAGTGGCTAGGTAATTCTTCTTCTCTCCTTCATGAACGGGTATTTTTCCCTGTTCTTTCTGACATCTTCGGCCGAGATGTCGGCTGCTATGAACCCTTCCTTATCGCCTGCTTCTGCAATCACTTCCCCGTGGGGGTTGACGATCTTCGACGCGCCGAAGAATGTGTTATTCGGCGACTTCCCCGCCTGGTTGACTCCTGCGACGTAGGCCTGGCATTCGATGGCCCTCGCCTTCAGGAGGGTGTCCCAATGGGATTTTCGGGGGTTCGGCCAGTTGGCCTGGACTATGAGCAGGTCCGCTCCCTTGTCGAGCCCGGCCTGGAACAGCCCCGGGAACCTGAGGTCGTAGCATATCGCGGTCGTTGCTGTGAATTCCCCCAGCCTGTAGGCGACGGCCGAGGGCTTGCCAAGCGAATAACCCTTGTCTTCTCCCCCGTATGTGAACAGGTGTGTCTTGTGGTATTTTGACAAGACTGTGCCTTTGGCATCGAATGTTATCGACGTGTTCAAAGGCAGATGGCCGCCATTTTCCTCGATGTATGAGCCGACCACTGTAATCCTGTTCTCCATGGCCTGTCTGCGGAGGAACTTGAATGTCCCCCCATCCCGGCTTTCCGCGAACCTCCCCGAATCAAGTGTGACTCCGGTGGAGAAGAGCTCCGGGAGACACACCACTTCGCAGCCGTCTTCGGCTGCCTTACTTATCAGGCCTGCGGCCTTTTCGTAATTCCTCTCCTGGTCCTCCCATCCGATGTCAAGTTGGGCCAGCCCTACCCTCATGCTTCGGCCCCCCTATTCGTCGCATCGTCCATCGTAGAATTATTGCCTACGGTGCTTATATTTCCCCTTGGTCAATACATAGTGTTTTCGACGTTTGCAGGTGTCAAGATGGAGTATCCAAACGAGCTGAAATATACCAAGGACCATGAGTGGATCAGGATCGAAGGCGATGTGGCCGTCGTCGGAGTGACCGATTATGCGCAGCATGCGCTCGGCGATATCGTATTCGTCGAACTGCCAAAGGTGGGCGCGGACGTAGTCAAAGGCAAGGGTGCCGGCGTAGTCGAATCGGTCAAGTCGGTCTCCGACGTCTTCTCCCCCATAAGCGGGAAGGTCGTGGACGTGAACAAGGCGCTGGAATCCAGCCCCGAGAC
Organism: Candidatus Altarchaeota archaeon; assembly: GCA_043800705.1. Taxonomy (GTDB): domain Archaea; phylum Altiarchaeota; class Altiarchaeia; order IMC4; family SCGC-AAA252-I15; genus JAHIYG01. Next base: position 157,469 of record JAZDMS010000010.1, read on the forward strand.
GGTCAACAAGAGCCCGTACAGGGACGGGTGGATGTTCAAGGTCAAGGTCTCAGACAAAAAGGAGCTGGAGACCCTGATGGATTCGAAGGATTATCAGAAGCTTGTCGACAAGAAGTAAGATGCATTACAACCCGAACAGCCCGCAGGAGCGGGAACAGATGCTCAGCCGCGTCGGTGCTAAAAAAGTAGAAGACCTGTACGCCGACATACCCGAAGGCGTGAGGCTGAAGGGCGGATTGAGGCTGCCCAAGGGGTTGAGCGAGATGCAGCTGCGCCGGCACATGGGCGAACTTGCCGGGATGAACCGGGTCAGGACGTCGTTCCTCGGCGCAGGCGCATACGAGCACCACATCCCCTCCGCAGTCGGGCATATGGTCGGCAGGAGCGAATTCTACACCGCCTACACCCCCTACCAGGCCGAAGTCAGCCAGGGAGTTTTGCAGGCGCTGTTCGAATATCAGAGCATAATGTGCGAACTAACCGGTCAGGAGGTCTCCAACGCCACCTTATATGACGGGGCCACGGCGTTGGCGGAGGCCTCCGTCATGGCGCACAACATAACAAAGCGCAATGAGATCCTCGTCTCCGACACGCTTCACCCGGAGTACCGGATGGTCTTGAAGACCTACTGCGAAGCCGGCGGCTTGGAGCTGCGGGTTGTCGCCTCCGGTGACGGCACATCGTCGAACCTTGTTCCCACGGAAAAGACCGCGGCGGTCGTGATCCAGAGCCCGAACTTCTTCGGCATAGTGGAGGACTCGGATGCGCTCCAGAAGAGGGCGCATGAGATGGGCAGCCTCCTGATAGGGTGCGTCGTAGAGGCCGCGTCCCTCGGGATGCTGAAGCCGCCGCCTGCGGACATCGTCGTCGGGGACGGCCAGTCATTCGGGAACCCGGTATCTTTCGGGGGCCCCACGTTCGGTTTCCTGACGACAAGCATGAAATACGTCCGGCATGTGCCCGGGCGGCTGGTGGGGGAGACCGCCGACTCGGACGGGAAAAGGGGATATGTTCTCACCCTCCAGGCCAGGGAGCAGCACATCCGCAGGGAGAAGGCGACCTCTAACATATGCACCGCGCAGAGCCTCTGCGGCATCGCGGCAGCGGCCCATATCGCGCTATTGGGGCCGGAAGGCCTGAAGCGGATGAGTATGAACTCCCACAAGAATGCCGTATACCTTGCCGGAAGGCTCTCGAAGCTCAAAGGTTTCTCCTTGGTCTACAAGAAGCCGTTCTTCAACGAGTTCGTCCTGCGCTGCCCTGAAGGGACTTATGGGAGGCTTCGGACGGCGGGGTTCACACCGGGCCTGGAACTCGGAAGGTTCTATCCCGGGCTCAAGGGATGCCTCCTGTTATGTACGACGGAGGTCCACTCGAAGTCCGAGCTGGACGCGGTCGCGGAGGCGCTGGGATGAACACGCTCATGGAGGATTCGGTGAAGGGACGTGTCGGCGTGCTCCCTGCCGAGTCGGAGGTCGACGTCGCGGTCGGCGTCCCGAAGGCGATGCTCAGGGATTCGCTGAGGCTGCCGGAGCTGGGCGAAGTCGACGTCGTTAGGCACTACACTAACCTCTCCAGGCTGAACTTCGGCCTCGACACGGGATTCTACCCCCTTGGTTCCTGCACGATGAAGTACAATCCGAAGGTCAACGAGGACGTTGCGCGCCTTGACGGATTCTCCAGGATCCATCCCTACCAGGACGAGAGTGATGTCCAGGGTGCGCTGAAGGTCATGCACGGGCTGGAAAAGGCATTGTGCGAAATAACGGGCATGGATGCCTTCACCCTGCAACCGTCGGCGGGCGCCCACGGGGAATTGGCGGGCGTGATGGTGATAAGGGCGTATTTCACGGACAGGAGGCAGGAGCGCAGGAAGATCCTGGTGCCTGACTCCAGTCACGGCACGAATCCGGCGACAGCCGCATACTGCGGATACGAAGTCATCACGATTAAGTCGAAGGAGGACGGGAACCTCGACCTCGACGACCTGGCGGCCAACATGTCTGAGGACGTGGCCGGCCTCATGCTCACCAACCCGAACACACTGGGGCTTTTCGACCGAAACATATCCAGGATAACGGAGATAGTCCACGCGAAGGGGGGGCTCGTCTACTATGACGGGGCTAACATGAACCCGATCATGGGCTTCGCAAGGCCTGGCGACATGGGATACGACCTAGTCCACATAAACCTGCACAAGACCTTCTCCACTCCGCACGGGGGCGGCGGGCCCGGTTCGGGGCCGGTCGGGGTCGTGAAGGCTCTTGCCCCGTATCTGCCAGTCCCGAGGGTGGTCGAGAAAGGCGGCAAGTATTCCTTGTCCTATGATGCGCCGAAGTCCATCGGGAAGGTGAGGGCGTTCCACGGCAGCTTCGGGATAATCGTCAGGGCGTACGCATACGTCATGGCGCTGGGGGCGGAGGGCTTGAAGGACGCGAGCGCCCAGGCGGTGCTGAACGCGAACTACCTGATGTCGCTTCTGAAGGGCCACTATGACCTTCCTTTCGAGCGCGTGTGCATGCACGAGTTCGTGCTTTCCGGGCGGAAGCAGGCGTATGAGTACGGCGTGCACACCCTCGACATAGGAAAGCGCCTCCTAGACTACGGGTTCCACGCCCCGACCATATACTTCCCCCTCATCGTGGAGGAGGCGATAATGATCGAGCCGACGGAGACTGAGAACAAGGCTACCCTGGACGGATTCGCAGAGGCAATGATCGAGATTGCCGACGAATGCCGGACTGCCCCTGATACTGTGAAAGCCGCGCCCCAAAAGACGCCGGTCAAGAGGCTCGACAACACGCTTGCCGCTAGGCATCCTGTGCTTTCCTGGAGCCAGACACGCAACAAGTGACCGGATATTAATTCCTGCTCGGATAGTATTAGGGATGGGAAAAAGACCGGATATGTCGGGCCTGATCAGGCGGTATTCTCCAGTCTTCCTTCTCCTGGCTTTCGCGGTCCTGGGCTCGTACTTCGTCGTCTACAGCGGGCCTACAGGCGGAGGCCTGTCCTGGTTCTTCTCATCCGATCCCGGCTGCGGAAGAGACTACTGGATGGACGGCAACTGGTCGAAGGCCAGTATCCCCTACGTGTCGGCTTCCCCTCCAAAGAACTCATGCTTCATCGGGGTCGGGCCGGTGCCCGAAAATCTCGTGGTCAGGGCTGAAGACCTGGTGACGGCAGCATTTGCCGACGGGAACAGGATATATTCTAATACGGCGGGCAATATGCGCTGCGTCGACTGCGCAGGCAGGCAGATCAACGTTGGGGAAGGGCATGGGTGGGTCCTTTTCGACGTCGCCAAATTCGGCGGCATGCTGCGTTTCGACGCATATCCCGTGAAACCGACGCCTGAGGTCCAGATCATCGCATTGGCGCTGATCATCGCATTCCTCCTTATCACCCCTGAAGGGACGTTAAAGCGGGCGTCGACCGTCGCGGCCGTGGCCTTCCTCGCGGGCGTATCGTTCCTTCTGCCTATATATGAGAACGTCGGATACTGGGGGCGGGGGGACTGGGATTACGTGTTCACCAATATCGCGGTGGTGGGAAACGTCCTGATGCAGCAGCATCAGCTGCCTTTCTGGAACCCATACCTCTGCGGAGGTTCGCCGCTGCTCGGGTTCCCGGGATGGATAAAGGCGGATCCCTTCCTGATCGTCCCTTTCGTGCTGGGTGTTGTCGCCGGCGTGAAGGTCAATCTCCTGCTTTTCACGATGGTCGGAATGTTCGGGTGCCATCTATTGGCCTCCTTTCTTAGGATCAGGACAATATCGCGCTATCATCTGTCTGTCGTCTTCATGTTTAGCGGGTTCTTCGCCTACAGGCTGTATGAAGGTCACTACCAGTATTTTGCGCTCATGTACCTGCCCTACATCACCCTGTTTCTCCTGAAATCGTTCAACGACCTGAGGCATGCGCTGGCGCTCTCCCTGTTTATAGCATTATTCGTCCTATTCGCGCATCCGATCATGGACGTGTTCCTGGGGCTGTTCCTCGCCTCCATATCCGTCGCAGAGGCTGCCGTCACGGCTTCCAGGAGGGGCGCATCGAAACCATGGTGGAGGCCGTTGGCAGCCCCGGCAGTCGCGTGCGGACTTGCATGCCTGCTTCTGGCATTCCTCCTCTTGCCGGAACTCGAATTTTCCCTCTTGCATCCAAGACAGCTTATAGAAAAGCTGCTTCCCGACTTCGACATTCAGCTTCTATACTCTTCGCTTGCCAGGGCTCCCACCGATCCGTTGGTTCCGAAGTGGTGGGGCTGGCATGAGTTCGGCGGCTTCATAGGCATACCCGCACTCATGCTGTCGTTTTTCGGATTCGTTGCATCGCTGCGCAGAGGGGGACTGTTGGGGCCGGCTGTCGCCCTCGTCGTCTTCCTCCTTATCATCCTCGGATCAAACTCCCCTTTCGACCTGTGGGGTTTGTTGCATGATCTGCCGATGGTTCACTCGCTTCGCGACCCCGAACGGGGGATAGGTTTCGTTGTATTCATCCTGGCGATATATTCCTCCATCGGCCTATCCGGCCTTGAGGGGCGGTTTCCCCGCATTGCCAATGTGGTTTTCGCAGCATCGTTCGCCCTCATTTTCCTGTCGAACACCCAACTGCTATACGGCGTGTTCGGCGTCATACCCTACGATGTCGCGGGATCGGCTGATGGTTTCCGTCAGATAAAGTATCCGCTCACGCAGGGGGCGTACTCCAACATGTACCCCTACATAGGCGCCGGGGTCGGCTTGACGAATTGCTATTCTTCCGGGCTCCTAGAGCGGCGGACGACATCCGATACTCAGCAGGCGTACCGGGGCGAGGCATATCTCCTCGGATCCAGAGGGACCGCTGCATTGTCGGCATTTTCCCAGAATTCGTTCACCGTGGACGTCGATGCCGCCGGCGACGACCTGCTAATAGTCAACCAGAACTATGAGCAGAATTGGAGAGTAGAAGGCGGCTTTGTCAGGGAATACAAGGGCCTCATCGCAGCCAACGTCACATCAGGGAGGCACCAGATGAGGTTCTATTACCTGCCTTGGGCCTTCCTTGCAGGTTGCGTATTGAGCATTGCGGGGCTTTTCGCATTCGCATATCTCGCAAGGAAATACGGGCTCGGTCCTTTCCGCCCGGAGGCGGACGATGGACGGTAGGAAGCCTCCGTGGCTGAAGGTCAGATTGGGCGGGTCCGGGGAATACCCTCACGTGCACAGCAGCATAAAACGTCACGGCCTCCACACTGTCTGCGAGGAGGCCCGCTGCCCGAACATGGGTGAATGCTGGGGGTGCGGGACGGCCACCTTCCTGATCATGGGCGAGCTCTGCACCAGAAACTGCAGGTTCTGCGCGGTGAAGACGGGCGCAAGCGGTTCCCCTCTCGATGGGCGGGAGCCCGCCGAACTGGCGGCCTGCGTCAAGGAACTCGGCATCAGATACGCGGTGATCACGTCAGTCGACCGCGACGACCTGCCGGACAAGGGTGCGGGACACTTTGCGGAATGCATCAAGGCCCTGAAATCCACGGGAGCCAGGGTGGAGGCGCTCATACCCGACTATGCCGGAAAGAGCATCTCAACAGTCGTCGCAGCCGGGCCTGATGTGCTGGCGCATAATATCGAAGTCGTGAAGAGGCTTCAGGGCCTTAGAGATGCGAGGGCGTCGTATGAGAAAAGCCTGGAGACGCTGCGGCTTGCCAAGACTGAAGGCAGTAGACTGAAGACAAAGTCGTCGATAATGCTCGGCCTCGGCGAGACGGATTCCGAGGTGCTTGAGGCGATGGACGGCCTGCGGTCGGTCGGCTGCGACCACCTGACCATCGGCCAGTACCTGCAGCCTACGAGGAGGCAGGTGCCTGTGGCGGAGTACGTCAGCCCGGAGAAATTCAGGGAATATGCGGACGCAGCATCTGGCCGGGGATTCAGCAGGGTCGTCTCGGAACCGCTCGCCAGGACCAGCTACAAGGCAGGGGAAAAATGAACCGTCACATCCTCGCCTTGCAGAACAGCGCAATGAGTATCACAAGGCCGATGAGCGAATACGGCCAAGGCGCGAGTATCCCTACGGACAGGCCGATCAGGTACAGGGCCATCCCGCCCGGTGTCTGCAGCGGGCAGCATCCGTCTTTGCATGTCTTCCCCGTTTTCGTGACGCTTGGTTCTTCACTCATCGCTGTCGCCCCCAGAGGAGGATTCACTGCCAAAGGAGCTATCCCCTGAGGATGAGCTTTCCCCGCCGGACTCGGATGGGCTGCTGTCTCCGCCGTCCAAGCCCCTGCTTATGATCTCGACCCCCTTGGAGACTATGTGCAGCCTGCCCAAGCTCCCCAGAATGTCGGATATCGGCCCGCCCATGTTTAATATGATTCCGTTCAATACTATAAAGTGATCGGCAAAGTCGTCCACAAGGTGCCTGGCGGCAAGCTACTGAAAGTCACCGTCGAACATGACGGGAAGTCCATCCTGAAGGCCAGCATAAGCGGAGATTTCTTCATACATCCGGAGGACTCCGTCGACCGCCTGGAGGCGAGGCTGAGGGATGCGAAGCCTCTGGAGGTCGGCAAAATAGTGGAGTCCAGCCTGTCGGGTGCGAGGCTGTTCGGCGTCGACGCAAAATCGATAACGGATGCGATACTGGAGGCTTACGGTGGAGTGTAGGTTCATAGACAGCGGCGTGGGTAAGGCATACTTTAACATGGGCCTCGACGAAGCGATCCTGGAGCATGTATCCGATTCCAGAAGCCCTGCTACGCTGAGGTTTTACGGGTGGGCTCCGCGGGCGGTATCCATCGGATACTTCCAGAGCATGCGGGAGGAGGTCGACGTCGACGCCTGCTTCAAGGACGGCGTAGATGTGGTCCGCAGGATAACCGGCGGCGGCGCGGTCTATCACGACCGGGAGCTGACATACAGTTACATCGCGAAGGAAGATGCGGTCCCGGACGACATCCTGGAATCGTACAGGCTCATATGCGGCGGCCTAATCCGCGGATTCAATGGGTTGGGGCTCAAGGCGGAGTTCGCGCCCCTCAACGACATACTCTCGGGCGGCAGGAAGATCAGCGGAAACGCCCAGACGAGGCGGATGGGCTGCGTCATGCAGCATGGCACGATCCTCCTTGACGTGGACGTTGATAGGATGTTCCGCTACCTAAAGGTCCCGTCTGAGAAGATGCGGGACAAGGCGGTCAAAGACGTCAAGGAGAGGGTCACGTCACTGAAGCATCTGACCGGCAAGGAAGTCCCCTGCGGGAAGGCGGCCGAGGCCTTCAAGAAGGGATTCGCGGAGGCGTTGAAGCTCAGACTGAAGCCGGCCTCTCCCACACCGTCTGAACTCGCGCAGGCCCAGAGCCTCGCGGAATGCAAATATTTCACCCTGGAATGGAACGATAAAAGATGAAATACGATGCGATAATAATCGGGGCGGGTCCTGGCGGCTGCGAGACTGCATTATGGATACACCGCCTTGGGGGGCGGGCCGTACTCGTGGAAAAGGGAGAGGTAGGTGGCGTCTGCACGAACCGCGGATGCATACCCACAAAGGCCATGGCCTCAGGATGCGAGGCTCTCGATTCGGTAAAGCGTGCGGGGGAGTTCGGCATCGAAACAGGGCAGCCCAAGGTTGACCCGGAAGCCCTCTTCAAGCGGAGGGACCGCGTATGCCTGACCCTGCGGAAGGGGGTCGAGAAGCTCCTTTCTGACGCCGGCGTCGAGGTGTTCAGAGGCGAAGGCAGAATCACGTCTGCGAACACGGTGGAAGCTGCGGGAAAGCCGCTGGAGGGAAAGGCATTGGTCATCGCGACAGGTTCGACGCCCGTAGGCCTGCCGGGGATGGAAATAGACCACGAATATGTGCTCTCCGGGGACGACGCCGCGACATCGAAGACGCTGCCGAAGGCGGTCGTCATCGTCGGCGGAGGCTTCATCGGATGCGAGTACGCATCCATCTACGCCAGGCTCGGCTGCAAGGTGACCCTCATAGAAGCATTAAACCGCATCCTCCCGTCGGAAGACGAGGAGATATCTGCGGCGCTGCAGGCCTCCCTCTCCAAACAGGCCGATATACTCGTCGGCATCAGGGTGGATTCGATAGATAAAAAAGCAAAGGACGTGACTGCGGGCGGCAGACGGATACCTGCCGACCTCGTTCTCATGGCCGTCGGAAGGCGACCTCTCATGCCCGCAGGCCTCGAAGGGACCGGGGTGGCAGTCGACAGATCAGGGATCAAAGTGGACAAGGCCATGCGGACCAACGTCGAGGGCGTCTTCGCCGTCGGCGATGCCGCCGCGGGTTTGAAGCTGGCCCACGTCGCCTACGCAGGGGCGGAGGCCGCGGCAAGGAACATCATGGGCGAGCATTTTGAAGCTGATTTCTCTGCCATCCCATGGTGCGTTTTCACATCGCCGGAGGTCGCGCGCGTCGGCTTGGCGCAGAATGAGGCGAAGACGCCGGTGCGCACGGGCAGGTCGGAATACATTGAAAACGGGAAGGCAAGATGCCAGGGGGAGCGGGAAGGATTCTGCAAGGTAGTGGCTGACGAAGCAACTGGCGCACTTATTGGGGTCCACTTCATCGGCGCCCACGCGTCCGACCTCATCGGGGAGGCGTCGCTGGCTGTGCGTATGAAGATGACCTGCCGAGAAATCGCCAAGACGATACACCCGCATCCCACGCTTTCCGAACTCTTGCCCGAAGCATGCCGCAAGGCCGGTTTCTAAGACTCGATGTTGCCCCAGATCCTTCCGGAACTCTGATAGACGTTCTCGGCGGTCCTGTTGTCCTTATAGAGGATGACTATCTGGGCGTCGAACCTCCTGCCCGACGAATCGCCCCACTCCGGCTTGGCCAACTGCATTGTCCAGGACTTGCCGGGCATGACGATGCAATTCTGAAGGAGACATAGTATCTCCATAGACTGCTGGTCGATGGTTGCGTTATAGGACATGATGGACAGGTTGGCGCCTGCGTTGTTGACGAAACTGACCTCCAAAAGGCCGTCCGAATGGAGGATAAACTCGTTTCCGTTCTGGATGACGAGCCCGAAGAAGCCGAAACTTCCGGGGTCGATGTTCTGGCCCATGCTGAAAAGGCCCCACTGCCACATCACGACCAATACTATGAGGATGGTGATCAGGACCCACCCATAGGTCATCAGGAACTCGAGGGAAGCCTGCCCCCTGCGGTTGTTTGTCATCAATATCAACTTAGGTGCAGAAGAATAAAAGATTAATAGCCTCTCATCTTGTCGAGGATGACCTGTTCATGGGCTTTGAACGCCTCCTCCTGCGGCTCCAGCTTGATCGCGGCCCTGATGGTGTCCAATGCCTCCTCGAACCTGTTGAGGTATGTCTGGATCCTAGCCTTCCCTGCGAGAGCCCACCCTGACTTGTCCCCCAAGCGTATGGCCTTCTCATAGGAGTCCAACGATCCTGAGATCTTCCCAAGCCGGTCCTCGACCAGCGCCTTCTCGATCCAGAAATCAGCCCTTAGGGGCTTCAATTTGACGGCCTTCCCGAAGCATGCGAGCGCCTCGTCGTCCCTGCCAAGCTCGAAAAGCAGCTGTCCCTTGCGGAATGATGCCCAGGCGGAGCGCGGATTCAGCGAGAGTGCCTCGTCGAAGGACCTCTCAGCATCATCATTCCTCCTCATGTTCTGCAAAATCCATCCCTTCAGCACCTTAATCATGTGGTCGTCAGGCTCGCTTTTCTCCTTTGCCTCGACGACCCTCAGCAATCCGCTAAAGTCGTCGGTGAGTTTGCTCATCGCCATGAGCCTGCCCATGAACTCGTCGATAGACTCTGCCATTGGCTAATAGATTGACCTACTTCCTTAAAGAATTCACCGCCGACAGACCGACCGCGATCATTTCCTCGATGCCGAACCTGCCCGTGTTCAGGACGACGTCATAGACGCTCAAATCATCCAAGTCGATGCCGTAAAACCGAAGATAACGCGCCCTCTCACTGCCGTCCCTGCCGTTCAGATCCGCCAAAGCGGACTCGAAGATGGAGCACTTCTCGCCGCGACAGAGGACCCGTTTCGCCCTCACATCCGCGGGGGCGACTAGCCAGAAACTCAGCTCAGGGTCGAGGAAATACCTTGAAAGGCGGCCGTCGACTACGCAGTCGCCCTTAGCCGCGTCCTTCTGCCGTTTGTCAATCTCCTTGTCGACCTCGGGATGGCCCTCCGCGTATCTGGAGAACTCCAGAAGGGATATGCCGCGTTCGGCGGCCATGTCCCTCATCGTCTGGCCCGCGGAAACATGCCTGATGCCGAGCCTGGACGCCAACGCCTTGGCCAGCGTCGTCTTACCAGAGGCGGCCTGCCCCCCGACAGTGACTAGCATCCTCACTTATCCTCACTTCGCCTTCTTGGATTTAGCCTTCTCCTTGAACTTCTTCTTTGGCTTCGAAGCGGCCTTTGGCTCCTTCTTCGACTTCTTCTTCGGCTTCGACTTTGCGGATTTTACCTTCAACTTGCCCGACGTCACCTGCGACCAGAAGCCGCGCGGCAGATACTTCTCGAGCGTGAGGTCCCTATCGATCGACATGGCAGCGTACTCCGGGGAGGAAAACTTCACGTGCATGCGCGTGGAATACCTTATAAGGGAATCGAGGCATTCGGGGCACAAGACGCCGCCGTACGGCCTTTCCGGGACCTTCTGGCTGCCTGTGAGATTGCTCATCTTCGTCGCCGATCCTGTCGCGACCCCTGACATCTGCGTGCCGCATCGTCCGCAGGTCGCCCTGCCGGCCTTCTCAGCCTTGAAATGTGTTACCTTCCTGCCTCCGGGCGTAACCAGCTTGACCTTCTTCCTTGACCGTGTCCTTAAACTCCTTGAAACCATTTTAACCTCCTAGGTGATACCGAATATTTTGTTTAATATCATAGAAGATACGAAACTGCATAATATATACCACCTCAGCCAGCCGAGGCCGACCCCGAAGACTGTGGTCACATAGTAAGGATTCCGGTTCTCGTACGCCAGATCGTAGGATACTACTGAGCCCTCCACCCTGATGTTCTCCTTCTTTACCGTGAGATCAGCGTTCGGGTCATCGGTCCTTGCTGAGCTGAATTCCTGGATCGACCCGTTCACGTAATATGATACGTAGTCGGCGGTAAGTTCCGATCTCACAGCGCTTGGGGCGTTTTTGAACGTCAGATTGACCCTGACGATGCCGTCACCATACCAGCCGAACCTCTCCCACTCCCAGGGATAGGTGAGGTTGCCGAAAACCCAGACGACGGAGCCGTCACGGATGGAATGGTTCAACTGCGGGATGCTGGAGACATCAGCCACCTCGGCCCCTTCAGGGATCGGGTCGACGACCAAAACGTTATGGATGTTTCCGATGTCGTTGTATTGGGCCCCCATCCAGCTGAACACGATGAGGAACGGGATCATGGTGAAGATCATAGGCTTCATGTTGTGCCTCATCTGGTCGCTCATGACCGACATCATGCTCTCCTGGTGCTTCTGCACGCCCTTCATGTCCTTGTTCTTCTGGGCCTGCTTCATCTGCTCCTGGTGGTATCTTATCTGCTCCTTGTGCTCCTTGACCTTTTCCTTGTCGAGGACAAGATGGCGGACGAGGGTGCTCAGGAACGTCATCCCCACCGTTATGGCGCCGATGATCGCACCGGCAGATGTGATATCAAGCACTTAGAACCCCCAATAGAGTCTCGGCAGCCTGCGGCAGCGTCCCCTCAGGCTTCCAGATTATCTTGATCGGCGTGCCTGTGAGGACTGAATATGCCATGGATATGCTCCTGTTGACGCTCTGATGCCTCTCGATGCCCTCGAGGTTGTCGACCTCGCGCCTCCTGAAATCGTTGCCGATGTCCTTCTTCCTGAACTTGTTGATGTCTTCGGGCCTGCTTTCCAATACGACTATGACGTCCGGCTTCAGCTCCCTCAGGACCCACTCGGGCATGCCGGGTATGTACCCCCTCGGCGTCTCGATCGCCGCATGGGTGTCCAATATGATCCTCTTCTTGTCCGCGAGCCTGCGTATCTCCTTCGCCGCGCCCTTCTGGATCTCGTGCTGCTTCTCGATCGGCAGATGCCTCATCTCGTCGCGGTGCTTGACGAGGCCCTTCTCCGTCGCCGACTTCAGCATCATGTCGCCGAAGTTGACCATCTCATAATCCACGCTCTTGCCCTGCTCCCTCCCGATCTCGAAAGACTTCTTCACGACCGTGGACTTTCCCACGCCCGGAACGCCTGTCATGACAACCAACATCCAAAACACCTCAGAAAATAATTCAGAATATATGGAATCTGCGTATAAAAAAAGGGATAAGGGGCTAAAAAGCCCCAAAACGACAGCTAAGGCGTTACGAACTTCCTGTTGACGTCCATTATGAGGCTGTCGCAGTCCTGCTTGATCTTCTCCAGGTTGGCCACGATCCGCGTCTTCTCCTGCTCTACGGAGTCGATCATCTCATAGGCCTCGATGGCGGTCTTGAAATCGTCTATCTCCACCATCGTATACTCGCTCTGGTTCATCTTCCTAGCGACCTTCCTGCACAGGGACTCGAGCCAGACATTCATGCCCTCCTTGACCCTGCGCCTGATCATCTTGTCACCGTCCATCTCCTGCTTCATGAGACGCACGATCGGCGCCATCGGGAAGACGTACTTCGCCTCATCCTCCGGCGAGAACTCCTCCTCTTCGACGGGAGCCTGTGCCGCGACAGGCGCTTGAGCGGGAGCCTTCTCCTCGTCTACTCCCTGCTTTTCTTCAACTTTCTCATCTAAATCTTCGACCGCAGCATCTTTTTTCTTCCTTGACATTTTTCAATCACACATTAACGCAATAGGGCACCGAAAACGATCCTCTAATCGGCAGGCATTTTGTCTAAAACACCCAGACCCTCCACCCTAAAAACTACCAATAATATTACAAAAACGACAATAAAAACGCCAAAAAACGCACATTTTTAACCCAATACGCCACTATATATGACTCAAACGCGTACTAGCGGTTGCAAGCCACAAAACGCCCAAAAAAGCCGAAAAAACACCGATTAAAATCCAATCCACCTAGTAAAAATCCAGACTCCAAGACTGGGGACAGAAGACCACCAACGCGGGGGTCCAAGCGGCTTCGCCGCAGGATCCCAGGCCTTCGGCCCCGAATCGCCAAGCCTGGTTAGGAATCGCCGAGCCCTTTCTTTCTGAAGAGAGAAAGTGTTTCACCCCAAAGAAAGAGGAATCTTTCGCGCATAAAAATCCAATTCACCTAGTTAAAAAACACAGGACCGAAGACCGAGGACCGAAGACCCTATACATGCGGGGGTCGCCAAGCCTGGTTAGGCAATCGCCTGCAGAGCGATTAACGGGAGTTCAAATCTCTCCCCCCGCTAACATTTTTCTTATTTTTGTTTTGATATGTATCTCTCCTTTTAATGGCATATTCCATATTCTTGAGGAGATGGCCGACAACCAGTATGATCCGAGGGTTTCCGAGCCCAGGTGGCAGAGGTTCTGGGAGGACGAGGGAGTCTACCGCTTCGACCCCGACAGCGGCGCCGAAGTCTACTCAGTCGACACGCCTCCGCCGACGGTGTCGGGGAAGATGCACCTCGGCCATGCGTTCAGCTACAGCCAGCAGGATTTCATCGTCAGGTACAAGCGGATGAGGGGGTACAATATATTCTACCCGTTCGGCACCGACGACAACGGCATCCCCACGGAGAGGCTCGTTGAGAAGGAGAAGAAGGTCAGGGCCCGCGACATGGACCGGCAGGCGTTCGTTAAGCTCTGCATGAAGACCCTTGAAGAGGAGCTGAGGCCCAAGTACATAGCGGACTGGAAGAGGATCGGGATGAGCTGCGACTGGAGGATTTTCTACACCACCATCAACACGCACTGCCAGAGGATCTCGCAGAAGTCGTTCATCGACCTGTACCGGGCGGGCCGCGAATACCGCAAGGATGCGCCGACGATGTGGTGCCCCGAATGCCAGACCGGGATAAGCCAGGTCGAATGCCAGGACAAGGAACTGGATTCGAACTTCAACGACATCGTGTTCACGGTCGGCGGCAAGAGCCTGCTCATCGCGACGACGAGGCCGGAGCTCCTGCCGGCGTGCGTCGCCATATTCTACCACCCCGAAGACGAGAGATACGCCGGATACAAGGGCAGGACGGCGAAGGTCCCGCTGTTCGATTTCGAGGTTCCTATATTGCCTGACGAGCGTGCCGACCCGGCGAAGGGGACGGGCATCGTCATGTGCTGTACCTTCGGCGACCAGACCGACATGGAATGGCAGAAGGCGCACAATCTGCCGATAAAGGTCGTAATCTCCCCTAACGGGAAGTTGACTAAGCTCGCGGGAAAATACGGGGGCCTGAAGGTGTCAGAGGCCAGGCGCGCCATAATTGATGATCTTAAGGCTGCGGGGCTCCTTGTGGGGCAGAAGCCGATTAAGCACATGGTAAACGTCCACGAGCGCTGCGGGACCGAGATAGAGTACCTCAAGAGCAAGCAGTGGTTCATCAGGTACCTAGACCTCAAGGACGAGATGCTCGAATGGGGGCAAGAGCTGAACTGGTTCCCCGACCATATGCGGCACAGGTTCAACCACTGGGTCAACGGCCTCCAATGGGACTGGCTCATATCGAGGCAGAGGTACTTCGGCGTCCCCTTCCCCGTCTGGTACTGCGAAAAATGCGACGAGATAATCCTGGCGGACGAAAAAGACCTGCCAGTCGACCCGATAGTGAGCCAGCCGCCCATAAAAAAGTGCCCCAAATGCGGCCACGACAAATTCGTGCCGGAGAAGGACATCCTCGACACGTGGGCAACGTCTTCGCTCACTCCCCACCTGTCATGCGACCAGTTCAAGGACAAGCCCATATACGAGCGGATTTACCCGATGAGCCTGAGGCCGCAGGCCCACGACATAATCACGTTCTGGCTCTTCAACACCGTCGTCAAGTCGAGGCTCCACGACGGGGTAAATCCGTGGAAGGACGTGGTCATATCAGGGCACGCCCAGGACCCCCATGGGAGGAAGATGAGCAAGAGCAAGGGCAACGTCGTCGAGCCGCAGGTGATGATAGAAAAGTATTCCGCGGATGCGCTCAGGTTCTGGGCTGCAGGCTGCAAGCTGGGGGAGGACCTGCCCTTCAGCGAGAAGGACCTCGTCACTGGGATGAAGTTCACGACGAAGATCTGGAACGCGTCGAAGTTCGTGTTCATGCACCTTGAGGATTTCGACGGGTCGGAACCGAAGGAGCTTGAGGACGCCGACCGGTGGATTCTCACGAAGCTTTCGAGGATCGTCAAGGGGTCGACTGAGGCGTTCGACGGCTACGAGTATTCGCGGACGAAGGCGGAGGTCGAGAAGTTCTTCTGGCAGACGTTCTGCGACTACTACCTGGAGATCGTGAAGGAGCGCCTCTACAAGCCCGACAAGCGGGGCGTACAGTCTAGGAAGGCTGCGCAGTATACGCTGTACCAGTGCCTCCTCGCGATTGTGAAGATGATGGCGCCGATAATGCCCCACATCACCGAGGAACTATATCAGATCCATTTCAGGGCTAAGGAGGCTGCGAAGTCCGTACACAACGCGGAATGGCCGAAGGCTTCGGTCTTGGACGAGGCTGCGGAGCGGAAGGGGGACCTCCTGGTCGAGGCCATCGCACAGGCGAGGAAGCGTAAATCTGACATGAAGATATCGATAGCAAAGGACGTCGATAAGGCCGTGATACGCGCCAAATCCGGTGATCTGGAGCTGTTGAAGTCCATGGAGGCCGATTTCAAGGGGACTGCGAAGGTCCTGTCAGTGGAATACGCGGCCGCGGAGCAGGTATCCGTTGAACTGTCTTAACTGCATGTTTTATTTCACGCCTGCGCATATCTAAACTAAATAATGGATGCGATAGTCCTGGCTGCCGGCGAAGGGGTGCGTCTGAGGCCTTTGACGAGCACGAAGCCTAAGCCGATGCTGCCTGTCGTCGGCAAGCCTATTCTGGAGTGGGACCTGGAGGCCCTTGACTGTGTGGGTGTCAAGAACGTCTATGTCATCGTCGGATACAAGGCGGACGCCATCAGGAAGCATTTCGGCGACAGGTTCAGGGGCATGCGGCTTCATTACCTTACCCAGGATCAGCAGCTTGGCACCGGCGACGCCGTCTCAAAAGCGAAGGGCATGGTCAAGGGCGAATTCATCGTCATGAACGGCGACCTCTTCATCACCAGGTCGTTCATCATGGAGCTCGTGAAGAGCCACCGGCGGAAGAAGGCCGGGAATTCGATGTCTCTCGTGCGTGTGAAGGAGCCGCAGAACTTCGGGATTGTCGAGCTGAAGGGTTCGAAGGTCTCCTCTCTCGAGGAGAAGCCTGCGATGCCCAAAAGCAACCTGGCCAATGCGGGCGTGTACATATTCGATCAGGGGATATTCGACATGCTTCAGAATATCCAGCGCTCTCCGAGGGGAGAATATGAGCTCACCGATGCGATTAAGATGCTGATCAGGGACGGACAGGTCAACGGCTGCGAGTGCGAGGCCGGGCAGTGGATAGATATCGGCCTACCCTGGAACCTCCTGGACGCAAACGAGATAGTCATGGGCGTCGTCGACCTCAAAAGGAGCAGGAAGGCGAAGATCGAGAAATACGCGGTATTGAAGGGAGACGTCGCGGTCGGCGACGGGACAATCATCAAATCCGGCGCCTACATCGAAGGGCCGGTCTACATCGGGAAGGACTGCGTCATCGGCCCCAACTGTTTTGTGAGGGCATATTCCGTTATAATGGACGGCTGCAAGGTCGGCAACGCGGTAGAGGTGAAAAACAGCATCCTCATGAAGGGCACACACGTAGGCCACCTGAGCTACGTCGGGGACAGCATCATCGGCGAAAAATGCAACTTTGGTGCGGGGACGCTGGTCGCCAACCTCCGCTTCGACGACGGCGAGGTCAGGATCGAAGTCAAGAACAAGATGGTCCAGTGCGGCAGGAGGAAGTTCGGCTGCATAATGGGGGACGGCGTAAAGACCGGTATTAACGTAAGCATACTCCCCGGCAGGAGCATCTACCCGGGCGCATACGTCGATGCCGGATCGTTAGTCAAGGACACGATATACTCCGAACAGACATGAGGTCTCCAGTCCTCGGTTTTCAGGCTTGACCGAAGACCGTGGACTTCCGAGAACCGAAGACGGGAAACCGGAGACTTCTGAAAACCGTGAACTGAAGACCGTAGACGGGAGACCGAAGACAGGAAACCGAAAACCGTGAACTGAAAACCTACTTCTCTCGGGCAAGCCTGATGTCTTCCGCCTTCACGGTGACCCTTCCCGCGTGCCTGGCCAGCTGGGCGGCGCGTTCGGCGACTTCGAGGCCGTACTCCTCCAGGACGTCCCTCAATGCAACAGCCGCATCGTCGCCGACCCTGTCGATGTTGGCCTTCTTGAGTATCCGCACCATCGGCGCGACGGGTATCTCTGCCATATAAGCTATTGTCCTTCGTCGCTTTTATATGCCGGGGACTAATTAAAACTTCGATGATAAGGAGTCCTGCCGTGGCCGGGCAGTTCTATTCCGGCAGCGTTTCGGGCCTGAAGGAGCAGGTAGAAGGCTGCCTGGAGGATGTGAAGGACAAGGTCCCGGCCCTGGGGGTCGTATGCCCCCATGCGGGGCTCATGTATTCCGGGAAGGTCGCCGGCGCCGTCTATTCGAGGATTCGGATGCCGGACACGTTCGTCATGCTCGGGCCGAACCATTTCGGCCTCGGACCCGATTACAGCATCATGACCGACGGCATCTGGCGTATGCCTTTCGGCGACGTCAGGGTCGATCCCATCGTCGCCAAGGAGGTGTTCAGGCATTCCAGGCACCTGGAGGAGGACATGTTCGCGCAGGAGCGGGAGCACAGCCTCGAGGTCCAGCTGCCTTTCATGCAGCATTTCAGCAGGGATTTCCAGATCGTCCCCCTCTGCCTGAGGCACTATGAGCCCGATGACGGATTCCTTCGGGTCTGCGAGGAGATAGGGCACGACATAGCATCGGCGCTCAAGGCGCTGAAGTGCAGCTGCACAATCGTCGCAAGCTCCGACCTGACCCATTATCAGTCCCGGGAGGTAGCAAACGAGAACGACATGGCGGCATTGGATGCCGTCGCAGCCTTGGATGCGAAACGGCTTTTCAGGGAGGTCAGGGAAAGGGAGATATCCATGTGCGGATATGCCCCCGTCGCTGCGATGCTGACGGCGTGCCGGGACCTCGGCGCCAGGAAGGCCGAGTTGGTGAAGTACCTCACATCCGGGGATGTGACCGGGGACTATGGGCAGGTCGTCGGATACGGCGGCATGATAGTCCGAAAATAGCGGCATGTGTTCAGGCCCCTGGGCTGAGATAGTCTCCTACGGTTTGGGGTTCGGGCGGAAGAATTTTCCAATCGTGTCTGCAGAGTTGCTGAGGTTGATAAACAGGATGATTGCGAGTATCGCGCCCGCGACGGCGAACCAGAGGTTCTGCCTGGATACTGGATCCATCTCGTCGTATTTCGCCTTCAGCTCGCCCAGGGATATCATGGTTGAGATATTGTCTCCAGGAATATAAATCATGTCTGCAGGCGATATTTATACCACTCTATTAATTATATTACCTATGCCATGCGGTAGGAAAAGGAAGCTTCAGAAGATGCGCAAGCACAAGCTGAAGAAGAGAAGGAAGAAGATGCGGCACCTGAAGAAGTAGGCGCTCAGCCTCTTCTCAACTGGTATGCGAGATATGCGACTGCGACGAAGATTATCGCCCCCACCACTGCTACGGCGTATCCCGAATCGTCTTCTGCCCTCTTTCTGACCGCCTTATAGGTGGTTGTCGTGGATTCCGTCGTTGAAGTCGTGGTGGTCTCCACTATGGCGTCCTTTTCGCAGAGGCCAATCAGGCGTTCTGCGGACAAAGCAGCCTGCGGGTCGCCTATCGCCCTGTATTTCTCCACGGCCTTCCTCGCATATTCGAGGCACATGTCGCCCGTGCCGTTCACATACTGCGCCTCTGCAGAGCCTAAAAGGCCGTCAGCCTCCGCGCGGGCTCCTGCGTTTTTCTCGGCGTCTCGGATATAGTTTCCCATCCGTTCGTCAAGCTTCGCCGACCTCTCCAATCCGTCTGTGAAATTATGCCGCAGATAGGCTGCTCTCGCATTCTTGAGGTGAGGTTCGGCCTGGGCATATTTGCCTTCCTGGGCGTATTTCTCGGCCTTTTTGAAGGCGTCGTCGGCCAATGCGATGTCGAGAGCCTTCATCTCGAGGTATCTGGCGTCGGATGCGTTGGATTTCGCACTCATCCTGTCGTATGCCGTGTAGGCGCTTCGCGCATATTCTGCCGAGATGTTATACTCCTTGCCGGCAAAAGCTGCGAGCGCCTTGGCGTATGTGGCGTCGGCTTCCTTGCCGATGAAGAAGCCCATGTCGATGCTGACTGCCTGGATCCCGTCCCTCAATCCGACGATGATCATGGGGTTTGCGCCTTCCTCGGAGACTTTGACCGCTTGCGCACGTTCCCTCAGCCTGTATCTCAGCAGTTCCTTGCCTTCTTTGTCGAGGAAAAGCAGCATGTCGTCGCTTGCGACTACGAGATACCTATTCTTCTGGATCCCTACAGTGCCTAAATCGGCGGTTTTTTCGGCCTTTGCCGTCCAGATCTCGTTGCCGCCATTGTCGTAGGAACGCAGCATCCCGTTCGAGTATCCGATGTATTGGGGTATCCCGTCCCCCTTAAGGTCCGCGACGATCGTGTTCTCGTATTTGTCGCCTGATGAAACATTCCACACGGCATATCCTCTGGCGTCGACCAGCGTCATCCCTCCGTAGCCTCCGGCAAGGAACGAATAATCCTTCACGGTTTTGTTCTTTAGCTCGGATGCGTTTCCAGCCGGGGGGACCGGCGTCACGTGCCATAGGCTGAATTCAGTCGTTATATTGAGGATTTCACTTCCGTTCTGGGCGAACACCCTGACAGTGTCGTCCATCGAGGAGGTTATTATCTCCTCTTTGCCGTCTCCGTCGACGTCCCTGAAGGAGATGGATGTCACCTGTCCTATTCCTCTCACCATCCACTCGAGGCGGGTGTATGTTCTCTTCAGATGCACGTCCGGCATCCTCTGAAACCTGTATAGGCGGTGGTCTGTGATGAGCCCCGCATTTATAACCGCGGATGTCACGATATCCGGGAAGCCGTTCCGGTCAATGTCGGACACGGCAGCGGTGTAGGTCTCCTCTTTCCCGCTCTCCTGGCCCCCCTCCCTGGATGCGACGGTCTCATAGAGCAGATTGCCTTCCAGGTCGTAGGCATACACCATCGTCCTCTCCCCGACGCTCACAGCATATGCTTCAGGGCCGCCCTCTCCGTCTACGTCAAGGACGTATATGCCCTGTACGCCCCCCTGTATGTGGTGGTACCAATCCTCGCTCACCTGTTCCTGGGCAATGGCCGCCTGGGACAGAAGGATTAGTGCGACAAGCGCCCATCTCATCGGATAACTAATCGCATGCCAACCTTTAATACTGTCCGGAGATTTACGGGGAAGACTAATAAGCGTGCGCGGACTATGAGGTATCTATGACCACTTTTCAGGAGCTGGTCGGGCTGATGGCCCGCCTGAGGGGGCCGGACGGCTGCGCATGGGACAGGGAGCAGACCATAGGCGATTTCAAGGTCCACTTCAGGAATGAGTCGCAGGAGGTCCTCGACGCCCTGGAGCGCAAAGACTATGAAAACCTCAAGGAGGAGCTGGGAGACGTCCTCTGGCACGTCATATTCATCTCGGAAATCGCCAGGCAGGAGGGGCGGTTCTCGGTGGAGGACGTCATGGACGGCCTGAAGGAAAAGATGATGCGCAGGCACCCCCACGTCTTCGGCGGAAAAAAACTGTCAACAAGCGGGGAAGTGATGCGGGAATACCGGAAGATCAAGGCGGCCGAGAAGCGAAAGCAGTGAGAGGCTCGGGCGCAGAGCATCGCACAAGAGGCAGATATTTATATTCCCCTGCTGCGAGTATTATCTTGGGTGTTTTCATTGTCAGACGACATGGAATACGAATACCATAATCTCGGAAACGACTACTACAAGCTCGGCGACTATAAGCGCGCCGTGGACCATTACACAAAGGCGATCATGCTGAAGCCCGACATGCTGGAGTCCTTCTTCAACCGCGGCCTCGCATACACGAGGATGCGAGAGTTCGAAAAGGCCGTGGAGGACCACACACAGGTGATCAAGCTGGACCCCGACCTTGTGGAGGCGTACTATACTCGCGGCCTCCTGTACGAGTACATGAAGCAGTACGATAACGCAGTCGGCGACTACAACCGGGTCATGTCCCTGAAGCCTGACTATGAGGAAGTGAAGGAGCAGCGGGACATCGCGTTGAGGAAGAAGCTCAGCGGCTGACTTTTCGGGCCGTTATCCTATCTTGTGCGCGAATTTTACGGCGGCTACGAGCGCAATGAAACCGATGGCGAGGATCATAAGGTATGTCATCGGGCTTGTGCCTTTGGCCTTCTCCCTGTCCCCTAAGGTGGTCGTAGTCTGCGGATTGAGCGGCCTATAGCATGAGGGGAGGTTATCCGAGCACTGACAGAGTATCTTCGTCGACGAGTTTCCGAAGCACGAAATCACGCCGGCATTCTCCCCTGCGCAGTACGACATGCAATGTTCCAGGCATCCTGCGCATACGGGGTGGTTTTCCGGGTTGCAGCAGTCCGGTTTTCCGTTGGCGTCCGCGTCGTATTCTACGCTGCAGACGTATTCGGTCGCCCCGCAGATCCTGTTCTCGGGCAGCGTGTAGGTCGTTGCGGTGATCGGCCTGCCTGAAGAGCCGCTATCCGGATTTTTTCCTGGTTCGATCCTTTTTCTCTCCAGGCTTATGGGTATCGTTGTGGACGGGTACGTGGTGTTCCTGGCTTTCCTGTATCCAGCTCTTCCAAACTCCTCGGGGGGGATGCTTTCGATGCTCTCCTCCAAAGGTTCATCGGGTTGGTCGGAGGATATCGGGACCCCAAAGCTGCCTGGCGAATAGGAGTCGTCGGGGTAGACGGGCCCCTGCCCCAGGGTGTTTGTCGTAGTCGTGTATGGCTCCTCCTGGCCGCAGGCGGGGCAAACCATCGCGACAAGCACTGATAGCACGATTAAATACGCGTATTCACTCATAAGACACTCAATACTATTTGTCCAAGGGGATTAAAAACATCGAATCCCATTTTTGGCAAGAGGACAGGTATGAGCAGGCTGGGCGGATTGGGCGGGGGCGTGAAGGATAGGGCGTTGCCGGGAGCCAGTTCGCTATCCCAGATGGGGATGGTCGCCGCCGCCATTCTGCTGATACTCGCGGTCATCGGGACGGCCATCATCGCCGCAGCAGTATACTCCATGCTCGCGTCGGGGGCCCTGTCGTCCTCGTCCCCCCCGGCTGTTTCGTCCACGACCGTTTCGTCCACGACCTCGACGATCGCCTCCTTCACAACCACGTCGACCACGACCACTACGACCTCGTCGACCCTCGTCTCATCGACGACGACCTCTTCGACGACGACCTCGACCCTCTCGAAGGACACGATCGCATTCTGCATGCGCAGCAGGATGAACGAGATATTCGTCTACGGCAGCAGCCTTCCGTCCGTCAACCTCAAGAACTACCTGAGCGGTTACGCCGCGCTCTTCTCGTACACGGACTGCTCTACCGACGAGGACAAGAAGACGTGCACGGAGACGATGAGGGCATACGCAAATGACAGCAGCCTCTATCTGCCTAACGGGAAATCCACGACCGTCATCCTCTATCCTGTAGTCATCCTCAGCAAGGACAACGCTGCCCACATAGTGCCGTCCGTGGGTGAATTTGAGAAACTAATGGATTGCGGAAGCCTGAAAAACAGCTTTAATTCTACTCGGCCATAATTCATCTCATGCGCGTGATCTACGTCGCATTGGCGGCTGTTCTCATGTCGTCGCATTCCTTTGCGCAGACCTCTCCCTGGAGGGTCGTCGTCCTGGCAAACAGCGTTGATGGGGGATTGGCCCATGATTTCTACGGCTACCTGGAGGGGCGCGGAATCGAGGTCGTGAGGGTCGACGCCGGCGCATTCGACAAACTTAAGGACACCCCTTTTATCGTCGTCCTCGGGGGGCAGAACAGTCCGGAGGGCGTCGGCGCCATCGCCGGCGGCATTCTCGACGCGGAGCAGAAACGGTCCATTCTCAGCTCAGGTGCCAGGGGAGCCTTCGAGAGGGACGGCGCGTTCGCAAGCGGGCAGAAGGTCTTCCTTTTCGCAGGCTACGGGGCGCAAGACACGAAGGCTGCATGGCTGGATGGCATGGGGCGCGTCGCCGATTCGATTATAGGCGATGCATGGGGCATCGGCGTAAGTGCGCCGCCCGCTGTCAGCATCGCGCCGAAGAGCAACACCCTCTCCTTCAGTTTCCCTATAAACGTTTCGAACTCCGGCAACTCCTCCGTGGCCGGCCTCGCCGTCGAAGCATACCTTAACGGGGGTATGCGCCTTGAAACGGAACCAGGAAGCATTGGCCTCGGCCCCGGCGACTCCATGAAGGTGATGGTGCGGCTTAATCCGAAAAACGTCTCCGACTCCGACGTCGTCACGGTACGGGTCGGCGGCGCCAGCTCTTCGGTGAGGCTCAACGTCTCCGGATACGAGCGCATCGACAAGCCGTGCAACATATGCGCAGCGAGCGGTGTGCCATGAACCTCTCCCTCTTCGCATCATTCGGGCTCATGGCCGCGCTGGTACTGAGCCTCGTCTTGGCAGCCGTATATCTCGCGCAGGAGGGTGCGGGAAGCGTCCAACCAGACAAGGGCCTGGCCAGTCCGAAAGACAAAGGATTGGCGGAGGCCTTCCTGGCTTTGTCAGGCATCCCTTCGACCTCGACGACCCTGGGTGCCAATAAACACATGTGGGTCGCGTATTCCCCAAAGAAGATCTATCGGGGAGGCGACGCCAGACTGAACGTGTTCTCAGACGGGCTGCCTCTGAAAGGAGCATCCATATACGTCGACGGCTCGTTCCTTTACCAGACATTGGATGACGACTACCCCCTCATGGGCCTTGAAGGCGGCAGCCACGACGTCGTCGTTCAGCTTGACGGATACGGGAACGCCTCTGTGACGATCGTAGTCGATTCCAAGACATACGCGGAATCGGAAGACCTCAAAGTCGGGCTGACGGATGCGCAGCGCAGGGGCAAATTATTGGCGGGGATGGCATACATCCGGCTCTATGAGGTCCCTGCATGCGTGAACTGCAAGATCATGGCAGACAGGATCGCCGCAATAGCCGACAAAAACCACGAATGCCTCGATTACGAACGCCTGGGTTACTGGGCCCACATAGACGAACTAGAGGGGGAATTCGAGCCCATGGACGCGCTGCCGAACATCATAATCGAGGGAAAAAACGGCAGAGCCAAACTCACAGGTCTTGTGGACTCTTCGGATCTGAAGGCCAAGATCCGGGAAGTGTCGGAATGCGACCTGGCATGAGCTGGGATTTATACTCCGGCGGCCTAATTTATTTGGCTCCCTTTAAAGATCATATGAATGTCCAGATGGTATTGTTGTTCGGGTTCATACTCTTCATGTTCGTGGCGATCGCAGTCCTGGTCGGGGGAATAATATACCTGGATTCGTCGAATCCCGGCGTATCTGTGTCGATGCCTCAAACGCAGACTTCCACGACCTCGTCATCCACGACCTCGACGTCGACGACGTCGTCGACGCAGGCGCCGCCTGAGGAGCCGACGACGACCACGGCGTCTACGACGACAACCCTCCAACTGAAGCCGCTTCTGGCCTCATTCTCTCCGAAGGATCCCTACAAGGGCGACGACGTCATCGTGAACGCATCATCCTACGGCACACGGCTAGAAGGGCTCTCGGTCTACCTGGATGGAAGGCTCTACGGCGGATGCGACATCCAATGCGAGCTTCTGAGCATGGGGGGCGGAAGCCATACCGTTGTCTTGGCAAAGATGGGCTACGAGAACGCGACCCTGACGGTCGAGCTCGCCCCGACGACGTACGCCAACTCGCCGGCAGTCCGGACGAAACTGACGCCCGCCCAGCGGCAGGCGGCGATGAACGCGGGGAAGGCGAGCCTCAGGGTATACGACAGCCCGGGGTGCACCATCTGCGCCCAGGTGATGCCGATGATCAACAAGTTCGTGGACAACAACCGGGAGTGCGTCGCCTACGAGAAGCTGCACGCATACGACCACGTGAGCGACCCGGACGTCAAGTCGTTCGGGGTCACCACGTTCCCGCTTATAGTGGTCGAAGGCTCGCGCGGAAAGTTCAAGGCCAACGGCTACGTCACGGCGGCGATGATCAACAACCTGGTCGTCCAGGCTTCGGGGTGCGCCGCAGGATGAACCCGGAACTCATTATCACAAGCGTCATGTCCGGGCTCTTCGCAGCATTCAGCCCATGCAGCATCCCTGTCTATCCCGTGATACTGAACCTGATAGCGTCTGAAAAGAAGGACAGGCGGTCGTCAGCCATCGCATTCTGCATCGGCCTCAGCATCACCTTCACCGCCTTCTACATAGCGGTCGGCTTCAGCATCAAGATGCTCGGCGACTCGGCAGGCGACTTCCTCGGCAGGGTATACTTCGCAGCATACGCTTTGGCCGCACTATCCTGTTTCCTGTCCGTGATCCAGACGGTTTCTGAACTCCGGATTTTAAACTTTTCACTGGGGCCGAGATTCGGCGCCCGCGGGGGGCTTTTCGGCGCCGTGCTGACCGGCGCGCTGTTCGCCACAATAGTCAGCCCGTGCAACCTCGCGTTCATCATAACGGGCATCCTGCCCGTGGTCCTCGCACGTCCCACGGTCGCGGAGGGCGTGGTCTACATGTTCGCCTTCAGCATGAGCCTTGGCGCTCCCATGATGGCGTTCGGCCTGCTGTCAGGGCATGCATTCGACTCCTGGCTGAAGCGGCACATGCGCGGCATCGAGCTGGCGTCCGCCGCATTCCTCGCAATAGCCGGCACATACCTCGCCTACATGGCCTGGCTCAACATCTGAAGAAATGGCTATCTGGAAACTAGACGACCTATACGGAGACCTTGGCGAAAAGGCCATAAAGGAGCGGCTCAGACGGAAGTCTGACGCATTCAAGGCCGTCCGAAAAACCCTTGATTCCAAGCCGTCCGGCGGAGAATTCACTCGGATACTCGAAGACCTCGAGGAAATCGACGTATTGGCGGGGAGGGTTTCGGCCTACGCCAACCTCCGGCTTTCAGAGGACACCGCGGATTCCGAAAGGACGGCGCATGAGGCAATGATATCGCAGCTCATCGCAGACGTCGGCAACGACACTATGTTTTTCGGCCTCTGGTTCCGGGACCTTGGCGACGCCGATGCGGAAAGATACCTGGCTGTCTCAGGCAAGCACCGCTACCCCCTGCAGCGGATCAGGGCGTTCAAAAAGCACACGCTTAAGGAATCCGAGGAGATGATAATCAACCTCAAGGACCTGACAGGCTCGGAATCCGCGGTCCGGCTTTACGACATGCTCACCGGCCGCTACAGGTTCATGTTCGAGGGGAGGAA
Organism: Candidatus Altarchaeota archaeon; assembly: GCA_043800705.1. GTDB lineage: Archaea > Altiarchaeota > Altiarchaeia > IMC4 > SCGC-AAA252-I15 > JAHIYG01. The sequence goes on from JAZDMS010000010.1 coordinate 184,051, forward strand.
GCTGTCCTATGACGAGATAAGCCATTACAAGCTGAGCCCGAAGAGGGGGCAGAGGGTGGAAGCATACGGCGCGACGCTCCGCCAGTACGCGGCAGACGGCGCGATACTCGGGGAGATTTACCGCCCGGTCTTAAACGACTCGAGGAACGAGGACGTGAAACTTCGGCACTTTGACTCCCCCCTTGCAGCCGTGAACCTTGGCAACGACGTCCCGGACGCGGCAGTGGACAATCTCCTGGAATCGGTGCGCAAGAACAGGCGGCTCTTCCAGGGATACTTCAGGCTGAAGGCGAAGGTCACAGGCATCCGGAGGATGGACAGATACGACCTCTACGTCCCCCACAGGGACAGGGAAAGGAGATACCCATACACTGATTCGATGCGGACGACGCTCCAGGTCTTCCGCGGATTCAGCGAGGACGCATATCTTATGGCAAAGCGGGTCTTCGACGAAGGCCACGTCCACTCCGAACTCACCCGGAACAAGCAGCCCGGCGCCTTCTGCCACACCGTGGTCAGGGGGATGACGCCGTACCTCATGCTAAACCACGTCGGGAAGACCGAGGACCTGTTCACGATGGTCCATGAGACCGGCCACGCAGTCCACTCCATGGCAGCCGCAGGCCAGACGGAATCGACATACCGGCCCGCTCTGCCGCTTGCGGAGACGGCGTCGATATTCGCGGAGATGCTGCTTACAGAGAAACTCCTCGCCGAAGCTGAAGATTCGGAGCGGGCCTCCATCATGGTCCGGTCCCTGGACAGGCAGTACGCCACCATCATTCGGCAGGCGTATTTCGCGATCTTCGAGCGCACAGCGCACGGCCTTGTGGAAGGGGGCGCCTCCGTCGAGGGCCTGGATGCGGCGTACATGAAGAACCTCAGGGAACAGTTCGGGTCGTCGATGTCGGTCCCAGAGATCTTCAGGCACGAATGGAAGGGCATCCAGCACATCTTCTACAGCCCCTTCTATTGCTACACCTACGCCCTCGCCAACCTCGTCGTCCTCGCGCTCTACCGGCAGTATCGGACCGAAGGGGAGTCCTTCGTCCCAAAATACATGCGGATACTCTCGATGGGCGGCTCGAAGAGCCCAAGAAGCATACTCGAGGAGGCGGGATTGGACATAACAAAGGACGGCTTCTGGCAGATGGGATTCGACGCTATACGGGAGGAACTCATGCAGCTGAAGAGGATTATTTAAATCATCCAGCATTGTATTCTACCATGCGTCTTATAATCATTTTGGCAGCCATCGCGCTTGTCTGCGGCTGCACGTTTCTAGAGGAGAAAAGCCAGTACCAGTACGTCTGCCCCGGCGGGCAGGTGGTTGCGAACCCCAACGACTGCGTCGCGCCATCGACGAGCACCACAACAACAGAATCCACGACCTCGACAACCTCGACTACAACAACCTCGACCGCATCATCCTCTTCCACGACAACTTCGACGAACGCCGCGGCCCCGTCCACCACTCTCCAGTGCCAGAGCCAGGACGTCGACGGATACCTCCTCGTCACCGACCACGAGGACCGCTGCTGGCGCGGCTACAGGTTCAGGCTCGACAACCAGAAATGGGACTGCTCGATCCCCCGCGAAGGATGCCACCTCGGCATAATCGTCACGAGGCCGGGCGGGGAGGTAGCGCAGGTGACTGCCGCCCAGGGCGTAGACGGCAGGGTCTCGTTCGGAATCGACGGCTTCTTCGGGGAAGTCGCATGGACCCGGGACGACCTCTCCGGCAGGGAAGCCCTCTTCCTGGGAGTAATAAAATTCTGAACCTCCGTCGCCCTGTAGTCTTCGGTCCTCGGTCTTCCGTCCTATCGGAGGTCTTCGGTCTTCCGTCCTATTGGAGGTCTTCAGTCTTCCGTCTTCGGTCTTGTTGGAGGTCTTCGGTCTTCCGTCCTATTGGAGGTCTTCAGTCTTCCGTCTTCGGTCCTGCTGAAACTGAAAACTGAAGACAGCAGACTGAAGACCGTGGACTGCAGACTCCGGATATATACCGGCTGTAGATCTATGCCTTGAGCGACTTCCCGTGCTTCTCCTTCAGCATCTTAACCGTCAGCCTGGCCAGCTCCTCGAGGTTTACTGTGTCGTCCCTGTTGTAGTCGACGAGCATCCTCAGCGCATCCTCGCCCGCGACCCTCCTGCCCGCGACTGTCACGGGCTTTTTGCTGCGGTAAGCATGCCAGAGGTAGACTGCGTCGAGGCCGGTGACTCCGTCGCTTCCGCGGGTGAGCCCAAGCTCTTTCTCGACGGCTTTGAGGCCTCCCCTGTAGCCCAAGGTCCGAAGCGGCTGCATGAGGTCGAGGTGTATCTGCGGGAACCTGAGGCCGAGGTTGTTGGACAGGAACGGCAGGTCGAACCTTGCGCCGTTGAACGTGACGATGTATTTGTACCCTGCTAGGTCGGCCTTCAGCTCCCCCATGTTCTGCTCATAGATGTACGTCTTGGTCCGCTTCGGGCTGTGGACGCAGACCGTCGTGACGTGGGCATAATCCGGCGAAAGCCCGGTGGTCTCGATGTCCAGATAGCATGCGCCGTCCTTGAACGCGCCGTATGCGCGCCAGGCGAGCTTCCTCGGCAGGCACCTTGCGAAATACTCGTGGTCCTTGGCCTCAAGCCTGCTGATGCTCTCTTTGGCCCCGGCCTTGAGGCGGATATAGGCGTCCGCAGGCAGATTGAAATCGTCATCCAAGAGGCTCGACCAGCATCTGCATCCCCTGGCCCAGAGCCTCCTCTCGGTCCTTTCACCGACGCCGGGTATGTGTTGGAAAGTCGACTCAAGCATCAGAAGACATAAGGCACCAGAGTATTATAATATCCATGCCCTATCATTGTCCTATGGGAATCTTCAGGATCGCGTATCTGACTGCGCTCGCGGCGGCGCTGATACTCCTTGCGCCATCCATAGCCAACCACTTCGAATGGATGATCGGCGGCGAAGGGATGCAGTACATCGTCAGGGGCCGCTGGGACATCGCCCTGGTCAACATCGCCTTCTTCTGCCTGTTCCTGATCCTGACGACGTACAAGCAGCATGTCAACTGGCGAAGCAGGAACATCTACGCGGCCTTCATAATCGCGCTCTTCGCCGAGATGTACGGCTTCCCCCTGACGGCATACTTCGTGTCCAGCTACCTCGGCGGCCCGGTCAGCGTCGACTACAGGCCGCAGTACCGCCTCGACTTCGACTTCATGGGCGTCATGTTCACGCTCCCGACGATGATGATAGTCGGAGGAGCCGTAACTGTATTCGGCCTCTTCCTCATCAGCGCCGGCTGGTACCAGGTCTACAAGGGCAAGGGGAAGCTCGTCAGGGACGGCCTCTACCGGTATAGCCGGCACCCCCAATACGTGGGCATACTCCTTGTGACCCTGGGGTGGATAATACACTGGCCGACGATACCGACACTTGTCATGTGGCCGATCCTCGCGGTCGTCTACTACCGCCTCGCGAAGGAAGAGGAGGCATACGTCGGGAAAAAGGGTGTGGAGGCGTTCGAAAAATACAAGAAGCAGACGCCGATGTTCATCTGACCTTTACCTTGTGCTGAACTTGATCGTCCTCGCCAGCTGCTGGTGCTCGGTGTGCAGGTTCTTCATCGCCTTTATGAGGTCCGTCTCGGTGATGATCCCCGCCAGCTTCCCGGCTTCGGTAATGGCAAGCCTCCTGATGCCCTTGTCGCGCATGAGCTTCAATATGTCGTCGAGACTGGTGGATATGTCCGCGGTTATTACCGGGGAGCTCATCACCTCTCCGACCTTCGTCGCGGTCCGGTCCTTCCCCTCAAGGTAGATCCTAAGGAAATCCCGCTCGCTGATGATACCGACCGCTTTCTCGGCTTCCAACACCAGGATCGAGCTTATGCTCTTCCTTGACATCACCCTAGCCGCTTCCATCAGTGGGGCGTCGGGGCTGGTCGTTACCACCTCCCTGGTGATGATGTCTTTGAGCTCCATTGGCAGATAGAATCTTGTGCAGTGGAGCTAAAAAGCATTCCGTTTACTTTTCCTGCGCTCTAGGCGCCCCTGTTTATAAGCGCCCGGCAAACATCATAGCACTAGCTGATTGAAGCTAATAGAATTTCCGGGGGATCGCTGGCCCCCGGAAATGATTTCTAATACATGTGTCTTGTTTCCGGCAGGCAGGCCCCGTTGACGCAGCCTTTGGCGCATTTACCGTATGCGCTCTTCGCTTCTCCATTGCTGCAGTACCATTCCTGTATCCTCCTCTGCCCTACGCAGTCGTCGTTGTGGATGCCCCTGGGATCCGAGGACGTGCCGTTGGCGAAGAAGTCCCTTCCGCCGTCGGTTTCGGTGCAGGCTGACAGGGTCGTCGAGGTCGTCGGCACTGTGGTCGACGATGCCGTAACCTGCCCCGTGCCCGCCAAGGTAGTGGACGTGACGCTGGTGGTGGTCGTGGTACTGGTGGTCGACGTCTGCGACGTTGCCGTAACGGCCAAAGAAGTGGCGGTTATCGTCGTCCACGTCGAAGTCACCCATGTGGTTGGGTTGGAGTATTCGCCTGTGCAGGCGCCGCTGATGCACATGTCAGGGCATATGTATGCCGTTGACATCGCCATTTTCCCCTTACAGTAGTATTCCCTGAGCCTGTGGTTGGTTATGCACCTGTCCTCCTTGTTGCCGTTGACGACCCCCCTCTTGAAATAGTCCGTCCCGTTGTCGGTGTCGGTGCAGACGTATGCGTGCGTTATGAGGTTGGGGTTGTCTGCGACGCATTCTCCGTCCGCGCAGCCGTATTCGCACCTGTGGATGACGGACCTCGCGGAGCCCGAGAGACAGTACCACTTCCTAAGGAATGTGGCGTTGACGCAGGTGTCGTTGTAGGCCCCGCTCGCGTCCCTCGTTATCCCCCAATGCAGGTAATCGAGGCTGTCGCCGGTTAAGCTGCAAATGCGCGTGGAATATGCGGTCGATAAGGCGGTCACGGATACGGACGCAAGCATCACACAAAAGGCCGAAAATAACAGGCGGGACGTTCTCCTTTCCATGAATAAATGTTACTCATTTACCCTTAAATAGAGTTCAGAGGACGGCTCCGAAGATGGGCTTGACTATCGCCTTCGGCAGGATTTTCATGATGAGGCCGAGGATCATGGATAGTATGCCGTCGTTCTCGACCCTCACGTTGGCTGCATACCTGGCGGTCCCGCTCTGTCCGCCGCTGTAGTGTATCAAAGCCGTTATCTGATAATCTCCAGCGGGAACCAGCCCCGGCACCTCGTATGAGTTCGTGTTGTCCGTTGTCTCGAGCTCTTTCGGAAACTCGACGCTGTTTTCGATGTACGCCTCAAGGATCCCTCCGAGGGCGGAAGGGACAGAATTGATCTCGACGCTGTCGACTACGATGTCGTCTGATTCCGCGTCGATCCTCACCGAGACGTCTGCAGCCTCGCCTGCCGTCACGACGGCGGTCTTCTTCGCGGGGTCGACTCCGTTGACTGAGACCTTGACGCTGAACGGGGCGGCGCATGCCGTCCCTGCAAGAACGAGGATGAAAAAAAACCCGAACACCGCACGCCTGTCCATGGAATGGATTATGAAGGCATATTAAAATAACCCCCTAATATGGGGTATGGGTCCGCTTAGGTGGTTGTGCGTCCTGCTGGTCGCATCGACGCTTCTTTCCTCGTTCGCCATCGCCGCGACGTCAAAGGCTCCCATTAAATTGGTCGACGGCGACAAGCTAGAGGAGGATCTGAAGAACTCAGGCGGCCCCCTTGGCGAAATAATGACTGCGCTGTCGGCCGTGGAAGACGAGCTCGGAGCCGACTTCTCCACCCTCGATCAGAAAAGCGCATGGGTGATAACCGGCGAGGAACTAAACGGCCCGGAGCGGGCCGCACTGGAGGCTGCGAAGGCCAATTCGCCTAAGATGTTCGCAGGAAGCGTGTCCGCGTCGGAGGTGTCCCTGCCGGATGTGAAAAAGAGCGCGAAACTGGTCGTCCTGATAGGAGGCCCAGCCCAGAACAGCATCAGCCGGCAGTTGGCGGATGAAGGCATCCTTTCGAAGGACCGGCACGAGTACCTGAACCAGATCGTCATCGTCACGGGGAAATCCCCGGCGGGGGGGAAGTTCGTCGTCCTCTCCGACAAGCGGGGTTTCGTCAACATGCCGAGGAAGGCCGCGGCGTATTCTCCTCTCGCACTCTGCCTGCCGCTTCAGCTGGTGCCGGTCGTCGCTTCGATGTTCGGGGCGCTTCTCGCATCGATAATCACCCCTCTGGCGAACCTGGCTCAGACATACGTGGAGAACGTCATCGCGGAGAGGACGAAGAGCAAGATGGCGATTTCGCACGCGAAGTACAAGTTCGCGGGGATAAAGGCGCGGGAGGTCTTCGCCGTCGTCATGGCCTCCGTCGTCCTCGCCCTGGCGATATCGTGGACGTTCGCAGGCCCCACGTGGGACCTCCTGTGGCTGCTGCCGTTGAACGTCTTCGTCTGCCTCGTCGCAGGGTTCTCCCACGAGTCGGTCCACTGGGCGGCGGGCAGGGCCTTGAAGATAGAGACCGAGTACAGGTTCTGGCTTTCCGGCTCTCTGTCGACGATATTCTCCGCTTTCCTCGGGAATGCGTTCGGCCTCCAGGGCTTCCTCCTGGACGAGGTGAAGGAGGCGACGCCAAAATGGAAGGTCGCATTGATGAAGATTTCCGCCCCGCTCTTCAGCGCCGCAGTCATGGTCTTCTTCGCAGCCGTCAACTTCTTCGTCCCCCACACGGTGTTCCAGATGATCTACTCCATCTCGGGCGTCCTGGCCATGGCGGAGATGCTGCCGTTCAAGCCCATGGACGGCTACGAGATAAGGAAATGGAATATTCTGGCGTGGTTCGTCGTCTTCTCAGGAGTGGGCGTCCTGTTCCTCGCAGCGAACTTCATCATCTAGATGCAGGCCCCGTCCCTGCACCCGTTAGCGCAGCGCTCAGAGGGAACGGCAGGCTGTGTCATGGTCTGGCCTACGAGCTTGACCTTCATCTTGCACTCCGCCCTAACGGTCCCCGGGCTGTTGCATAATGGATTAGTCTGCTGTCTGTAAACATCGCCGTCCTTGCAGACGTTCTCTATAACCTCCTGCCCGCAGTCGGAGTTCTTCACGCAGGCTATCGAGGCCTGGGTCGTGGTCGGCACAGGGGCGGTCGGCGTGGTCGGAGGCTCCGTGGTCGCGGTAGGCTCCGTCGTTGTGGTCGGCTCCTCCCCCAACTGCTCCTCCTCTTCGGGGGCCTGCTCATCGGCCGGCGCATACTCCTCGCTGTCGCATACGCCGCTTCCGTCGCGGTCGAGGCAGCATGAGTCGCCGACCTGGATATACGGCTCCTGGCAGAACAGGGTCGTGGTGGTCGAACCGCCCTTGACCGCGTTCAAGGCCTTCCCAGGCACCGATGCGAGGCAGCCCGTCGACGGGGTGTCGTCGGAGTCCTCTGCGAAGGCGAGGCCGGAGCCGAAGAAGACGAAGAATGCCGACAATGCGGCGATGACCAATGAGGCGCTGTTTCGTGACATGGTTGAATATGTTGTCCTCTTAAAATAAAAATCCTATTGCTTCCCCCATATCCTCGTGTTGAGGTTGAGTTCGTCGGCGATTCCTATGATCAGTTGGAGGTCTTCGAAGTAGGGCCTGACCTGGTCGAATTCCATCGTGGATTTGGACATGCTGGGCTCGAACAGGTTTTTCTTGTACGGGACTGCGACCATGATCCTGTTCCCGGTGAATGAGAAGTATACGTTCTTTCCGGTCTTGTCCCTGAACTCGGCCATCCTCTGCATCAGGGCCGGCGAGAGGATGTACCTCGCTTCGACCTGGTCTGTCCCGTAGACTACGAACAGCTTCTCGAATTCCGGGTCCTCCATCTTCACAAGATCCGGGCGGCCGCTTGTGTGCCCCTGGAAGAACGAGCCGATGAGTCCTCCAAACGCCTTTTGGGCGGTGTCGGGGAGGACCAGGGTGCGGCCCCTGAAGTCCTTGTTGAAGTCCGCGACGAAGAATATCCCCCTGAATATGGTGTGCCATTGGGTCTCAGTGTGTCCGTCCATGTCTTCGCTTTCCGTCTTGTATTCTGTGCATACCTCCGAGAACTCCAGGTCTGTCCTCCCCACTTTGCCTTTGACGTGGTCTTCGCTGTGGAAGCGGTCAGGTTTGGTGAGGAATAGCTGGCTTTCATGGTATGCTGACGGCTGTATCCCCCCCTTGGGCTCATAGGTCAGCCCTTCGTCCATGAACTTCACGACTTTGCCTATGACTTCGGCTTTGTAGTCCTCGACGTAGCCCCTCTTGAGGAAGTGGTTGCAGATGGCTATGAGCAGGAGCCCAACCGGGAGGGATATGAACCCGGAACAGAAGCAGCACGACGCCCCTGCGAACACGCTCCCTCCTATCCCCTCCGACAGGGTCACGACGGCTCTCATGAGGCCGATGAACACGGGCGAGACGACGATGAGGCCGCCGACGATCCAAACCACATTCATCCTCGAATTAATCGACTTCCTGCGCCCTTCAAGGCCCTTAAGATGGGGCATCAGCTCCTTATCAAAGAGCTGCCTGAACTCATCGACGGTTTTCATCTAGGTCTTCGACCATATCCTCGTGTTGAGGTTCAGTTCGTCGACGATGCTGGTGACCAGCTTGAGGTCTTCGAAGTAGCCTTTTACCTCGTCGTAGTCCATGAGGGTGCGGAATATCCTCGGCTCAAAGAGGTCCTTGTTGTAGGGGATGGCGACGTATACCTGGCTCTTGTTGAAGGAGAAGTGGAGCGTCTTCCCCGTCTTCTTCTTATATTCGACGAGGCGCTGCATCAGGCTCGGGGAAAGAATGTACCTCGCCTCGACCTGGTCGTTGCCGTAGACGACGAAGAGCTTCTCGAACTCGGGGTCCTCCATCTTCACGAGGTCCGGGCGGCCGATGCTGTGGGACTGGAAGAAGGAGCCGACTAGGCTGCCGAACAGCTTCTGGGCGGTGTCCGGGACGACGAGTGTGAGGCCTTTGAAGTCCTTGTTGAAGTCCGCGACGAAGAATATCCCCCTGAAAATCGTGTGCCATTGGGTATGCCGGTGGCCCTTGCTGTCCCTGTACTCCGTCTTGTATTCCGCGTGGACCTCGGAGAACTCGACCTTCGTCTTCCCGACGGTGCCGCTGATAAAGTCCTCGCTGTGGTACCTGTCGACGTGCGTGAGGAAGATCTTGCTGTCGTGGTACGCCGATGTCTCGATGCCCTGGGAAGGCCTGTACTCCAGGCCCTCGTCAATGAACTTTACGACCTTGCCCACCACCTGGTCCTTGTAGTCCTTGCGGTAGCCTTTCGTAACCATGCCGTTGCCGAACCCGATGACGGCGACTCCGGCGAAGAACGGGACCGCTCCGAGACAGCAGCATAGGTATGCGGAGTCTGGTGCGACGACGCTGGCAATCATCCCTACGGCAAGCGGTGAGACCATCAATGCCAGACCGACGACGGCGACGGCGACGACGCCCCCGGCGACCTTCTTCCTTCGGCCGTTGAGCTCGTTCAGGGCCGGCATCAGCTCCCTTTCGTAGTGTTCCTTGAACTCTTCGACCGTTTTCATTGTTTGGAGAACGCCTTCGGCACTTCCTTCTCGGCTTCCTGCGCCTGGAAGAAGGCCTTCCTCCTGAACCTGAATGCCGAGGCGACGATGCTCGAGGGGAACATGTCGCATCCGTTGTTGAATTCGAGGACTGCTGCGTTGTAAGCCCTCCTTGCCGCCGATATCTGCTCCTCCAGCTCCGTCATCGTGGCCTGCAGGTGGAGGAAGTTCTTGTTGGCTTTCAGGTCCGGGTAGTTCTCGGCGACCGCGAAGATGGTCTTCAGGGCGCCCGTGATCCGGTTGTTGATATCGACCTTCTCGTCGTCGGAGACTCCGCCCTTCATCGCCTGGGCGCGAAGCTCCGTCACGCGCTCGAACACGCCCTTCTCATGGGCTGCGTACCCCTGGACCGTCGAGACCAGGTTGGGTATGAGGTCGTATCTCTTCTTCAGCATGACGTCGATGGTCGCGAACGTGTTCTCCGACTGGTTGCGCTTGCCAATGAGGCCGTTATAGATGAAAAGGACCACGATGGCGGGGAGAAGTATGACTGCGGCCGCCGCAACAAGCATGACCCCGACCGATAACCCGATAAATTCCATCAGCATAACCTATAATTATGCGGCCTATTAAATTAATGGTTTCAGGCGATTAAATGATATTACTCCACTTTTGTAAGCTCTATGGTCATATCCTCGACTGTCCCCTCCTTTAGCCTGTCAAGGAGCCTGGACACCATCTCTAGATGGAAGCCCCTGACCCTGTTGGCGAGGCTCGCGATAGCCGATATCTGTATAAGCCTCACATCTTTGTCGTCTTCGGCGCCCTCCAATATCCTTTCCATCACCTCAACTGTCGAGGCTGCCAGGTCGTATCTCCCCCTCTTCCCCTCAAGGTTGTTAAATAACCTAGTCACATCCGAAGCCAAAGACCTATCCGCCTCTCGGAGCAAACTGACAATCCGAAGTTTAGACTCATTGATTGGCTCATACTCCTTAGGCATCTTTTTGCATGATTCCCTGAAGTCCCCCAAGCTTCCACTTCGCGCCTCCCTTATAGCCTTCATACCGAAAAATGAAGTGTAAGACTCGAAATCCTTTTGTGGTGTTCCCCCATCGATGTAGCGAAGCAACCTGTCCACGTCCACGTCCGCCTCCCTCAAGTCATCAACCCAGGTCCCTCCAGATGCGAGGAACCTTGCGTCATCCAGCAAGTGATTCATGATCTCTTCGCCTAAGATAGTGGTTTTCTTATATTTTTTCAAATCCACGGAGCGGACAAGTCGTCCATTGCCGTAGTATTCGGACTCTCTTAACATATTTACCAATACCGCAGCCTTTGTGCAGATTGGGTTTAGTGTCTTCGTGGTCTCACCGTCTGCCCTGCCGTCTTTCTTCTTACCAGATACCTCTTCAGCGTCTTCCCGGATTAAGGCTTCTTGGACGACCCCTCCACGGTCTGCATCATCCCCCCCGGTTTTTTGGGAGAAAATCGCTGCCATGGCCCATGCAGCATATGATCCTGTATAAAACTTCCTCTCTTTGCCACCTGTTGCGATGAGATCATTCGGCAGAAGCACTCCCCTTAAATTGTAAACGGTTTCTTTTCCACTTTTCTTAACATCGACATCTATAACTTTTATATCCACTCTTTCATAGTGGGATTCGAGGCCTTTTTCGTATTCTTTAAGGACTGTCTCCATCATGCTCTTGGGTATGTATCTCTTTTCTCCAAGGACGATGATCCTGCCATGGTCCGCTTCCGTCTTGGGATTTGCCTCTTGTCCACTCACAGCGCCCTGTTTTTCAATCAATGCTGAGATGACCTCCACTAAGCATTCTCTCAAAAGGTGCTTGGATGTGCATATTTCCTCCTGGGATGAGTATTCGTCCCTTTTTTTGAGGAAATATATGTAGCCTGAGTCCTTCCCTAAGATTGACGCCGGGATCAGTAGATTTCTTTTATACACGACACCCTTTATTAAACCCTCATTGTAATGCTTACCGATGCCAGACGATTTGATTATAATGCCCATATCGTTTAGAAGCCTCTCGGCCGTGTGGAGGGTATAATATACCTCCCCAGCCTCATCAGGGCTAAGTATCAAACCCTCTAATTCCCAATTCGGCTCCTTGGGGGTTTCTGGGTAAGTATCCTTATCGACGACTCTTATCCTTACTTTTTCCTGTTTCCTTGCGGTTCCCTTTTCAACCAACGGTTCCGCGACCTCAACAGTGCCTTGGGTAACCCTAATTTTTCCGGTTACGTCAACCGTCGGTTCTGGAATATGGTCGTCATCTTTTGGCCTCGTCGGATCATCCATGTCGTTTCTTCTAAGAAGCATTTGGATCCTGGCTGACACATCCATTTCCCTATTTTTAGCCTCATTTTCTACAGTTGAGGAGGACTTAACCCTTTTTTCTCCTTCTGGCTTCTTAACTTTGGACAAGGCCTCTTTGACACCTTGGATATGTTCTGGTGGGACACAATAGACTTTAATAGCTCCAACCATCTTTTCTTTCAGGGGATGGCCAAAAAGCTTAGGACCACCCTTCCCCCATTTAATCATCTCATATACGCTCATGTGTGAGAGGCCAGCCGCCGTTATCAACTTTCCCAGGTTCACATCCTGAGGTGGCATCGGAGTAGGGGCTACCTTTTCTAGCTGTTGTTTATCTCCCCCTGCTTTGGCCTGGGGTAGCATCGGAGTAGGGGTTACGGTATCCAGTTGTTCATCTTTTCCTACTTTGGCCTTTCCCTTAGCTTTCAAATTCATATTCAATGTTTACTATTCCCCATGGTAGATTAATATCTCTATCGTGGGCCATTCCCCCAGGAGGGCTGGCGGGGTCTCTCCTATGGGCACTATTTATTCGTTCCTTCTGTGTTTCTCTTCATGGTTCGATTCGACCAATGCCGGCCGATCCTGATCATCTTGGCTGCAGCATCTGCTTTGTCATACCTCATTGCCCCAGTGGCCTCGGTTTTGCCGTTGTTTCTCCTTGCATTTACCGTCTATTTCTTCCGCGACCCGGACAGAACGGTCCCGGAAGGGAAGGACATACTCATATCGCCTGCCGACGGGAGGGTCCTCGACATCGAGGATGTGGATGACCCCTACGTGGGTAAGGCCAGGCGCCTTAGCATCTTCATGTCCCCCTTCGACGTACACGTCAACCGCGCCCCCATAGAATGCATCGTAAAATCGGTGACGTACACTCCGGGAAAGAAGTTCGCGGCCTACAAGAAGGAAGGCCTTGAGACGAGGGAACGCAACCGGCTGGAGCTCATAGGGACGGTCAGGCTCGCAGTCGAGCAGTATGCGGGCCTCGTCGCCAGAAGGACCGTCTCCTGGGTGCGGGAAAGTAATGCCCTGAAGGCGGGGGAAAGGTTCGGGATGATAAGGTTCAGCTCGCGCGTCGATCTCATCGCGCCTTTAAACGTCGGATTCACTGTAACTAAAGGCCAGCGGGTCACCGCAGGCGAGACGATAACAGGTAAAATAAATGGCTAAGATGGGGAAAGTAGCGAAACACATACCGAACTCGATGACCCTCTTCAACATCATCATCGGCCTGTCAGCGATATTCTTCTCCATGGCCCACGACTACCAGAAGGCGGGCGGCCTCATCCTCATCTCCGTCATCGTCGACACCTTCGACGGGTACGTGGCGCGTATGCTGAAGTCGACGAGCAAATTCGGCGGATACATGGATACGGTCTCGGACTTCCTGGCATTCGCGATGGCGGCGTCGATCCTCATGGTCAACGAATTCGGGGCCTACCCCGGGGTGGCGGTGCTTTTCGTCGTGGCGTCCGTCGCAAGGCTCATCTATTTTTTGCGGACCAAGAACTCCACACACTTCTACGGCGTGCCGACGACCATAGCGGGCGGCCTGCTGGCGACAATCGCCATTCTGCGTCCGCAGGTGCTTCCGGAGTGGGAGATGAGCGTCGCGATGTCCCTGATGATGTTCGTCCTTTCCATGCTGATGCTGACCCGGCAGAGATACTACCGCATCGAGATCAGGAAGAGGAAGACGCTCACGATGGTCCTTGCGGTCTACGCCTCGCTGTTCGCGATCAGCTTCAACGCCTTCATGATATCGACGATGGCGATGTTCATCGGCTACATATGCCTCGGCTGGCTGCCGTGGCTTAGGAAAAAGGAAGTCGACAGCCTCATACCCGAATAGGCTCAGGCAGCGGGAGGATGCGTCACGGACTCCTCCGCAGTTTTCTCTGCGTTCTCCTCGGGCTTCCTCTCGACGATCTGGGCAGCAACCGTCAACGCGATGATGCTCGAGGCCACCATGTAGACCCCGAGGGTCCCTATCAATGTGTACTCTGCGACCTTGTTCTCGAATGAGAGAAGATACGCCATGTATGCGACGATGACGAACCCGATAATCCACAGGTAGAATGCGACGCTCGACAGGAACCTCACCTTCGAAATCCTCCTCTGGGCGGTTTTCATGTTCCGGCGGTCTCTGGGCCGAACGCCTCATGGGCCTGCCCTATCAGTCCGAAGCCTATCATCAGCCCCGCGCCTGCGAGGACCGCGGGGATTATCGCCGCGCCCACCAACGCGGTCGCCGCCGTGGCGCCGATACCGAGGCCGACCTTGACGGCGGTGCCTAGCGGGTCCTCGGCCATCCCGCCGAGGATCATGCCAGCGCCCTGCAGAAGCGACAGTCCGAGGCCCTGCCTCCCGAGAAGCAGGCTCGGCAGCTCCATCCCGTCCTGCATGGCCGGCGGTTCGACGAGCTTTTGTGGCATTTTATCCCGACCTCATCTCGTCATGGGGAAGGGCCTTCGCATATGTCTCCTTGAGCCTGTCTAGGAACTTCGTCCTCTGATCATCAGAGATCTTCATTGCTCCGGCATCCACGATGCCGATCTCCCTGCCGTTGGAGAAGACCGCCAGCTTTGACGACACGGGCGAGCCGAATATGTCCAAGAGCTCCTTGTCCTCGTCGAGCAGCTTCGCCATCCTGACGAGCATGTCCAGGCGCAAACCGATGCCGTTTTCGCCACTGCCCTTTACCCTCTGTCGCATGTCCAGCATCTTAGACCTGGCCTCAAGAGACGAATCTCCACTCATATTATGGACTGGGCGGAGAGACAATAAATAATCACGGTTTCCCTTTTTTCTGGCCTTTCTTGAACGTGTATCCGCATGTTGATACCCTCTCCAGGTCTTCGGCTGTGAGCGGGAAGTTGCGGCATATCGCTGGCCTGAACCTGTAGATCCTGCACGAGCTGCCCTTTTTGTTGTGGAATAGGCATAAGCTGCAGCATTTCCCGCACCTGACGCATTCCCCGGCACGCCTCTCCCTGGCGTCCAGGACCTCTTTCCGCCTGAAGTACCACATGTACCTCCTGCGAAGCCAGCCGTCTCGCATAGGAATAACTATGTGCGTTTTCATTTTTATAGGCGTGCTTCCTTATACTCACTCAGCGAGTAGGATTTTGGTAAAGACATAGCACAGTAGAATAATGCTCACAAGTGTTTTCTGACTGACGGTATACGCCTGAATTCTACACAAGAACTCCCGAAACGGGAATCTGAGGAGCTTTCACGACCCAGACCACATGCTAACATGTCCTGAAGGCTCTCGCATACAAAGAGAGGTAAAACCATAAAATGGAAACAGAAACATACAGCTTCGGCGCCAGCGTAGACGCCGCAATATCGGAAGGCGCAGTCATGGACGTCGATGAGTCCTTTGCGCCGGAAACGATCATCGAACAGACGGAATACGACCACTCCGGGGATTCACCCCAGACGGGCGGATTCGCGGAAATGGACCTGGGCGGACAAGCCATGGCTCCTGCAGAATTCACCCATATCGGGGATTCACCACAGACCGGCGGGTTCAGGGACATGAACCTCAGCGACCACGTCCTTACGGACCTGCATTATCACGGATTGAAGGAGCCGATGCCGATCCAGCTTCAGAGCATTCCCGTCCTCATGAGCGGGAAGGACCTCATAGCCGAGGCTAAGACCGGCACAGGGAAGACGCTCGCGTTCGCGATACCGATAATCGAGAAGACCGACGTAGCCAAAAGATACGTGCAGACCCTTGTGCTCACACCGACCCGCGAGCTCGCGGAGCAGGTGGCCGGGGAGATGATGAAGGTCGGATACCAGAAGAAGGTCAAAGTGGCGGCATTCTACGGCGGAAAAAGCATCAACAACCAGGTGAGGACGCTACACGCCGGGATCCACGTAGTTGTGGGGACCCCTGGCAGGATACTCGACCTCATCGGGCGCAGGATGCTGAGGCTGGACCAGGTCTCGACCCTCGTCCTGGACGAGGCCGACAGGATGCTGGACATGGGATTCATCGACGACGTGAGGGAGATAGTCTCGCACCTTCCGACCGACAGGCAGACCATGCTCTTCTCAGCGACGATACCGGACCAGATACGCGGACTCACGAGCGACATCATGCTCGACCCCATCCTGATATCCATAAAATCAGACGAGCGCACAGTCGAGGAGATATCGCAGTTCTACTACGAGACCCACAAGAGCGAGAAATTCGACCTATTCGTAGACGTCCTCAGGAAGGAGGTCCCGGAGAGCGCGATAATCTTCTGCAACACCAAAAGCTGGGCGGACACCCTCGCCAAGCTCATGCAACGGCGCGGATTCAAGGCGGAAGCCCTCCACGGGGACCTCAGCCAGAACCAGCGGGACCACGTAATGGAAGGCTTCAGGAGCAGGAAGATAAAATACCTCGTCGCCACGGACGTTGCTGCACGGGGCCTCGACGTAGACGACGTCTCCCACGTGTTCAACTACGACATACCCCGGGAGAAGGAGAACTACGTCCACCGAATCGGGCGGACGGCCAGGGCGGGAAAAAGGGGAAGGGCGATATCCTTCATCACCAAGGCCGAAATACACGACCTCTGGGGGATCGAACACTTCGCAAGGACAAAGATACAGCCCGCGAACACGGAACCGATGCCGGAATAAGTTTTCGGTTTTCAGTTTTCGGTCTTCGGTTCCGGGCCAAACGACAACGGAAAACCGAGAACCGAAAACGGTACTTTTGGCCAAACCTAAAAAATGAAACTAGGCGTGCTGTTCTCGGGCGGGAAGGACTCGACCCTCGCATTGCAGAAGGCGATGCAAAAGGAAGAGATAGCCTGCCTGATAACGGTCGCTTCCAAAAACCCCGAAAGCTACATGTTCCACACCCCCAACATAGACGTCACCCGGATGCAGGCCGAATCCATCGGCCTCCCCCTCGTGAGGGTCGAAACCTCGGGGCAGAAGGAACTAGAGCTCGTCGACCTCAGCAAGGCGATAATCGAAGCCAAAAAGGAGCACAGGATCGAAGGCGTCGTCACCGGCGCCATCGAATCCGTCTACCAGGCAGAACGCATACAGCGCATCTGCGACAAACTAGACCTATGGTGCCACAACCCACTGTGGAAGCTTGATCAAGAGAATCTGCTGCGGCAGATTCTGGAAAATCAGTACAGGGTAATCATTTCAGGGGTCTTCGCGCACCCCCTGGACGATTCATGGCTTGGCAGGGAAATACGCGCGGACACGATAACTGAACTGGTAAAACTAAGAGAAAAATTCCAGATAAGTCCGTCGGGAGAAGGGGGAGAGATAGAGACCACAGTCTTGGACGCCCCCTTCTTCAAAAAGAGAATCGAGATAACAAAGGCCGAAAAGAAGTATGCCCTCAACAGCGGGACATACGACATAATAGAGGCCAGGACGGTGGAGAAATGACCCTCGTCCTGGACATGAATATGTGGAAGGACTCGCTCGGTGCCGACGAGTTCGTGAAGCCGATACTGTCGGTCATCGGCGTCTGCGAGGTTAGGCACTACCTGGAGGAGTTCGATACCGCACCCTACGACCGGGTGATACTGTCCGGCACGCCACTCAAGGACGACGAATACCTCAACCACCCCGACGCGTTCAAGTGGCTGAAGAAATACGACAAACCCGTCCTGGGGATATGTGCGGGGATGCAGGCCATGGCCGCAGCGTACGGTGCCAAGGTGGAGAAGTGCCAGGAGATAGGGATGGCCGAGATAAGGACTCTTGTAGACAATCCCCTATTCAGCGGAACCTTCAAAGCATACGAGCTGCACAATTATGCTGTAAAATCGACAAAAAAGTTCATTACCTTGGCGGAGTCGAACAAGTGCACGCAGGCGATAAAACACCCGAAAAAACCGCAATACGGGATTTTATTCCATCCTGAAGCACGTAACATTGATGTCATGGAAGCATTTATCCGATAATGTATTGAACAATGTTTATACGATTTTTTATTTTCTAGTTGTTGCCCCCTTATAGCCCGTCTACTGCCCTATTTGCCCACTATTTAAGGGAGTAAATCCGAGTATTAATAACCAATATGGCCACCCCTAAGCATTTGACTCCTGCGGAAAGAGCTGCCAGGCTAGCTCAGGCTCAGAGGATGATCGACGCCGAGGCCAGAAGGCGTCTAGTTGCCATAGAACGGCTTGGCAGCGACCAGGCGAAGGCCCTTGAACTCATCAGTTTGCATGACACTGAGAGAGCCGTCTTCGATTCATTATCGCACCAGATGACTCCGGAGCAGCAGGATCGGCTGGCTCCTGTATTCGATTCGATCAAGCATCCTCCGCATTCTCCTGAAGCTGCAGAGACGGCCGACCGTGTCCGCGGCTTATTGAAGAATCTTCCCTCTGTAAGCGGTACGCACACGGGCGAAAGCGTCTCATCAGCAGGCGCGCCAAGCAGGCCGGTCGTCGTACCAGTCGAACCTGCAGAAGCGCCGGGACCCGGCATCACAGTCCCTCCGATCGTACCTATCTCGTCGTCTGGCGATGCGACAAGCGGCGGGGGAGGAGCTCCCGTAGTGTCTGATTCGAACGCCAGCAGGGTCGATGTCATACCCGAGCACATCACCTGGCACAACTACAACCCCAGCAGGGGAAGCGCGCTGACGAGGATATTCCCCTCGGCGGTCGAAGACGTGATAGGAGCCGCCAAATCCACGGGCGCAGGAGAACCCGACGCAGTCGCCCTCACGCAATTGGCATCCGGGCTGAGGAACGTCCTGATAAGGCGCAAACAAAAGGAGGCGGAACATGCGGGGGGGCCGTCGACGCCTGTCACTGTGGCCGACAGGGAAGTCAGCAACCTGATGTTCGACCTGATATCCAACACGGCATTGGACATCTCCGAAGTCAAAGGCGCAAGGACGATGGTCGACCTGTTCGACAAGCTCACCGAAGCCGAGTCGGGATACGGCAGAAAGCAGGCCGAGCAGAGGGACCATGACGGCAGCAACGTCGTAACGGTCGCGGATGCGCTGGCCCTGCAACGAAGGTTCCTTTTCGAAGGCGACACGAAGAATGCGAAGCTCCTGAGCGACGCCATCGGCAGGGCGGTGATCTCGAAGATGAAATCCGGAGGTTACCTGACAGCATACGGCCTCGTGGGCCACACCTACAATATAGGAGACGAGAACGCCCTGAAACGGGATGGTGTGATATTCGACTCAGCCACTACCCAGGCGCTGGGGAGCAAGGTCCATGCCGAAGTGGCGGTGCAGCTTCACACATACTACCTCTTCCACGACAAATCGACCAAGGTGAAACGCCTGCCCTTCCGCGCCCTGGCGCCGAACGGCCCGGCGGAGAGGCCCCCGGTCGCAGGGAGCCTGCGTGATATGGAGACCGCGGACAACGAGGCGATCGAGGAGCTTAAGCGTAAATCCCAGCCTCATCCGAACGACCCCAGCCTGGAGGTCGAGAGGACGGACTATGAGGTCGAGATGGCAAGGACGTTCAGCGAGATCATGAAGCACGCCCTGGGCGCGGACGTCGAAATACACGGGGCCACGGCCCCCGACTGGTATTTCAGGCTCACGAAGTTCCTCATCAGCGAACTGTTCATGGACCTGCGCGAGATCCAGACGGAGAAGGCGACCTTCGACCAGGACAACCCGAAGATGCGCGAGATCGAGAAGAAGATCCGGGCCCGTCTGGCGCGCGGAGACCTAAAGATGGACGGGCTGTTGACGCTCGACGAGGCGATGGAATCCCATGTCAGGACGACGATGGGCTCCCAGACGGTGCGGGGGTTCAGCCATACCGTCGGCGCGGTATGGGGTGCCGTAGCCATCGATGACGGCGCCTTTGCGACCTCACTACTTGACAAGGTCAACGAGGGACGGCGCGCAAGGCCCGCAGTCGACAGGAACAGGGACATGCGCCCCGAGACGCTGACTCACGCTGACCAGATACAGGCGTCTGACCTCGACTGGACCGTCGTAGGGGGCATCTGCACGGTGGAGGGGATAGCCGACCTGGACACGCTGACCAAGAGGCTTGCGAAGACCAGGGTGATGAGCGACATCTACCGCGGAGTCACACGCTACTTCGACCTGACACTCAAGCACAGCCAGCTCTCGCAGACCCTCGAACACGACCTGAGGATGAAGAAGCTCTTCCAGAAGCCAAGCGAGATAGACACATCCACACAGGAGATATTCCGCTACGACATAGAGCGGCTCTCGGTCGCACAACCGGGAGAACTTAAATATATGGGAGATGATGCCACCCCCGAAGAGGCGGCAAGGATACAGAAGTACCTCAGGGCCTTCATCGGGAGCCCGCC
This sequence comes from Candidatus Altarchaeota archaeon, assembly GCA_043800705.1. GTDB lineage: Archaea > Altiarchaeota > Altiarchaeia > IMC4 > SCGC-AAA252-I15 > JAHIYG01. The sequence continues at coordinate 204,263 of JAZDMS010000010.1, forward strand.
TCCGTACCAGGACCTTGACACGATACGGCTCGTCCAGGCCGCTTTGACATCGACCCAATGGCAGAACATCCGGGCCGATGAGGCCAGCGGGAAGCTGAAGGGCAAGGCGTACGACGACTTCATCCTCGGCCTCAGCAACATCAACTCCGAAGAGAAAAAGAGGCTCACAGAATACCTGAAGCTCCTGACCAACGACCCCACTCCGGACGGCAACGCGTTCTTCGCGGCGCTCGTCAACATAGAGGACCACTTCATGAAGACGTTCGGCAGGACCGTCAACGACGCGTTGAGGCGCTGCAGGGAAAGGGTCGACCTCACCGACGAGACCATGGCGACCGACCAGCAGAAGGCGGAAGTCGTCGGCTACAGGAAGCAGAAGGTGACGGAATGGCTGAGGGACGCATCCGACAACCTTTTCCCTGAAGAGCACGAGACGATGCAGGCGAGCGTGCAGCTGACGCGCCTGATGAGCAAGTACGGCGACAGGCTTAACGGGCTTAGAACCAGTCTCGGGAACCCGTATACTCCGATAGGGTATGCGCTGATATTCAGCGAGGACGAACGCGTAAAGCCCGAAAGGGAGAAGATACTCCGTGAACTCCAGGCCGACCTCTTCAACCCGAACGGCACATTCACCGGTCTGGGGACCTCCATCGCAGGACATTCCGACATAGACAAGGTCAACACGCTCTCCCCCGAGCAACAGAAGCAGAAGACGCTCTGGCTCTACATATACCTCCAGGAATACGCGGCAAGGTACCAGGGCGACGGGGAGCTTGCCCGCAGGACGATGGACTACGGCGAACAATACGTCCCGCTCTACGGGATACAGGCCGGGGACATGGTCTCATTCATAACCCGCAGAAAGACCGACCCCGCCGAACAGAAGCTACAGGTGCGGAGAGTCGACAAGAAGGAGATTACTGATAAGCTGGCTATTTCGGCAGGCAGGCTTGGCGGCGGCAAACCATATAAGAACGTCCTTTTAGTGGAAGGAATAACCGTCATAGACGCTTGGCCCCAGGAGCAGCTTGCGATCGACCAGCTCGTCCAGGACCCCGTGGTGCGGACGTTCTGGATGAATCTCGCGGCAAACCAGCACGCCTCCAACATGATAATCGACAAGAAGAAGGCGGCAGGAAAGGTCACCATCAAGGATGCATGCGAGATTCTCGCGACTGCAGGCGTCGAAGACACCAATTCAGCATTAACAGAACTCCCTGAAGTCAGGGAATACTCCGCCCTGTTGAAAAAACCAGTAGCCTTGCGCACGGCTGCCGATAATTTGCGCATGACCGCACTTGAGGGGATTGTCCTCACCGACGACCAATTGGAGAATTTCCACGACATGAAGGCGGGGGCGCTGCGTTCCACTGCGCGGTTCCTTCAACTTGAGCCCGGCGCTAATCTAGGTAACCTCGAAAAATTCATCATCCAGTACTCCGACGGCGTGCTGAACCGGTACGACCGGAAGTTCGCGGAAGCCGACCTGCAGTTCAAGGGGGCTTACGAGATTGCGGACTCCATCAAGCAGCTCCCGGGAAGGGACCCCGACAAGGACGTGCGCGTCCTGGCGCTCAACGCCCGCGGGATGACCGTGACCCAGGAGGCGGAGTACTACGAGCGAAAGCTCGAAGAGAGCGAGAAGAAGAAGACGCAGTCCGCAGCGGACCTGGCGAGGAACCAGGCATGCAGGCAGCTGGCCAAGGCCCGCTATGCCCGAGCCATGGAACTGTATTCGGCATCGCTGCTGATATCCCTCGACAAGGAGAAGGACCTTGCATTGACCCTCATGGAGGACAAACCCCTAGTCCAGCTCGACTCGAACGTCTTCTCCAGGATAACCCACTGGTGGAACACAAGGTTCCGGTTCAAGAGGATATACCAGGCGGCAAAGAAGGTGGAGAATCCGGGCAGCGCCGAAGCCAAATCCGGGCTCGCCAGGGTCAACGCCAAATACTCGAGGTATGCGGCTGTCGCAGGCGACGGGACGATCAGAACCACGATACAGGGAGCCCTCGGGACAGGGTTCGTGGGTGCTGCGGTGGCGACAGTCTCCGCTGTCGGAGCGACGGTTGCGGCGGCCTCAGGATTCGGCGTAGTCGGATCCGTCCTGCTGGGGACCGCCGCCGTAGCCGGCGTGGTCGGGACAGGCGGCATCGCGCTCGGATTGGCAGCGCTTGCGCCGGCCCTGCTCTTTGACAGAAGGAGCCTCGGAGTATTCTGGGGGGAAGAGGCGAGGGAACAGAAAAAACGGTACACCAACGTCAGGTACCAGCCTGATGTGAAGAACAAGTTCCTCGAAGGGGACGAGTGGTACTTCGATGCTGAGCTCACAAGGCATGCCGGCAACGCCGCAGGCCTCGCATACCTGCACCGGGCAGACCGCTCATGGATAGGCTTCCTGCGCTCATCTCCGCTGACCTACATGCTGGGCACGACCTACATCGAAGACTACAAGCAGGCTGCGATGGCGGAGGACGACCTCATCGGGAACCTGCTGATGCACGTCTCGACGGCCGGTTCGATGGACGACGAGCACAGGTACTTCATGCGCGACTTCCACCACGACACCTGGGAGATAAGGCACGCCAAGCGGGCCTCCCTGACCACGTGGAAGGGATACAACGTCGGCTACTCGGGGATGAGGAGATACGTCATACAGCAGGAGCCGAGGTTCTGGGCGCCGGCCGTGTTCGGGAAATCCCTCGAAGTGCTTACCCGGGAGATAGCGGCGGAGACCGACGGAAAGACTAAGGACGACCTTGACGCCGAGGCAGCAGCTCTTGCCCTTGCAGGTGATTATGATGATCTTGCGCTGTTCATGAAGAAGCGCGCACTGCTCGACGGAATGCTGGTGAAAAACGGAAAGAACACAGGCATTGATAGTATCATAGATTATGATGAAGCCACAAAAACCTACCATGGATTAAGGCGCCCTGCGGCGCTGAAGGCGCACCTGGAGGAAAGGTGGGGGCAGGGAGAGGACGTCATAGACGCCGTAGACACGGCCAACCGGTCCGTGAACGTCAAAGGAAACGCCTGGAGCTGGGTGCTCGCCCCCCTGGACATCCTCTACCGGAACGGGACCCTGACGAGATTGGAAGCGATAATGAGGGAGCGCAAGAAAGTCTCGAACGAGCTAGGGGCATCCGTCGACACGAGGTCGTACGGCTGCTGGAGGAAGACAAAGCGCATGGGCATGGCAGCAGAACGCGTGAAGCAGTACTCCCTCAAGAGGATGGTGTCCTTCCAGGAGCAGATGGACCCGCTCAACGAGTACATCCTCCGCCTGCAGATAGGCGAGACCGTGCTGCAGCTTCGCGACGAGACTGACGAAGCCACGCCCGCAGGCCAGGACCTCAAGCTGATATCGTCGAAGATCGCAAGAGCCGACAAGGCGTTCATATACCTATCCAGCGCCGCTTGAAAATGGAAAAAACAAAGATTCCGGTCGTCGCGATACCGGACCTGGACAAGAACATAGAAGAAGTGGCTGCAACGCGCATAGCGAAGATCTCCTCGGGAGGCTGGGGCGCATTCATATTCAAAGCGACCCTCTGGACGGGCGGAATAGCGGCCGCACTTTATGGGATAAACGCAATAGCCCATCGCACAGGAACCTCCACGAACATAACATCCCCCCCAGTAGCCTCGGCGACGGCGACGTCGGCGGTGGAGCGGATGTTGAAGGCCCTCGATGAGTACGTGTTCGAGAGCGGAAGCTACAAAGAGTTCTCGGTCGATGTCGGGAAAAAGACCGGATATACGAAGCACAGGGACGACAAAGATCCGTCTTCGAAGGGCGGCGAGGTGGCCGATGTCCAAGTCGACCCGGGCTCAGGCTGCATCATCGTCAAGACCAGATACACCATGAATGGAAGGACTAACGTGACGACGCATACCCTCACCCCCCAGTCCGATTCCTCCATCAGGAGGTCTTACACGACCGAAGGGAGGGGAAGCGGCCAAGACCTGCTGGTCGCGGTTTCGAAAAAGGCCAAAACGGAGGATTCCAAGGCCTCTGATATCCCTTCAGGCTCAGGAAAAAAGGCGGCAGAGGCCGCCAAGGATGGGGCGGACGCGAAGGCAGGGGGGAAAGCCGCTGAAGCCGGGGATACGACGATATTGGAGCCGGTGAATTCCTTTATTGTCAGCCCCCTGGCGCGGGAACTCATCAACAAACTCAACGTCGGCACATACGCGGGGAAGGACCACAGCCTCATAGATGTCAGCGTGAACACGCTGAACGGAAAAATCACAGGAAGGATAAAGAACAGGGCGGACAAGTCCCCCGATAGCTTCGGCCAGGTGACTGACGGCAGGGTGGAAGGCGACAATGTCATATACACGACGACCTACACCCTCGACGGAAGGACGTACGTCACGACGAACACGCTCACCGACCTAGGCGATGCCGGGATACGCAGGGACTACGAGACGAAGGGGGGCGGGCGCGGATCTGATACAATCCGCAAGGTGCGCGGCCGCGAGAACATATCAGATTAGGCTGGGGACGCTAAGTGACTCTCCCAAGCTCCCTGAACCTGTACGGGAGCATGTTCCAGCAGGAGAAGCGGCTCCTGTCCGGCAGGAGCGTCAGGTTCTGCCCCATGTAGTAGTCCGATACCCACCTGAACGTGTTGACCGGCGACATGGACTCATAAAGTCCGCTGTCGCCTCCGTCCGGGAGGTGGTAGGCGTTCAGGATTCCCATCCTCTCGTCAAGCTCTCCTTCTGAGTAATCCATAAGCCCGGATTCGTTGAAGCAGCTTCCGAACTCTCTCCCAACGGACCATGTCCCATGGTCTCCTTGGATTATGATGATGGGGGGCGTCTCCGAGTTGGCCAGGATCTCGTCCACGGCGGCCAGGGTCCTCACGTTGACGAACGACAGCTGCCTCACGAACCTATCCTTCGATTCCTCGAGGTCACAGCCTTCCCCGCCGGCGCCGCACCCTTCCGCTGGCATCCCGTCGCCGTCGAAGTAGAACGGCGGATGGGGGGACATGATGTGGGCTAGGACGAGCTTTTGCCCCGGCATCGGCGCGACCTCCCCGAGGTTGTCCAGTGTATACAGGATGTCGGCCCTGGTCTCGTCAGACCTTCCGGGGCGGAGAAGGCGCAGGGCCGTGGATCGGATGAATGCGTCGAGGAATTCCCTGTTCCCGAGGGCGGCGGACGTACCGTATTCGATGTCCGCAGAGGTCATATGGTCCGTGGGCCCCCACCCAGACCTGAAGCTAATGAACATGTACCCCGCGGATTTCATGAGCCTCTCGAACGCGCTGTCGCGTATCATCCGATACGGGAGGAGATATGCTCTGTAGTCGTAAAAAGATGCGTCAGCCACATCGGGGCCCACGAGGCCGTCCATGTAGTCCATGTTGAGTGACGACGCCAGCGACAGGAACGTGCATGCGTAGTTGGCCCTCGACTTTCCGGCCACATAGAAGCCCCTCGCCTCCAGTTCGCGGAGGAAACCGCTGTTGTCGTAGCCGAAGACCCTATGAAGCGTCTCCTGGCTGGGGTACGAGTCCAGCACTATATAATATATGTCGGGCCTCCCGTGAGGCATCCTCGCCGGCGAGAGGCCGGTTGCAGGTGGCTCCGGGGTGGTGGCGTCAAGGTAATAAGCGGACACTATGTCGTTCACGGCGAGGATGACAAGGGTCAGGGCCGCGAGGTTCAGGAGGGCGTGGGCTTCGTCGAGCCTGTCTTCGGCCCCATGGATCCAGATGAGGGAGGCCGCCCATCCTGCGAGGTACGCCAACGGCAGTGCGGGACCCGCCCAGACCGGCGCAAGGGCGTCCGACACGTCCCTCATGGTGCCGTATGAGAAGAAGAGCGCGACCGACGCGGAGGCCGCCAGAGCGGCCTTCGACCTTTCCCCGAAGGCAAGCCGGAACAAGGCATACGATACGCCTGCGACCGCCGCCATCAACGCCAGCGGGGCGACCATGCCCGAGGCTGCGGCCTGCCCCACGTTCCTGCTGTACAGGAAGACGGCGGGGTATGCGGCTAGGATGGGCAGGTGGTACGGCCTTTCGAATATGCTTTCCATCAGCGCTTCACCATGAGATAGATGGTTCTTCCGGTCCCCGGATTCCGTTCCTTTCGCAGGGTCGTGAATCTGCGGCCGAATTCCGCCTCGAAGCCGTCGATTCCGTATTCCGGGAAGACGTCCTCCCTCGATGCGAGCATCCTCTGGACGTTGGGGTCGTCCTTGGGGACGAACTCGACGATGAGCTTCCTGCATATCCTCGAGAAATAGTCGGCTATCATCCGGAAGGGGATGTTGTCGGTAATAGCCAGATGATGGGTCAATGCTAGGGCGATGACCAGGTCCGCGGGGCCTCGCCCCGTGAGTGACGCCCTCTCCTCGTTCGCCCACCCCGACGCGGGGCTCGGGTTGGTGACGTCGACGACCAGCGGAAGCAGGTTCCGCTCCGTCCTGGCCTTCGCCTCCAGGTAGCACTGTTCGACGCAGGCGTGGTCGGCGTCGAACAGGGTCGTCGGTATGCCCTTCTCCGTCGCTAGCCTGCTGAACGCCCCGACGTTTCCGCCGATGTCCCACACGTCGGTGGGGCGGGATTCGGCGATGTAGCCTGCGACGACGGCCTTCTTCCAGTCCAGCGATTTCCCGCCGTCTCCGTACCTTTCCCCGTAGTAGCTTGTCCAAGGCGTCCTGTCTGCCCTCAGCCTGAGCCTCTTGACCGCGGATTCAAGGCTGTCGACGAGGCCGAGGAGGGAGTCCTTCCCCATGCGCCTGCCCTTCACCTGTCTGTCCGAGAACCTCTTCATAGCATTGGAGTGTAGGTGGACGTGGATGAGGGTCGAAGGGTCAAGGTAGGTGGCCGCTGGCAGGAGCCTTGACGCCATGTCCAGGGGGACACCGTCGAGGTTCGTCTGTAGGAGCCTGCCGAGGCGTGCGTCCACCTTGGCCATAAGGGTCAGGGGCGCGAGGAAGTGCTGGCAGAATTGCCGGTATCCGGCCCAGGCGCCGCCTCTCCAGATGTCGAATGAAAGGGTGTCTATCATGACCGGCTTCCCGTCCTGGAACT
>JAZDMS010000026.1:0-9259 GCA_043800705.1 Candidatus Altarchaeota archaeon
TCTTGATGGATCAACCTTTTATTCAAATCGATATATCGAATATAACCAGATCACTGACGCTACATAATGGATATTATGTGGTTATTTGTTTTGGTGTACACTATAACGAATCCTATTTCGGTAAGCGAAATAGGTAAGGGGGTAGAAACCCCAGATATAGCTGAAAACCTCGTATAATGCCTTTTTTATATAGGTAAATGCTATGTCATCATGGGGAACCGAACCTCAATCCCACGACCCGAAGGGAGCAAATTTTACTTTTCCTACACTGTCTTACTTATTTATTAAGGTAAACTTTAATATCATTATGTAAGATGGATTGTGTTACTTTGTCGTCTAAGGGGCAGATAGTATTGATAAAGGATATCCGGGAAAAACTGGGTTTGAAGGCCGGGGATAAGTTCATCGAAAAAGTTGAAAATGATCAGATTGTACTGAAGCCCGTCAAGCCTTTGGCTGAGCTGTTTGGGTCATTGAGAAATGAAGGGGATTTTAAGGGTAAGACAACCGAGGAGATAATGACAGAAATTAAAACGGGATGGGGATAAAATGCCCTACTTCTTTGACTCTTATGCGTTCATGGCATTTTTTGTCGAAGGCAAGAATTCCTACAAGAAATACTTTGAGGATGAAGAAGAAAAATACACCTCGTTCTTATCACTCATGGAAATATATTCCTGGACACTCCATGGGATAAATCAGGATAAAGCCGATGATATCCTGGGTGCTATCCTACCTCATTTTAGTATTGTTCCTTTAGACGATATTGATACTGTAAAAAGGGCAGCTAAATTCAGAAGTCAAATGTTGAAGGGGAAGAAATCACTATCTTATGCGGACTGCGTAAACTATGCCCTTGCGCAAAAACTGAACATGAAGTTACTAACTGGAGACGAAGACTTCAGGAGCCTAAAAGGAGTAGAATTCGTTAAGTGAATTCTAGGTTCTGTGAAGGGGATAATTTTAATCAGTAATTAATATTTGAGACTAGAACCCGTACCAGGAATTCCGAAGGGAGCATCCAAGACATCGACGGGGGCAGGCTCCTGCAGAGGTGTGTGGGGTGAACGGCCCCGGGGTTAGGGGCCGCCGACCAGCAGGCTGCTCCCGTCCATGTCCTCTGGCCGCATCAGGCCTAACGCATCAAGGACGGTGGGGGCGACATCAGTCTGAGACGCATCGCCTTCTCTCAGTTTCACATTCGAGAAGAGGACGCCTGGGACGAACTTGGGGTCCACTAGGTGGTCGCCCCTCCATTTCTGGGTGTTGTCCGATATCGCTTCCTTCGACAGTCCGCCGATGGCGCTCTGCCACGACATACGATACCCCGGATTGAAACCGACTATCATGTCAGGGGCGTCCTTGAGGAAGCCGCCCTCGTATACGTCCTCCCTTCTGAAAACCTCTGAAACGGGATTCTTCCCATACTTCGGGTCAGACAGGTTCCGCAGGCCATCGACGATCTCGTCGACTACCTTGCTCCTATCCCCTGGCTCCACCGCACCCTTGCCTTCCCTGCCCCGGACGTTGACGTAGATCGAGTTGAACCCGAGGGAGTAAGCACTCGTCCTGCTCCAATCCACGTACTTGAACAGGGCGCCGTCGTCGTCTCCCTCAGGCTTGCCGGTGAGTACCATGAAGCCGTTATCGACGAGCCAGTTGTTCACGTTCACGGACCGCTCGAAAGACGTGAACCCATGGTCCGACACGACCAAAAGGAGCGTCCTGTCGTCTATCCTCTCCAAGACCTCCCCGATGAATCTGTCCTTCCCGACATAATATTCCGCGATCGCATCGTTCAACTCTGCCTCTTTTGGCGCGAGAATCTTTTTCTCCCAGAACACGTGCTGGACCCTGTCCGATGTGTCGTATACGAAGGCGAAGACGCCCCCGTCCCCCTTCATGAACCTGCCGAACTCCAGCCAGAACATCCGGTCACGCTCCGACTCGATGTCGGACATCTGAGAACGCATATCCTTCTCCGAAAGGCGGCCGTCTATGAACCCGTCCGTCTCCTCCGGTATGCCGAGAGTGTAGTATGAGCCCATATCGGATGCTAGTTTCGAGGAGTATTCTTTCGGCGAGGATATGGCAACTACCGGATCCGCAGGGTCTATCTGCACCGCCGTGGCATACATGGCAAACGGCTCCGTGCCAATGAGCAGGGCCTTGAACTTGCCGGACACCCTGCTGAACATGCCTGTCTTAAAGCTAGCCTTGACCCAGCCACTCCATTTGCCCCTCTCAAGAGGATATTCGACGCCGTCAACGGAGAGAACCCCGGAGGTTAGGTTCACCTCCAAAGAGGCCTTCGACTCGACCGCCTGTCCGCCCTTCATGAATCTGGGGCCGACTATCTCGGAATCGACGATGCCTGAGCTGGCATCCACCCTGACAGCCCTGTTGGTCGCCTTCGACGAGGGCTTCGAATCCGAGGAAGAATAATACGAGTAGCCTGAAAGATACCCGCGCACATCAGGCACACCCAGACCCGAGAGCATCGAGCCCTCGACCCTCGCAGGGGGAAACGTGACAGGCCACCTGACGACTATGGTCGGTATCCCCGCCTCGGATGTGTCCTTCCAGAACGGGTCCGCTGTGACGAATAGGCCATATTCGGTCCCCGACATCCCCTGAGTTTCCCTGTACAGGGAAAGCATCGGCATGTAGCTCATGGGGTCGCGCATGATGAAGTCGAATATGCTGTGCTTGCCCGGATTTCGCCCTGTCGCCATCGAAGTCCATGCGACTGGGCTGTTGGGGGGATAGCTCGTTTTGAGGCGCATGTAGGCTCCTCTCTCGGAAAGCCTCTTGAAATTCGGAAGCCTCCCCGATGCCATAAGCCCGTCGACTATCTTCGGCTCGAAACCGTCTATCCCTATGACGACGACCCTATCATATCTGGACTCTTGCGACATCTTCTTCGGAACATGATATGAGAATAATACGACGATGGCCAAAATAACCGCAGCCGATGCGACGATCAGCGTTTTCCTTTCCATAGACCCCGCGCCCAGGACAGAATCGACCTATAGAACCTGGCGAAAAACGCCACCAAACCCGCCAAAAAAGCCGCCAACATAGCCCATATTATGCCGCCTGCCCCGCCGACTATCATCCCCCCAGTCGCAGGGTCGATGTATGCGCTGGCCGAAGAGGCAGCCAGGCAAAAAAACACAGCACACAAAAACAGCCTCATGCTATAGAAATGGATTTGGGCATAAAAAAGAGTCGCATATAGCATAATTTCTTTATATCCGGTAGTTGTGATTGCTGCACATTTCCCCATCTATTCTGGGGGGGTATATACTCCTTGGGGGGGGGGGGCTGAACACCGAAGAGTGTTCAGAAGGGGGCAATCCTCTCCCATCGTGGTTTGTCCAAGTTTGGCCTTTTTTATGTGTCCCCCCATTATGTGAGTGTGAAGGTCTGGCTTGTGGTTTCCCTGTTTTTTTTGACGCTTGCCGGATCGATCCTCATTATGACGTCATTGACAGGTTCCGACGCGGACAACATACCCCCCAGCCTACTGAAAGCCTCCTGCCGGATGACGTCGGCATCTGCGCGGGTTGCAGTGTCCTGATAATCTCCGCGGATGCCCTCCGGCCGACCACGTGGGCGCCTATGGGTATCCGAGGAACACTATCCCCCACATCGACTCATTCGCAAAAGAGGGCTTCGTTTTCCAGAACGCATTCGCTGTACGGAGCCAGACGTGGCCTTCCCTGACGTCCATGCTCACAGCCAAATACCCCGTATCAACCGGCGTCCGCCAGAACGGAGAGCTGATGGATGTCGATCTAAGGGCCCTTGGAGGGCTGCTACGGGAGGAGAATTATCCGACTGCGGCGTTCCTCCCCAACTTCTGCGAGGCGGGGCGGGAAGATTTCGCCTTCAGACAATGCGGCGATGACGCTAGCATCACCATTTCCGCCGTTGAATGGCTGAAAAGAAACAAGGAAGGGGATTTCTTCCTTTGGATACACCCCCTCAACCCCCTGCCGTATGCCCCCCAGGGAATATGATCTCTTCACAGACTGATGGAGCCCGACGGCGGCATCGCAAGAGTCGATAGAACGGCTGAGATCGCTGGGCTATATGGCATAGGATTAATATATCATCCGTATAGCACAACCCGCTTCCGGAGATGGATCTATCTTTTCATCCGGGAAAGCCAAGATGCGGTCCTGGACGTATTGTCCCCCTACGTTCTGCGGCCTTTTAAGCATTGTCTCTCTTTTCTAACAATGGTCAAAGAGGTTTCGAAGCCGGATGTGAGGAAGGAGTCTAGGGTATTGGGTTTCGTGAGGACGGTCGTGTCTTTCATCGTCTTGGGTGTCGTGTTGGCTGCGGCCTATTTTGCGGTGCGGTATCTGGTGGGTTCGGACCTGAACCTGGACACGCTCCTCACGGGAAGCAAGGCGACCTCCCTGCCGAAGCTGCCTTAATGCGCCATCTTTACGGGATTTAACCGATACTTTATTATATCTGACGTCGATTAGTAATCCGTGGGTCATTTATGAAGGAGAGCGACGACAGATGTCCGACTGGAATCAAGGGATTCGATGAGCTTGTCAGCGGCGGCCTTCCAAGAAGCAGGACGATTCTCGTTAACGGCTCCTGCGGGACGGGGAAGACCGTGTTTTCCACTCAGTTCCTCTACAACGGCATAAACCAGTACGATGAGCCGGGCATCTATGTGATGCTCGAGCAGGATGTGAACGAGTTCAAGGAGGACATGTTGAGCTTCAACTTCGACCTGCAGAAGCTGGAAGACAATGGCAAACTCGTGATAATAAGCGCAAGTCTCAGGAAGAAGGAGGGCGTCAACTTCTTTGAACTGACGTCCGAGACCCATGATATACGGCCTGAGATAGCGACCATAGACAAGATATCGGAAGTCGTAGCGGATGCTGCGAAGAGGATAAAGGCCAAGAGGGCCGTTATAGACAGCCTCAGTTCGATGATGATCTCCTTCGAAAGCAGCCAGCACCTTAGGCACATCATACTCGACCTCAACTACGGCCTAAAGAAGCTGGGTCTGACGACGATGCTCATTTCGGACGAACTTGCGGAAGACATAACCGAGGCCACTGAAAAATACGTCGTCGACGGGGTGATATCGTTGCGTTATGTTACTGTAGGCCCGGATCCTGGCAGGACCTTGGTAATCGACAAGATGCGGAAGACGAAGCACAGCGAAAACATCCATACGATACAGTTCGGCTATGGTGGGTTGGAGGTTTTGAAGGAGTAGGATGAAGATAAACCTTCTTTTGATGTTGCTGGTCCTGTCGGGCTCGGTTTGTTCACAGGATCAGGGCTACAACTCCCCTGTTCAGCCTGTTGCTCCCGCACAAGTGTACATACAGGTTCAGACGGGGGGGAATGATTCTCGGGAAGTGTATGCTGCGGTCGCAGAAGCCTTCTGCGAAGGCGTTGGCGAAGGCTTGAGCTGCAGGGTGCCGAAGCCTTTGGATAGGGAAGTGCGCGGTGTATGCTGCGGGGGATCGTGCAGGTTCATGGCCGGCGACTGCAAACAAAGGCCGGTGAACTATGATTTCTACGATGCTCTGAGGCGCCTGACATGCCGTGATGCCGATGATGGCGGCGGATGCAATATACCCTCCGAGATCAGCGCCGCCGTCGGGAAACCCGTCAGGGGCGTATGCTGCCAGAAGACGTGCAGGATAGGGATCCAAAAATGCGGAAGCTTCTGCGGAGACGGCGTCTGCACCAACCAAGAAGGCAGGGACGGCAACTGCCAGGAAGACTGCGGCCGGATGCAGCAAATGGACAGGGCTCCCCCGACTGATGGAGAGCTCGAATCTATAGGCAGGGTGGGGTGTATTGGGGCGGAGGAAGGGGCCATATGCATCCTCCCCAAGGATATGGAGGTGGAGTTGGGTCTGTCGGGGGTCTGCTGCGGCGGAAAATGCAGCTACCGGAAGACGGCGTGCCCCAGAAGGTATGTGGCTTCGAAGCCGGACCTGATAGTCTCATCCATCGAGTTCAGTCCCCCGTTTCCGACCGAAGATGACAAAGTGGACGTCAATGTGACCCTCGTCAACGTAGGCAGTGCCTCCGTTAACCGGAGCTTCTGGATACGGCTGAGGGCGGAGGATAACGGGAAAGACGTTACAGACACGGACTATGAGATACGGCAGGAACTCAAGCCGAACGATTCGGTGTCGCATACGTTCCCCGGCCAGCTTGGGCTTGGGATTGTGGGTTCGTTCAACCTGAAGGTGGATGTCGACCGCGGCAGCGGAAACTTCCCCGGCAGAAACAACCTAATAGACGAGCTGAACGACAGCGAAGGCAACAACTTCGCAGCTGCGAGCGTTTATGTGAGGCAGCGGGCGGACGCTATAAGGACTGTGTGCGGAAACGGCATATGCGAGGGCGGGGAGGACGGCGCATGCCCGAACGATTGCGCCAAGGAGGCGGTCGCAGGCGGTGGCGTTCCCTGGTATCTGGTCATGTTGGCTTTGGCGGTGCCGCTTGCCGGGATCTTTGCAGTGTCGGTATTCCTGATACGCTCCAAAAAGAAGGTGACCGCGGGCGGAGGGGAAAAATCAGTCGATGTATTGGCGCGGGAAAAGGCGGAGCTGGAGAACATGCTTGCCATCGCGAAATCCAAATATCACCGGAGGGAGCTGGACGAGGAGAGTTTCAGGGAGATAGTCCGCGACAATCAGAAGAAGATCATAGAACTGGAGTTGAAGATAAAGGTCAGCGGGAAATGATGTCCCAGCCGCGACAGGCCTATCATCCGGGTTTTTTCTTTTCCTTCAATAACGCCCTCAGTCTCGCCAACCCTTCAGGGGTAATTGTCGGGTCTATTCGCTTATCCTCCTTGGGCCTGATTTTTCTCACAATACTCTCTGCCGCCTCCATGTACTGTGTCCGTGCCTGGTGCCTTCCTGCGAGGCCGGCCATCCGAAACGTGTATAAATGGTCTTTCTCGTCAGGTCTCTGTTTAGCCTCGTCGGGATATACCTCTTTCAGCTCATCGAGCATGTCGCCGCTGTATTGTATGTTTATCTCAGAGGTTTCCGCTAGCCTCGAGGCTGCCTGATCGATTCTTCCAAGGAATCTATTGTCAGCGGCTGCCCTGGCTTTTGCAGCTTCCAACAATGCTCCCTGCGCGTCAGCATTTTTATCCATGGGAGGTTTCTGGCCCAATGCATCAGCCAATATATCCACCCCTCTAGCAATATTTCCAGCCTTCCTGGTTTTTTCATACTCGTTTAGGACTGACATGATAGCTTCACGGTCAAATTTAGGCCTTTTCTGCACCCCTACACGTATTGAGCCGAATTTTTCGGGTGGTTGGCTGCCTTTTAATAGTGCGTCGACTGATTCGTCAAGAATGCGCCTAGCGAAAGGCGAAAGGCCTTTTTTATCTGCATCTCTGATCGATTCAAGGGCTTCTTTTCTGCCGGGTTTGTTGGCATCCTCGGCTTGTCCTATACTCATAGGCTCTATACTCCCAGCCTCAACGGCGAATACGACCTTGCCTGTTATAGAATCCTCTATCCTTGCGTTGATTCCGCTGATGTCGTCGGGGCGGAGAACCCTTTTTTCGGCCATATTATTGACCCGGATGGATGAGCTAATAAACATCGGAGTCTGCTTTCAGCTCATCCAGTGGTTCGGCCATTTATCCCCCCTTCTCCAGACCGTGCATCCGCATTGTATCGTGTCCTGTATCGGGGAAGAAAGCTCCCTCTTGCATCTTGGGCATGCTCCCATATGAAGTTTTTCGACCCGGGTGCATAAAAACCAGGCCAGTAAAAGGTATTACTATCCGCCTAACCGTAATTTATCCGTCTCCTTCCTATTCTTTCATATGCGCATCGAGTCCAAAGACCTCCGGCACGGCCTGATACGGATCAGGTGCGAGAACCTCGATGATCTTTGGTACCTGAGCCAGGTAGTCCTGGTCGGGGACCTGGTGCGGGGGAAGACCCAGCGGAGGATCAAGGACAAGGAAGACACCAAAAGCTCCGGCGGCGAGCGGAAGACCATAACGCTCACCGTCGGTGTGGAAAAGGCAGAGTTCAAATCCGACGAGAAGGTGCTAAGGGTGTCCGGGCTCATCGTCGACTGCCCCGACGACACCGTCGCATGCGGCGGGCACCACACATTCAACATCGACTCAGAGACGGTCGTGACCGTTATCAAAAAGTCCTGGATGAAGACCGACTTGGAGCGGCTCAGCGACGCCGTTAAGGGCACGCTTCGGCCGAAGGTCGTAGTCGTCTCCTTGGACGAGGGTGAGGCGACTGTCGCGCTTTTCAGGGAGTCGAAACCAGAATTCTTCGAGATCAGCGCCAACATCGGCGGAAAATACGACCAGAAAGGCCGCGAAGCCAGGAAAGGAGAGTTCTATACTGGGTTGGCGGCTTTGTTGATGAACCTTCTATCAAGGGAGAACGTGTCCCATGTAATCCTCTCCGGCCCCGGCTTCGAGAAAGGCAATTTTTTAGCATATTTGAAGGAGCATGATCCTGTCCTAGCCGGGAAGTCCCTCTTGGAGGACACGGGGCAGAGCGGGAAGGCAGGCGTGCAGGAGGTTTTAAAGCGGGAGGCAATACATAAGACCCTCGAGGAGGTCAATTCGGTCCAAGATGTCCGATACCTCGAGGATATTCTACGGCAGATCGGCAAGGACACAGGCCTGGCCGCTTACGGGCTCAGGGAAGTCAAGGAGGCTGTCGATGCCGGCGCTGTGGAGCTGTTTCTTGTTACAGACGCGTGCTTCTTTCAGGGGAGGATGCGGCTGGAGCCTTTGATGAATGCGGTAAGGCACATGAATGGCAAAGTACACATAATCAACTCGGATGGCGAAGCGGGACAGAAGCTGGCATCCCTCGGAGGCGTAGCCATAAAATTACGCTATCGGCTGCGTTAATGCCCTTTTCTCTTCCCTTTCTGGCTGTCGTCGCGGGCCCAGACCGCGGAGGCGTCGTGTGTGTTGACGAAGTGCTCGTGTTTCATGTCGTCTTTGACATCTTCCTCCTTACCCGGGGCCGCAAGGTTCATGAGCATCTCCTCCTCCTCGTCCTTTCTCCTGTTTAATTTGTTGGCATGCCGTGTGGCGTCGCGTGAGACGGTCTTCTTGCAGAAATCGCAGATGACTTCGGTGCCTATGTATATCGGCCTGCCGCACCTCCCACAATTCATAGTACAATATACAGAAGTATCCAATAAAAATAAGGGCAGGAACCAAGGTTCCCGCCCTTATCAACCC
>JAZDMS010000013.1:0-47128 GCA_043800705.1 Candidatus Altarchaeota archaeon
TTGTTTTTGGGTTGTTGAAGACTTTTCGCAGGTGATAGGTCATTGTGGGTAGGGTGTGTAGTAGTCTGTTTCCGATTTTTCTCCTTGCTGGTTTCCAGCAAGGTTCGACAGGGTTGAGTTCTGGGGCGTATTTTGGGAAGCGAAGTATTACGAGGGTTTTTGTATGTCTTGCTTTGAATCCCTCCAAGATTTTCCCTTTGTGCCAGGGTGCGTTATCTACGAAGAGGCATACTCTTCCCCAGCGTTTCAGGAGTTTATCAAGGAATTTGACGTAGGTTCTCTGATTTGTCTTTGTGGAGAACTGTGCAACAAACGTTTTGGTGCTTCGCGCACCAAAGACGTGGATTCGATCGTATTTGTAGTCCAGTTTGGCGGTGGGTTGTGAGCCTTTCTTTGCCCAACCGCGCACTACTGTTGGTAGAAGTCCGAATGTGGCTTCGTCCTCTGCTGCAATCACGAATCCTTTCTTGCGCTGAGTTTTCGCCAATTGTGCAGCCTTTTTTTAAAATAGCGTATTTTCGCCTTATTTGGGGCTTGGTAGTTGCGTGGTCTCGGGGTTTGCAGGGAGAACCCTACCCCTATTAAAAGTTCCCAAACATGTTGGTGCGCATATGATACGCCGTATTTTTTGCGGATGAGATCCTGGACTTCCTTTGTTGTCCACAGCCCGGAGGGGTTATTTGGCGGTCCTCTTTCGAGTGTTCGCATGAGTTGTTTCTGTTGGGCTACTGTGAGGCGTGACGGTCTCCCATCTTGCTTGATGCTGTCCTTGCCTTCTATCCCTCTGTCCATGAAACGCCGGAGAGTTTCATGGACTGTCCGGCGTTTCATTCGGGTTTTATCGACAATGTCGTCAAGACTTTTTCCTTCCTTGCGGTGTATGGCGCACAGAAGCCGTATTTTGGGCTTGACTTTAGGCTCGTTGTTGTACAATCCTCTAAGATGTCCGATACTCGTTTTGGGGAGGAAATCCTCCCCTTTCGGCAGACTCCACATAAAACTCACCGAAACAATATAAGAATAGAAGAATAAAAGTTCAAAAATTAATCTGATGCACTATAAGAGGCTCCAGGTGCGGTTTTCTGAAAAACTGCGTTTACCCATCATGTTATATTCAATCGCGAGGGGGCAAATGATATTTTATCCCAAATCCATGTTTATTATATGCTTAAGATTTTTCAAAGAAGTAGGCCACTTATCGTTCATCTAGGCAATGTGGGCGAGATAGGCGATCCATCAACGATCCCAGATATTTTCCCCTGTAGGGAAACATTTAGACAGGCTAGAGCAGATCTGAAATGTGATTTCTTGGGTATTGATTTGAAAGAGTTCCATGTTCATCCAGAAAACGCTAATTGGCGTCAAATCCAGGCAGATTTTATTGAAGGATTAGAAACAGGAGTTAAGGATAATGGAGCAGATGGCATAGATGCCCAGATGGCAGTAACATACCCTGGGATAGACAGAAAAAAGTTGTTTGATGTTATCCGAAGAAAACTTAAACCAGGTAAACAATTTACCTTTTCTGTGAGAGAAGAGTATACAGATTCTATTCAACAAGAACTACTAGCGGCAGGCTTTAGTCAAGGCAATATTACCATTGAACCGTTCGAGGAAGCTGAGTATAGTAGAACTCAGGCAACTCAAAGGGCAAAAGCTGAGGGCGTAAATCTAATCGATGTGATTGCCAAAAAGTAAAAGGATGAACTAAATGCGCCCCCTCGCGACTCTTCGTCGGCTTCGCCGCCTCGTCCTCGCTTCGCTCGGAGAATATAACCCGTGGCTAAACGAGCGTATTCTGCCCCCTGCTGGGGGTTCTTTGCACCCCCAATTCCTGCCATAGTCACTAAATGACGCTCAATCCAGGAACTGCGTTTAGCCACCATGTTATGCGCAATTTCCGCAGGGAAATACTTCTTTAGATCTCTTGATAATCTTTTCCACGATGGAATATTAGAGTTACAAACACTTTCTTTTTTTCAATTCCATACACTGCCCTATAATCTCCAACTCGTAGCCGATATGCATGGTCTCTATCCTTAGTGCCAGTCAGTTTTAGTATATCTGCTTTTGGTCGTGGAGTAAAAGGGTCGTCTTCCAACTCGGATAATCCATTTTTTATTCTATCCCGTACGGGTTCGGGTAATTTATCGAGGTAAGCTCGAGCTTTTCGATGAACTAACACCTCGAAATTCATCACAAATCACTTAATGGTACGAATTGATCCTTCTCATTTAGCCTTTGATAATGAGTTTCCATAATTTGGGCATGGTCAGCTATTGTTAATAGCTTCCGTATTAACATGTCGTAGCTTTCTCCCTTCGTGCCGTAAGATTTCAATATTTCCCTCGTTTCTTTGTGGACCGGAATCATCGCGTAGCTTGCCATAGATATCCCATTAATTATAATGATTATAACCGTTATAAATATTATAGTTTCCCTGCGCAAACTTCCTCGCTACGGCTCGGACCGCTGCGGCGGGCGTATAAAAGGCGGCTAAGCGGGCGTTCGTGGTTCCTTGCCGGGTACGCGGCGCCCCAAATTCCCGCCAAAAGGGGGTCATAGTCAGTCCTTCGCGGGAACTTCGCTTACCCGCGATGTTATCCGACATGCCCGCCGAGCCTTTAACTTGATTAATATTTTCAGCCTTCTAGTCATTATTTATGGCTGGACCCAGCCCAGGTGAAGTTCCACGCGAAGACGGATTAAATCGTGATTTAGCGGGAAAAACTCCTCAGATGATGACTACCTTTGCCGAAGTGAGAAAAGGGTGGGGCGCCATCCATAAAGCTGGAATTCGTCTTTTAGCTTCCGACGGGAGCGAAAAAAATAGTGAGATAGCAGATACTATGATTGAGCCAAATGCTGATAAATTCAACCTTTTGATGAGGCAATTAGGCTGCGATGATCTCGTTATGACTCGTCTTATAGCTGATGCAGCAAAGGTTGCTAAACCAAGCGATTCGAATAGATATTCTGAGAGACTATTATATTTGGGGGGATTATTTGATGGGGCAAGGAGGATAGCTGTGAAAATTGGAAATGACCCGTATACTGGCTTACCTGAGCCTCAAAGATTAAAAATAGCCGGACATTTGTTCAGACCCCCTGAGGAAAGGACATTGACGTGGAATGAACGGGTTGGGATAATGTACCCAAAGATGGCTCTTGACGTATTGGATGGGACTTGTAACCCGGAGGAGATTTATGAGGTTAGTGGGAGAGGATTGGGCAGAATTGTTAGAACTGTCATTGAGGCAGGACCATTGAATCCATCCCCAAAAGGATTCGCAGTTGATGAGGCCTGGAAGGCCAAAGGCTGGGGGGATTTTGTGGATATGATGCCGATTCCCGAGGATCTGGAAGACATACGCAAAACACAAAAGGAAAAACGGCAATACAAACCTCTTGAAAAGCATGAAGAATCCTTCAAAGGTTATTTACCCCACTATAATTGCCCGGAGGCAATTGAATACATTATACGGGACGTAGTCAACTATATGAGTACTGGACTTCCCCAAGAAAAAGAAGAACGGAATTTGGATAAAATCGTTGGTGAAGCGCTAAAAGTAATGCCTCATAGAAAAAGACTCGAGGAACTAGACTATTTCCATGAGAAAAAGACTGAAGGAGAAAGACATAACATGCTCCAAAACATATTCGAAGGAAGGGCTTTATTCTAACAAAATTGCCGGCTCGGCGGGCATGCTCCTTCGCTTCGCTCAGTCGACCCATAAAATGTAAGCACACAGCAAAAAGAAAAAGTCCTAAGGAACGCGGCTAGACTGGGATTCTCTGTTGTTGGGGGGGTTCTGTATGTTCGTCTTTGTCTGAGGAAAAAACGCTGTTGGTAGGCGTTTTTTGAGGCGCCTACCGTATAGGGGTTTTTACATCATTCCGCCCATGCCGCCCATTCCTCCGGGTGGCATTCCTCCGGGTGGCATTCCTCCGCCGCCGGATTTTTTGGTGGCGATGACGTCGTCTATCCTCAGGATCATCTCCGCTGCCTCTGATGCGCTTTGTACTGCCTGGGTCTTGATCTTCAAGGGTTCGATGACGCCTTTTTTCCACATGTCTTCGACGGAGGCTTCTTCGACGTTGACTCCGTAGTCTTGTCCGTTTTTGGTCTCGTGCTTCTGCCGGAGTTTCACGAGGGTGTCGATGGCGTCCATGCCTGCGGATTCGGCCAACGTCCGGGGTATTATTTCGATGGCGTCTGCGAAGGCGTTGACTGCGAGTTGTTCGCGGCCGCCCACTGAGTCCGCGTATTTCCTTAGTTTCTGTGCGACTTCGGCTTCTGGTGCGCCGCCGCCTGCCATTATGTAGCCGACTTCGACCGCGGCTGCGACGCCTCCGAGGGCGTCGTTGAGTGCGCGTTCTACTTCGTCGATGACGTGTTCGGTGCCGCCGCGTACGAAGATGCTGACTGCTTTGGGGTTCTTGCATCCGCGGACGAATGTCATCTGGTCGCCTGCGACTTTGATTTCTTCGACGAGTTTGGCCTGGCCTAGGTCGTCTTTGCTTAGGTCTTTTAGGTTGGTTATTATCTTGGCGCCTGTGGCTTTGGCCATCTTTTCCATGTCGGATTTTTTGACCCTTCTTGCGGCGAATATGCCGGCTTTGTTGAGGAAGTGCTGTGCGAGGTCGTCTATGCCTTTCTGGCAGAAGAGGACGTTGGCGCCTGTGGCTGTGACGGAGTCGACCATCTGTTTGAGCATCTTCTCTTCCTGTGCTACGAAGGCTTCCAGCTGTTGCGGGCTTGTGATGGATATCTCGGCGTCTGTTTCGGTCTCTTTGACTTCGATGGCGACGTCGAGGAGCACTATCTTGGCGTTTTCGACCTTTTTGGGCATGCCGGAGTGTGAGCGTTCCTTGTCGATTATGATGCCTTCGATGAGTTCTGTGTCTTCGATGCTGCCGCCTTTCTTCTTTTCGACCTGGATGTTGTCGAGGTCTACGTCGACGCCTTCTTCGAGGGCTGCGACCTGCTTGACGGCTTTGACTGTCAGCTTTGCTAGCTTGTTTTTGTGCGATTCGACGCCTTTGCCTGTCATCGAGGTGATGGCTATCTCCTCGAGTAGCTTGGTGTCTTCGAGCGTTACCTTCTTTGATGTCTCCTTCAGTATCTCCTGGGTCTTGTCCGCTGCAAGCTTGTATCCGCGCGCTATCAGCGTCGGGTGTATGCCCTGGTCGAGGAGTCCTTCGGCTTTCGCCAGGAGTTCGCCGACGAGTATTACTGCGGTCGTCGTTCCGTCTCCGACTTCCTTGTCCTGCGTCTTGGCTACTTCGATGACCATCTTCGCCGCGGGGTGTTCGACGTTCATCTCCTCGACGATTGTGGCTCCGTCGTTTGTGATGACGATGTCTCCTAGGTCGTCTACGAGCATCTTGTCCATTCCGCGCGGTCCGAGTGTGCTTCTTACGGCCTCTGCGACGGCTTTTGCCGCCATGATGTTGTTTCGTTGGGCGTCTCTGCCTGTGGTCCTTAGCGCCCCTTCGGGCAGTATAAATATCTGCGGTTGCTGTTGTGCCATGCTGTCATCACCTCAAAAATGAGATATTCTATAGGTTTGTTTGTGTATAAAAGTGGTTTTTCCCTTTATCCTATCGTGGAGCGTGAGGTTGGGGGTTCGGAGCGCCGTGGCGGTCGTGAGTTTTCTTGGATTGCGCCGTGGAAACTCTTTTTTGGTAGGGAAAGAACTGAGCCTGCTGATTTGGCCTGTTCTGAGGGATTGGTTTCCGCTGTGGGGGCGCTGACTCAGGGGAAGGATGCGTCGGAGTGTAGGGGTGTTTCCTTTGATTTGGCAAGGCATCTTTTAAGCGATCATTGGGGGCACGCTTTCAGCTATAGGATTTCGGAGGGCATGTTTAATATCAACCATTTGGTCGGCTGTTATCAGAGGGTGATGAGGGTCTATGGGGAGGCGTTGGTTATCGCATCCGCATTCGATGAGTCCTATAAGAGGTTTATGCGGCCTTCGGTTTATGATCCCAGGGAGTATTTCAACGACGGCCGGAGGAATATGAACCGTTTGGCTGGTTTTTTTAGGAGCGAAGGGACTGTGTCGGCTTTTGTTGAGGCTTTTAAGTCCGAGCCCAAGGGTAGCGAGCCGTGGTTCGTCGACAGCCAGTTTGCGATTTTGGATGTGATAGATGGTGTCGAGTTCAGGGATTCCAGTATCCTAGCCGGCGTAGTCTCTGAGATGAAGAGGATGAGGGTCCAGTCAAGTGAGTGGAACAGACTTGTTTGTGCAAGGTTCGATAGGGTGGTGTCTAACCTGGGTGAGAGGGGTGTTGTGGGCGGGAAAACGTCTGCGGAGAGGTTGGTGGAGGAGTTTGAGGGCTCACGGGAGCTCAGGCCTGAGAGGACGAGGCTCTATAAGACTGTGAGTAAGGTCAGGAGGAGGGGTTATGGGATTGTCGACCTTGGGGCGGGCCCTGACCCCATTGACCTGGCGGAAGGATTTAAGTTTGGGTCTGAGGAGTATTGGAGGGTCCTTAATGCCGGATTGCGGAAGACAAGGATCGACTATAGGAGGGGGTATTGATCCGGTTTTACTGTATTTGTACTCGTCTTCCTGCGGGTGCGTCGTCGGCCCTTTTGAGGGTGACTTCGAGGACTCCGTTGTTGTATTTCGCTATGGCGGTTTCGGGCTTTACCTTAGCGGAGAGCCTGACGTCTTTGACGAATTTCCTGAATGGTGTGTCGACTTTGATGTAGACGCTTTCGGGGGTGGTGCGCAGGTCGATGTCCTCTTTGCCGATGCCCGGGAGCTCTATGACGACGGCGACGGAGTCGTATTTTTCGATGACGTCGGTGACGGGTTCCATGTATCCTGCGATGCCGAAGGGGGATACGTTGCCGAACTCTTCGGCCACCGGCCGTCCTTCTCCCGTGAATCTCATGGTGAATCCGTAGACGAGGGGCGCCTGGTATTCCTGGCATCGGCCCTTCGACCTTGCCTCTTCGAACATCTGGCGTATCTTTGCGTGTATCTCCGAGAAGTCCCCCCCGTAGTCTATCATCGTTTATGTATTAGTCGGATAGCAATTTAAAAAGCTCCTTTGCTGTCTTTACCTGGGCCAGCTCCTCGGGGGTGAGGACGTTGACGTCGCTTTCGACCTTTCTTTCGCTTATGCAGACGGTGTATCCGTCGACTATGGCGGATATCTCCTCTAGGACGGTCAGTTTGTCGTGTAGGCGGCGCCAGTCGTTGGATACTACGCTGAAGACCCGCTCGTGGAGGCTTGCGACCAGGTCAAAGGGTGCGTTTGTGATGGAGGTGTGGAAGCCCATGTCGTCGAATTCGCGGCGGACCGTCCGTTTGAGTGAGGTTGCGGCTGTCATCCCGTCCTGCGATTCTTCGCATGATCCGTGCTGGGGGGCGTAGTCCCTGTCTGCAAGTTCGTTCCCGAAGAGCTTCTCAAGGCGTTCGAAGACGTCTAGGCTTACGCGGCCGTTGTGTTCGTACCTGTATACGGACTGCTTGGTTACGCCTAAGGTTTCGGCTAGGGTGTCCTGGGTGAGGCCCATCCGCCGGCGTGCGTGGGTCAGTTTTTTCTGGCTTATGTGGACGCAGTAGTTTCCGCGGGTCGAGTAGACGTTCGGGGGGGTGTCGTTGACGAGTTTCGAGAAGGTTGGGATGTTGGAGACGGAGACGCCGTATCTGTCATAGACGGTGCCGTCTGTGAGTTCGGAGTTCTTCATGCGCTGGGAAAGGACGTAGGGTATTCCTCCGAGGATGGCGGATACCGCCTTGAGCTGTACGA
Organism: Candidatus Altarchaeota archaeon; assembly: GCA_043800705.1. Taxonomy (GTDB): domain Archaea; phylum Altiarchaeota; class Altiarchaeia; order IMC4; family SCGC-AAA252-I15; genus JAHIYG01. The sequence continues at coordinate 7,771 of JAZDMS010000013.1, forward strand.
CGCTTTCCCTGCTGAGGCCTTCGACGTTGGCGAGTGTCTTTATGAGGTATAGTGTTTCGTCCCTCTTGGCGAGGATGTCGAAGCTGCTCCTTGATCCGCGGCAGTCGACTACCTTGTATCCCGACTCGAGGAGTATGCGGACTGCCGAGTCCACCAGCGCCGATTTTAGCATGTTTTTGTCTTGTTTATGAACCGGTCGTGTATGGCCTTTACGACCTTTGGCACGTCCTTTGAGTTGATGACGAAGGCTATGTTAAGTTCGCTTGAGCCCTGTGCTATCATGATGATGTTGGCGTCGCATTCGGCGACGGTGTTGAAGACCTTGGCCGCGATCCCCTTCGTCCCGTGCATTCCAGCCCCTACGACGGTTATGGTGGATATGTCCTGCATCACGGATATGGATCTGGCTATGGTCGATGGGAGCCTGCCTTCCAGGAGCTCCATGGTCTTGTCCAGGTCGGTCTCGGAGACTATGAAGCTGAGGTTGCTTTCCGAGGATCCGGATATCATGGGGACGTTGATGTTGGATTCCCCGAGGGTCGACAGGACCCTTCCGACGATGTTGGGGGTGTCCGCCAGGCCGACGCCTTCGATGTTGATGATGGCTATGTTCTTCGCTATCGCGACGGCCTTTATTATGTGGTCGACCTTCTTCTGTTTCTTTACGATGAGGGTGCCTTTGCAGCCGGGGTTGAATGTGTTCTTCACCCAGACGGGGATGCTGGAGAGCATGGCAGGCTCGATCATCTTGCTGTGTATGACCTTTGCGCCGTAGTATGCGAGGTCCATGGCTTCGGCGTAGGACAGGGTGGGTATGAGCTCGGCTTCGGGGACGATTTTCGGGTCGGTGGTTAGTATCCCGTCGACGTCGGTCCATATTTGGACCTCGTCCGCGTCCAGGTATTTCCCGAGGAGCGATGCGGTGTAGTCTGAGCCTCCGCGGCCTAGGGTGGTGATCCTCGCCTTTTCGTCGCCTGCGATGAATCCTGCGACGACGGGAACGGTCTTCGGCAGGAGCTTCTTGAACGTTTCGCTGACCTGTTTCTGGGATTTCATGTGCAGTGGGCGCGCCCTGCCGAACGAGGAGTCTGTGATTATTCCGGCCTCGAATCCGGTGAGTGCGACGGATTTGACCCCGATGGAGTTCAGTGCGCCTGCCATGACGAGTATGTTGAGCCGTTCGCCGAAGGACATTATGAAGTCGAGGCTCCTTGCGCTGAGGTCTTCGAGGTAGCCTACGCCAAGGAGCGCGACCCGGAGGTTTTCTATGAGATTGAGCGATTGGCTCAACAGCTCGCCGCGGAGCTTCTTGTCCGTTACGGCGACCATTATAGCCTTTCGCTGCTGCATCGTGAGCTCCCTGCAGAAGTTGTCGACCTCGCGCTCTACGACGCTGTTCGGCAGGTCTACGACGGATTTTGCCGTGTTGATGAGGCGGTCGGTGACTCCGGAAATCGCCGAGACCACTACGACCTTGGAGGGGTTCTTCTCAGCCTGCACAAGCTTCGCTACGTTGACTATTCTTTCCCCGTTGGCGACTGATGTGCCGCCGAACTTCATCACTACGGCCATGATACAAAGAATATGTAGAAAGAGTATAAAAAGGGCGGTTATCGGGCTTTTCAAAGGCATCTGATTTTTTATTAGGTAGGTCGTGATTAGTCTAACATGCAAGGGAAGAGACCCGCCAAATCGGCTGGGAAGGCGCTCACTGTAAGTGTAGGGCGTCATGGCGCCGGTCATCGTGGGAGGGCCCCTGTGAAGCGGATGAGGTTCGACTGGGGGAAGCTGGCTTCAGAGGCCGTTTTGGCGTTGATGTTCCTGGCGTATATGACCGTGTTCTGTTGTATCGTCTTCAGCGAGCAGAACGCGTTCTGGTACGGCAACTTCGACCTCGGGATCATCGATCAGGGTATTTGGCTCATTTCCAGGTTCGAGCCGCCGTTCATGACGACGAGGGGGCTTCACATCTTCGGGGACCATGCGGGGTTCATCAACCTGCTTGTTGCTCCCGTCTTCTGGGTCTGGGATGACACGAAGGCGCTGCTTGTTGCGCACACGTTCGCGTTCGCCTCCGGCGTGGTCCCCGTCTACCTGATCGCGAGGCGGAGGTTTGAAAGCAGTTGGGTCCCGCTTGTCTTCTCCTTTGCATATATTCTTTTTCCCGCAATCCATTTCGGCAACCTCGACAGCGGATACCACGCCGAGTCGTGGACTGTGCCGCTCATACTCTTCAGCTACCTGTTCCTTGTCCAGGGGAGGCTCCGCCTCTATTTCGCGTCCGTCTTCCTCGCCTTGACCTGCAAGGAGGACGTCTTCGCCGCCATTTTCCTTTTTGGCTTATACGTTGCAATCAAGCACAATTTGAGAGTCGGCCTGGCGTCTTCGGTGATGGCGTTGGCATACATGCTCGTGGTCACGGGAGTGCTCATGCCTTATTTCAATGACAGGGGGGCCTTTTATGTGAGCCGGACCTTCGGTTCCTTCGGGGATACGCCGATTGAGATGCTCTCGAGTGCGACGAACGCCTCTTTCATGGCAGGCAGGCTCGACAACGGAGTCAACAGGGAATATGTGAGGGGGCTTTTCGCACCGACCGGGTATCTCGTGGTCCTTGAGCCGTTGGCTGTCGCGTCGTCTGCGACCCTTTGGGTGAATCTGCTGCAGGATTGGGGCTACGCCCACGACATAAGGTACCATTATTCGACGCCGATCATCCCGTTCATCTTTATCGCATTGATTGAGGGCCTGTTCAGGTTCAGAAAAAGGAGGCTTGTCTTGGCCGTTATTCTGGCTTATCTTGCCGTCTCGTCGGTCTACAGCAACTATTATTACGGCCCCGACCAGTCGAGCCTTAGGAACGTCGGGAGGATCGTCGACACTATCAGGACGTGCGACGAGGTCCCTTTCATGCAGGCGCAGGTACGGAGCATGATCGGGACGATCCCGGAGGATGCCTCGGTCTCGTCCACATACAACCTTATCCCGCAGATGTCGCACAGGAGGAGGGTTTACATGTTCCCGAACCCGTTTAGGGTGAGCCTCTTCGGGATAGACGACGGGGGAATACCCCAGGACAACTATACGGACTATGTGATCCTCGACAGGGTCCTTGTATACGACGAGGAGGACAGGTTTCAGACGGCAAGCAGGCTCGTTGGCGAATGGAACTATACTCTGGTGGGCTCGGCTGGCACCGTGGACCTCTACAGACGTCATTTGCGATGAGGGAATACCGCACTGTTGCAGCGAGATGACAACAGATGGCCCTTCATGCAAATAAATCCCCGCATAATGCCCCGCAGCTCTACTGCGGGGATATTTATTTGACGCAGTAGTCGAGGCCTTTGACGCACCTGCCGACGTTGTTGCATGGGCGGTCTATCCTGTTGGAGGCGTGGCCGACGCATGAGGCCTCAGGGGTTCCCGGATTCCTGCACGTGAACGAGGTGGTTTGGATGAGTATGCTGTTGTCCTGGTCGCAGGTGTAGGTGACGGAATTTTCAGGGCAGTCGGCCATCGTGACGCATTTGCCTAGGAAGAGGGTGGTGGATGTGGTCGTGGATGTGGTCGAGGACGTGGTCGTCGACGTGTCCGTCGTGGTCGTCGACGTGGATTCGGTGGACGTTGTTGTGCTCGAGGACGTGGTTGTCGTGGTCGTGGGGCTGAATATTCTGCTTATACCCGAGGAGAGGTTGTCTAGGCCCCGCAGTACGGCGTCGAGGAAGCAGATGCCGGTGTAGTCGTAGGCGCATACTGTGGATGCCATGACCATGATCAATACGGCAGCGGACGCTTTCATCGTAGAAGATAATGGAGGGATTAATAATATATCAGGCGAAATACTTAGCAATGCTCGAGACGCTGGTCGTCGGGGCCTGCCTGGCCGTTTTGGCGGCAGCCGCCTGGATCGACTTGAAGACGGGGGAGGTGCCGGAGTGGTGCAGTCTCGGCATTGCGATGATCGTCGGGGCGCCGTGTCTGGCATGTGCCGCGTATTTCTGGGACTTGGGCTACGTTTTCACGCCCGCCTTGTGGGGTGCCGTCGCCTTTGCGGTCGCGTATGTGGTATTCTATTTAGGCCAGTGGGGCGGCGGCGACGTGAAGCTCCTTGGTGGGATCGGCGGGCTTCTGGGGTTCCTTGACGCCGGGGGGTATTCGTGGCCGAACGACACGTTCATGTATGCTTCGATTCCGCCTCTTTTGACGTATGCCGTCAATATGGCGCTTCTTGCAGGGCCGTATGTGATCCTTTACACGCTCTTGCTGGGTCTTGGGCAGCCGAGGGTCTTCCCGGCCTTCCTGGAGAGGTTCCGCGGGCGCAGGACGCTTTTTGCGTTCGCCTTCAGCATTATTCCGCTCGTTTTCGCGGTCTACTACGGGGTCTTTGTCCTTGCATGGGTTTATGCCCTTGTGCCGCTGATGGTTGTGGCCCAGTCGTATATGAAGACGGTTGAGGAGACGCTGATGACGAAGACCATAAAAGTCTCGGAGCTGAAGGAGTGGGACATCATCGCCGAAGACGCCGTCGTGGACGGCAAAGCGGTCGCCCCCAAGGGCAACATCGAGGGTATCACGCCGGAGCAGCTTGCGGTATTGAAGGCGTACAGCCTGGGGGGTAAGTTCAAGGACACCATCAAGACGAAGTGGGGGGTAAAGTTTGTCCCGGTCCTGTTCCTTAGCCTTCCGGCAACGATCTACGCAGGCAACCTCCTGGAGCTGGTTTTCGCCATACTCTTCCAGGACCATTAGGTTCAGGCCGTTCCTGCGAACGCCTTCAGCTCACGGATGAGCTCCGAACCCTGCCTGAACCGTCCGGTGTATTCGGCGGCTGCCGACGCCCTTGTTCAGTCCATGGGCCTATTTATTCCTTCGGCGGCCGTAGTTCCAGTCCGAGAACTTCGGCAGGTTCTGCGGCAGGTGCCTTATCGCCTCCCCGATCTGGGGCAGGTATTCCTGCGGTTCCTGGGCCTTTTTGACGACTAGGATCTCGCCGATGGATATGATCTCCTTGTTGGTGTAGCTCTTGCTTCCGACCCGTATCTCCTTCAGCTTCATGTTCTCGACGACGGCCTTCGTCACCTTCCCGATCTTGTGGCCTTCGGTGTCGGCGACCTCCTTGCCTTCGGTCTCGCTCATGACCTTCCGGATTATGTGTATCTCCGTCTTGAAGAATATTTCTGTGAGCCTGATCCAGACGGCGAGGGCGAGCACGCCGAGGAGGCATCGGATGATGAAGTTTCCGAAGCCGAAGCTCTCGTTGACCATGTAGTTGGCGACGGAGTCGATCACGATCGCGAGGAGGGCGACGAACCCGGCCATGATGAAGTATCTCCTGACGTGTATGAACCTTTTAACCGCCCATTCGTCCATGAGCCTGCCAGCGATCGCGGTCACGGCGGCAAGAAGCAGCATATTGAGGCTCGAGGAGTTGAGTATGAACATGCCGAGGGTGTTCATCGCCGTGCTGGAGTCCGTGAATGCGAGGCTGCTTCGCTGAAGGTCCTGCCAGGCGAACGCGAGCCCAACCGAGAACATAAGGACTGCGAGGACGTATAGGAGTGTGCTGACCCTCTCGACGGACAGCGACTTCAGGAACTCGCCGGCTGCTGTGAAGAACTGCTCTTCGAGGCCGAATCCCTTGATTATGAGGTATGCGCCGACGACGCCGAGTATCCAGCTGAGGGCCTGTATGCCGCCGACCGACAGGAGGACGAGGGCGATGCCTGGCAAGCCGAATATGAGCCTCGCGAGGGATGGTTCTCCTGTGACTTCCTTTATGAAGTTGGCGAACTTGAAGTATGCTTTCTCCAGTTCCTTGCTCTGCCTGACCGTTATTGTGACGACGGAGTCTATCTTTACCCGGGACTGGATGATGGGAATCAGCTGCTCGTCGTCTAGGCCGTCGGAGACGAAGATTATGGATTCGGGGTGGAATTTGGCCATGATTATCTCAAGCTGCCTAGCCACTTCGGCGTCGGATACGACCCCGACGTGGCCTTCCCCGGTCAATGTGACGACTTCGGTCTCAAGCTCTGTTGCCAGCTTGATGGCTCCAAATAGGGCGTTGACGTCCGTGTCTGCGGGGTCTGCCAAGGCCAGCTTCTGCGCGGCTTCGAGGTTCCTCTCCCGCCCGATGATGGGGCCCTTTACATCGGCTTTGCGGCCAATGTCGTCGTCCCTGTCGACGCACATGATCAGAGGTTTCACATGTATCAATTGTGGCTTTTGGGTATATAATCCATGGGCGCCAATGTCTGACCAGACAATATGGAATCCGATTCGAGGATCGATTTTATTGTGGCGTTGGTGGGCGTATTATTCGTAGGCGGCATACTCTACGAGACCCTCTCCAGCCCCATCGACGTCCCCTCCGGCTACCTTGCGGCCTACGGGGTGACTTCCTGCTGCACGGACTGCTCATGCGACATCCAGGAGATATGCTCAGGATGCCCCGGTTGCGTCTATACGAGCGGCTGCCTCGCGCCGACCTTGAGCTTGACGCCGGGGGGCCTTGAGATTCTGCATGCCGGGCGGGTGTCTGACAATTCTTCGTTCATCCTCAACGCCGTACTGTATCCGAAGTCCGACGGGCAGATGCTGGTGGAGGTCGTGCTCCCGAGGGGTTTCACTGCGGACAGGAACTCCGTGGTTGTGGACATGTACGCAGGGGAGAGGATGATCGTCCCTTTCAGGGTGTTCGTGAAGGAGAACGTCGCGGAAATGGACCACCGCCTCACTATGAACCTGGTCACGCCGGAGCTGGATGTTGTCTGCAGCGCAGAGGGGACGGTCAGCGTGTACTGGGAACACTAACCGGGTTATGGTCACGCTTCTTTAGACTAGTCACGATTTTTGATATTTCCCAAGCGACTAACACTGACCAGATAAGGTATAGGAGGGTGGTCAGGGAATTAATTGTCTGTTGAGACAATTTGCCTATGAAGATGAACATGAGAATATTTATAACATATTCCGCCAAAAATACCATAGGGAAAATCATGTAGTGGATAATGATTCCGGGGAAGCAGAGTAGGTAAAGAAATAATATACCAGGCAAACCAAATACTAAACTACAATAAGAATTCCCTCCTTCAAGGGTGCATGAAAAGAAAAAAAGAGATAACACCAGATATAGGAAGCTAATATTGAAGATGATGGCTCTGGTAACTTTTGGCATTATTTTTTAACTATTCCTTTACTACCACTACCTTGCTTACAGCGTTTACTGCGTCGTAGGGTATTACGTAGTTGCCTTCTTTGTCTTTCGGGTATGCGACCCGCGGAGGGGCTTCGACGACGGGTTCCACTATTATGGAGATGAAGTCTCCAGTGGATTCGTCCAGGATGACGTCGTCTAGGCGGCCTAGTTCTTCGCCGCCTACAGTTATGACCGGTTTTCCTCCAAGTTGCCTGGCTATGATGTATGTTACCATTCTTTGTCAACCCCGCATGTTTGAATAGAATTTATTAAGAGTACAGCTTTAAAAACAATACATGTTGCCAGCTGATTTTAAGGCGGTACTTTCAAGACAGCATTACGGCATCGTCGGCGGACACAGCGCCGTGAAGCCGTGCCTGTGGCTGAAGAAGGCGGTCCGCGGGGAGGGCTTCTGCTACAAGCAGAAGTTCTATGGGATAGAGAGCCACAGGTGCATGCAGATGACGCCTGCGGTCGGCTGGTGCGCGCACAGGTGCCTCTTCTGCTGGAGGAACACTGAGTATACCCTGGGGCAGTCCATGGATTCATGGGACGAGCCTGAGGGTATCATAGATGGGGCGATCGGGGCCCACCGGCAGGCGGTGTCCGGCTTCAGGGGGCTTGGAGTCGATGAGCGGCTCTTCCAGGAGGCGAGGAAGCCGAAGCATGTGGCGATAAGCCTTGCCGGGGAGCCGACCGCATATCCTCCCCTTGGGGATCTGATCTCTGGATTCAAGAGGAGGGGGATGACGACGTATCTTGTGACGAATGGGACGCTGCCGGAGAGGCTCGAGGCTCTCAAGACATTGCCTACCCAGCTTTATCTCTCTGTCGTGGCGCCGGATGAGGAGACTTATGCGAGGGTCTGCAAGCCCGCGTTCCCTGACGGCTGGGAGAGGATTGGCAGGACGCTCGATCTTCTTCCGTCGATCGGGACGAAGAAGGTCGTCAGGATCACGGCAGTCAAGGGCCTTAACATGTTCGATCCCGCGGGCTATGCGAGGCTCATCGAGAAGGCACAGCCGGATTTCGTCGAGGTGAAGGCGTTCATGTTCGTGGGAGGCTCCCGCAACCGTCTCTCCCAGGACAACATGCCGTCTCATGGGGAGGTCGTCTCCTTCGCCAGGGAAGTGGGCGACGAACTTTCGTATGTCCTCAAGGATGAGAAGGAGGATTCGAGGGTCGCGCTCCTTGGCCGCGCCTAGATCTCGAGGATCGCCTTCCTCGTCGTTTCCATGTCCGCTATGCAGGGGGTGGCGGCCTTCAGCGGGTCCTCTTCTTTGACGAAGACTATCAGGGCGGTGTCCGTCATCGGCAGGGGTAGGTAGACGGTTCCGAATCCGAGTATTTCGGAGTAGAGCCTCGTCTGTCCGATGCATGAGTATTTCTGCACGACGGTGAGCATGTCGTCTATGTTCCTCGAAAGGGGTTCCCACACGGAAGACACCTCGGTCTTGAAGTCTGCGGGGAATAGGATGAGGCCTTCGAGGCCTTTTTTTGCGACCATGCAGGCCTGTATCTGCGGGTGGGCTTCCTTTAGGTCCTTTAGAAGCTCCATTATGCTGTCGGCATTGGGCATCGTCACTCCTCTATTTCTATCCCGGTTGTGCCGAACTTCATCAGCGACATCGTCAGGTCGACCGGGGTCCCCCTCATCTTCTTTACGGATATCAGCCTCTCTGGGCTTCCGCCGACGGTGTTGACTTCGAGGAGTATGACGCCGTCGACGGCGAATTCGCTGATGGTGTCGCGGCTGAGGTAGGTGCTCTTCTCCGCGACCTCGGATATCAGGAGGGATGTGGTGCCTATGCGGTTTATCTGGCCGATGAGGTGGTATATGTCCTTTCTGGTGATGTCGCTGCCTGAGGAGGGGAACTTCATGGTTCCCGGGTGCGGCTGCATCATGCTCAGTTCGCGGGATATCTGGCTTCTGAATATGACGCCGTGCTCCATCATCGTCGTGAGCGAGTCTATGACGAGGCGTTTGGCTTTGGCCTTGGATACCCGGGCCTTGAGGTCCTCCGGGATTTCGCCGACGTCGTCGGTCTCGACGACGTAGATGTCGATGAGCCCTTTCTTTTCGAGGGGGGGTATGTCCCAGCCGAATCCCCTGGCGTGCTCTATTATCTTGTCCTTCGATTCTTCGAATGTGACGTATATGCCGGGCTCCCCCTTGAGCGCGCCGCTCACGAGGTACTGCAGGGACAGGAGGCTTTTTCCCGTTCCGCACGATCCGGTGATGAGGACGCTTGCACCCTCGGGTATTCCGCCGTTGATTGTTTTGTCAAGCCCTGCTATTCCCGTGGTTATTCTGCGCATGTTTTTACCGCGTAAGTTATTTTGCGAGGGGGTTAATAATCACCTGACAGTTTTCGTATCTCCCTGTCCAGCTCCAGGATCCTGTCGATCGATGGATGGTGGGCTCCGAGGCGTTTTCTGAATTTCTCCAGTGTCTGCTCGAGGGATGCCTTCCTCGTTCCGTGGATGAGCTTGTCCGCGTAGCATATCACCTTTTCCTCGAGCGTTTCAGGAAGGTAGTCCTTCGCGGGCAGGCCGATCCTTTCGGCTTCGTCTTTTCCTATGCCGCCGCCTATGTGGCTTTCGCAGACGCGCGCGTATCGGGGGTATTCCTTCATGAGGGCTGCGCCTTCGATGCCGTGCCTTATGCCGTGGGTCTTCGACCGTCCTATGTCGTGCAGGAGCGCGGCTGACTCCACGAAATCCATGTCGATCTCGTGCCCGTTAGATTTTATTTTTTCCGCGATTTCTTTCGCGAAAGAGGAAACGACTAAACAATGTTCAATGACATTGTGTTGAACATTGTTCGATTTGAGGAGTTGTATGGATTTTTCCCTGTCGATCGACTGCATTCTCAAGTCTGCTCGAGGAGGCTTCCAAGACGCGATACCTCGCTGACTATCTCGTCGATGACCTCGCTGTTGTCGCATTGGACGAATTCCTTTCCGCAGCTGTGGCAGGCGAAGTTCAACTCCATCGCGACCTCGTACGGGGCGCGCATGCATCCGCACTGGAAAGTGACGTTTTTTGTCTCGTCATCCAAACGCGTATTTAGGTCCAATAAATGGGTTTTAAGATACTTTTGGACGTGCTCCTTTATCTTGTCCTCGCGCCTGACCCAGAGGTACGTGTACCATCCGGTCTTCTTGTTCTTCGTCCGCTGATACTCGACGAGGCTGTTCTCGTGCAGGTCGTTCAGGAGGGTGCGTATGACCGTCGCCTTGATCTTCAGCTCGCCCGCGACATCCTCGTCGTACTTCGGATCAGCCAGACGATCCAGAACGTTAACATGACCTTCACTCAGACTTTCAACAAGAACATCCCTGACTACTCCCGATTTCATAACAGAAGCCATCTATACTATCACGGGCTTCTGACTTAAAAACCTCAACGGTTTCGTGAGTGTTTTTAAACGTCAACTGCAGGCGATGTCGATGTTGTCAACGAAAGTGACGCACGCCTTGTCGATCCCGCACACGAAACTGCCGCCGATGTTGCTTGCCGTAGTGAGCTTGAACGTGTTCACCGCATTCTTCGTTATCGCCCCCGACGCTATCGCGGCGTCGCCCTGGATGCTGCAACCGTACCACTGCGAGTTGTAGAGGTTCATTCCCAGGTTCGGCCTGCAGTCGCTGCCGGCTCCCGGCATCGTCCCGACCGTGCACGAGCCGATGAGTTGGCCGCCATTGTTTTGGAGTGTCAGTGTCATGCTGCAGTCGCTCTCCGGCATCGCCTGGATGTCGAAGTCGATGGAATCCCCGCCGTCGACGCTCGCGTTGAAATAGAGATGGTCCCCGTGCTTGACGTAGAGGTAGCCGCCGTAGTCAGGGGTTCCGATGGACATGTCGTCCTCGTCCGAGTGCAGATACCGCCACCTGCACGTGGTGACGTCGTTCGGCGGGGCATAGCACGTCCCCCAGCCCCCGAGATACGTCTGCCCGGCGAAATGGTCCCTGGAATTCAGCCTGATGCCCGGACTGCCGGACTCGTCCTCGTCGCAGTTGACGGATTGCGCGCAGACCCCGGGCGCGAACTTGATCCCCGTAGGCGCGGGGCTGCACGAACCGATCGGCGCAGCCACGCACGAGCCCGCTCCGTCGCAGTATTCGCCGGCTCCGCACATATTGGGCGATACTGTGTCGTTGATCTTGTCGAGGTATGTGTTTGTCCCGACGGTCTTGCATGAGCCGGAATAGCCTGTGACGTTGCATGACATGCACTCGCCGCAATCGATCCGGCTAGGAGGCATGCTGCAGTTGCCGCCCGTGCATTGGCAGATGCCGCCCGAGCATGAGGCGTCGTACAATGTGTCTGAGCCGGGGGCGCCCCTGACCAGGCTTCCGCAGAAGTCGCAGGCGAGGCCGTCCGTGTCGCATACGCTCAGGCAGGTCGCTGGAGAGCCTGCCACGCATCCCTTAACCCCCATGCAAGGGGCGTCTCTGCCGAGGCCGCTGCCGCAGGTTGAGCAGTTTGTCGCAGCCCATGCGCCGTTGGTGCAGTTCCAAAGCGAAGCCGCGCCTGCGCATACCGAGGCTATGGCTCCCGGGTTGACCATGCATCCTGGGCCGCATGAGCCCGGGGCTGTGGCGTTGTGTGCGCACATTGCCGCTGGGGCGCACCAGCTTCCGGAGCCGTCGTAGTCAATCGCGCAATGCCCGGAGGAGCATTCGCTGTCGTCCGTGCATGTGATGCCGTCCGGGCCTGTCAGGTAGCAGGCCGATCCGCCGGAGCCTCCGCCGTAGAGCTGGTCTATTTCGCCCTGGGTGAGAGCCCTTTCCCATATCGCCACCTCATCAAGCCTTCCGTTGAAGTAGCCGCTTAAGTCGCCTATATTGAAGTTTCCACCCGTCCCGGTCGAGGATGAGGTTGAAACTCTGGTGGCGCGCTTTACTCCGTCGACGTACAGGGTCATGTTGATGCCGTCGAATGTTTCAACTATGTAATGCCACCCGCCGACGCCGACAGGATAATTGATGTTGTTGGCTGCGCCGCCAATATAGCACCAGACCTGCCCGTCCGTGCTGTATGTGCATCCGTATCTGCGAGTTGACTTGGAGAACATTCCCTCCCCGCTGGAGGGGGTGGCGTCTGCGTACATCCATCCGGCCACTGTAGTCTGGCCCATGTTCTTATTCAGCCCCCCTGCGTTTCCGCAGCTCAAATAGTCCCCCCAGCCGTCAAGGTTGACTGCTCTGCCGATTTTTCCGGTGCTCCAGGAAGCGTCGTCATTGAAGTTGCAGTCAGACCCTCCTGCATAGTTGTGGGCCTTAGAACCGGATTCGTCCATCCTCCAATACCCTATCATGCCGGAGGACCTGCACAGTTCGAACTCGCATGCAGAGCTGCAGCCGTCGTCCGACAGCGAGTTGCCGTCGTCGCACTCTTCTCCTGGGTCGACGGCGCCGTTGCCGCAGTCCTGCATCGAGGATCCTGACGATGAAGAGCTCGAGCTTGAAGACGTCGAGATGATTATCGGGTCCGGGTCGTTGGGGCAGCCGGCGGAACTGCCTGGGAGCGCCTTGACGTAGATGTAATAGTCGCCTGGGCAGAGGTAGTCTGCGCCGGTCGGGCTCCAGCAGTCTATCATGACCTGGTATTTCTCGGCCGATGTCGGGTTGCCGAGGTTGAACATCGTGACGGTCCGGTATTTTCCGTACCCGTCGTAGAATGTCGTGTAGTCCCACGGCCAGAGGTCCGGACGCTCCGGGGGCCGCTGGCACTGGCAGCCGCAGGTCTTTGAGACTATGTCACATTGGGGGGTGCATTGGTCCTGCTTGTTTATGAATATGTCGTATATGTTGGTCCCGAGCGGCCCGTCATCGCCGGTGTAGATTTTCACGTCCAGGTTGCATGTTTTCCCGGCAGGGACGACGAACGAGTGGTAGTTGTATTCGTCCATTTCCGTGTGGTACGATGCGCCGGTCGGGCAGGCGGGGTCTGCGGGGCAGACGTGGCATCCGCCGAGGCTCGACTCCGAGCTCGACGATGATGTCGAGCTTGACGACGAGTCTTCGGTCGATGAATCCGAGGAGGACGTCGTCTCAGACGACGGTTCGACGCCTTCCCAGGATATGTTGATGAGGCCTAAGACGAGCGAGGCGTCCGCTGGCACGACCAAGTAAAGCGGCTTGCCGCCCATGGGCTCCTGCACCATTTGTGCCTGCAACCCGTCGCAGCAAACGCTGGAGTTCATTAGCGTGTCTGCGCCCCATGATTTGTTTTCGACGAGCCACGCCCTCGCGCTCCAGCCCGCCCTCGACTGGTTTTGGCTGTATCCCGATATCAGCCGCATCGACCGGGTCGTCTCGGACGCCTCCATCTCCGGGATCCTGCCGGTTTGCGTATAGTTGTCCGAGGAGTAGAGGATGGTGATGTTGTCCTGGTCTATTATCTCTATCCGGTAACCCATCGTCCGCGGCACCAGGAGGTCGAGGTTTTTCTTCGCCAGTGTCTCTGCGTATGTGGTGTTGCCTATGGCCCAGAAGTACCCTATCTCCTCCAGGACGCCCCTCTTGTCCAGGGTGTCTATGCCGTTCTCCGAGACCGAGTGGAGTTCTTCGAACGTCGATCTGCCACGGTTAGTGTCGCCGAGGAACTGCATCCCCATGAAGCCGAGCATGAATATTATGGTGAAGGTGAGGGCCCAGACGGAATCAGAGCTTATTATGAAACCGTGCCTTCGAAGCTGCCACCAGTCTCCCTTTTTCCCGGACATCGTTTGAAGTCGCCCAAGCCTCTGCATCATGGTCATATTGGTTGAGGATAGACTAAATAGACCCAGATGTGTCCGACCTGGATGTGATCGGAAGCAAGCAGGCTCCACTTGCCGTCCCCGGCGGGGGAGTACTTCTGCGCAAGGGCGAAGAAACAGTATCTGCCGACGTTCTCCTCCGACGTTATAAGCCCGGGGGGGTAGTTTTTGCACTCTTCGGCGTCCGGAGGCATGCACGTGTATTCGCTTATCCAGTCTATGCCGTGGTCGTCGAGCCATTGGTCGTTGTAGGGGTCGGTTATCTCGCCCAACCAGTTTCGCTCGAGCGCGAGGTCCGTGCAGTTGGTGATGAACGCCGAGACTAGCGTTCCGTTGCTGATGAGGAGGCGGCTGACTCCGGCGTTTGAGTTGCCGGCCACGTCCACTTCGATGGGTTCGTTCGGGCCGACGATCTTCCCGTTCGTTCCGTTGTGGACGAATATCGTGACGCCGATCTCCGCCTTGACGCAGTAGCCGTCGAAGCAGGTGTCGCATCCTAGGGCGCATTGCTGGCTGGGGTTCAGCGGGCCGCACGGCTTGCAGCAGTCGCCCTGCTGGCATGTGAAGCTTGTGACGTTGCACCATGCGCACCCGACCTCGCATTCGGGGATAGGCGCCCCGGGCCCGCATCTGCGGTCGCAGTCCCCGGTCGCGCATCTGCCGGATCCGGGAACCGCCGGGTTTTCTTCGCAGTGGACGCATTTATCCTGGCATTCGGAGCAGTCGTCGTAGACGAGGTTGGAGCAGGGTTGGCCGCAGTCTTCGGGAGGAATGCAGAGGTAGCTATCCTCTCCCTGTCCCGGGCTCGGGCCGGTCTGCTTCCATTCATGGTAGCATAATGGGCACATGGTCTCGTTGCACCAGCTGGAGTTGAGACTTCCCGCATCGAATGGGGGGCAGGGGCCGCATGTCTGGTAGGGAGGCTGTTCCTGGCATACCCCGCCCAGGCATTCGGTGCAGAGGTTCAGGAATTCGTTCAGTCCGCAGTCGTTTTTGCTGCTGCACGAACTCCCGCAGTAGCCGTTGTACCAACACCTTCTGATTCCGTCAGGGAACCAGGCGGGGCTCTGGGGACAGTATGTGCAGAGGCCTTCGACGCCCTGGTATGTTATCTTTTGGCAGTTGAGGGGGTCCATCTCGCCGGTCTTGTTGCACGGGGTGTTGAAGCACTGCGGAATCGTCGTCACGGTCGTGTCCGTCGTCGTCGGAGGGGTCCACCCTGGCGGGACGTTCTCCACGAGGCCGTATATTTTTCCGACGCTGTTGTGGGCTGTCTTCGTCGCCTTGTTGGTGTAGTTGATGACTGCGTCCATCTCGAATTCCTCGCCCACGTCGTATTCGTCCCCCAGCCTCGGGCAGTCGACCTCGAAGATGTAGCGCTGGCCCGGCAGGAGCGTGATGTTGTCGGTGCCGGGGGGCAGTACCGGCCCCAGGTCGCAATACAGGCGGCCGGGGAACGTGTAGTTGACGCCGTTTTCGAATACTGCGAGAGGGGAGCCGCTTTCCGACCTGAAGTTGACATATACCTTCCCGGTGGTCGAGATCGCCCAATCCGTCGGGATCAGCTGGCTGAAGCCCACATAACCCCTCTTCTGCAGGTGCGGCCGGAGTATGTTCATGACGGCTATGAGGCTGACGACCATCACGACCAGCACTACGGCAATGAGGATCTGGTTTTCTATCGAGACCTGGCCTCGTCTTATGAGGCGCTTTTTAGGGGTCATGCTAGCGGCATCGAATATTTATTAATGGGGGGCCCTAATTAAAAACAAGTGATCATGTTGGATAGAAAAATCGGCTTATTGTCGTTATTGTTCGCAATTTCCCTCGTGCCCCAGGTCTCCGCCGCCAGGATACAGATGGGCGTAAGCCTGGTCCCAGAGGATAACATATCCTCCGAATCGTTCACCATGGACCTGACGATACTGAACTCCGGGGATGAGGCTGCGCGAGAGGTCACTGTCTCCCTCCTTCTGCCTGGCGGATTTTCCGCAGATGACATCTACGCAGGGACGATGGAACCCGGCAGGCCGTTTCACGGAACGTTCGAGGTCCGGGTCCCGGGTTCCGTGAATCCCGGACTGTATCCGGTCGTCTTGAAGACGCATTACACCGATGCGAACGCATATCCCTTTTCGACTGTCTCCCCCAGCTTCATTAAATACAGGTCGTCTGCTCCGGTCATGACGAGGGGGCGGATCGGCAACCTTACGCTCGCGGGGCAGGGCGAGAAAAACCTCCTTGTGGAGTTCGACAACCTCGACGAGAAGCCACACAGCGTGCTGATCACCGTAAGAATCCCCGACGAGATAAAGGCACGGGAATACTCTAAACATGTGTCGATAGGCGCGAAGGAGACTGGAGAGGCCTCGTTTCCCTTGAAATCGTTCGGTGCGCTGCCGGGTTCGATATACTACGTTTTTGCCCAGGCGGAATATGACGACGGAGGACTGCATTACAGCTCGATCGCGCAAGGGAGAGTGGATATAGTCAGCGAAGAGGAAAGGGGGTTGGAGGCCCCCCCATGGCTGTTTGCGGCGGTATTGGCGCTTCTTATCATCGCAGCCGCGTATATGCAGGTAAGGAAATGAACATGTTGAGGCTCGCCCTGTGGCTGAGGAACCCTGCGTTCAGGCTGGGGGGGCGCGTCGTGGCATTCGCTGCCGAAGAGTTCGGGCAGATTATGATCAATGTGATAGTCCTTCTTTCCATCTATGCGTTCCTTATCAGCATTTTCAAGCCCGACCTCATGCTCAGCGAGACGATCACCACCGGAGGCGACACCGCATCCCACTATTATCCCGCCAAATTCCTCAGGGACGAGCTTCTGCCGAGGGGGCACATAATCGGCTGGCTCCCCGGATGGTACGCTGGGATGCCGCTGTTCCAGTACTACTTCCCGCTCCCGTTCCTCATGATCGCGGTCATGGGATACGTGATACCGCTTCAGATATCGTTCAAGCTCGTGAGCGTCGCAGGCACGTTCCTCCTGCCGGTCGCATGCTTCGCGTGCATGAAACTGATGAGGTTCAAGTTCCCGGTGCCCATATACGCTGCCCTATTCTCCCTCCCGTTCCTGTTCATGGAATCCCACAGCATGTGGGGGGGCAACATACCGAGCACCCTGGCGGGCGAATTCTCCTACAGCCTCAGCCTCTCCCTGACGATCCTCTTCTTCGGAACACTCTACCGCGGCCTGGAAGACCGCAGATACATCCTCCACAACGCACTCCTCCTGGCTGCCGTCGCGCTCACCCACGTATATACGGTGCTCTGGGTCGTCTGCTCCTCCGCATACATGCTCGTCACAAACAGCCTAGCCGGCACCAAGGAGAGGATCACGTACATGGCCAAGTCCTATCCGCTCGCCTTCCTGCTCACAGGCTTCTGGATCATTCCGCTCCTGGTCAGGCTGAAATACACGACATCTTACGACATAGCATGGGTCATCACCGAGGACACGATGCCCCCGATACTCTGGCCGTTCCTCATATTCTCCTTCGTCGGAGCCTACCGCTGCATCGCAAAGAGGGAGCATAGGATGGGCTTCTTCTGCTTCTCCATAGTCACGTCGCTCGTCTTCTTCAGGCAGGCGAGCATGCTGGGCGTCGTCGACATAAGGTTCCTCCCTTTCGTGTATCTCGCACTCCTGATACTCGCCGCCTACGGCCTCAGCCAGGCGACGGGCGGCTTCAAGGCGAAGCTTCTTCTTCCGCTCATCGTCCTCATCCTCACCGTCTTCTGGGTCACCGCGAACAAGGCGGTCGTGACAGCCGTGGATGACAATGCAGGCTCACAGGGCATCGGCGGAGCAGCCTACATCCATTTCTCGAACGATCCGAAGAAGGATTCGAACCTCGCCAAGCCCGGCGTGCACATAAACCTGTACGAGATCCCGAGGGAGCTTCGCACATGGAAATACTCCGGCTTCACGCCGTATTGGATACAGTGGAACTACGAAGGCTTCGAGAAGAAGCCCCTCTGGACGCAGTTCAAGTCCACGAACGAGTTCATGTCCGGCGGATACAACGACTCCAGGGCCCAGTTCGAGCACAACGACCAGCACAACAGCGCCGGGACCGTGCGGGCCTACGAGAGCATACCCCTGTTTTCCGGCAGGAGCATACTCGAGGGGGTTTACATGCAGTCCATCGAGTCCTCCCCCTTCGTCTTCTACATGCAGTCGGAGTTCTCGGAGCAGCAGAGCTGCCCGTTCTGGGCGGGCTACCCGTGCACGAGCTTCAACCTGGAGCACGGGACGAGGCACCTGAAGATGTTCAACGTCAGGTACCTCGTCGTCAGAAGCCAGAAGCTCAAGGACGCGATTAGGGAGAATCCTGAGTGGAAGCTTGGCTTCGCGGACGACCCCTACGAGGTCTGGGAGCTGACGACAAACCCCGAACACTACGTGACCGTCCCGAATTTCGAGCCGGTGCTGTATCGGACATCCGACTGGAAGAACATATCCTACCAGTGGTTCAGGAACCTCAGCCTCTACGGCGTCCCGATAGTGTTCAAAGGCGACACGGACTCGCAGGACAGGGAAAGGTTCCCGCAAATCGTGGAGAACCCGGCGGTCTCAAGCCTGCAGAGCCTGCCCATGACCCCCCTGAACAGGGAATGCAACATCAGGGAGAACATAGGCGCCGAAGAGATGGAGTTCGACACCGACTGCGTCGGTGCGCCGCACATAATCAGCATCTCATACTACCCGAGCTGGGTCCCGGAAGGCGCCGACAGGGTCTATCTGGTTTCGCCCTCGTTCATGCTCCTTTACCCGACGCAGACACATGTGAAACTCACATACAGCAAGCTGCCGGAGGACTGGGTCGGCATACTCCTGACCATGTCTGCGTCGGCCGTCATAGCCTACGCCTTCCTCGGCAGGGACGAGAGGGCGAGGAGGTTCTTCGGACTCGATTAGCCCGTCTTCACCCGCCACCAGAGGGCGACAAGGTTCCTGAACCTGTAGAAGATCTCATGGACCAAGTTGAATTTGCTGGGCCTTTTATCGTTGCAGTTAACGGGCGTCTCCGCGACCTTCTTGCCGTCCTTCTTCTCGACGAAGTAGACAAGCTCTATGACATATGAGGAGCCGTAATCTATGCCATCCACGTACCCGAGGATGTCGCTCCTTCGCCACCCCTTCGTGCCGATGCTGTAATCGTCGTGCCCAAGGCCCAGAAGCGCCCGCACAAGGGCAATGAAGACCCCGCTGATGAAGAGCCTGTACCATTTGCGGTCCTGCACCCCCTTGTTCTTGGACCCGATGACTATGTTGAATTCATCTAGGAGCTTCACGCACTGGGGGATGAAGTTCAGATCGCTCGTAAGGTCGACGTCGATGGATACGAGCTTCGCCGTCTTCGCCTCAGCCACCATCCGCTTGAACGCCCGCCCCACTCCGCGGTCGGGTATGCTGATGAACCTGATCCTCGGCTCCCTGAGCCCGCGGCCTATCTCGTCAGTCCGGTCCGTGGACCCGTTGCTGCAGACGATGATCTCATAGTCGGGGCAGGCCATGTCCAGATAGGCCGACAGCTCCCTGAGCTTAGCCTCCAGGATGTCGGCCTCGTTATAGACCGGTATAAGGACGCTGTAATCGGCCATAGAAAGGATAGTCCAAGACGTCAATAAATAAGGGATACTGCACACTTAACTGCTTATCGCTGAACTCAAACTCATTGAACCTGAGCTGCTCGTGCGGCTGCTGCTGGAGCTGCTCGAACTTCTGCTCGAGCTGCTACTGCTGCTTGATAATTGAGTTGGGGTGCTGGACAGGCGTGTGTCGCTGGTTGACGGAGAAGTGATAAATAGGTTGCCCGATGCATTGTTGTTGTCCTCCCGCCATTCACTCACATGGGGGTCAACGTCACATTCCTCAGGTTCATTCCGGTCGACGTCACCCAATTCTCATTGTAGTTTGAGTATCCCGACTTGGTCAAAAGAAGCGGGTGGGTGCCTGCCGCCACATCATACAAAGTCACAGGCGTCACACCCGACGAGGCGCCATCCAAAGTGATGCTCGCCCCTTGCGGGACGGAATCGATTTTCAGCGTGCCTGTAGCCGGAAGCGAATAGAAGTCGACATATACAGTCGTAGTCTGGCCCGGATAGACGGTGACAACCCCCACATAATCGCTATACCCCGTCTTTCTCACAGTCAGATTATGCTGACCGGCTGAAAGGCCCGACAACAACCGGAGCGTCATGCCAACACCCACACCATCCAGATAAATAAAGGCATTAGAGGGATTGGAAGAGACCGACAACGACCCCGGCCCCAAGGATTCCAAGGTAATATTGCGGACAGTAACCCCGGACCCGGTCGTCACATTCGCAGAGTAACTGGAATACCCCGACTTGGTCAAAAGAAGCGGGTGGGTGCCTGCCGCCACATCATACAAAGTCACAGGCGTCACACCCGACGAGGCGCCATCCAAGGTAACACTCGCACCCTGCGGAACAGAATCGACGATAACAGTCCCCGAAGGCATAAGGACCAACACGGCATTCTCAGTAGTGGTCTGGCCGCCAGTTATAATGATATTCTTGGTATAGTCGTAGTATCCGGGCTTGACCAGGGTGAGGTTGTACGTTCCCGCCGGGATCTGGAATGACCGGTAGGTGTATCCGTAATCGACGCCGTTCAGTAAGATCCTGGCAGAGGGCGGGTTGGAGTTGACGTTCAGGGTCCCATTAGAGGTACAGGGGCCTCGCCCGGGAGCCATGCCCTCGGCGATCCTGCTTATCAGGACCGCATCCAAACCTGAAACATACCCATCACCGCTTAAATCTATACAACACAGATTCGAAGGGGCAGGTATCAGGCCGACGGTCACCTTCGCCGTCAGATTCGCATCATGCGAGGTCACAGCCCCGCTACCGTCAACATCCCCGATCAACTGCCCGGGAAGACAAATGACACCGCAGGGGCCTCGCCTCGGATCAATGCCCTCGGCGATCCTGCTTATCAGGACCGCATCCAAACCTGAAACATACCCATCACCGCTCAAATCTATACAACACAGATTCGAAGGGGCAGGTATCAGGCCGACGGTCACCTTCGCCGTCAGATTCGCATCATGCGAGGTCACATCCCCGCTACCGTCAACATCCCCGATCAACTGTCCGGGAAGACATTCCAGAGAGCCCCCACTTATCGGGACCAGCTGGGCATATACGTATGCGGCCGTGCCGGGATCTACGGTGACGTTCTCAACGTAGGGAAGATATCCGGTTTTCGTCACGTTGACGAAGTAATTGCCTGCCTCGAGGTTGGGGGCGTAAAGCGAGGTCTGCCCCTGTAATATGCCGTTTATCTGGACGTCAGCCCCAGACGGCAGCGATGAGACGTATATTCCGCCCTTTAGCGGTTCTAGCGGGAAGTAGATGTATTTTACGGACATGTTCGATAAAGTGACGGTTCTGTTTGCGGGCGCGTATCCGAGGAGTGTGACCCTCACATTATGAGACCCTTGTGCAAGGTCCAGGATCTGTAATTTCGTCCCCCCCTTGAGTACCCCATCCACATACACCGATGCCCCACTTGGCGAAGATGACACTACCAGCCTCGCCCCCGGCTTATCCAGATAGCCGTAGACATTGATGGACTGCCCGGCAACCACGTAAGCGTTGATGTTAAGGGGCATATAGCCCGGAAAACTGATAAGTACTGAATGAGCCCCCGCAGTCAGGTTCTCGATTAACAATGGCGCGGAACCGTATGACACCCCGTCTATCTTGACATTCGCGCTTGGAGGGTATGTGGAGACGTAGATATTTCCAACGCCTGTCTGTGCGCACGACAATGACCCAAGACAGAACACTGCAACGATGGTAAAAAATAGCCTCGAAGGAAGATGATTTGAACTCACGAGTATCTAATGTAGATTAATAATATATAAGCTAGGGGACTATCAGGGTCTGGTCCGGTGAAAATAGCCACTCGGAACTGGAATCGTCGAATGTTATGTTCAGGTTCCAGTAGTATGTGCCGGCAGAAGGCACCGTGAAGGAAACCGCTTGGACGCCGTCGGCGTAGGGGACGTTGGGGACCGTTACATCCCAGGGGCCTAAAGCCGTCGAGTAGAAGTCGGCGCCGGTCTTCTGAGGGTCGCCGAGGGGCATGGTAGGCATGAAGTAGCCGACAGTCACCGGGATGCCGCCGGAACTCTCAGAGGAACTCGACGAGGGGCTGCTTGAGGCCGTGGATGTGGCGCTCGATGCTGAGCTTGACGATAATCCCGCCCCGGAGCAGTCGACGCTCACCTGCCTCCTGAAGACGGCCTCGGCGTCTGCGCCGTCGGGGTTGTTGCAGTATTGGTTTGCGTCGGATTCGGCGATGACTTCAAGTTCATATGAGCCGTCGGGGAAAGTGTAGGGGATTCCGCTGCAGTCGGTCCCGTTCAGCTTGATGTTGCATCGGAGGTCGTAGTACTCCTTCTGCGTTTCAGCCGAGGCTACGTTCGAGCGGCAGAGGCCTACGCAGGTGTATCCTCCGCTTGGGTTCTTGAGCATGTACGCCCACTGGATCTGCAGGTCGTTGCCGTGGATTCCGCCGAATGAGACGTTGACGGGTATGGGGACGTCGCAGACGAGGGTGTCGCCGGTGACATCGACGCGGTATATCCTGTCGACGGTGTCGGTTATGCTGAGGCAGCCGAATTTTATGCCGCTTGGGGGATTGCACTGCAGGGGGTCGTAGACGACGCAGCCTTCGAGGTTGACTTTGAACTTTCTCTCATCGTCTGTGTTGATGTTCCGTGGTGGGCAGTATCCGCTGAAGTCCTCGCCGGTGACGATGAAATCGTATTCGCCGTCCGGGAGGTTGAAGCTTGCTGGGGTCGTGAGCGAGCAGTTCATGTCGTATTCGTAGCTGTTTTCGCCGATTTCGACGACTGTGTTGTTGCTCTGGCATGCCCCCACCTTGTAGCTCCCGTTCTCTATGAAGAACCCGAAAAAGTTGGGGTCGCCTGCGTGCCTGCCGGACCATGCGACAGTTAGCGGTTCCGTCGCGCCGCATACGAGCCTGTTCGACTGGCTCCCCCCCTGCCAGAACGTTACGCTCTGGAGTTTGACGACCGGCCAATTCGGGGAGATGCAGCTTTGCGCGGGGTTTCCGTCGCATGTGATCGAACTAGCAGACCTCAGGGTCGTCGACGTGGTCGTCGGCGAGCTCTTGTTCCGCGGCTGCATGGCCTCCCCGCTCCATAGCACCACCCTAAGCTGCACCGTGTCGTCCACGACGGGCTGCATGCCGGAGAAGAAGACGCTGCTTGTCACAGGCAGCCCGACGATGGCGGTCTTCGTCCTCGCTATTATGTTGGCGCCTTCTTTTGTGTTTCCGAAGACGCATTTGCCATAAAGGTTCGGGTCCCCGAGGGATTGCACGTTCGTCAGCCTCGGGTCATAGAACCTGTCAGTAGTAAGTAGAATGGCGTCGATCGTATCCCCCAGTTCCTGGTCTGCGATAGCGAGGTCCGTCGTCGGGGCAAGTGTCTGGTTCCCAAGCCAGTTCCAGCCGACGAAATCCTTGGCCGATGAGTTGAACAGGTTGTGCGGAACCCCGTTTACGAGGAGCTTCGCGCCCGAGTTGGAGTCTACTCCACGAACCCATAACATATAGTCGCCGGCGGGCGTCCTGATATTCCTTTCCGTGTCGCCGCTCAGCAGGCCGATGCTACTCATGTTCCCCGCGCTGCAGAGCTTCTGGCAATGGCTCGGGTCCAGGTGACCCCAGAGGTCTTCGGCCTCGATCCACATGTAGACGTCGGTGAACCTGTTGTTTTTGCTGTACGTGTTGACGTGTATGCTGCTGTTGAGGTTCCTGCATTCGACGGAGCCGGTGACCGAGTTCAAAGGCATCCCCTGCAGGCAGTGCAGGCCGCTGGAGTTGAGGCAGGACAGCTCGAAGTAGATCTCGTATTTTCCGGATCCGAGGAGATGATCCCTGCCCAGGCTGTAGTTCTCGTTGAACATGTCGATCAGGGAGAGTAACTTGTCGGGGTCCAGGATGCGGCTTTCCACGACGCGCCCCCCTCCCCTCGCCCTCGCAAGCCCTATTGCGACCACGTTTGACGGCGTCCAGTCGTAGGGGTCGCCGGCGGTCCTCACAAGCTGGTTCGCGGCCGTCTCCGCCAGCCAGTTCATCTCATACTCCCCTTCGGCGCTCCACAGGTGGTCGTATGTGCTCTGCCAAAGCTGCATCAGGATGCCAAGCGTTATCATGAAGATGAAGATGCCGAACACCATGTCTCCCGTGAAGAGCTGTGCCCTCATTTGAGCCCGCCTAGGGGTAGCTGATGCAGACATTTTTTTCCTTGCTCAATATGATATTCCGTCCGTCCCCGCTCAGGACGACCCAGCCACCGGAGGGCATGTTGTAGGGCTCAGGCATGACGCACGCATGGAAGCCGCCCCTGAACACGATGCTTCCGCCGTGGATGTCGCCCGTGGCGTTGCCCTTCCACTGCCCCTGCGGATCGGCTTCGAGCGCGAATTCCGGATCATCCCCGGCGTAATGCGAGCGGACCTCGACTATGTGCCCAATGATCCGCCCCACCCTGAGCCTCGCTATCTCATTGTTCGTCAGGTTCATGCTGAATACAAGGCTTATCGTGTCGTTGACGGTGTTGTGGTGCACAAGAAGCGCGTTCCAGGATCCGGACGATTCCTTTGCTGGAAAGACGACGGACCCCGGCTCGGAGAGGTTGAATTCGCCGGCCCCCTTCGAAGGCGGCGACGAATCCGCCGGTGCTGTCCTGCAGGACGTTGTTGGTTGGGGTGACGTATATGCGCCCAGCATATTTGACAAGCCGCATCTGCACCCCGCCAGTTACGTTGAGGCATTCCTCGGAGGAGGACTTGTTACAGGTGTAGTTGCACTGCGGCATGATGCAATGGACCCGGCTCGTGGACAGAGGGCTCGAGAACCGAAGCTCTTCCCCGCTAGAGAACCCGCCGCCTTCGACGAATACGCTGGATTCGTTTTCGTAGAAGTTGACGGTGTATTTCACGCCGCCTACCATCGTCTCAGGCAGTGTGAACGAGGAGGAATATCCGTCTCCGAGGGCGTTGAGGTCGTTGATCTGGTCGGCTATGACGTTCGACAGGCGTGCGCCCGCGATATGAAGCTTCAAATCCGTGCTTTTCACGTAGTTCTTGAAGACAGTGTACCCTAACATGACGAATATCATGAGCAAAACGCCCAAAACGAACATGCTCTCAATGCTGGCCTGTCCTCTTGCTTTAGTGGTCATGAGCTTATGGTAGACTTCTATCTATGTTAGCACCGTGATGTTGATAGAATCCTCCGAAGTCGACTCCACCCGGAACACATAGTAGCCTTCCTTGTCCACATCCGACAGGTCTCCGTAGATCTTGCCCTTGGTGACGGCGTATATGTCCGTGTACGTCTCGCCGACCGAGACCCTCGCCACGACGCTGTTGTTGGTGTCAATTATCGTGAGGTTCTCTATGTTCGGGGGGATGTAGATGTTGACTTCGGTCCTCGAGGGGAAGCCGTGGATGTATACGAAATCCGCAGAGCTCTTCAGCTTCTCTACCGCACGCTGCGCCGAGTCGACGCCAACCTGCATGCTCGACGAGCTGATGAGGATGCTAGTGCCGTAGACGATCGCAGAGAAGATGATAAGGGAGAGCGCGAGCATAACCATGTACTCAAGCGAAGCCTGAGCCTTTTTTACCATGTATAAAACCTTGTCTTAGCGTCTTCCATCTCACCGGGAGACTAATAGCCCGGTTGACCTGTTGTATTACACGCATTTAAATTATAATATAGATTACTTATAAAATAGACTTTAGTTGAGGTATGGAAATGGAATACGAGACGATACTGAGCGAATACGTAGACTATGGACGGAACAAGTTCATAGAAGTGTCTAAGAAATGTGTCAAGCCCGACAACGCAGTCTTTGTGAACATCTCAAAAGGCTACTATACCCAGGAGGGAAGCAAGAGATACCAGCGGAGCATCGGCTTCCCGCCGGAGGAAGCCATCGTCGACGGCCTCATCGAGAAGCTTCAGGCCATCAGGGACAGCATAGATTCGACGGATGCACGCCAGACTGCGGATCTCGACGACTGATCGTGTCGGGGGCCACAGGGCCCCCGCATTATACTATCGTGGGTTCAGGGAAGACCCCGACGTTTACGTAGGGGGGGAATGCCACAACTCTGAATCTGAGATATAATACTGCAGGGAGCGGTATTTTATTTTTTCAGGGCATAGTTCAGGGCTTCCTCGTCGTATCCGACGATTATCGTCCCGTCGACGTCCGTGACCGGGATGCCCATCTGCCCGCATAAGGGCAGGAACTACGTTCCCGCCCTTATCAACCCTACCCTCCTATAAAAAAAACAACTATTGTCTTCTCAAAGCCTTGCCAAGAGCCTCTTCATCGTATCCGACGATTATCGTCCCGTCGACGTCCGTGACCGGAATGCCCATCTGCCCGCTTTTTCCGATCATCTCCTGCGCCGCCTTCTGGTTTCCGGCTACGCTTATCTCCGTGAATGCGACGTTATTCTTCTGTAGGTATTCCTTGAGCCGCCTGCACCAGGAGCATGAGGGGGTGGTGTAGACCTTGACTTCCATCGAATATGATAGGGAGGCGGCCCCTATTAAAGCTTCGGCGCCTTTATGGTATTTCGATGAGGAAGCGGCTCAAGAGGCTGGAGGATTACGTTCGGGACAACGTCTACGGCAACCGTAGCACCATGGAGTTCCTCTTCCTGTTCCTCCTAGTCTATGCCCTGTTGGATGCGATCATTATTGTGTGGTTCCTCGCGTCTCCGGTCCTCGCCCAGACGGACAACCGACTCACCTTCGGCCTGGGAATGCTCGCCTACAACGTGGGATATCTCACCTCGAACTGCCATCAGATGCCGGAGCGTTCGATAATATTCTCAGATCTTGAGATGCCCTTCTGCTCCAGGGACACGGCCATATACATCGGATGCCTCATAGGAGCTCTTCTGCCGTTCTATGTGCCTATGCCCAGGTTCGCGAAAACACTCCTTTTCGCCGCTTCCCTCATGGTCCCGATGGCCGTGGACGGGGTCTCGCAGACCATATTCGACCTGAGGGAGAGCTCCAACCCCCTTAGGATCGTCACAGGCCTCCTTTTCGGATACGGAATCGCCTACTACTTCGCAGTCAGGGTCGTCGAGAACTCGAGGTTCATGGATTTCGGCAGGGAGGCGAGGAAGGTGGCCGTGATGGGGGCAATCGCGAGCATCCTGCTTTTGGCTCTCGGATACAATGAGGGGGGCGCCTACGTGACCAAGGGGGAGGCGGTGGAAAAATCCGGGATGAATCCGACATTTGTGACATACGTCACGAAGAGGGCGCTTCGAACAATCCACTACGACCCCTATTTTGAATCATATAACGACCCGATACTGACCGCCATGTACAACTACGAATACAACGGCGCCGGAGCATGGATCATATACGAGGGGCCGATGGAGTATGAAGGAAAATACGCGTTCTTTTCCGGGACCGGCGGGAAGATCAGGATGGTCCCGGACGTCAGTAGTACCTGACGTAGGTGTATTTCGGCTGCTCTGGCGGCCTCTGCAGGAGTTTCCCCATCATCAACCCGGCTACAAGTCCGCCGACGTGGGCCGTGACCGCTGTACCGCCGCTTAGCTGTGTCGGGATCGCAACGATGCTGTAGAGCATGTAAAGGAGGCCGAATACCCATAGCGGCATCGGAAAGAGGAAATACAGATAGATCTTCATGTTCGGCTGCAGGACGATGAGGGCGCCCACTATCGCGAAGACCGCACCCGACGCCCCGACTGCGCTCACGAGGGGATTTGGCAGGCCGAATACCAGCGACACAGCAACGTAGAAGAGGGAGGCGGCCAATCCGCCGAGGAAATAGACATTCGTAAACTCGCGCTCGCCGATTATCTGCTGCAAGTAGGAGCCGAACATGAACACGCCGAAGAACATGTTCATGAGTATGTGCTCGAAGCCGGCGTGCATGAACATGCTCGTCAGGATCGTCCACGGCATCTGGAAAACGTAGGCCGGAGTGAGGGCGAAATATTCAGATGCCGCCCGCCCGTAAGCCAGCTGCGCAATGAACATCAAGGCGTTCGCGAGTATGATATACTCTATCACCCGGCTTCTGATTGCAGAGAACATCTTACAGACTAAATATCAACGCCATAATAAATACCTCCAGCCTAAAGGATGGGGCATATATCCCTAAACCGCAGATCCGTCGATCAGCCACAACATGAATGAGGTGGTATTCTGCGGTTTAGGGATACATAGATAGCCGGGCACGGAGTCAATTGTAGCCGGCGTTGATGTTCACGTATTCAGGGGTCAGATCGCAGCTCCAGCCGACCGCGGAATGCTTCCCGTCGTGGAGGTCTACGACGACCCTGATGTTCCGGTTGGCGAGAACCGCCCTAGATGCGTCCGGATTCAGTATCTTCCCGTAGCTGACCAGTTTCGCGCTGGATTTCCCGCTGTGGAACGACAGATCGACCTTCGACTCGTCCACCCTGATCCTTGAACCCATTGCTGCCACGATCCTGCCCCAGTTGGGGTTCTCGCCGTAGAATGCGGTCTTCACAAGAGGGGAGTTGATTATCGCCTTCACCGCGAGCCTCGCGGCCTTTATGCTCGCAGCACCATTCACCTCGACCTCGAGGAACTTGCTCGCGCCTTCGCCGTCGCGGGCTATCATCTTGGCGAGCTCACACATCACGTGCGTCAACAGGCGCTGGAAATCCTCGGCCCTGCAATTCTGGCTCTTGTTGGTAAGAAGCAGGACGGTGTCGTTGGTGCTCATGTCCCCGTCCACGGAGACCATGTTGAAGCTGACCTCACACGCCTCCTTCAGCGACGACTGGAGCCTCGCCTTCGGAAGCTTGGCGTTTGTCGTGATGAAACAGAGCATCGTGGCCATGTCCGGTGCGATCATCCCCGCACCCTTGCAAATGCCCCCGACCCTTATCCCGCGATACTCCGCGGAATACATCTTGATCCGCGTATCAGTCGTCATGATGGCCTTCGCAGCCTGGAGACTGCCGTTAGGGCTTGGCGCCATGCTGCCTGAAGCCTCGACTATGAGCTCCCGGACCTGCCCGATATCCATCCTCCTGCCGATGATGCCAGTAGACGACACCGCAACGTTTCGCGGATTGATCCCCAAAGCCCTCCCAGCCTCGGAAGCCATCTCCTGCGCATCAGCCAAACCATTGGGGACACAGCAGTTCGCGTTCCCGGAATTGGCCACAATAGCTTGGATCCCGCCTTTGATGACTTTTTGGCAGTATTTCACCGGCGCGGCCTTGACGCTGTTTTTCGTGAATACGGCAGCGGCTTCGCAGACCTTGTCGGAAACGATTAACGCGACCCCGTATTTGCCCCTTTTTATCCCCCACGCTTTGAATCCAGGAAGGCAGACGCCGTACCTTGTCTCGCGGAAATCCATGGTTATTTATTTAACTTATGTGTAGAAAAGTATTACTTCCCCCATGATAAGAGAGAAATGCGCCGTTTTCGGGGCAAAATCTAGGACAGACGTGTTCGAGAGCATATACTACGCGCTGCATGCGATGCAACACAGGGGGCAGGAGTCCGCCGGAATCGCAACCTGCAACGACAAGATACGGACCCACAAGGACATGGGCCTCGTCACCGACGTCTTCAAGAACGCCTACCTATCCGGCTGCTGCGGCGTAGGGCACGTCAGATACTCCACCACTGGCGGCTCAAGGATCGAGAACGCCCAGCCGTTCATCATAAACTACCTCAAGGGACAGTTCGCGATCGCCCACAACGGCAACATCGTCAACCAGAGGCAGATCCGGCAGGGCCTCGAAAACGCAGGCTCCACTTTCACGACCACCTCCGACACCGAGATCATAGCGAAGCTGATAGCGTACGAACACACCAGATGCGGGGACATAGTGAAGGCGATACAATCCACCATGACCCAGCTCATCGGCTCCTACTCGCTGACGATACTGTACGACAACAAGGTCATAGGCGTAAGGGACCCAAGCGGCATCCGTCCCCTCTGCCTCGGCAGGAAGGACGACACATACTACATCTCCTCGGAAAGCTGCGCCCTCGACGTCCTCGGCGCGGAGCTGATAAGGGATGTCAAGCCCTCCGAGATAATCGTCATCGGGGACGGGATCAAGTCCGAGACCGGACTGAAGGGGAGGATATGCCACTGTATGTTCGAATACGTCTACTTCGCAAGGGCCGACTCCATCATCGACGGAAAATCCATATACCAGGTGCGGAAGAACCTCGGCAGGAACCTCGCGAAGGAGAGCCCCGTGAAGGCGGACATCGTATGCGCGGTCCCCGACTCCGGCGTCACCCATGCCATAGGATACGCACAGGAGTCCAAGATCCCCTACAGCGAATGCCTCATGAAGAACAGGTACGTCGGCAGGACCTTCATCATGCCGGACCAGAAGCAGCGCGACCTCGGAGTCAGGGTCAAACTCAACCCCATAAAGTCAGAGGTCACAGGCAAACGGATCATACTCGTCGACGACAGCATCGTCCGGGGAACAACCCTCAAGAGGATAGTCCAGACGCTCAGGGACGCCGGAGCAAAGGAGGTCCACGTCAGGATCGCATCGCCGCCGATAAAACACCCCTGCCAATACGGCATAGACATGCAGACCAGCAAGGAATTCATAGCCACAGAACGCACCATAAAGGAGATAGGGAAGATGATCGGCTCAGACTCCATCGCCTACCAATCCCACGAAGGGCTCATCAAGGCGATAGGCCACAAGGAAAGCGACCTATGCCTCGCCTGCCTCAACGGCGAATACCCCCTTAAAGACAAACAGAGGAAACTGACCGAATAGACGCCTAATAATTGCGAACCAGCCTATTATTGACCGATTAGGCGGTTTTACATGGCCACCAGATACATAATCGTCGGCGTAGACCCAGGCACCACCACAGCAGTCGCCGCAATAGACCTCAGAGGCAGGATAGTCGGCCTACACTCCAGCAAAGACATGGGACTGGCCGAGACAGTAAAATACATACTCTCCGTCGGAAGACCGTCCCTCGTCGCATCGGACGTCAACCCACCCCCGGACTTCGTCGCCTCAGTCGCAACAAAGTTCGGAGTCACCCTGTTCATTCCCGAAAAAACGCTGTCCGTCACAGACAAACTAGACCTGACACGACCCCACAGCGCAGCCGACGCCCACCAGAGGGACGCACTGGCCGCGGCACTAAACGCCCAACACGAATACGGAAACAAACTCAGAAAAGCCGAATCCATCGGCCTCCCAGACGAAGCCAAACACCTCGTACTCCAGGGACACTCCATCAGCGCCGCCAGGGCAGCCATCGAAAGGACGGAGCCGGAACCGGAAGAGGAAAAACCTGCGGAGCCGGAAAAACCCCGGACAGATGAGGAACGGATGCTCAGGGACCTCCAAAAGAGGATAAAAAACCTGCAGGAGCTCATCTCCGAAAAGGATGCCCGGATACTGGAACTTAATGTCGAACTGGCGCAGGCGAAGAGGGTCAAACACCTGAAACCGGAGCGCAAAAGCGACGAAGACAAAAGGATACAAACCCTCCAGGCAAGGCTCACACGACAAGACAGGATAGAGAGGCTCCTCAAACGCATTATATCAGGCGAAGCCGTACCCGTCGGATTATACCCCCAGACCATCGGCGGCCTAGCAGTCGTCGAAGTCAAACCCGACGACATAAGATGGATAAAGGCAGCCTTCACATCGAAGAAGAGGATCGCAGACCAACTCATCGAACAAAACATCCCAGTATACGA
Organism: Candidatus Altarchaeota archaeon; assembly: GCA_043800705.1. Taxonomy (GTDB): domain Archaea; phylum Altiarchaeota; class Altiarchaeia; order IMC4; family SCGC-AAA252-I15; genus JAHIYG01. The sequence continues at coordinate 39,569 of JAZDMS010000013.1, forward strand.
CTCCAAGGAAGTCGAGAACGATTCAGGCTACCGATACATAACTAAAAAAACGCTTCAAGAACTGATGAAACCCAAACCGGAAAAACCGGACATTGAAAAAATAATCAACGAATACAGACAAAAAAGATAAAGAAGAAAAGTTGCAGTGGCTGCGTAGTCCGCCTTAAGTCGGCTTTCGGCGCGCAAGCGCGCACACTGCCGTCTGGGGATCCTTCTAAGCGCCGGATAAACGGCTTGCACCAGATGCGGAGGCGACACCCGTTTCACACAGCCGACAGACAACTCAGCTTGCGCATCACCGTTGACGCCCGCCGGCCTCTCGTCTCTGTATTGCCGCCCGGACACTCGCGCATCCGACCGCACAAAAGCTGGTGGGCGGAACCTCCTCAGGACCCATAAGGCCCCGTAGCCCCAAAACAGCCACTGCAAGAGAAATTAGGGCAAAATGGGCTTATAAACAGCGGGGAAAATATTTAAACAGGGCCTAAAACAAAAATCAAGTGGAGGGTCATGGAACATACAAAAATCCTAGTCATAGGCGAAAACCCTGACGAGATACGGACGATAATGGGGTTATTCGAGGCAAAATTCCCCAACGCAGCCCTCAGGGCCGCCACAACCATAGACCAGGCCATCAGGATGATGTCCGAAGAGACGCCAGACATCGTACTGATGGACGTGACAGTCCCCGAAACTGACGGCATCCCGTTGGCACTGCAGATGCGAAACGACAAAAGGCTGAAAGACGTCCCCATAGTCTACCTCACTGAACACGGCGACGAAAAAAGCCTCAAGATAAGCAAAATACGGAATGAAGACTACATCCTAAAACCACTCGACCCGGACAATCTGATAAAATGCATCAAGATAGTAGCCGTCGAAAACAAGCTCCTGAAGAAGCCGATATATCCGATAACCTACCTAACCCTTGACCTCGCAGCATTGATCCTGCCTATCGCCGCAGCCACATACTACCTCATAAAGGAGATACAGATACCAACCTACCTGCTGACACCATACGCATTACTGACCGTTCCGACCATTGCCGAACATGCAAAAGCCCTAATGGTCTGGGCCTTCACATACATGATAATCCTCCTGTGCATCGACCTGTTCCTAAGGAAGTGTATGCCAGACATCCATGAAATGAAACACACCCTCCCGGAGACAAACCTAGACTACTGGCAGAAGAACAAGATGAAATTCCTCACACAGACCCTGTTCCCCATATGGCTGGTGACCTTCCTGCCAGCCTACTTCCTGCGCCCCACCATAACACTCGCCATAATATGCCTGATGCCCCCCTCGATGCTGGGACTATTCGTCGCCGGATACTGGCCTAAGAAAGGAAGATAAAAAAAAGGGCAATATCAGGCCCCCTCAGATACGACAAAAACGACCTGTCCCCATGCCAAATACTGAACCGACTGAAACAAGGCGTTGCCCATTTATCAACGCCAGCAACAATAGATAAGAGGATGGAAACAAACACTAACCAGGCTGATATCAGGGACAGGATAAACCGCCTGTTTCGGGACTTCCTCGGCTCAAACACGGATTTCAGCCTCGACAAACACCTCAAAGCCCAAGGACTGCAGGACATCTCCACCCTCAACCAAACACAGAAGAGACAGTTCGCGGAAGACCTAATCGACAAGGTCATACGACCAGCCGCATCAAGCGGAAAAACCAGCATGGCACGCGTGGAGCTCATGAGCATACTAAGGATCGGGGTCGAGCCGTGGAAGATAACAGCCGACTACGTCCCAAGCCCGAGGGAACACCTCCTCGCCCACGAAATGAACGAAGAGTTCCAGAAACTCAACAGACAGACGATATATGCAGAGGTCGCGAGAAACAACCTAAGGGAAAGGGTCGAACCCGACCAGCATACAAAGAACGCAGTAATCACGTCGGTCATCGCCACCATCTTCGGAACGATGCCGAAGACCACCCTCGTATACACGAAAAAACTCTTCAACAAACGCCCGATAGAGTGGGTTGTAAAAAACAGCCTCTCAGCCTACATGAAAAACGAGGAAGCCAGGGAATCAGCAAAGAACCTTACACAAATGTTCGGCGTCCTCGTAAAGGCCAAAGACGACCAGATCCAGCCGAACGAGATAAACATGGAACTGCTCTCCGAGAAGCTGAGGGACGACTTCACCGACACCAACCAGGTCGTCATCAGAAGGCTCAAGAACGAGCTTAACATAGACGACATGAAAACCGTCAACGAAGCCAAAAAACAGAGGATAATGCAGACCCTCATGACGCACTACTTCGGCCAGATGAGCGATAAATACCTCAGCCTGGAGGCCGAAAAGATGAAGCTCAACGCCGACACGAACAGGGCGACAACCGACAAGATGCGCCTCATAAACGCGATCATATACGACTGCCTGCACACGACTATGGCCGCCGAAGACGCGAAACTCGCACACACAGACCTCTCATTCCTCATCAACCCCTGAAAAATGGCTGAAGAGTTACCCCTCAAAGACATAAAAAACAGCACTATATTCAGGATAGACAAGACCCAGACTGTCTACGAGGCCGCTAAACTGATGAGGGAAAAGAACATATCATCGGTCATTGCCCTGGACAAGAACACCATAGCAGGCATCATGACCGAACGGGACATCGTCCAAAAGGTCATATGCCAGGACATGAACCCCAAAGAAACCAAAATCGAAGAGATAATGACCAGCCCGGTCCCGTCCATAGACATAGGGAAAACATTAGTCGACGCGGCGCGGACGATGAGGCAACTGAAGGCCAATGAGCTCCTGGTCACGGAAGGACGGGAAGTGAAGGGGATAATAAGCGAACACGACATAGTCGAACTCGACCCCGCCCTTCACCGGCCGGAGAAATGAGCATGAGGGGGATAAACATCATCGTCGCGTTGCTGCTGGCTTCAGGCTGCCTGCAGGAGACAGACCCGAAAGACGCCAAAACATTCCAAGACTGCCAAGCCGCAGGCTACCCCATACTCGAAACATACCCCCGCCAATGCAGGACCCCGGACAACCGGACGTTCACCTCCGACCAGGACGTCTTCCAAACCACCCGCGACAACACATGCGGCGACGACTCCGAATGCGCACTCGTCAACACGAAAAACGGACTAAGCTGCTGCTGGATCGGAAACTGCGAACAACCTGACTACTCACTAGGACACTGGCAGGCGGTGGACAAAGACTGGTACCAGCGCCAGAGAACGCAGACATGCCCGAAAGAAGCGGACTGCGGCCCCGCCCCGATGTGCGAGGCAAATGCGCCAATCGGCGACTACAAGGCTGCATGCGTCAACTCGAAATGCATAAAGCTTATGATAACATGATGGCATAAGGGAAGAAAGTGTTCCGCGAAACCGCCAAAAATGGGAGAGGCTGGTCTTTTGAATACAACAGCATATTAGAAGAACCCACGACAGACAGGCCGGTATATTCCATCAAATGCGATATTTCCCTCTGGACGCTCCTTGCCTCGAATGCCCTGACGATGACCCTGGCTATAAGCCAATCATGGAATGTGATCACCGTTATGTGGATCTATTGGTTCCAAAACATGACCATATGCATCTTCAACACCGCCAAGATCAAAAGGCTTAAGGATTACTCGACAAAAGGCGTCAAGATAAACGGCAACCCCATCGAACCAAGCGAGGAAATGAAGAACAACATAGCAAACCACTTCATAGGAGGATATACCATCACCCATCTCGGCCTGGCCTTTTTCCTTTTGATAATCGGCTCACCATTCTTCAAAGAACCTGGATACGTCATCCTCTCAGCCGCAACATTCCTCATAAACCACGGATTCTCCTATGCATACAACAAAGAGAGCCTCGAAGGAGTGAACATTGGGAGGATGTACGCGCTCCCGTTCCTTCGACTCTTCCCCCTGACATTCACGATAGTATTCTGCGCCGCCATAATCTTCTTGGGGGGCCAGTCCCCCATGATTCTTTTCCTCACCATAAAGACGATAGTAGATGCGACAACCCATATAATAGAGCACCAATATACCAGCGCATGAATACCGCATCAGGCCGGAAAAACGCGGTCAGATGCTCAATCCTTGAACAAAATCTTCCTCAGAGGCCCAAAAATGGCGACCATCAGGATCAAGCCGACACCGTCGATGGCCCAACTGGGTCTCGCAGAAAAGATATCCGCCACAAAAGCCACGAATAGCACAACTTCCGAGAGGACGATGCCCCAGGACTTGTTTTTCGAAAGCCCGAATCCTCCGACGATGAAACCCGCATATACTGCCATGCTGAACTGGGGATTCAGATAGACCGGCTCCGTAGACGATTCACCACCGAGATAAAGTAAAATCAGAGCTAAAATGCCCCTGAGCACCAATAAACCCCCGATGTACTCGAACAAAAAACGCATGTCAAGATGCTTCAACATCATGATCGGATCGTCCCTGCGGCTCATACAAGAAACAATATACAAAACAGACAATAAAAATGGCGCCCAATAACCGAATCACGACGCTAATTGCCGGCCACATTTAGGGCACTCAGAATCCCGATTATTGACTGTATAACCGCAGTTTAGACAGTATTTTTCACATTTAGGGCAATGCCAGTATTTACGATATTTCTCCAGGCGACCGCCACATAACGAGCAAATCCTGTCTGTCGACGGCTTCAGCCGAGTGTACGCAACCGATCCGATGAGCGAGGTGAGGATGATGATGAGCAAACTCAAGACAGGATCGGAGACGAACAGAATGACCCACGGAGACATGCCGATTGCCTCATTAGACGGGCGACCAGTGCGAATATTGTCCAAAAGGGGGGTCGAAGTTAGGAGGCTATACTGTAATATGAACAATAACAGAAAAACAACTAAAAACCGACGCCCCCCAGAATGCTCAGTCATGTGAAAAGTATTGACACAAATGGATAATAAGGATTCCGTTAAGCCTTTTTCCAAAAAGGCCGGCAAAAAATCTGCTATCTTCGACTAACGGCCTCGATAACACTGAACCCCTCCCTAGTCTCCAATTTTTGACAAATAATCCGCTAGGTTAAGACTCTTTGAGGCCGCCAAATTTGTCCGTAAAGTCACACAATGTATCGATTATCCTAAGAAGACGACCGAGGTCATCGATTGAATCCCCCTCGACATAATTGACGCTTTTAGCATCTACTATTAACTTCGCCTTCTGAGGAGAATTCATTCCAAGAAGGATTCTTTGAATCTCTGAGTCTAGGATAGTATTCTTTGAAATATCACTCTCATCGCGGAGCACTACGACAGTAGTCCGGATACCCTTGTTAAAATGCATATGATAGAGGACATCGCCCATTACCGAAACCTTTTTTCCGCGGTATAGTCCAGTGAAATAATAACCGTCGATGTCGACATCCGACCAGCCCTTAGAATTCTTGAGAACCTGGAAATTCTTCAACATCTTCCGCTTTTTTCGCCCGTTGTCGATGAACCTCTGGAAATCCAAGATTGATAAGGCGATCAGAACACCAAATAGAATGATCTCCAAAGGGGATAGGGTCTGAAGATGATCGGAAACCAGATAAAGTAAAGCCGCAAAAAAAAGGGCCACTCAAGGACGAGGAGCAGATCGAAATCCATATTAACAATTGAAAAATGCGGTTTAAATGCTTCTGCGCTTCGCTTAGCCTAGGTTCAACATGGTTTATCGGCTTTCTCCCGAGGAATACGACAGCAGGATAAGGCTCGAAGTCAACCCGAAGCCGAGCAAGACCGTAAGGACGCCGCACGTAATAGTGCGCTTAAACGATATCAGTGACGAGTCCCCACCATAGCTGCTAAGCCCCCACAAATGATGATCCATATCAGTCATCGCAGTCTAACTCGAAGACTATATCCGCACAATCGTAGAACACGTCCAAAGTGGGAGTGACCATGAGAGGAATAAGACTAACCTGCATTACTTAAAAAATAGTTTTCTCGCTTACGCTCGATAATCCAGAATTTTAGTTTAACGCAACTGGTTATCTAGCTTGTTGCAAAAAAGACACCGCACCATAATCTGGTTAGGAAATGCGAGAAATGTTAGGAAATCTAGTGCCGAGGGTATTCGATACCTCGCACAAGAAATCAATAAACGCTATGATTTCATCCTTGCCGACTTCCGGATAATTGATACGAGCAATAATTTGGCGCTCATCAATTTGGATAAATGCCGGGGAATCCGAGGTAACAAAAGGGTAATACTTTGGTTCGATTCGAATGATCTTTTTTTGAAGGTCATCATCAAGGAGTTCAAGGGCGAAACTCATGTCCAAGGAAGATATAGAGAAGTTATTTTTAAAGTCTTCCGCCCCAATTTTTTCTCCAGGTATTGAGCGTCCAGTCAGTAGAGTGTCTGAGACATATTTCAAATTCTTTGTCGGCCGAATCGATATTTTCTTGCTAACAAATCCATCATGAGAAACATAAATCTTTGTTTGGGTAATACCATAGTATTCATCAGGAAAGTCGACCTCAATCTTGATATCCTTACTTTTATATTTGCCTGCAAAGCACTCTTTGGGGAAAAAAGAAAAATCCTTTGGAGAAATAGATAATCTTTTAAGGGAATACGCCAAGCCGAGGTCCGCGGATAAAAAATTGAGATTAGCTCTTGTGGTTTTATTTGTTTTTCGCATTAAAACGAAAAAAATCCTTAAAATGGAGAGTATAATTAGAAAAGTGAATAAATTTGACAATAGATCGACCATACAATACTATTCGTCTGTCGAAATAAAAACTTGATAAGAAAAGGGTATGGAAAGGCGTCATAAGAGGAAATCATCTGATCTGGATTGAATATTTGCCTTTGCCGACCAAGCCTTTCGCGAAGAGCGCATAACGCTCTACGCACGCCACAATCACGAAAGCGATTGTGAGCGTTACGAAAAAGGCTGGCGAAAAACGAGCTATTGCAGACTCGAAAAGTCTGCAAGACATGCCGTAGTGCAGCATGGAATCTTCGGCTTCCGCCTAAATAGCATTGAACCACGATTTTAAACGTAGAAAAAAGTTAGAAAGGTGGTGTAGGAGGAAACTTTTCGAATCTTGCATTGAACATTTGGCTTGTCGCCAAAAAGATGCCAGACTATGATGGCGATTAGTATTGGTGGACTGAACACCTCGCCGAAGCTTGGTGCGTACATCCCCAACCTATCAAACCACTCTTTTAGTGGAACCTATGCTGTCTATTTTTGAGGGCGGTTTCGGGCTTAGATGCTTTCAGCCTTTACCCGCGAGCGGCGTAGCTACCCGGCGATGCCCTGTCGGACAACCGGTAGACCAGAGGCCACGGGCCCATGTTCCTCTCGTACTAATGGATCCTTTCTCTCAGACAACCACAATTCCAGCAGATGCCGCCAAACTGTCTCGCGACGTTCTAAACCCAACTCACGTACCGCTTTAATGGGCGAACAACCCCACCCTTGGCTGCTTCTGCACAGCCAGGATGCAGTGAGTCGACAGCGAAGTAGCAAGCAGCGGGGTCGATGTGTACTCTTACCCGCTACCACTCAGTTATCCCCGGGGTAGCTTTTCCATC
>JAZDMS010000028.1:0-6021 GCA_043800705.1 Candidatus Altarchaeota archaeon
ATCCGGGTTACGTCAGGGTGCTGTTCGCGGAGCAGGCCGGAGTCTTATCGGGCTTCTTCTCCCCCATGCCGGCAGGCATTGGGGTCAGGGAGGTCGTAATGACGGAGTCGCTGGCATCATACGGGGTCGGGCGGCAAAACACATTCTCTGCCACCATCGTTGCAAGGTTTGTGCTGATTGCTGCTCAATCGTTTCTGGCTGTGTGCGCCCAAGGGGCCCATTTTTTAGCCGGCAAGGGAAAGTGATTTAGACGGACAATGGCATTCAGTGGCGTCTTATCGCGGAAGGCGGACCGGGTTATGGGGTGTCTCCTGCGGAAGGTGAAGTATTTCAGGGACGAGGACATCGACGAAGACGGGGGATTCGCCGAGGTCTACGGGAAATGCAGGGATTATACGCTGACAAGCAAGGAGCGGATGTACGCCCTCTACAAGGCGGTCCGGTACGTCGTCGACGCCAAGATACCCGGCGACTTCGTCGAATGCGGGCTCTGGCGGGGCGGCAGCTCTATGCTGATGGCATACTCCCTCATGGGGTGCGCAGACGCCGGGAGGAAGCTGTATCTCTACGACACATTCGCCGGAATGCCTGAGCCCACCGTCAAAGACGTTGCATTGGACGGATCCGATGCCATGGGGACTTGGAGGCGGAAGGGGGGGAATGGCGGGAGCCGGTGGGGTTATGTGTCTCAAGAGGAGGTGGAGGCTAACCTGAAGTCGACGGGTTATCCCGCGTCGGGGCTGGTTTTCGTAAAGGGAATGGTCGAGGATACCATGCCTGCGACTCTTCCCTCGAGGGTGGCTCTCCTCAGGCTTGACACCGACTTCTTCGATTCGACGCGTCACGAACTGATTCACATGTATCCGCTTCTGTCCCAAAGGGGGGTTCTCATAGTTGACGACTACGGGTATTGGAGGGGTGCCAGGGCGGCGGTGGATGGCTACTTCAAGGAAAACAACGTCAAGATGCTGCTTGATCGGGTAGACTACACGGGCAGGATAGGCGTAAAGACGTCAGCATAGGGTTTCGCAGTCATCTCCTGCATACGGCTAGTATGTCGAGGCATCCGTCCATGTCCTTCGAAAGTTTGAAGCCATCGGGCCTAGGCTCCACTGCCGGGGCTTTGCCATTTTTTCCGCCTGCGACTTTCTTCATGCCCTCTGCGACGCAGTACCTTAGCCATTCCGGCATCTTGGCCCGGAGGTTCAGCACGTCAAGCGAGCTTATCCTCCGTATCTGCCTTATTCTTTCCATCTCGATCTCCATAATCTCTGGCGTGGCCGTCACACCGAAGAATTCAATCCTCTTGAAGTGCGGATGCAATACCTCTTGGAGGGCTTTTTTGTCGTATTCCCTCACATGAAACCGGTTCCATGGGTTTTCCCCAGGCTTAAGCCTCAGGAGCCGGTTCGGGCTCGTCAGGTACATCACCCCTGCCCTTGATAGGACCCGGGATGCTTCGGAGGCGAAGGCATCATCGTCGGATAAATGCTCTATGAGCTGGAAGGACAGGACCGCGTCGAAGACGCCTTCCTTGAAGGGGAGGCTTTCCGCCCTTGACACGGCCATTGCATGTTCTTTGGCTGTGGTTGCCGCCCTTTGGGCCTTCATCGTTTTCCGGTCGGAATCGACGCTCACGATCTTTAAGGCTCCCGCAAGCCGACCTGCGCCGAAACCGTCGCCGCTTCCCAGATCCAGCGTGAGGCTGCCGGGCCTTATGGCAGTCTTCGCATAGTCGTAGGGAAACCGGCATCTTTTGAGGAGCATGTCGGAGTGTTCCGTCGTTCGTCCGTCATGGCTGACCCTTTCGCTAGTTCGTGAAAAAAAACCCGAAGTCACGGCGCCGCCTCCCCCTCGGACTTTTTTTGGCACAGAAGGACCAATCCTATCCCCCTCATGTCGCCAAGGAAGAGGAGGTCCAGTCTCAAGAGGGAAAATATGGCCCTGGAAACCAGCCTTTGCGGAAGACCGTCCCTGTATTGGGCTTCATGGCCGGAACTTATCATCCTCCCGTAAACCTGCTTCGCGTAAAGTTTTGTTGCCGGGAATCCCCAGACGATAGAGGAGACCGTCCTGAACCCGGCGGCTGTCATCAGTCCCTTGGCATCGTCGACCTCATACCTCCTGAAATGGGAAGACAGCTCGTCCTCGACCGTCCAGTAGTCCCTCCTGTGGGGCACGGACGCGAGCAGATAACCGCCGCGGTTCAAGAGGTCGTGCATCTTCTTCACAGCCGAACGATCGTCTTCAAGGTGCTCAAGGACTTCACCGCATATTATAAGATCGTATTTTTTGTCCGACACCTCGGATGGGATGTCATCGAATCCCCCCTCATGGACTGAGAATCCGTAGGCTTTTCCCCTGGTCTTGCCATCTACAATCCGCCCGAAGCCGGCTCCCCTGTCAAAGCCCACTCCCTTGAGGTTCGGGAACCGCTCCAATAGCTTGATGGAAAAGCTCGCAGACCCGCATCCAGCCTCGAGGAACAAATTCAGCCTCTCTGGATGGCAATGGGCGAGCAGGGTCCGGAGCATGACCTCCTCCCTGAGTTCGTGCCGCGGGCCTCTTATCTCAAACGACCCCCACTGCATACTCTTTGGCATCTGACTATCTATTTCCATAATGGGGCTTAATACCCTACGCCGCACTTCCCGCCGCTACTGTGCGAGGCTGCATTCGCCCAGGTCATTCATCAGCGCCAAGTGGCGTCTTCATATATGTCCGTGTTACAATAGTTGGAATGGAAATGGACAAAAAACCCCTCCGAGTCTGTTTTTTCCAGGCATATACGTGCGGCTATATACGGGCCCAGACATTGCTTAAGGGGCTTAGGGAAAACGGCCTCGACGTGGTGGAATGCGTTGTGAACAAGCCGGGATTATCCCGCTACCCTCAGTCGATCCTAAAATTCCTGAAAAGTATGGGGAGCTGCGACGTCGTCGTCGCGAATTACCGCTCATTCGAGATACTCTTCATCCTACGGCTCCTGACGAGAAAACCCATAGTCTACGATCCGTTCCTTTCGGTCTGGCAGACCGTTTGCGAGGAGAGGAAATGGTTTTTGGGGGATTCCCTTCCGGGGAGGCTCCTCTTCTTCGTCGAGCGGTGGAATTGCAAGATGGCGGACCACGTCCTGATCGACTCGAAGGCGCATAAGAGATACTTCGAGAAGACCTTCTCAGTCGATCCGAAAAAGATAACCGTGATCTACACATCCTGCGATGATGCGCTTTTTTTCCCGAGGCCGAAGGAGGCGCATTCGGTCGGGAAGGTGGTTTTCTGGTGCGGCAGCGGCATACCTTTGCAGGGGCTCGGCGTAGTATACGAGGCGTTCAAGAGCCTCCCTGAAGGGATCGTCCTGAGGGTTGCCGGATCGAGCCGTATCATATCGGACCTGGAGGCGAAGGCCGCAAGGGAAGGCGTGAAAAACATCGTCTTTCTCGGGAGGCTGGCGAGGGAGGATGTGGCCCGGGAGATCGCGAATGCGGACATATGCCTCGGAGGCCATTATTCGAAGCTGTCGAAGGCTGGCAATGTCGTGTCCGGCAAGGTCTATGAGATGATCGCGACGAGGAAGCCTGTCATCGTCGGCGCAAGCGATGCTGTGAAGGAGCTGTTCGTCGACGGTGTGGACGTGCTCATGTGCGAGGCAGGATCCCCCCGTTCGCTGGCTGAGTCTATCGTTCGCCTGTGCAACGATGAAGCCCTATCGGATCGGCTGGCTGAGAACGCCTACCGGCTCTTTCTGAAAACCCTGCTTCCCAGGCATACGGGCAAGCCGTTTGCCGAGGTCTTGGAGAGGCTGGCGGGGGGCATTTAATACGTCCAACATCGATACTTATTCTGGTAGTCCGGGAATGATCAAGGAGAAAGCGTCGTCATACATGCGGTTCTTAGGCATTCGGAAGGAGATGCTGATTTTCTACTATCTGGCCAGTCTGCTTTTTTCCCTTTCGTTTCTTGTAGTCGACCAGCCGAGGGTCAACGATGAAGACGCATATGTGCTCATGGCAGACTCCGTCGCCAAGACGGGCAATGTCCTCATAGAGAACGGTCTTGACGAATATGACGCCCCCGAACTGATGCTACATTCGACTAAGCCTGTCGTGGTCGACGGAAGGCGAACGTTGGTGGGGATCCCCCCTCCGCTGTACCCGTACCTAGTGTATGCGCCCTATGTCATGTTTGGCGTGAGGGGGCTAGTCTGGGTAAATCTGCTGTCTTTCATCCTGTCGACATACCTGATCTATGCGGTATGCAGGCGGTTTTTAGACGACATCAATGTTTCCCTGGCTTCGGCGGTGGTCTTCTCCCTGCTCACGTTCTCGATAAAGTACTCCCTGGACATCTGGCCCCACAGCCTCTCGGTACTCCTGACCCTCCTGCCCGTCGCATTGGTGCTGGGGGGCGGCGCTTCAGCCGCGGCCTGCGCCGGCTTCGTCTGCGCCCTTGCGGTGGGGGTGAGGTATACCGGCGTCTTCAGCGTCGCCCTGCTTTTCACCTACCTTTTCTTCAGCCGCAGGAGGGGTCACGCCGCATTATTCGTGGCCGGGTCCTCCCCCCCTCTCCTGTTAATTTTCCTGATAAACCAGGCTGCGTACGGGTCGGCTGCGATGACCGGGCACGGAGACCTGTGGGGGTTCATCCAGCCGCTGCTGATATTGGCTCTTGCTGCCGGGGCGCTATACGTCATTATCAAGGCGCGGCATGCCGGCATTGGATTGGCGAAAATGAGGCGTAATTCCCTGGCATTGGCGGCCTTGGCTGTGTTGGTTTTCCTGGTGTTGGGGCCATACATAAAGATACTGTATTCCTACCTGTTCGATTTTTCCTACAACCGGCGGTATGCTGAGCTGCCGAACAAGATGGCGCTCCTGCAGTCCACGCCGCTCTTGGTCATGTCCGCCGTGGGGGCGTTTATGTTACTTGAGCGGAGGGTCAAGCCGGGCATGGTACTTCTGTTCTGCAGCCTCATCCTCGTCCCCCTCGCCTTCTATGTCGCCACCGACAGGGAAGGGGGGTTGAAGCATATGCGCTATTTGCTCGAATCCATGCCATATCTGTCAATATTTTCCGCCTATGCATACTTCAGCTTTTGGCCTGATATCAGCGGACAACTCAGGAACTATTTCATAGCATATTATTCGTTCATCGTGTTCATGAGCCTGCAGGCAGTCAACCTCATAGCGCCCGCATCCGTGACCTACGTTACCCTCAAGGTCCCGACACTCCTGGCGATGGGCGCACTAGTCGCATATTATCGCCGGGAAAAATATGCGAATGCGCTGGCGGTCCTGATGGTCTCTTTCGTCTTCTTTTCCGTCATCTCTAACGGAGAGACCGTCGCGGAGGATGTGCTGCACAAGCAGTACTTCGCAGGGGAGTCCGAACGGTTCAGGGAGCTCCTGCCGGACGGTTCGGTGGTCCTGTACACCGGCTACCTCGACACCGTTTCGGTGACAAACCTAAAGGTCGAAAAGGATCTGGCATTGGCGTACACGGGGTTTGGGAACCTGACGACAAACAAGCGGCTTATCGGCCATTTTTTGCCGAATAGGCCGGTGTTCCTGCTTACTGGGGTAGGTTCGAACGAGACCAGGGCAGACGCATTGTTTTCGGAATTCGCGGCTACGGAGTTGGATACGGGAATGGACGAAGTCCGGATTTTCAGGTTCAACGGTTCTTAACCTATTATTTATCCTCGTATTTCCCATTTTTTATCTGTGGCTACCTCGAACAGTTCGAAGAAGAAGTCTGGAAAGCCTGGCAGCACGACTCAGCGTGTGGATCATGAGACATTGACATGGATCAAGTCCATGAACTATCACCTATACAAGAGCAAGGGCATCAACATGAGCCAGTCGGAGCTGATAAAGATCGCCCTGTATTTTTCATTCCTCCAAGAGGCGGAGTTCCTGGATTTTATCGCCTCTGGCAAGGTGTCGTCGAAGGAAAACGCCTTCGACACGCTAGTAAAGGTCACTGGAAGGCCTTGGTTCCCCTATGGGAACCTGGTAAAAC
>JAZDMS010000011.1:0-8647 GCA_043800705.1 Candidatus Altarchaeota archaeon
AATTCATCGAGGATCGGAGGATGCGCAGCCACGTCCCCACGATACAGGAGCTCATGGACGATAAAGCCCGCGTAGTCTGCATGGCCCATCAGGGACAGGCCGGCGAATCAGAGTTCACAAGCCTTGAAAAGCACGCCAAACACCTAGGGAAACTCCTCGGAGCAGATATCCAATACGCTGACGACCTTTTCGGGCCGAATGCCAGGACAATGATAAAGAATCTCCGCGACGGCGAAGTCCTCCTCCTGGACAACGTCAGGATGTACTCGGAGGAGGCGCTTGAGAGGCCGCCTGAGGTCCACGCCACGAGCTTCCTTGTCAGGAACCTCGCACCCCTCGGGGACTTTTTCATTAACGACGCCTTCGGGACAGCCCACAGAAGCCACGCATCGACGGTCGGGTTCACGACGGTCCTGCCCTCCGGAGCCGGCAGGCTCATGGAGAAGGAGATACGGTCGCTCGGAGACGTCCTGAAGAATCCCAAGAAGCCGCTAATATTCATACTAGGGGGCGCCAAAGTCAAGGACTCGATGAAGATAATCCAGAAAGCCCTCGACGGCGGAGTCGACAGGATACTCTTGGGAGGCTTATTAGCCAACGTGTTCCTCGCAGCCAAGGACTACCGTCTCGGAGAGCCGTCCATAGAATTCATACGCGGAAAGAAGTTCATAGACCAGATCGAGGTCGCCAAGGGCATAATCGACAAATACGGCGACAAACTCGTCCTCCCGGTAGACGTCGCAATCGACCAGAACGGCAAACGATTCGAGATCCAGCTGTCCCAGCTGCCGCAGGATTGGCGCATAGTCGACGTCGGAAAACAGACGGTCGCCAGATACACGATGGAGATCCAGTCGGCAGGCACGGTCTTCTTCAACGGCGCACTCGGCCTCTACGAGACCCCGGCGTTCGCGTACGGGACAGAGGAGATAATCAAGGCAATCGCCGACGCCAAATCCTTCAGCGTCATCGGAGGGGGGGACACGGTGGCCGCAGCAAGGAACCTCGGCGTAGAGGACAAGATAACCCACGTCTCAACAGGCGGAAAGGCAAGCATAGACTACCTCGCAGGCGTCAAGATGGCGGCGATAGAGGCCCTAAAGACGGCCAAGAAGGGCTGAGACGTATTTATACCGAGTTGAGGCATATGTTATTCGATGTTAGCGGTACTCAAAGGCATCGACAAATACATCCCCCTCTGGGAGGCGGCGGTCATATTCTTCGCGCTCTTCGCTATAGTGCTGGTTTTGGTGCTCTGGTGGGCCTTCGGATACAACCTCATAATAGTGCCAGAACCTTCGGCGTCTGTCATGAAACCCGCATCGCTTGCGGCGACGCTGCTGTGAGCTAGTAGTCTCTGTTTCTCCCAGCCGATACCATCGATGCTACCAGGCCTAGGAACGCTCCCATCCCATATATCCCGGATGCGGCGGTGTGGACCAGGCCTTGGGCGAACTCCCCGACCGCAAGCCCTATCCGTGAAGTGTCCTTGTCCATAACGGCCCCGATGACGTGCCCTATACCCCTGACTCCGTGGCCCACCGCCTGAGCGCCATGGGAGAAGCTGTCGCCGAAGGCCATCCCAACTGGATTAAGCGCGTATCCTAGCTGCCTCTGGTGGTCCCTCCACTCCTGCATCCTTAAGGCTTGTTCATTTGCTAACTGCCGTTCAAGTTCTCTTTCTCTAAATGTGGCCATCTTTGGTTCCGGCTTTTGGAGTCAAAATCTTCCCATAAACCTTTGCCAGTTTGTTGAAGAGGACCATCCTCTTCTTCTCGTCCAACTCGACCAAGCCGGCGTCGACGATGCTGATGTCCTTCCCATCAGAGAAGACGGCCAGCTTCGAAGACACCGGAGAGCCGTAGATTGCGATCAGGTCCTTGTCCTTGTCAAACTCCTCCGTCATCTGCGCAAGGAGGTCAAGGCGCAAACCGATGCCTTTTGCGCCTGCAAGCGACTTATTCCGTTTTTCCTCGAGAATCCTCGACTTTTCCTCAAGGCTTTGAGCCCCATCCATAGATAAAACCTGGCAACCAAAGCTTAAATAGTTTAAGTACCAAGTCCTGCAAACCCGGCAGAGAACAACACACTCAGGACAAAGTACCCGCCAATAATCCGCCGCCTTGGCCATAATGCCTGTAATCCTCTGGTGGCTGCCGGATAGAACCTTTTAGTGGTGCCTGAGCCCTCGGTTGCCGTCATGAAGCCCGCAGCGCTTGCGGCGACGCTGATATAGGATTCGGCCAAGTTCTCGGCTAAGTCACTTACCTAGCTTCTGTGCAGTCTTCGCAAGGTAATCGATCGAATCCTCAAGGGCCTTCGATCCAATCGGGGTGATCTTGTAGTATTTCCTCTGCCGGTTTTCGACGCTCCTCCACTCAGTCTGGACGTATCCATTCGATTCCAGCTTGTACAGGACCATGTATGCGGTCACCTGCCCCACCTCGAAGCCAAAACGTTCCTTGACCATGTCCTGGATCAGGTAGGCGTAGACAGGTTCCGTCTTCAGAAGCGCCAGAATGTACGGCCAAAGGCAGTTTGTGGTCGTATTGGCAATAAGCCGCTGGATGGGACGCTCCAAGACCATATTTTACAACCGTAAAACATTTATATTCTATATAATATTATACATTACCATGGCTAATAAAGACATCAAGGTGGCGATTATCGGAGTCGGCAACTGCGCCAGCTCCCTCGTACAAGGGGTGGAATACTACAAAAACATCAAGGCAGAGGATCCGGCAATACCAGGCCTCATGCACAACGCCCTCGCAGGCTACATGATCAAGGACATAAAATTCGTCGCCGCCATAGACGTGGACTCTAAAAAGGTCGGCAAAGACCTGAGCGAAGCTGTCTTCGCAGAGCCGAACTGCACCATCAAGTTCTCAGACACCCCCAACTGGGGCGTAGAAGTCAAAAAAGGCCCGGTACTCGACGGCGTCGCAGACACGACACGGGAGAAGTTCACAGTGGACCCGAGGCAGAAGCCCATAGAAGTCGCCAAGGAACTCGAGCGCTCGGGCGCCGAAGTGGCGGTATGCTATATGCCCGTCGGCTCCGAACAGGCTACCAGATTCTACGCGGACGAATGCATCAAGGCGGGCGTCGCATTCATCAACGCAATGCCGGTATTCATCGCGTCGACGAAGGAAGGCCACGAAAAATTCAAGACTGCGGGAATCCCATGCATCGGAGACGACATCAAAAGCCAGGTGGGGGCGACCATCGTCCACAGGACGCTGACGAGGCTGTTCGTCGACCGCGGAGTCAAGCTCGAACACACATACCAGCTGAACGTCGGGGGCAACACCGACTTCCTCAACATGCTGGAGCGCACGAGGCTTAAGAGCAAGAAGATATCAAAGACGCAGAGCGTCCAATCCCAGCTGCCGACGCAGATGCCGGCAGACGACATACACATAGGCCCGTCGGACTACGTACCCTGGCTCAAGGACAAGAAGCTCTGCTTCATCAGGATGGAAGGCAGAAGCTTCGGCGACATACCGCTCACCCTAGAGCTGCGCCTGGACGTCGAAGACAGCCCAAACAGCGCAGGAGTCATGGTTGACGCCATAAGATGCGCCAAGATCGGCCTAGACCGCAAGGTCGGAGGCACCCTCACAAGCCCATCCAGCTACTTCATGAAAAGCCCCATGATACAATACACCGACACCGTCGCAAGGGAGATGGTCGAAGAGTACATCGCAGGAAAGAGGGAGAGATAGCGGTTTTAATTCAGACGCAAAAGACACCTCTAATGAACGCCGTCCTCATCGGAATGGCCGGCTCCGGGAAAAGCTTCATCGGAACGAAACAGGCCGCCAGGGGGGGAAAGTCCCCAGACGACGCTTTTAGAGAAAGACGCATAGTAAATAGGAAATACGCGGACATCACATTCGGGATCTCAGGCGATACGAACCCCGACAGACACGCCGAAAAAATCGCAACAACGACAAGGGAAAAATGGACGACTGGCTGATATTCGGACTGACGGGGGCAGTATTATACGCCGTCTCAGGACTCGCGACCAAGGTCCTCCTCGACAAGAGATACATGGGCCTGAACGCGGCAGACGCATCCATCCTGGTCGCGACTGGCGTCACAATAGGCTTCCTCGCATTCTACCTCATATTCGCAGGGGCGAAGATCCCCCAAGTCAGCCCGAAGGCCGCCTTAGTGGGAGTGGCTGTCGGCCTCTTCTGGGCGATGGGCTCCATCGCCGTATACTACGGCCTCCTTAAAGGCGCCGAAGTGTCCAAGATGGCCCCCATATACAACCTCAACACCCTCCTAGTGGTGCTCGGCGGCATAATACTCCTGCATGAGCTTCCGGACAGGACACAGGCGCTGAAGGTGATCGCCGGCGCAGTATTAATAACCGCAGGGGGCATACTTGTGAGCACATAAAATGCTGAAGGCGAAATTCTCCAAACGAACGAGCGGATTGGACGTGAGGATAGGGATACTGTTCTCGAAGTTCGGCATCTCGGCGAACGCGTGGACGATCCTCTCCATCATTCCCGCAATCCTCGGATTCATGGCGCTCTCCCGGCACAACCTCGGCGCAGGCCTACTCCTCTTCGCAGCCAGCGCATTCATCGACGTCATCGACGGGACTGTCGCAAGGGTCACAAAGAGCGTATCGAACCTCGGGGCCTTCCTGGACGGAGTCATGGACAGATACGTCGAATTCCTGCTAATACTGGGCCTGTGGATCTACCTGGAGGACGTCCCTTCCGTCCTTCTGCCAAACGGGGCCTGGATGCTCATGCTCCTTTTCGGAGCCACTATGCCCTCGTTCATCAGAGCCTACGCAGACCACAGGAACGTCATATCCGACCAGGAAAAGCTCAAGAACATTGGGGGCCTCCTCGAACGCTTCGAACGCCTGACATTGATATACCTTGGGATGCTGCTTGGCCTTTTTGACCCCCAAATGCTCGTATATGTCATTATTTTGACGGTGATACTCTCGAATCTAACGGCTTTACAGCGGATATACGGGGTTATACGGTCAAGTTAAAGCTTTTTAGGGGGAATTCACTTATCTTATGCTACCATGAGCGATTTTAAGCCCAAGAAACTCGCAGAAGCCCTCGTGGAAAAACACGACAGGTTCATCGGCGAATACAGCGACGAAGTCGAAAAGGTGCAGCAGATAACGATGCTCACCGAGAAAAAAGACCAGCTGATACACTGGGTCGACGAGAAAGTCAGCAAAGGCAAATACCAGAAGGAGCTGGAAGATGCCGAAGCGGAGCTGAAAAAACTCCAAGAGACGTACAAACCAAAGAATCAAGCCCACTATGCGGGACTTAGGGAACGCATAGAGGAGCACAAAAAAGCGAAAGACTACTGGCTCGGTAGAATCGGTGAACTCTAATCATGAACGAAAACGACCTGAAAGACAAGATAAACGAGTACAGAAACGAGATAGAAAAGAAGAAGAAGGCGATAAACGACATCCTCTCCGAGATCAAGGTGCACCAGAAGGAGATCGTCTCCCTGAGGACCGCCAGGGACCTCGGAAACGACGAGTGCAAACGCCTCTCCCTCCAGGCCAGGGAACTTCGGGAAAAACGCGACCAGCTGAACATGAAGATCGCCGCCCTGAAGGAGGAACGCCGAATACTCAACGAGCAGATAAAATCCCGCTCAGGCGCCATAAAGGATAGCAAGGAAAAACGCGACATACTGAACCGCTCGGCAAGGGGAAGCGACTCCACACTCGTGACAAGGTACGAGAGGGACATGGACGCGCTACTTAACCGCGACATACCCCTGGACAAGGAGATAAAGCTCTTCGACAACATATTCAAGCTCATCGACCGCGTGGAAGCCGCAAGGGAGGCGACGGAATTCCACAAAAAGGTCATATCCACATACGACGAGATAAAATCCCTCGACGACAAGGCAGACAAGATATCCGCCGACATCAGGGCCCTGGCTGACGAATCTGAAAAATACCACCTGAAGGCAGTCGAGATATACGCCCAGGTGGACGAACTCAGGAAGAAGGCGGACGAAAGCCACGTTAAACTCCTTGAAAAATACAACATCGTAAGCCCATCAAGGGACAAGATCACGGCTCTGAAGAAGGATATGGACAAGATCCAGGAGGAGATGAACCCCTACCTGGGGGAACAGGACAAGATACGCCAGACAAAAGAGGGCGAAAGAAAAGCCCAACTGGCTGTCGAAGCCAAACAAAAGCTCAAATCCAGCAAACGGATAAGCTTCGACGACTTCAGAGCCCTACTCGAAGGGGAAGCGACACAGGAAGAGGCGGAAAACCCCCCGGAAGAGGAGCCCATAGAGCTCAACCAGCCAGCCCCATAATAACGCTAGAGCGTCCTGAGCATATAAAAAGTCCCCTCCGCCACACCATCAGCACGTACATACTCTGTCCCAGAAACCTTCTTGAAACCCAATTTCGCCCAAAACAGCATCGCAGGCACATTGCCAGTCTTCACGTTCAAGAGGATATGGGACTGATTAAAGCCGCTCAATCGGTCGACGGCCGACTCAAACACAAACCGACCGATGCCACGATGCCTCAGCCGCTTATCAACGACCAAAAGATCCACCTCGGCCAGCTTCCCCTTTCCAAACGGATTAGCCCCAGACAACCACACCGTAATGAAACCGAGGACTACTCCCTTCTCCCGGGCCACGAGGGTCATGCAATCCGGGTCGGTCAAAGTGCTCTTCCACGGCAGCTGACCCTCCAGAAACTTGTAATAGGCGTCGCCTACGCCGGATTTGACGCGATCCTAGCTGAACTGCAGATACAGCCGGAGGATGCCCGGATGATCTCAAGCTTAGCCTCACGTATATCCATCAAACAATACTAAGGAGCCACCATATTTATTTGGCGCGTACATATAGTCTGAACGGTACGAGCCGGAAGACCTAAACCGCATAAAAACCGGCCCAAAATGCACTATTCCCGCGACCTCGACCATAGGGCTTGCGAAAAAACAAGGTGAACCGGTGAAGGCGACAACCCTATACAGGAGTGCGATGACGATACTGGAGCTCATAAGGCTCAGAAACGCCGTAATATCATTCATAGGAGTATATGTCGGAGGCCTCGTCTTCTCAATCGGCCAGGGAGTAATACCCGCGAACCTATTGACTGCCGCCGTATCCACAGCCCTCATTCTAGGGGCAGGCAACGCCCTCAACGACTTCTTCGACCACGAGATAGACCGCATCAACCGGCCGAAACGCCCAATACCCTCAGGCAGGATAACAAGAGGCGACACCCTGATGCTCGCCCTGGCGATGTTCCTGATCGGATTAGCCTATGCCAAATCAATAAACACATACTGCCTCGCCATAGCGGCAGCCAACACGGCAATGCTCATAGTATACGCAAAATACAGCAAACGGATGCTCCTCATATCCAACCTGTGCATCAGCTACCTCGTCGCGTCCGTCTTCATATACGGAGCAGCCGCAACATATGCCCCCTCAGCCAGTATCAGCACGATCGGACTACAGCTCACCGTGGTCCTGACAATGTGCTCCTTCCTCATAAACTTCAGCCGCGAAATCGTCAAAGACATAGAAGACATCGACGGAGACAGAGGGGCCTACAGCGTCACGATCCCGATAAGATACGGAGCAGGCAACGCGAAAACGGTCGCCTTGGCTGCGGCCGCAGCGGCAGTCCTCATAGGATTCTACCCCCTGACCGTGGACACCGTCGGATTCAACGAACTCATATACGGGATCTTCATCCTGTTAGCAGACATAGTGCTGCTTGCGTCGTTCACGACGCCCCCGTCGACGAACCAGCACCTTCTAGTAGCCGGGATGACGCTGGCGCTGATATCCTTCCTCCTCGGCGCCACAGCCCCCATAATGATCCACCTCAAATAGCCCTAAAAAAAGCATATAAACCCAAAACACCTAAAGAATAGGAACTTTCACCGGGTTGATCTAACCGTGAAATACCCTAAAATGCCTCGATAGCTCAGTTGGCAGAGCGCGTGCTTGGTAGGGCCCCGGGTTCAAAGAAAGAAAAACCCGAGAGAGGACAAAACCCCAAAAAGCACGAGGTCGCGAGTTCAATTCTCGCTCGAGGCTAAACACGCTGAACCGCATGGGGCTACCGCCCCCTTCAGTTTCAAGTTCTTCCTGACCCTCCCCCCCCCGAAACGAAGTGGGGTCTGCGACCCCACTGCATTGAAAAAACATAAGGGGTTGATAAGGGCACGAAGTGCCCTTATGTTCATCTCGCTCGAGGCTAAACACGCTGAACCGCATGGGGCTACCGCCCCCTTCAGTTCTCAGTCACTCCTGATTCCCCCGAAACGGGTAATGTGGGTTCTTCGATGGGCAAGAGGTTTCGCCTCTTGACCCAGACAAGACCGCAGGTCTTGACGAGCCCACATAACGCATATAAAAAAAAGGGGACAGGGTTGATAAGGGCACGAAGTGCCCTTATGTTCAACTCGCTCGAGGCTAAACACGCTGAACCGCAAGGGGCTCCGCCCCCGTCAGTTTCAAGTTCCTCATGATTCCCCCGAAACTAGTAACTGTGGGTTCTTCGATGGGCAAGAGGCTTCGCCTCTTGACCCAGACAAGACCGCAGGTCTTGACGAACCCACATAACGCATTAAAAAAAAAGGAGGGT
>JAZDMS010000033.1:0-18973 GCA_043800705.1 Candidatus Altarchaeota archaeon
GGCCGACAGGCTCAGGAAGACCCCGGACGAGGTCCTTCTGGAATTCGACGAGATCCTCAACAACATGGGCATCCTAACCGTCGTGGAGAATCCCAAGTTTCACATTCGCTTTCGCAACATCCCGAAGGAGAAGGGATATACCGTCGCTGTAAGGAACATTACGACCGAATACATCGGCAGGTTCCTCGCAGTCGATGGGCTCGTCAACAGGATAAGCGACGTGTTCCCGAAGGTGTCAAGCGCCCTTTTCGTCTGCAACCGCTGCGACGAGCACAACTGGCTGCAGCAGGACAAGCGGATACTCATCGAGCCGGTACGCTGCCGCTCATGCGGGAAGACCGACTTCAGGTTCATACCCGAGGAGAGCAAATGGATCGATGTCCAGCGGCTTGAGATACAGGAGCCGCTGGAGCTCCTCAAGGGGGGCGAGCAGGCAAGGAAGATTGAGTTGTGGGTCGAGGGGGACATGACCGACGTAGTCACGGCGGGGGACAAGGTCCTGGTGAGCGGAACCGTCAGGCTCAAGCCGCCCAAGCTGAAGGGCTCCGTCTACGACAAGTTCCTCGAAGTGAACCACATAGAGCCCGTGGAGAAGGAGTTCGAGGAGCTGGACATAACCGAAGAGGAGGAGAAGGAGATACACAAGCTCTCCAAGGATCCGAAACTCCACGACAAGATAGTCGACTCCATCGCGCCTTCGATCTACGGATACCTCGAAGTCAAGGAAGCCATAGCGCTTCAGCTTTTCGGGGGACGGCAGGGCAAGGTCCTCCCGGACGGGACAAAGGCCAGGGGCGACATACACCTGCTCCTGATCGGAGACCCCGGCGTCGCGAAATCGAGGATCCTCCAGTTCGTCGACCAGATCGCCCCGAAGAGCATCTATGTAACTGGCAAGGGGACGACGGGTGCGGGGCTGACCGCCACAGCGGAGAAGGACGAGATGGCCGAAGGCGCATGGACCCTGAAGGCGGGAGCCCTGGTCCTGGCAGGCGGCGGCATCGCAGCCATCGACGAGTTCGACAAGATGGACAAGGAGGACCGCAGCGCCATGCACGAGGCCATGGAGCAGCAGACAATCAGCGTCGCAAAGGCGGGGATCATCGCGAAGTTCCAGGCTAACACGAGCATCCTGGCAGCATCGAATCCGAAGTTTTCGAGGTTCGACAACTACAAGCCGCTTGCGGAGCAGTTCGACATACCCCCCACGCTCATCTCCCGATTCGACCTCATATTCCCGATACGCGACATCCTGGACCAGGAAACCGACCGCGCGATCGCCGACAAGATGCTGATGATGCACCAGTCGGCTGCAGAGATGAAAAAGATCGCACCGATAATCGACGTCGATCTGATGCGCAAATACATCGCATACGCCCGAAAGAACATAAAGCCCGTGTTGTCGGCGAACACGGCTGAGAAGATAAGGGAATACTACGTCTCCCTTAGGTCCAGGGGGAAGGGCGGGACAGCAGCCGCGACCCCGAGGCAGCTTGAGGCGCTCGTCAGGCTTTCGGAGGCCTCAGCCAAGCTCAGGCTCTCGAACGAGGTCTCGGTCACGGACGTGGAGCGTGCCATCAAGCTGACGGAGCACGTGCTGAAGGAGATAGCAACGGACGCGACCACCGGAGAGCTTGACATAGACCGCATCGTCACGGACCATCCCAAGAGCGTCCGCGACAGGATAAGGGCCGTCGAGGAGACACTGAAGGAGCTGTGCGGCTCATCTTCTGACAACATGGCGAGCCTCGAAGGCATAGTCGACGCGCTGAAGGACAAGAACATCACCAAATACGACGTCGAAAAGATCCTGGAGGAGCTTCGGAACAAGGGCGTCATCTATACACCCCGCCACGGAAGATACATGTTCACAGAGGAAAGGTAGATGGGCTTGAAGGCCGTCCTTTTCGACATGGACGGGACCCTTGTCGACAGCGTGCCCGCGTGGCATATGGCCTTTAACAGTGTCCTGAAGCTGCATGGCAAGCCACCCGTATCCTACGAATACTTCTGCACCGACATCCTGGGGCAGAGCGCCCAGGCGGACATCGACAGGTTCTTCCCGTCGCTGTCTGTAGCGGGGCTTACGGGCCATTACGAGCGGTTCTTCCCGGAGAGCATCTCCACCGTGAGGCTCTTCCCGGCGACTCTTACAGTATTGGAATACCTGGACTCAAGGGGCCTGAAGACCGGCGTAGTGACCAATACCCCCAGGGGCCTGATGGAGCAGATACTGGAGACGGTCGGCCTTTCGGGCAGGTTCGGCTCCGCCATCTCCGTCGACGATGTGCCGTCGGGGAAGCCGCAGCCGGACATGATTCACCGCTCATGCGAGATCCTCAGAATCGAAGAAAAGGACGCCCTCATGGTGGGAGACACGATGATGGACGTGGAGGCCGCGAAGAAGGCGGGGATGTTGTCTGTCGGCGTCGGTATCCAAGGGGACCTGATGATACGGGACATAGGGGAACTGCCAAAGCTGATGGATGGGCTCGGATTGTGATTATTTACCTCAAGTCCATATCTATTCCATGATCGAGTATTTCGACGTCGTCGACGAGAACGACCAGGTGGTGGGCCGCGCAAGCCGTGATGAATGTCATAAGAAGCGTCTTCTGCACAGGAGCGTCATGTTCTTCATACTGGACAAGGACGGCAAGATTTTCGTCAACAAAAGGGTTGCGAATAAGGACTTCTTCGGCGGACAGTGGAGCATAGTGTTCGGAGGCCACGTCGAATGCGGGGAGCGGTACGACACCGCCCTTGTGAGGGAGGCCGAGGAGGAGGCAGGCCTGAGGTCGAAGCCGTTCAAGCTGGGATTCTTCAAGAAACGACTTCCCGAGGAGAGGGAGAACGTCTGGGTCTACGGGATCGTTGCGGAGCGCAAGCCGCAGCTGCCGAAGGAGGAGATAGAGTCAGGCACCTTCATGACGCTGGCGGAGGCGGAGGAAAAGATAAGGAAGGATAAGTTCATCCCCGAAACTCTGCAGCTTCTGCCGATGCTCAGGGACTACTTATCCAAGAATCCCGTTCACTGACCCGCGTCCTGCGGCAGCTGGTATATCATCTGGTTCGAAGGCAGCGCCACGAACTTCGTGTTCGGGTTCTTGTAAAGCGCCTCCAACACCTGCAGCTGCTTGTAGTCCAACGCCTTCGGATTCTCCCTCATCGCGTCGGCGACGGTCTTCAGCGCCTCGGCCTCGGCCTTCGCCAGCATGACCTTGGCTTCCACCTCCCCTTTCGCCCTTGCGATGTTGGCCTTCGCATCGCCCTCCGCGACGGCGACCTGCTGGTTGGCGGTTCCCAGACCCTGCAGCTTCAGCCGTTCGGCCTCCTTCAGCGTCAGGTCGACCTCGTACTGTTTTTTCATGGCTGTCTGTTCCATGGTCTGCTTGTCCTCTATGGCGCTGGTGATGTCTGTGGGCATGTCTATCTCCCTGACGAGGACCTCTTCGAGTATGAAGCCGTCCTTCTCCAGTTCGCCCTTCAATCTGTCGAATATCTCAGTCTGCAGCCTCCCCCTGCCAGGGCCGTAAATCTCGGTGACGGACATTCCGCCTGAGACGTCCCTCACTATCGACCTTATTCTCGGCATGATAGTCCCCCTCCTGTAGTCCGGGGTAAGCTCCTGGACGAGCTTCGGGGCCACGCCCGGCTTTATCCTATAAAGGACCGAGACATCGGTGGTGACGAGGAGGCCCTCCTTGGTGGGCGCGGTCACCGGCACGTCATCCCCGCCGGGATAGAGGTTGACTGTGTCCCTTGCGGTCTTTACCATGTAGACCTTCGTCACGATCGGGAGCTTGAAGCTCCATCCCGGCTCCCTGACCCTGTCCATGTTTATCCCGCCCCAGGCGTTGTAGTCGACGCCCACGTATCCGGGCTGTACGACGACCAGGACGTCGAATATCGAGGACAAAAGGAGGATCGCGATGAAGAACCCCGCAACCGCTGTTAGAACCCACTTGCCTATCCTAGACCCGTCGACGGCTTCGACGCCGTCCATACTGTATCTGACCATGAGAGATACTTTATCGTCTCCGATAAAAAGTCCATCATCGGGGTTTTTTTATATTCCGCATCTTAAGCTTATTCATGGACTTTGTCGTCTCCCCTGTCAAAACGCTGCGAGGCAGCGTCCAGGCTCCTGCAAGCAAGTCATACACCATAAGGGCGGTCCTTTCGGGGCTTTTGGCGGACGGTGTGTCGACCATCCGCTGCCCGCTCCTTTCCCGGGACACCGAGGCCGCATTCAACGCGTGCCGGATGTTCGGCGCAAAGGTGGAGGAAGCAGGGGGCGGGGTGAGGATAACCGGCACCGCGGGGAAGGTCGCGACTCCTAAGGCCGCGCTCGACACGCTGAATTCGGGGACCACGATACGTCTCTGCACAGCGATCGCATCGCTGTGCGACGGCGTTGTGTCCCTCACCGGGGACGCGTCCATCTGCAGGAGGCCGATCAAGCCGCTCCTTTTCGCGCTCGCGGACCTCGGAGTGAAGACGTCGTCCGACGAAGGCAATCCCCCGGTGACGGTGGAGGGTCCCCTGCGCGGCGGAGTGTGCGAGATCCGCGGCGACGTCTCAAGCCAGTTCATCAGCGCGCTCCTCATGGCGGCCCCTTATGCGAAGAATGACGTGACCGTGAACATCAGCTCGAAGCTGAAGAGCAGGCCCTACGTGGATCTCACCCTCAACATGCTGAATCTCTTCAAGGTCGATGTCGAAAACGAAGGATATGCCCGGTTCAAGGTCCCATCCGGCCAGACCTACAAGGCGACGGACTACACGGTCGAAGGGGACTTCAGCTCGGCGGCGTTCATCATCTCGGCGGCGGCGCTGACGGGCTCGGAGGTCACGGTAACGAACCTTTTCAGGGATTCCCTTCAGGCCGACAGGAGGATAGTCGACATAGTCTCTAAGATGGGGGCGAAGGTCATGGTGGAAGACGACTCGGTCACCGTGAAGTCTGACGGCCGGCTTTCCGGGATACGGGTTGACATGTCCGATTCCCCGGATCTCGTGCCGATAGTCTCC
Organism: Candidatus Altarchaeota archaeon; assembly: GCA_043800705.1. Lineage (GTDB taxonomy): Archaea > Altiarchaeota > Altiarchaeia > IMC4 > SCGC-AAA252-I15 > JAHIYG01. The sequence goes on from JAZDMS010000033.1 coordinate 5,035, forward strand.
GTCCTCGGGGCTCTGGCCGACGGCAGGACGGAGATAGTGAACGCATATCATGCACGGCTGAAGGAGTGCGACAGGCTGAAGGCGATGGCAAGTGAGCTGAAGAAGCTGGGCGCGGATGTCACTGAGGAGGAGGATGCCCTCCTAATCAACGGGGGCAAATTGAATGGCGGCAGGGTGGACGGCTGGCTCGATCACAGGATAATCATGTCGATGGCGGTCGCAGGCCTGCGGGCCGATGGAGACGTCGTGATCTCCGGCGCGGAGCATGTGGACGTCACCTTCCCGGGCTTCAAGTGCGCCATGGCAGGCTTGGGGGCGAAGATTACCTGAGCTTATAGACGGAAACATAATGGTATAACATGGCCCTTTTAACCTGCGTGATTCCGGCATACAACGAGGAGCGGGTCGCAGAGACCGTGAACGGCCTGCAGAGCGTCCTGAAAGGGGTCGTCGGCTTCGAGATCATCGTCGTGGACGACGGCAGCGCCAAACCGGTGGAGCTGAAGGGCGTCACCGTCATCAGGCATCATGTGAACATGGGATACGGGGCCGCGCTGAAGACTGGCATGCTTCGGGCCAAGGGGGATCGGATACTCATAATAGACGCAGACGGCACATATCCTGTCGAGGACGTCCCCAAGCTGTTGGATGACGACTACGACATGGTGGTCGGGGCAAGGACCAAGGTGGATGCTAAAATAGAGCTCTACAGAAGGCCCGCCAAGTGGTTCCTCGGGCGACTGGCGAACTATCTTGCGAGGACCAGCATCCCCGACCTGAACTCCGGCATGCGGGTCTTCCGCAGGGAGGTCGCGATGAAATACCTCCACCTATACCCCCGGGGCTTCTCCTTCACCACGACCATCACACTGGCGATGCTCTGCGACGACTACAGCGTGAAATACGTCCCGGTCGACTACAACGTCCGAAGAGGCAAATCCAAGATCCGGCCGCTCAAGGACGGCCTCAACTTCATCGCCATCATCCTGCGGACCATACTGTACTTCAACCCCCTGAGGATATTCCTGCCGATCAGCATGGCCATAATAGCGGCGGGGCTTCTCGTTTTCGCCTACACGTCAATCGTGCTCGGACGCGTCATGGACATAACCGTCGTGACCCTGATACTGTCAGGAGTCCAGGTCGCGCTATTCGGGATGCTCGCAGAGCTGATTGTGAAGCGGGCTCAATGAGACAAAGTCTCCCTGTTTTTCCCGTCGACGGAGACAATCTTCGGCTTGTGGTCCTCGGCCTCCTTCTCGTCGAACAGTCCGAACGACATTATGATTATTTTATCGCCTACGTTGACGAGTTTCGCAGCCGCCCCGTTGGCTTCGATCGCGCCCTTTCCCCCCTCGATGACGTAGGTCTCGAAGCGCTCCCCGTTAGTGATGTCCGACACGAGGACCTTCTCCCAGACGCAGAGGCCGACGGCCTCCATCAGGGCCTTGTCGATGGTGATGCTGCCGACATAGTCTACCCTGCATCCCGTCACCGTGGCACCGTGTATCTTGGACTTTAACATGCTTCTCATCATTGTTAGTTCATATACTGCCTTGATAAAATAATAACAGATGAAGCGGCTTTTGAAGGTTTTTCTGGCGATTGGGGTCGTCCTGTTGTTTGCAGCCGCCTATATTCTGATATTCGGCGTAGTCCCCCTGGAAGTCCGGCAGTCCTTTGAAGACTTCACGGAGTCTGGCAATCTCAGCATCCTTTGGTCGAAGTCGTGCACGATGGATCTGAGCGACACGGATAACCTGGTAGTCATGGCGCGTCTTCGGGAAAAAGGCTCTGACGCGGAGCTCGCGTGCTGGTGGAACCGCAAACCGGTCGGGTTCAGGGCGGGTGAGGGGCTGGTTTTTAACGGCAGCACAGTCTACATGGATCAGTCCTGGATTGGGTGTGGAAAGGACTCCAACTTCACGCGGAATCTGCGGGAGGCGATATACGGGCCAGGGAGCGTAATCTATCTGGACGACAGGCCGGCCCGCAGGGAATATGGCACCTACTACGTCCTCGTCTCAAAATGCGCCTCCGGGTGTTGCGCATGCGGATGCAGTGCAGGGGGGCAGTCCAACCAGACCCCATCCGCCAACGCGACCTCCGCAGCGTATGCGGTCCTGGACGCCAAGACGAAGAGGATATACTGGTGATACCAGAAAAAAATCATCGAATGAGCGCATTCAGCCTTTTGGCCGATTCCTCCTCGACCTGTCTGTATAGGTTGCCGCCTCTTGTGTCCATGGCGACTATGAGAGGTAAGTCTTCGACCTCGAAGAGCCAGAATGCCTCCGGCATCCCGAACTCGGAGAGCTTGTAGACGTCCCGCACTTTTATGATCCTCTCCGCCATGAGGGCTCCCGCCCCCCCTACGGCGGATAGGTAGACGCATCCGTATCTGGCGAGGGCCTTCCGGGTCTTCTCACCCATTCCCCCCTTCCCTATAACGGCCCGCACACCGAACATCCTTATGATGTCCGCCTCGTACGGCTCCTCCCTTATGGAGGTCGTCGGCCCTGCTGACACCGCTTTGCCGTCTTTCACTATGGGGCCGCAGTGGTAGATGACGTTCAGCGGGAACGGGGCCTTGCCGCCTTCTATGAGATATTTGTGGGCCATGTCGCGGGCTGTTACGATGTTCCCCGACAGCTCAACCCTGTCCCCGACGCAGAGCCTTCTTGTGTCATCCTCCGTCAGCGGGGTACGCAGCCTCACAGGCTCACCTCGATGCGGCCTCTTCGGCAGGCCCAGCACATGAAGGAGACAGCGACGAAATACGACGCCGGGGCCCGGTGCATCTTCCCCGCCTTCACAGCCAGTGCCGTCGTCTTTCCCCCGAGCCCCATGGGGCCGATACCGAGCGAGTTGATGTCATCCAGCAGCTTTTTTTCCAGTCCGGCAAGTCTCTGGTCCGGGTTCCGGTCGGAGAGCGTTCGCATGAGCTGTCTCTTGCTCAGCGTCAGGGTCTCGTCCGCCAATCCACCGATCCCGACGCCGACGACATACGGGGGGCATCCCCTCCCCTGCGCCTTGTGGACGGCGTCCAGCACGCACCTGGCGACTCCATCCATGTCCCTGCCGGCCTTCAGGGGGGCGTCTGGGAGCCTGTAAAGCTGTGTCATGTTCTCGCTTCCGCCGCCTTTGAGCATAAGTTCGATCCGCACCTTTTTCCTGCCCCATTCCCCGAAATGGATTACCGGGAAGCCGATGCCGGTATTGTCCCCGCTGTTGGCGCCTGTCACAGGATCGACGGCGTTTGGTCGCAGGGGGACGGTGCGTGTAGCGTCTCTCACCGCAGCCAAAATCTCCATCCTGATATTTTCCCTGTCGTAGGCTTTCGGGCTCGTCACATAGAATATGGGCGTGCCCGTGTCCTGGCACATGGGGCGGGAAAGCCTCCTTGCGGCCTTGATGTTCTCAAGCAGCGTCTCGATTATATCTTTGCCAGTCCCCCGCTCCCTCCTGTATGCGGTTTCAAGCGCGGATTGCACGTCTTTGGGAAGGCCGGTCGCGCATCTTCTCAGAAGCCCCCCTATGAGCTCACGCATCTTAATACGATTCACCCGAACGCCTTATATACCCTTTGAGCCTCCTCCACCATGGCCCGGACGTTTTTGGCGACTTCCCCCGGCTTTACGCGCCTTCTTGCCACGTCGCTTCTCATGGCTGCGTCGGCGACCGCCGAAGCGACAGCGGGGACGACTTCGGGGTTCAGCGGATTCGTTATGATGCACTCTTTACTCAACTCGTCGTCCCTCACCAGCGAGGCGATCGCGTGCGCCGCTGCCATCTTCATCTCCTCGTTGATGCACTTCGCGCGCACATCCAATGCTCCGCGGAAGATTCCCGGAAAGCCGAGGACGTTGTTTATCTGGTTCGGATAGTCGCTGCGGCCGGTCGCGACCACCCTCGCGCCCGCAGCCAGCGCCTTTTCCGGAGCGATCTCCGGGTCCGGGTTCGCGCAGGCGAAGACGATCGCATCCTTGCCCATTGACCTTACCATCTCCTCCGAGACGACGTTGCCGACGGAGAGGCCGACGAAGATGTCGGCGCCCGCCATCGCATCCGCAAGCGAGCCTTCAATGCCCCCCTTATTGGTCTCCTTCGCGATCTCATGCTTGTAGGGGTTCATCCCCTCGGTGCGGCCTTCGTATATTGTGCCTTTGGTGTCGCACATTATGACGTCATTGACTCCCGCGCTGAGGTAGAATTTTGCGCATGCCAGGGCTGCGGCTCCGGCTCCGTTGAATATTATCCTGACGTCGCCGATGTCCTTTCCGACGACCTTGAGGGCGTTGATGAGCCCCGCAAGCGTGACGATGGCGGTCCCGTGCTGGTCGTCGTGCATCAGCGGAAGCTTAATCTCCTCCTTGAGCCTGCGCTCTATCTCGAAGCACCTGGGCGAGGCGATGTCTTCGAGGTTGAAGCCTCCGAACGACGGCTCCAGGGCCTTGACCGTCCTGACGATCTCGTCAATGTCCTTCGTCCTTAGGCATATCGGGTAGGCGTCGACTCCCGCCAGCATCTTCAGGAGCACGGCCTTCCCCTCCATCACAGGAAGCCCCGCTTCGGGACCGATGTCGCCGAGGCCCAGGACCGCGGACCCGTCCGATACGACGGCGACGGCGTTGCCTTTGTTGGTGTAGTCGTAGACCCTTTCCGGGGACTTCTCTATGGCCCGGCAGGGCTCCGCGACTCCGGGGCTGTAGGCGAGGCTCATGTCCCTCATGTCGGAGAGCGGCGTCTTGGCTATGACCGAAAGCTTGCCTTGGCGCCTTGCATGGTACTCCAGCGCCTCGTCGGCTGTGAATCTGACTGACATATTCCCCTTCATTGAATTCGCATCCATAAAAACCCGGCGGTTTCCTGGAGGAATCCTGGAATATTGGTTCGATCATGCAGATGGCCGCATTTATTTTGCGTACCCTTCAATACATATCAGTAAAATGAACACATTCGGCTCGCTCTTTAGAGTTACCACATGGGGCGAAAGCCACGGGCCCGCAGTCGGCTGCGTCGTGGACGGATGCCCAAGCAACCTCGAGATATCCGTGGAGGAGGTGCAGAGGGAACTTGATCGCAGGAGGCCGGGGCAGAGCGAAGTCACCACGCAAAGGCAGGAGCCGGACGCAGTGGAAATCCTATCCGGGCATTTCGAGGGGAAAACCACAGGCTCCCCGATAAGCATGCTCGTCAGAAACAGGGACTCCGATCCGACAAAATACAGGGAGTTCATCGACAAGCCCAGGCCAGGCCACGCGGACCTGACGTGGAGGATGAAGTTCGGGCACGTCGACTGGCGCGGCGGAGGGAGAGCCAGCGCGAGAGAGACTGTAGGCAGGGTTGCGGCCGCTGCAGTAGCAAAAAAAATCCTTCAAAGATTCAAGATCCAGACGATAGCCTACACGAAACAGATAGGTGGAATCAGGTCTGAGGAGGTCTTCGACTCACCTGTGAAGGGACTCACAGACCTCATAGACTCAAACACAGTAAAGGCCTTGGACGCAGCGGCCGCGCATGAGATGGAGGCTGCTGTCAAGGAGGCCGCACGCCAGGGCGACTCACTCGGGGGGATAGTCGAATGCGTCGTGTTCAATGTTCCGCCGGGCCTCGGGGAGCCCGTCTTCGGGAAGATGAGCTCGGAGCTTGCCGCCGCCATGATGTCCATTCCGGCGTCGAAGGGCGTGGAATTCGGCATCGGCTTCAAGGCCGCGTCGATGGCGGGAAGCCAGGTCAACGACGAATACTTCAACGAAGGCGGCAGCGTGCGCACGAGGACAAACAACGCCGGCGGCATACAGGGAGGCATCACCAACGGGATGCCAATAATTTTGCGGGTCGCGTTCAAGCCTACGGCCTCGATCAGAAAAAGACAGAAGACCGTGGACCTGAAGACCGGAAAACCCGCCTACATTACGATCGAAGGCCGCCACGACCCCTGCGTAGTCCCGCGGGCGGTGCCAGTCGTGGAGGCCATGGTGAACCTCGTATTGGCCGACCAGATGATGCTGGCGGGGCATATACCGCGCAGACTCTGACCTGCTCAAGATTTTCGCATCACATCTGCTCGAGCTCCTTCTTCAGTTTCGCGAGTTCCTCGTGGTTCTTCGGGTTCTTCCTGAGTGGGTCCATCCTGCATTTCTGCTCCAGCTCCTCGATTCTCGCCTTCAGCTTCGTCTTCCCCTTCGCAAGGTCCCTTTTGCTCATGCCCATATGTTCACCTCGTTGGTATCATGTTTGGCTTAAACATATATTAATCGCCAAGCAGATTGTTAAGTGATGCGCAAGGGTTTATCCGCGGTTTTTATCCTGATAGTGCTTATAGCAGGCTGCGAAAGCAGGCAGGAATCGATCAAGGTATCGGGCGCGTTCGCATTGTATCCCCTGATGGTGAAATGGGCCGACGAGTACCAGAAGCTCCACCCCGGCGTGAGGATCGAGGTGTCGGCGGGCGGGGCCGGCAAAGGGATGTCGGACGCGCTTTCCGGCCTTGTCGAGATCGGGATGATTTCACGGGACATCGACCAGTCCGAGGTCGACAAGGGGGCGTTCTACGTTGCCGTCGCGAAGGATGCGGTCGTGCCGACGGCGAACCGGAACAATCCCTTGGCGCAGGAGCTGAAGGGTCGCGGACTCACAAAGGCGGAGTTCAAGGAGGTCTTCGTCATCGGCAACCGGACGCGGTGGGGCAGCCTCGTCGGCGCCGACGCGGCGGACGATAGGATATCTCTCTACACCAGGGCCGACTCCTGCGGCGCAGCGGACATATGGGCCAAGTTCATGGGCGCCAAGCAGGAGGACCTGAAGGGCATCGGAGTAAACGCCGACCCCGGCATCGCGGATGCTGTCTCGAGGGACAGAAACGGGATGGGATACAACAACATCGGATTCGCATACGACGAGAAGACCGGCAAGCCGATGGGCGACCTCATGATCCTGCCGATAGACATAAACGGCGACGGAAGGGTCAGCGAGGACGAGAGCTTCTACGACGACCGTCAGAGCATACTCGACGCCATACTGGCCGGCAAATACCCGTCTCCGCCGGCAAGGGACCTCTACATCGCGACGAAGGGGAATTTCAGCGGCTCCGCCGGGGAATTCGTCAGGTGGATGCTGACCGACGGCCAGCAGTATGTCCCCGAGGCCGGATACATCCCGCTAGCAAAGGACCGGCTGCAGGAGCAGGTCAGGAAGCTGGGTTAGCCGTATGGACCGGGTGAAGCTCGACAAGGCGGCGGGCATCCTGATGAAGGCCCTAGCATCCTCCTCCCTGCTCATACTTTTCTTGATCGTGATAGGCCTGCTCTCCAAGTCGGAGATGATACTCTCCGCGGAATCGCTCCCCCAGCTCATCCTCTCGTCGGACTGGAAGCCGTCGAGGGGGCTCTTCGGCTTCTACCCGTTCATAACCGGGACCATCCTCGTCACGTTCTCGACGATGGTCTTTTCGGTCCCCCTCTGCCTGCTTGCCGCCATATACCTCGCTGAATACGCTAGCAAGGGATTCAGGTCGACGGTGAAAGGGGGGATAGACACGCTGGCGGGGATACCGTCGGTCATATTCGGGCTGTGGGGGGTCCTTTTCATCGTCCCCTTCATCCGCGACTTTGTGGCGCCGGCGTTCGGCTATGAGACCTCGGGCTACTGCATACTCTCAGGCTCGCTCGTCCTGACTCTCATGGTCGTCCCCATCATGCTCTCCATCATGCAGGAGATAATCATGTCGGTCCCCCAGGACCTGAAGGAATCGTCCTACGCGGTGGGTGCGACTAGGTGGGAGACGATAAAGAAGATAATACTCCCGAAGACGTCGGCCGGGCTTTTCTCCGCCGTCATCCTCGGATTCAGCAGGGCCTTCGGCGAGACGATGGCAGTCCTGATGGTTGTCGGCAACGTGGCCTCCAACGCCCAAAGCCCGTTCGATCCCGTCTACCCTCTGACGGCGCTGATAGCGAACAACTACGGGGAGATGATGTCGGTCCCCCTGTACGAGTCTGCGCTCCTGTTCGGCGCCCTACTCCTTCTGATGCTCGTAGTCGCATTCGACCTCTTCGCCAGATACGTCATTAGAAGGCTGCATGCGGAGGGCTGTTAGATGGATGCAAGACGGCTTGAAGAGGCTGCGTTCAAGGCTCTGGGCCTCGCGTCGATACTGATAATAATATCCTGCCTTCTTCTGATGATCCTCACTATCCTGATAAAGGGATTGCCGGGATTGAGCTGGGCGATGGTGAGTCAGGAGCCCCAAAGCGGATTCTACCTCGGCGGCGGAGGCGGGATACTCAACGCGATAATCGGCTCGATCTACCTCGCTGCCGGAGGGACCGCGCTGGCGTTCGCCGTCAGCCTCCCGACGGCGATATTCCTGCAGAGGGAATATTCCGACGGGTCGGGGCTGGCCGAGGCCATCAGGTCATGCCTCGACATCCTCTGGGGAATACCCTCTATCATATACGGGGCGTTCGGGTTCATCATCATGCTCTACCTTGGGATGAGGGCGTCCCTGCTTGCAGGCATCCTGTCCCTGGCGTTCGTCGTCTTCCCGATAATGACCCGCTCATTCGACGAGATACTCAGGACCATCCCACCGGAACTCAAGGAGGTCTCCTACGCGGTCGGGGCGACCCGCCTGGAGACGATGCTGTCCGTGACCCTCAGACAGGCGGCCCCCGGTATATTGACGGGGATCATACTGTCCTTCGGCAGGGCCATAGGCGACGCGGCCTCGATCCTGTTCACCGCGGGATACTCTGACCAGGTGCCAAGGTCGCTGATGGACCCGGTGGCGTCGCTGCCCCTTGCGATATTCTTCCAGTTCGGCACCCCCTACCAGGCCGTCCAGGCGAGGGCCTACACGTCGGCGGTCATTTTACTCCTTATAGTGCTATTATTGACTTCGATGACCAGGATCATGAGCAGCATATCCAGGAGGTATCTCATACGATGACGGAGGAGTACATACGGATCGAGGACCTGAACATCCTGCAGGGGCAGAAGGACCTATTGAAGGACATCAACCTCCAGATCCCTGAGAAGAGGATAATATGCGTCATCGGCCCTTCAGGCTGCGGGAAGACCATATTCCTGCGGTGCTTCAACAGGTTCATAGACTACAACGAGGACCTGAAGGCGACCGGCAGGATACTCATCGACGGCATGGACGCCCTCGACCCCGCAATCGACGTCATCAGCCTCAGGACGACCGTTGGCATGATACTGCAGACGCCGTATCCCCTGCCTATGAACATCTACGACAACGTCGCATACGGGCCCAGGCTCCACGGGATAAAGGACAAAGTGGCGCTAGACGGGATCGTCGAAGGCAGCCTCAAGCAGGCCGCCCTCTGGGAGGAGCTGAAGGGCAGGCTGCATGAACCTGCCACGAGGCTGTCAATCGGCCAGCAGCAAAGGCTCTCGCTCGCACGGGTCCTCGCAGTCAAGCCGAGGATACTCGTATGCGACGAGCCCACCTCCGCCCTGGACCCAGTCTCCTCGAAGAAGATAGAGGAACAGCTCCTGAAGCTTCGGAAGAACTACACCATCATCCTGTCGACGCACAACATCCACCAGGCAAAGCGCCTCGCGGACTACGTCATCTACCTCTACCTCGGCAGCCTCATCGAGCACGGCCCCGCGGACGAAATCTTCAACAACCCCAAACACGAGCGGACGAAGGCATACCTCAAAGGCGAATACTACGAGGATTACACGGTCGACAGGGAACTCGACCTCAGGGAATACGGCTCTCCCGCGAACTTCCTCAAGGCGAAGGAGGCCATAGACGGGCTCCGGCTGGAGCAGGTCCTGAGAATCGTCGTGAACACGCGGGAAGCCCTCCGAGACATTCCCCCCGGCCTCGAGACCGAAGGCCACAAGATCATCCACCGCAAGAAGCTGAACGACGTAGACTGGGAGATAGTAGTCAGGAAGATGGAGTAGGATGATGCTCCGCATGGTTGCATCCCGGATACGGGCTCATGGATGAATCGCTCTCCCCTTCGAATCCAAGACGATGCCGAAGCATTCCCTGAATATCCTCACGCAGTCAGCCTCGTCCTGCGCGTTGAATACGGCGTATCCTTCCGGGACGCCGGTGCCTTTGTCGTTGACTGCGACATAAGTCTCAACCCTCAGGGTGTCCCTGATCTCCTTAAGGAGGTTCAGCTGCTGCTGCAGGTCGGCCTGCGGGTCGATGATGTAAAGGACGAAGTCTGCGAGGTGCCTGATGGCGAGTATCGCCTGCAGCTCCACGTGGTTTCGTTCGCTCATCGGCCTGTCAAGGATCCCCGGCGAGTCGATTATCTGGTATTCGTCGTGCCTTATGCTCTTGTAGCCGATCATTATGTCCGTCGTCGTGAAAGGGTATGATGCGACCTTGATCTTGGAGCCCGTAAGCGTCCTCACGAACGTGCTCTTTCCCGCGTTCGGTATCCCTGCCACGACGAGCGTCGGCTCGTCCTTGAAGAATGGGAAGCTCCTCAGCGCCTTCTTGACATCCTGGAGGAACTTAAGGTCGGATTTGACCCTCTTCACGAACGACGCCGCCCTGCCTAAAAACGGCATGCTCTGCTCGGTGTCCTTCGTCGTCTTCAGCTTCCTGAGCGTCTTCTGCTGGAGGGATTCGACGCGGTCCGCGGCCCAGTTCACTGCCCCGATGCTCTTCTTGTACTTGTCCTTCTTGACCCTCAGGTCGAGGAGGTACTGGTGGAACTCGGACAGGTCCTCGAACTGGGGGAAGCGCTCGACGATCGCGTTCAAATGGCCTGTGATGATGTTGCCTGCGACCAACACCCTCCTGATTTCCCCTGTCAGTATCTTCTCAGGGACCTTCGGCCCCATGGCACGGGCCCTCTTCGCCTCCATCGACCCGGCCTTATAGGCCTTGTCTATGAGGTCCTCTGCGGACGGGACGTCGGGAATCTTAAACATAGTATATTATAACCCCGCACTAGTATAATATCAGGTGATATCCAAATGGCAAAACAAACGGTAAAGGTCAAGCATCTGGGTCTGGTATCTACAGGAAAATTCTTTGCGGTGTTCTGGTTCATCTTCAGCCTGATTCTGACCGTGATATTCGGCGTATTCTTCGGCTTCTTCGCCCTATTGTCGACGGTGTTGGGCCTAGGTTTCGGCGGGTCGGATGCCATCCTGCCGACGATCATGATGCTTGTCATGAACGTCGGCTTTTTCCTGGTGATGGCGGTAATCCTGCTAGTAGTCTATCCGATAATGGGATGCATCATCGGCTTCGTGGGCGCGTTCGCCTTCAACATGGTAGTGAAGCTTTCGGGAGGCCTGTCGTTCGACGCGGAGATCGCCTGAGGGTATGGCGAATCTGGCCTTCATCGGAGACTGCCACCTCGGATTCAGGCATAGGGGCAAGGTCCAGAGGCTCAGGGACTACTCCAAGGCCTTCGAGGAGGCGGTAGACAAGGCCCTTCAGCGGAAGGCGGACGCAGTCGTCTTCATGGGCGACCTCGTCCACCACTCCAAGCCCGACCCCGTCAGCCTCAGGACGGTCCTGAAGAAGCTCATGGAGGCCGCACAAAAGATCCCAGTGATCGTCTGCATAGGCAACCACGAGATTGAGGGGCATTTGGGCACTACGTATTCGCCGATCTACGGCGACGTCCACCCCGGCATCCACGTCCTCACCTCGGAGCATCCGCACGTCGAGATCAGCTTGGGCGGCAGGTCCTACGGGTTCCACGGGTTCGAATACACGCGGTCGAGGGAGTCGGCGGAGGACAAGCTCAAGGGACTCTCCCAGGGCGCGAAAGCCGACGTGAACATCCTGTGCCTCCACCAGGCCATAGAGAAGTACCTGAGCCCCTGCGAGATATCCCTGTCGGCGCTCAGGCACGCGGCCCCCTCCTACGACCTGATCGTGTCCGGCCACGTCCACAAGCACCAGGAACTCAGGGAGATCTCGGACGTCACGCCCACATTCTACTGCGGCTCCACGGAGCGGATCAGCTTCAACGAAGCGGAGAACGATAACGGCTTCATGTTCTTCTCAGGCGACGGATGGGCCGCTGCGGAGTTCGTCCACGTGGATTCGGCGCCGATGGCATACGTCCGCGAGGAATTCCAGGGCAGCGCAGCCGAACTGAACACAAGGGTCGAAAAGATCATTGCGGCAAATCCCGCGAAGCTCCTGAAGATCGAGGTCCTGGCCGACCTGAAGGGGGACATCATAGACGTCCGAAGGGACTGGACCGCATTCGAGGACGGCAGGACCGTCCTTGAGGTATCGGTGATGCCGAAGACGCAGGAGGCCGAGATCCAGCTGGAGAAGGTGGAACTCAACGAAGACCTGATCAGGGAATACTTCAGGAAGTCAGGCAACGAAAACAAAGAGATGGAGGGCCTATGCATCGACCTCTTCAGGAGATACGGCGCCTGAGACAGATGACTAAAGCTTATTTACCGGAACGCCGCCATCTATTATCCATGGTCATACGGTTCAACACCGGCTTCGACGACCTCCTAGGCGGAGGCGTCCTGGAAGGCGTCATAACCCACTTATTCGGCCCTCCCGCGTCGGGGAAGTCCAACCTGGCATTGGTCGCGGCTGCCAACGCCATCGGCCAGGGCAAGGTACTCTTCGTCGACCCCGAAGGCGGCTTCAGCGTCGAGAGGCTCAGGCAGGTCTCGGGGGACCGGTTCATGGACGTCCTAAACAACATCATCCTCGTGCAGCCTACCACCTTCGAGGAGCAGAAGGCAGCGATCGCGAAGCTGGAAGACGTCGTGACGTCGATGAAGGTGGCACTCATTGTGGTCGACAGCATCGCCATGCTCTACAGGATGGAGGAGGACAAGGACGTCAGGATGCTCGGCAGGACTCTCGCCCAGCTTCTTCGCCTGGCCAGGAAATATAACCTCCCAGTCCTCCTCACCAATCAGGTCTACAGCGAATACGACACCAACATAGTCCGGCCGATCGGCGGAACCATAACCGAATACTTCACGAAGAACATGGTCGAACTCGGGCGCGACGAACGGAACATGAGGATAGCGACCCTCAAGAGGCACCTGTTCAAACAGGAAGGAGAATCATTAACGTTCAGGATAACGCAGAAGGGTGTCGAGACAGAGCGAGTGACTGTATCTGGAAGTATAGATAACAATGTATGAGCATCATCTGGCGACTTCACCCTCAAGACGGGTGACAGGTATAATCAATCGGCCCTAAACGCAAAGATCCTACGAATTGCGCAACACAACAGAATAAAACATCAGCGGACGAATATCGGGAGAATCTATGGTTAAAAACGTGTAATTCTCCATTATTAATATGGTCCTTGTGGAAAATGCAGTCCCTACCGTCAGGCAAACTCAGGAACAAAAAAGCCAGCAGACTGTGTTTCCCGGAATATTGGGCAAAAATGAAGGCGGATTACCCCCGATTTTAGCTAGTCAAACTGGTCAATCCCATATCAAAACAGCTGAAAGGCAGAAAACAGGAAGGAGATCGGCCATCCATCATAAGCTGGCTTTCCTGGATACTCGATCGTATATGGATGGAATTCATAGTGCTGAGGAACGTGGATATATCCTGTATTTTCCAGATAATCCAAACCGGGAAAATTATGAATCCTGGAAATATGAACATATTTTTGATAAGTGGAAGCATCTGCCTTATGAAAATCCTATCTATGAAAGTATTTTTGATCCGAAAATATCTCTTTACACGCCGCCAAATAAACTATTGCACCCCCTGGGAGAAGCATGCATTTGTTTAAATGGAGTAGGATATCCGAATCAGGCAAGAGACACTCCCGGTGGCAAGATAGCAGAAGAAAACTCCAGGAAACTTTCAAAAGTGGGGGAAATTGGCATCAGATACTACGGGGGTCATTTTGCTCCAAGATGGCTCGAACTGGGTGCAGGCATTGGTGTGGCAGCATCTAGAGTTAATCAAGAG
>JAZDMS010000030.1:0-29538 GCA_043800705.1 Candidatus Altarchaeota archaeon
ATACTCGGAGGTTTGACCAATAATCTACCTGGTGGTAGCAGCCTGCCATGCTGCAACCTCCTTGGAATGCTGCCTCTGGCGGCATTGACAGCGGCTTTAGGCAAAGCAAAGTGGCTCCTATGAAGTTTGGATATACTGAGATATGTGTGTGGTACCTCCATCTATAACCTCTTTTATCCTCTCATATCCAAGAGTAGTACAGAAACACGGAGTGCTTGTACCCGCTGAAAGGAAGCCCGATCGGGGCGTCTAATAATTCGACATATCGAAAACGCTTTTCCTCAACGTTTTTTTTAAAGAAATGACGAATTGTATGGAGTATACTGAATTATATAGACCTACTATTAATTCTATTCTGGGTGGATTGTATGGTTTCGGTTAAGCGCCTTTTTGCAGGGTTTGCCGTTGTTTTTCTAATTGCGTCTTTTGTTTCTTCCGATGAGTTGGATCCTATGCCTCCGTTTTACCTGAACCTGAAGTTTAACGCTGGAGGTGCAGCTGATGATAAGACTGCAATCACCACATACTGCGGTTTTTGGAGTTTGCTCAATCAGGGTTACGGTCCACTTAAGTTGCAGGTGGACAAAGACGGCAATATCGACAACCATTATGAGACTTGGACCGAAATGATGGATGAGAAAACCAAACAAAAAGTGAGGGATTACGGCGACTTGCATATCGTCGGAAAATACGTCAACGGGAGGATAAGGGGGACATGGACGTACAAATACGAGCAGCATCTGACCCGTGGCGGCGTACCACAAGATAGGTTTTATACTGGGGAAGGGGACTTCTACACAACGGAAATATACTGGGATTCCGGCTATGCAGATGGGCTCCTTGAGGGAAAAATGACCCGCACAATACATGACTGGGCAGCATACGGGACCCCACAACAGCGCCAAACAGAGCATACGGAGACAACAGATGTCAAATATACCTGGGTAGGACGCCGTCCCATGGAAAAGTGCGGAGACGGAAAATGCCAGAAAGATGCGGGGGAGGGTTGGGACACATGTTGCAGAGACTGCGGATGCAAGAATAAGGGCATTGATAAATGCGATACCTCCGTCGTCCCGGAAGGAAAATGCCCGGGATTAGACATAGACCGTTTTTCGAATGGATTCTATCATGCTTTATGTGACAAGAATTTAGGGCTCGTATTACCATTAATCTCGTTTATATCAGCTCTCGCATTAAAAATAACAAGACTATACTAAAATCTGATATAATAAAACTAAGAGATGCTGGTTCTACCTCCCCCGGCACTATCGGGGCGGCGTTAGCCGGGTTCATTTCCTCTTTCGGGATTTGAACGCTATATTTTGCCTTGTGCCTTAAGTTTTTTCAACCACTCGGATACTTCTTTTTGCGCGTTTTTTGCGTTTCCGCCGCGGATTGCAAGGCCGTCGAGGACGGTTGACTTCCGGCAAGTCTCCTTTATTTCTTCCACGCTTCTTCCCAGTTGGCTTCCTTCGTGGGTGCAAAAAGGCGCGATGATCTTTCCATAAAAGTCGTATTCCATCAAGAAAGATGCGACCGGCCGGGGAAACGTGCCCCACCAGTTCGGGTAACCCAAGAATATCACTTCGTACGAATCCATGTCTTTCACATGGCCGGTAAGCATTGGTCTGACGTTGTCGCGCAGTTCTTTCTGTGCAACCTTCGTGGTTTCCGTATAATCTGCGGGATAGGAAGTTACTGTTTCGATGCGGAAAACATCGCCGTCCGTCATCTCCTGAATCATCTTTGCCACCACTTCCGTGTTGCCGACTGGCAAATCCACAATGCTTTCGCCGGCAAAGTTGTTGCCTTTACGTGAAAAATAGGCTATCAGAGTTTTCTCATCCATTGAAATCATGCTCCCTATTAATCCCGGATAAAATTTGTGAAGACATTTTTCTCCATCGTAGGTAGTGGTACGCCGGCCTTTGCGCCTGCTTCTTTGATTTTCAGAAACCATGCCATATTCCGGGCGAGGACGCGCATGGTCTGCAGTCCCTCCAGGTCTTTTTTCACATCTTCCGGCTTGGCGCCGCGGACCATGTTCCAGTAGCGGGAAGAGATGACCGGCATCTGCGATATTGTGAAGTACTTGTTCAGCTGGTCAAAGGTGGCGGTTGTCCCTGCTCTCCTGGCTGAGACGACTGTCGCCGCCGGTTTTAGGTAAAAGGATTTCCGGTTGGATTGCATGTCTGCATAAAATAGGCGGTCCATGAAGGAGGTGATTGCGCCGCCTGCGGCGGCATAATGCACCGGCGACCCGAAGACAAATCCATCCGCATCTTTGGCAAGGTCGAGGAAGTCGTTGACGCAATCGTTAAAGACGCAGCGCCCAGTCTTTGCGCAGGATTTACATGCAATACAGCCGGCCAAAGGCTTTGTTCCAATCTGGAATATCTGTGTCTCTATTCCCCCGGCATTCAATGTTTTTGAAACTTCTTCAAGGGCAGTGTAAGTACAGCCATTGGGGTGGGGGCTGCCATTTACCAACAAAACGTTCATATTAATCCTAACCACTTAACACGTATTAAGTGTTTTCAGCAATTTTTTCCTTACCAAAAGTGGCGTATTTTGTCTTTTTTATAATCAAAGAGCCTATGTGTCATTAGGAATGAACCACGTTGGCCGGCAGCGCGATCGGGGCGTCTTTCTATGGGGCTATACATAAGGGGAAAAAAGACGCGATTAGACAGCTATAGTAGGCCGTGACAAATAGTGGTCTCCGTGTATAACCTGTTACTTCTTAACCTGATAGAGTGGACTTCTTCGCCGACGTAACATAACTCGTCGGCGTGACAGAACATAACATAGTCAGTTGGTGTGGGAGAGATAGTCGTAGGTCGGAGGGCTAGGTAGCCTGCCCCCGCAGAGGGAGGCCTTCCTGAAGACTACTGCGTAGGAAAGCGTAGCGGAAGGGGCGAAAACCGTTCAAGTTAAGGGTTCAGACATGGTAATCATGGTTACCAATACGTAACCCTAACGGTTATAATGGGCGGTAGTCATAATTAAACGGAGAATATTTGCGGAATACAATCCTAGGCTCTGGCTATTCACAGGAATTACGACCCACTAGCGTTAACTTTTTCCCCGAGATACCAGCCGACCAATCATTCTCTGCTCAGACCCCCTATCCCGGAACATCCCCTGCAGGCTGCGATAGCTTGGACGGACTATATCGTAATCCGGTGACAGAACCCCCCCAAATGAACAATTCTCACGAAAGAGCCGAATTGACAATAAGACACTATACAATAATCAAAATGGATAGAGGTGAAGAATATGCTTAGGAGCTTGAAAAGTATGATGGAGTATGCATTAAAGGCAGAGGATGGAGACATAGGTTCAGTAATCGACTTCTTTTTCGACGATGCGGAATGGAAGATGAGATTCATGCAGGCAGACACGGGAGGATGGCTGCAAGGTAAGAAGGTCCTTATTTCCCCTGAGTCTATCGGAAATATAGACTGGAGAGACATGAAAGTCCCAGTGAACCTATCCAAGGATAAAATACGCGAGAGTCCTGAGTTTAAGTTTGCCGACCCAATGAGGCGCCCCCAGTGGGAGATGATTTGCAAGTATTACGGTTGGAATGTAGACTGGTACAATTCCAGCGCCACACTCAGGAGTTTGAATCAAGTGAGCAGTTATAAGATTCACGCAAGGGACGGTATGTTAGGGAACATAGACGACATGATACTCGAGGATGAGACGTGGACCATAAGGTATTTTGTCGTCGACATCAGCGGACTCCTCTTCGGCAAAAAAGTCCTTATGTCACCGCAGTGGGTAGACGAATTCGTTGATGAAGGCAAGGAAGTACGCCTTGACGTCATGAAGGACAAGGTGAAGTCTTCGCCGATTTACGACCCGGATAAACCCATCAACAGGGAATACGAGGCGGTCGTCTTCGATTACATGGGCAAACCAAGTTACTGGAGGGATGTAAAAAGCTCGCAAAAGAAAAACGCAGCAGGCAAAACCACGAAATAATACTCGATAAGAAATATTTTTGAACTTTAAGATTTCGTATTTCTTATCGTTAATTTTATTGCCGTATTTTTTCCCATTCTGGGGGGTGCGGCTTGTTTTTTTATCCGATAAAGCGCAGAAGACTACCTCCTTTAGATGGTAGCTGAATGCATGGGACACTTCTGCGCTTTATGGATAAATACCGCGCGTTTAGGTCGCGGATATTTATTTTTTTTAGGTTACTGCGTCTCCTCTCAACGTCCGGTTGGATGATTCTCCTGCAAAGAGACGGATCCTTAAGTTGGGCTGCCCTCGCGGACCAGCAGATGTCCCTGTCTATGTTGTAGAAAAACTTAGAGCAGTTAACCCCGGAAGTTCCTGTGGTCGTAGTAGTGGCAGCGCAAGGCAAGCCTCATTGCCAATAAACCTTAGGATAACTGATATAAACTATCAATCCTCTCTCTTGCAGATGAATATATTTTTCGACCGCTTTATCCGAGTTCCGTCATCAATTAACAACCTTTGATTTATATTTTTGTAATGCATATTTTTAAAAAGAGATTCGAACCCAGTAAAGGAATTCCGATCGGGGCGTCCGTAGAAACGCTTAATTATGTGTTATATTTGGTTTTTAGGCTGTATTGTTGATTTTTCCAGGTTGGCGGGGCTTCGAACCCACTTATTCAGTTAGTTATTATCTGTTGTTTGTCGTCGGGGTGGTGGTGGTAGTGTGAATATTATTGTGGTTCCTTTGTCTACTCCTTCGCTTTCCATCTTCCTTTTTTGCGGCTGGCATTCTTCGATTTGAATTTTTATCCGGTGATGTTGTTTTGTTATCATGGGTAGACTTATTGTTTGCTTGATACTTTTTCTTATACTTCCCTTGTTTGTCTGCGCTCAGGCGTGGACAGACTGCGCCGGCAATGTCGCATGGGGTGGCGCAGAAGCGAAGTCAAATGCGGCCGGCCTCTTTATGGAGATGCCTGAGGGCATCTATTACCTGCAGGCTGTCAAGGTCAAATTCTATGTCAATGACCTGAAAATCAGAAAAGACGCTAAGGCCTTGCAGTTCTCCTCTGAGGGCAGGTTTTATCCCCTATCGGATAAGCCGATTTATGGAACTAACGACTTCCACCAGGTCATGAAATACAGCGGGGAGCAGACGTTCGAGGTCGGTTTCAGGAACTGGGACACATTCGAGCAGACTATCCCAGCGCACGTTTACTTCTACGACGTTCGCGCATACCCGGTCGGGGCCAAGCTAGCCGAGTATACTGTGCAGAAGAACAACGCGAGCTCCGACTGGTACGGGTGGAATTGCGTGCAGAAGAGGTTGGGCGAGGCCCTCTGCAACGGTGCGACTGAATGCGACGTCTGCCTCAAGATCTTGGGGGAGGTGGCGCGCCAATACAAGTCACTGCCTTCGCAGGTCACGGTCGCATCCCCGTCATACGTCCCGTACACTGCGCAGCCAGAGAATGGGAAGAAGAACACGGCGGTCGCCAACTTCTACTTTGGCAAGTCGGACCAGGCGACAGGCTGCCACAAGAACTACGGCGTGCAGATACTGGCGATGCAAACGACCATAGCCGAATTCATGAAGACAGAGATGCAGTTGGCGGGCACAGACGGGAAGAAAAAAGACACATCGCCGCTGGGCGGAAGCACGTCCGGGAAAGCCTACGAGGTACGCTGGGAGGACGCTAAAGCTGAAAACTTCCCCTGCGCCGGGGTAGCATGCGACTCCAACCAGAACTATAGGGGGCGCATCGACACAATAACCGAGATGACTCCGGCCGGCAGCGGAACGTATCAAATAATCCAAAGCGTCTCCGACTGCAACAAACCAGGCAGCATAAAGTCCGCAATCGACGGTGCGGTAACAGATGCCCGCAAATCCCTGGCAAGCTACAAGATCACGGGAGACCCTAAAACTGACTTCAAAAGCAAGGTCTGCTACTGGCCGGCCGCTAACGAATCCAACAACGCCACCGCAAGTATACAAGGGTACGTCTACTACGTCGACTACACACAGGGGGGCGGAGTCAACATGCCGATAAAGAACGCGTACGTTGTGTTCAGATATGCTGACAAGAGTGGGGTCCGGCACGAGGATGACAAGAAGTTCAGGACTGAGACCGACGACAAGGGTTTCTTCAGCTACGAGAACAAGAACATGTTCGCCATAGGGAACAAGCTCGACATACTGGTAGATTTCAACAACAGTCAACATAAGGTGTCGGTCAGTAGTAATAGGGGGGACCGGAGGATACTACATTTCATTAGGGGCGCCGACACGCAGGACAAGAAATTTGAAAATTATCAGATGAACTTACGTGAAAGCCAGTTCTATGAACTATCAGAACTCGGAAGGTTATACGCCGAGGTATTGAGGGCCGTCGAATTCAAGGAGAACGTCCTAAAGCTCACGGGCACGGTGGCGGAGAGCGTCCACATCGACCTAAACGACGGTACATGGCATTCCATCGAGACGAACAGCCCCACATCCAGATACCCCCCCGGCATATGGATTAGGGCGAATAACGCTGAATTCGATGATTGGACTGCACCCATCAACAGGGAATACCATGAATACTGCCACCACATTTATTACGCGGAGCTTGAAAACCCCACCGAGCAGGCAAGACGTCAGGCAGGCACGTTCCACGCAGGCTATTCAGTGAATCCCGACACGGACAGCGCCCTTACAGAAGGCTGGGCCGAGTTCTGCGCCCTGATGATTAGTAAGCACTACGGCGGAGGCAGCACGGGATTATATCCGGTTGGCGGCAGAAACACCGAATGGAATATTGAGGCGAATTACAAGATAGACGAGAAGAATAACTTCGCTGCCGAGGAAATCTCCATCGCAGGTGTACTCCTCGACCTTGAGGACTCTGGCGAAGATTACGGAGGCTCCGATGACGACCCAGTTTCGCTTGGACTCGACGAAGTCTGGAAGGTGTTCTCAACACCCCGAGATTACGGAGACGGAAAAGGGGTTAGACATATCTGGTACGCCCGAGACCTATACCTCGCATTCCACAGCCTGAACGACCCACGCCTTGAGGGCAGGTTCAAGGCAGGCAGCAACCGCACCAATCTCGAACAGGTATTCATACTCCACAACATCTTCCAAGACAAGAACAACGACTCGAAATACCAGGAGGGTGAGGTACCAGGGTACTCTGGCAAGTACGGGAACCTGAGGATGGACGCGACCAGTCAGGATGGTACCGAACTTGTCATGGACGTAACCGACCAGAACGGTAAAAAGTTCGGTGGACTCTACGCGGACGTCGACGTTGCGTTCGCAGAACCAAACAAGAAACTATCCTACAAGTACCGGTTACCGGTGATTGACGGACAAATCGCGGTCCCCCTGCCACCCCACGACTACGACACGATAGTGACGGTCACAGCAGTCCAGGGAGGCACGAATAACAAGGCAACGAATTCGTTCAAAATCACGACGAATGAGATGTTCGAAAAACTCGATCCTAAGAAGCCGATGGGCACCTACAAGGCGACCGTGAAGACCGCTGATGTCTCCTGCAAGAAGGACGACGAATGCATGTTTTACCGTGCAGGAAACGCATGTAAAACCGGTAAATGTGTGACAGGGACGGTGAAAAACACGGCAGAGGCTTCGACAAACTCTCCATGCAGTTGCATACCCCCTTTAACAGCACTACTAGCAGGACTCACTGCAGCAGCCGTGAGAATCATCAAAGTGTAGAACACACAAACATAGTATGTCCTCAGTCTATCTGCGATAGGTTCATATAGTCTCTTGCGTAATTAGGTATGAGAGATGAACCCAAACGCCTAACTCCTCCCCCAAAACGGTTGGGCGTTGAACCCGTTCGCCTAAAGCGCGATCTGGGCGTCTCTTATCACCCAAACCGGTCCTTGTATGATCCTACGATTGGGCTGCCACAACCAGAAAGCTGTGCAAAATCCTGGCAGAGTCGTTGTGGCATGTGTTTGGGTTCAGGCGTGATTTGTCTTTATCGGTTTCCTTTGTGGAGCGTCCTTTTGACCTCATCATACGACGTCTTGCAGTAGTACGTCATCCAGCTGACAATAGCGAACCATTTGAGCCCGTCTTCATACAGGTACTGCCAGGTGGATACTGCGTTATAGATCTGGTCAAAAACTAGCGAGCCGCCGAAGAGGAGGATGGCAGCGAGCAAAATCACGTAATCGGTCGCCTGGAGTACCGACCTAAACCAGTAGGCGTAGGCGGCGAATACGAGCCCATAGACTCCAAAGGTGATTATCTCAGTGATATTGAATAGGTACGGGGCGATGGTCTCATGGACAAGGAACAGGTCATCGACCAGGAGTATCAGCGTGATGAAGCCGGATGCCAGAAAAAAACCCGCATGGTTATTCCTTTTGCCGAAGCGCTTGACTATGGCCGCAGTATAAAAGCACACGGCTGCGGTGGCGGCCCACATGAGTACGCCCAGGTTAGAGTACACGCCGACGAAGGGGCTCATCCTCATCAGGTATGTGGGGTCCCTGGTCAGGTTGCCGAAATTGACCCCGCTACGATGGGAAAAAAAAACCCCCGCGCCCAGCAAAACAAACGCCGGCAAATAGAAGGCCGCCACCCATCCGCGGGCCGCCTTAAGCTGGTGCCTGACGCTTAAAACCATATGTCCTCTCATTATGTATGGGTTAAAATAAGCTAAGAAATGGCGTCTTCATACTGGCAGACGATTGACTGGGGGCAGATTAGGGTGCTTTTATGTTCCAACGGGGAATTAGGGGCTATGAAGGGATTAATTGCATTGGTATTAGCGTCTTTAGTGCTTGGCTGCGTCACCTCCTATAACAGCGAACTATCAGTCGGTGTCAACGGGTCGGCCTCATTCAATAAGTCGTTCGGGACTCAGACGACCCAGCTCAAGAAGGCGGTCACCACAACTCTGGCCGAGACGGTCCCAACGACGACCGTCACGGCTGAGATTCTGCCCACCACCACGACAACACCTGCTGGGGAGGTCCTGGCGGCCACCGGCATCGGGTTGACGTTCACGCCCGACAAGGAGACGGTCGCGTTGAGCGAGAAGTTTTGGGAGGACCTGATGTTCACGAACCTCGATTCAGCGAAGAACTACTCAGTCGTGATCCACACGTATTCCCCTGGCGGATGGGGCGACGGGGGGCAGGATGTCAACATCGCCTTCGCCGACTCGTTTGCCCGCGAAAACGGCATAACGACTTTCGGCTTCGGGATGCCGATTACGCCGTTCACCCACAAGGAGGATGGATACGCCTCGGAGATGGAGTATTTCACCCGGAAGGGCGAACATCACTATGACATAAGCGTCTACGACTGCACCCTCATAGAGCAGACGACGGGCGCCGAGAACTGCGGCCGCGGCAAGCGCCTGATAGGCGAGTATGAGAACCCCGACGTATGGAATGGCCAGCAGGCAGTATTCCACTTGGACAAGGTCATAACCGTGACCTGAGCGCGAAGTAGGCTAGTAAAGGAGCGTTCCCCCGGCATTTGAGCGGTCATATCGCGTCGTCTATGTCGTTAGCTTCTGTGCCAGGCGGTTTTCGAGTATCTTGGTCAGGGATAAGGACCAGTTTTCTCCTGAGGCGATGCCCAGCTTTCCGAGCTCGTCCGGACTCGGCCTCCTGAATCCGATTCCATCGGAGACCATGATGCCGCTGTCGCCTTTGTTCAGGCCCCAGTCGGTGTTTTGCGGGTCGGCGGGTGCGGCCAGATTAGGGTCTATTTTCTCGGCTCCTGGGCTTTTCGGGTCGTATACGTCGTCGATGCTGTAGATCACGGTCAGGGCTTTGGGATTCCTTTCCCTGGCGATCCTCAGGACGGTTCTCCCGGTCCGCCCTATGCATTTTTCCTCATCTTCTACGGCCTTAGCCAAGTGTGGGGCCTCGAGGACGTAGTCCGAGACGACCGCGTCGAAGGGGGTCTCGCTTGCCTTCAGGAATTCGTTCACTGTCGTGCATACGACTGCTTCGATCTTGCCGCCGAATGTGCCGTCCAGCATTTCCTTGAACATTTCCGGGAATTCCCTGAAGTCGTCGACGAGGATGACCCGAGCCTTCGCAGGGCCGCTGGAGGTTTTAAGCGGTTCCGCCTCGCGGACTCTGCCGGTAGCCTTCGGAGGCTCATCGTCATCGGCATATCTCATAGCCCTCGAATACGGGATTCCGGCGGGTTTAGCGGTCTCGGTTGCCTCGCCTTCGGGTATGAAGATTGTGGCGCCGGTGCTCTCCCCCCGCTTTTCGAACTGGAGGAAGCCGGGGACGTTGGGGAGGATGTCGGCCATCAGGCTTTTCAGCCCGGTGCCTCCGGTGCCGAATGCGCTTTCGCCGAGGACTGATGTGTCTCCGCGGTTCAACGCCTCCATCATGTGTCCCTCCATCTGGCGGCCGTTGTTGTGTATCGCGAGGTAGACGAATTTGCCTTTGACGCCTGCAGCCTGGAAGAATTCCATTGCTGCCGGCGGCAGGCTATTCCGGGAGAAGGAGCAGCCTGTTATGCCGACCTCAGGCTTTTCCGCCTGTTTCGCGGCCTTGCAGGCGTTGGTTACGAGTTCGCAGAATGCGGTGTCGAAGAGGACGGGGTCCACGTTCGCTGATCCGACGTCCTCCCAAGGGGCCCTGTATCCTATCTGGACGGAGTGCATCGAACTCAGATTGGGAAGGACCGCAGCCATGTATTCGGCTATGTTGACCTGCGTCCTCTCCCTCTTTTTGGAGTTGCGGTAGTATCCGAGTGCCGAATCATAGAGTTTGAAGAGTCCGGGCGC
Organism: Candidatus Altarchaeota archaeon; assembly: GCA_043800705.1. Lineage (GTDB taxonomy): Archaea > Altiarchaeota > Altiarchaeia > IMC4 > SCGC-AAA252-I15 > JAHIYG01. Next base: position 10,773 of record JAZDMS010000030.1, read on the forward strand.
GTATTCGGCGGCGGCTGCGCCCAATCCGTCGTGTTGGCGGGAGGTTTGGGCGACGAGGTCTCTGCAGAGGAGGAGCCTGTTCAGGAGCGCATGGGCGTTGGGGTGCGATGATCCCGCCGCAATCATGAGGCTCTCGAAGGAGAACCTCTTGCCCGTGTTCTCGGCCTCAACGGCTTCGACCGCCTTTCTCAGGGTCTCATTGCCTGCGTATCCGGGTTCCTGTTTCGCCCTCCTTGCGAACCTGTTGAAGAACATGAAGAAGTCGTTCCCCGCCCCTTCAAGCCTCGAAATCCAGTACTTGGTGGGTGTAGTCTCCCTCCTGCCCACGTTCAATCCCGCTAGTATGTCCTTTATCAAGGCTCCGACGACGCTTTCTAGCGGGCTTATCTTCTGGCCGAGCTTTTCAGCCTCCCTGCCGGAATGAAGCCTGACGATGTCGAGCCTCGCTGCGAGGATGTCGAAGTTGTCTCCTTTGCACATGAAATCCACGAGGACGGGAAGTCCTGGGACTGCAGCGATCTGTCTCAACTCCCTGTCTTTGAGCTCCGCCGTGTATACTCCCCTGATTATGCCCTCGGTTATCTGCTCTCTTGCGGCGACGGTTTCGGGGTTCGACCAGCTGCCGGACCTCACGACCGTCGGGACGACGAGCCTGTTTTCCCCGAGGTATGCGAGGACGCCTTCGCCGTGGATCTCGTCGGGCTTGTCCCCAAGGCAGAAGTCGAGGACCATGCAGTCGACTGCCCTCTTGGACAGTATGTCCGTTGCCTCCTTACCGCTCCTTGCCTCGAGGAAGACGGCATCCTTGTAATGCCTTCCAAGCTCCTTTATGGTCATCTCCCGGGTCAAATCGTCGTCTTCAACGACCAGGATCGTAGGAGCCGCCCGTAGCGGCTTCAGGGAGTCGGGAACCTCGAGCCTTGGAGAAGGCTTCAGCAAGTCGTCGACGGAGGTTCGGACATCCGCAACGACATGGGCCTTTGGAGTGGGTTGCATATGGATAATTGGGAAACACCGCTATTTTACCGCAAATATCCTCGCATACCTGGATTCGGGGCCTCTTGACATATCCTTCCTCTAGGATGGGAAAACCGCGAAATACCTCGGGGGTGGTTTCCGTTCATGGGCTGATGGTCTGGGGTTTTTAATATCCTATCTGTCAATATCCTCTCTATGGGCTTTGTTCGATTGTTTTTTGTCTTGTCGTTTTTAACTTTAGCGGTCTGCGCTACCACCGAAGAGACCCTTCTGCAGGGTTATGTCAGGGATGGCAGCACAGGTAGGAGCATGGCGGGCGTTAATGTGGAAGTCTACACGAGCAAGGATCACACCAACGCGGTGGCTTCATCGAAGACCGACCAGAGGGGTTTCTACTCCGTGACAGTACTGCCTGGCGAGTACTATGATGTCTACCTCCGCCTCGGCGATGTGAACCCTAACCAGAGGACAACCGAGCCTGCAGAGGCCGGTGGACTCTATACGCTGAATTTCAACATAGCTTCCGAGTCGTCCTACAACAGTTCCGTCGTGGAAAAATACGGTTTCGTCGTGGTTGTCGCCGTCGCATTCCTGATCCTCGCCGTCATACTCGCCGATCAGTTGTTTTTCAGGAGGGCCAGGAAACCTAGACTCGGGGACTTGGAGCGGCAACGTGACCAGATAAAGGAGATGCTAGAGCTCGCCAGGGTGAAATACCACCATAGGGAGATGGACGAGCAGAGCTTCAGGGAGATAACGAGGAGCCAGCAGGAGAAACTCATCGAAATCGAGTCTAAGATAAAGGGGATAACCGGCAAATGAAACATATGCTCGTCATCATACTGCTGTCGGCGATGGCGGCATTTGCTTCTGGCACCTCGATGGTCGTGATACCTCCATGCTGCGGCAGCTGCATCTGTTCCGTCGAAGGAGACTGTTCCCTATGTCCGAACTGCCGTTGGGCCACGGCCGGATGCATGCCTTCCAATCCCGGATGCTGCGGCGACTGCAGCTGTATAAGCCCTGGTGAATGCCAGATGTGCGGATGCTGTTTGGAACCGTCGACATTCAGGTGTCAGCCTTGCACGACGACCACATCGACTCTGAGCCCGTCGTCGACGTCCTCGACGTCGTCCACCCTGAGGAGGATCATCACGACGACGACCTCGACCCTATACCGGCAACCGACCGTGGATGAGCTGCTTCCGCCGACAACGACAACGACTATGTCGACGAGTTCGACCACGGTGACGACGACGTCTGCGACGACGTCCTCCACTGCCTCTTCGACGACGTCGACGGCCTCTACGGTCCCGGCGCCATCGTGCGATGACGGGCGGCAGAACCAGGGCGAGGATTGGATCGACTGCGGCGGGCCTTGCGACAGGTGCGGCATCCCCGACGTCTCAGCCGTCGTGGAGAATCCGCCATTCGTCGCCAGGGGGGACCCGTTCACTGTGACCGTTAGCCTGAAGTCGAACCAGAGCGGGCCGTACAGCATCCGTCTCTATCTGCCGGTGGGTCTGGAGTCGAAGCCGGAGAGGAACGTCTATCTGTGGTCCAATAGGGGCGTTTCCGTGGATTACTCCGTCCTGGCTGCGGACTATGCGGATGATGGAAGCCATGACCTGGATGTCGGGGTATGGGACGTCCGCGGCTTGGAGGTTGCCGGGGCGAAGTCGAATGTCACCGTCGAGGAGCCTATCGTCTTGGGCCCCCTGAAGCTGCCAAGTCCCGAAGAGATTAAAAGAAGGATAAAAAATGTCCAGGAGAAACTGGTGCGATTGGTCAACAATACTACTAGAATATTATACTCGACCTCGCGGTTGTGGGTCGTACTGCTACTGATCCTGCTGTTTCTCTTTTACCTCTACCTTACGCGCATCAGGAAATAATGAGTCCATGGGATTGCACGGCATAGCCAAAGGATTATTAACCCTTTGATACGACTATTAGTATGTAATGGCGCGGATTCTCGAAAGTAGGGTTTTGTGCATCCTTGCCATCATATCCTTTTCCGTGCTTTTTTCCGCAGCCGCAGTCCAGGCAAGGGATTCTTCCACTACGACGACCACCTTCTCTAAGTATGCGTTTGTCTCATCGACCATCAGCATTTGGCGTTTTCCGACGACAACGTCTACGGGCAAGGCGACCTCGTCGTCTACGACGACCACGACCATGAGGAAGGCCTCCTCCACCACCTTGAAGCTGACGACCGTGACCTTTAGGCTGTATTTTACAACGACCACGACGTTGGCGAAGAGGAGTTGCCTAAGTTACTGCGGTAACGGCACATACTACGATAACGGGACGTTGAGCCTGAAAGGGGGATGCCAATACAGGGCTACGAAGTGCCTACTAGGCTGCGACGTGGGCTCCAAGGCGTGCAAGATCCTCAGCATCCAGAGGCCCAATATAAGCGTGGTATCGGCAATCGATATCGACAAGGACGGTGTTATCGCAAATGACAACTGCCTGCTTGTGGCTAACGCCGGACAAGAGGACCCGGACGAGGACGGTGTCGGAGAGGCCTGCGACAACTGCCCTGCGACATGCAACGGCACCCAGTGCGCGCAGATCGGGATAACCCACTCCTGCAATACATGCTGGGACATCGGCTTCGATAGCTTCTGCCGCTACTGCTGCTGTTTGGCCACGGCCAATCCGGACCAGGCCGACTCCGACGACGACGGGGTCGGAGACGTATGCGACACCTGCGAAGGGACCGCGCCCGGTTCGGAAGTCAACGGTTTCGGGTGCGTGGGCTGCGTCGACTCCGACGGCCCGGACAAATACACGGCCGGAAACGTCGCAACCAACACGGGCGGCGCGATCTCGGTGCAGCACACCGACGAATGCGTCGGCAAATACACTGTCACAGAATACACGTGCACTGACGCCGGAGAACTGCATAGCTCCAACCTCGCGTGCGGCGCAGGATACTACTGCCTAGGCGGCAGATGCTGTCAGGACAGCGACGGAGACGACATATGCAACGGGGTGGACAACTGCCCCGACCTCGTCAATCCCGGCCAGGAAGACGGCGACGGCGACGGCGTGGGAGACGTATGCGACAGCTGCCCCGAATCGGCTGGGCCGCAGACCGACAATGACGGCGACGGACTCGGGAACGTATGCGACAACTGCGTCAACACGCCTAATCCTGGCCAGGAGAACTTCGACGCCGACACGTTCGGAAACGCATGCGACAACTGCGACAACGTCCCGAATCCGGGCCAGACGGACTCAGACGGCGACGGAGTAGGAAACGCCTGCGACAACTGCCCCGATAATCCCAACCCGGGGCAGGAAAACTCGGACGGCGACGGACAGGGAGATCTCTGCGACTGCGACGACGAAGTCAGAAGCCCGCAGGAGGTGGGTATCGACTGCGGCGGCCCGTGCGAGGCGTGCACAGGATGCTCCAAATACATCTACAACGGCGACCCTGAAGACAAGATAAATATCGTCTTCGTGAGGGACGAAGACTACGCCGGGAACCAGGCGCAGTTCACGACCGACATACAGAACCTAATCAACAACGGATACCTCGCCAACCCGATATTCACGAACAATGCCTGCAAGTACAACATATACTTCCACGACGGGGAGGGGGACTACGAAGGGGTGTGCGAGAAATGGGACCTGCCCGCGGACTTCGACGAGGACTGCCCGTTCTCGAACACCGCAGTGATAGTCTTCAGGGGTGCGGAACGCGCCTGCAGGAACGGCGACCGCTTCTCCGTGAAATTCAACGCCCCCAACACCCTGCTTCACGAATCGGGCCACGCCCTCTTCGGCCTGAGGGACGAGTACTGCTGCGACGGCTCGTCGTCCGAGGGGGGCGGGACATGCAAGAACACCTTCAACAGCCAGGCCGCATGTGTCGCATACGCGAACGCCCACGGCCTTGATGACGCCGATTGCTTCCTGTTCTGCCCGAGCGTCAAATGCTGGCCGAAGTCTGCGGCGCAACAGCAGGCCTGCAGAAACAACTATGCCGCAAACGGCAAAGCCGACAAGGACTACGAGTGCTCCTGCGAGGACTATGCGCAGGAGACGGGGATGGACGAGGACGAGTGCGTCGACGGGCAGGCCGCGGACTGCTCCGGCCTGTGGACCGTCCACTGGCAGGGGCGGGGCATCGCGGCCCCGGACCTCGGAACACACTCGCCGAACTGGTGCGACTACCGCAGCGGCGGAGTGCAGGAGTGCTGCGGCGACCACTGGCAGATAGATCCAACCCCCTATAACCCGGCTAATCCGGGCAATTGTGTGATGAAGAGCGGCAACCAGTACGGTCCTGCATGCGACCTTTGCGGGGACGAATCATTCGACGAGATACCTGCATGTTAAAATGGATAAACGGACGATAATGGCGGTTTTGGCGCTTGTGGTGATATCCCAGGCGGTTTATGCCGAGCAGGACTACCGGAAGGCCGTCGTAGTCCATTTGACGGCGAGGAAGGGTAGCGTCACAATGGACGAAGCCAAGATCGTGTACGGGACGGCGCCCGGGTTTTTGCCCGACCACGTCGACGACGGGTCCTTGAAGCTGGTCGCGAAGACCGACAAAGGCGACGTGTGGTGGGCTAGGATCATACAGAATCCGAGATACTGCCAGATCGCGGACGAAGGCGACCTGGACGAAAACACCCCCCACTACGTCACAAAGGAATCCAGCGGCTTCACCGTCGTTCTGCCGTTCAAACGCAGCCTGCGCTCCCTGACGGTCTATGGCTACGACGACGGGAATGCGATGGGCAGCTTCGACCTGTCCGATGCGGCCGACACATTCTGCAAAAAACAGGTCTACGATCCGGACTGCCGCGGGGGAACCGCGGCGACGACCTCGACGACTCTCAAAAGCCCTCAGACCACGACCTCCACCACATTGCGTCCCCAGCCTCCACGGGTTGGCGGCGGGGGAGAGAGTATTGCCAGCGGCGTATTGAACTTCCTCAGGGGAGTCTTCGGGTGACTGCCCCCGGATTGGTTCGTCGACACAAGGACTCGACACGAATCTATCCTATCTTGGCCGATTCCGTCATGTTCTGGAAAATCGGCAGGTATTTCTCGTATAACGGTGTTTGCGCCTTGTACGTCATCGCATACGTGTGGGTGTTGTAGTATACGATGTATTCGAGGACTGTGATCCTGTCCTTGCCTTCCTTTGCTGTGTAGGCGTGCCTTATCGTGATTTTGCCGTCGATTGTGTCGTTGGTCACCGACGTCTGCATGTATCCGACGCCCAATTTTTTCTGCTCCGCGTTCGTCTCATAGGCGAAGTCTTCGGCGGACGGCTGGACTGTGAATTTCCCGTAGACTATCTTCACCGTGGCGGCGCCTCGGGAGGTGTTTCCGTCCTCCGGGCTGTAGAATCCTACTATCTCATCCTCTTTCGCCTGCTCGGTCATACTCCAGGCGAGGGGGTATTTGATGCTGACGCCGTAAAGGCTGCTTGTGTATACAATATATTCGTCGTGCGGGACGTACTGTAGGGTGGTTGTCGTAAAGGTCGTGCTCGTCGTCGTGGTGGTAGAGGATGTGGTGGTTGTCGACGTGGTCGTAGTCGTTGTGACCGGTTTGTCGCGGTCGCAGATGTTGTCGCCGTTCTCATCAAGGCAGCAGCCGTTCCCGACGAGGATATACGGCGTATTGCACACCGGATTCTCTGTCAGGCAGCCAGAGAGTATGGCGACAATCCCCACTAAGGCAATCGCCCGCGAAAACATGTAATACCTTTCTAACGCTACTATATAAACCGGTATCCCTCCTGCAAAGCCTGCGAGAAAACTCCTAACCCCCCAAGTCCCACCTTGGGTTCAAAGGCCTCCTATCCGCAGCCGTCTTCGGCCTTTTGACGTAGCATCTCCATATCCGGGTCTTCTGGATGCGGAGGATTAGTTCGGCTATGTTTATCGGCTTCACGATGAAATCCTCCGCGGTCAGGATGCCGACCTTCCTCGTCATCGCCATGCTCGGCTTATCTGTCATATATACGACCGGGACACCTTTGGCGCCGGTCAGCTTCAGCCTCTCCATGAGGGCGAACCCGTCCATGTCCGGGAGCATAACGTCCAATAGAACGAGGTCCGGCCTCTTTTCCTCGACGTATCTCAGGCATTCCGATGCGGAACCCGCAAAGTCGACGGAATAGTCTAAGGATTCGAGGCCCTCTTTGACCGATCGGTGGAGGTCTTCGTCGCCTACAAACAGAACGGTCGTTTTAACTGGCATGGTCATCATTTTCCCTGCCAGAATAATAACCTTGAGCCTTTCGGGAATCTGATGGACAAATCCGCATCCCATTGGAAGGACCCCCGGCCTGCTTTTTTCTTGCCTTTATAATCGCCCATTCCGGTTAGATTATGGGTGGTCGAATGTTTAGCAGGGTGGTCATAGCGTTGGTTGCGGCCTTCATCCTTTCCACGTCAGTCTCTGGCTTCGAAAGATACAATCCTGCAAAGAACTACTGCGGACCGGGCGCCGACGTCACCATCGAGGTCCCCCGATATCCCGCCGGCATCGACTTCAGCCCCTCATGCTACCTCCACGACAAATGCTATTCTACCTGCTGTCTGGCCCGCGACAAATGTGACAATAACTTCCATGAGAACCTCATGGCTGCGTGCAGAGCCGAAAAGAGCGGTGCGGAACTCCTAAGCTGCCTCTCTACTGCGGACACATACTATGCCGCGGTTGACACCTTGGGGGACGTCCTATCCTACGGCTGCACCGCCGCGGACCGCTCGAGGATGGAATGCGTCTGCCCGAGGGGGAACGAATGGGAATTCGACGACGCGCCCAGGCAATACTCCCCGGACATCGTAGTGTCAAATGCCAATGCCACGGGTTTCCTTCTGATAAAGCCGCAGGGGCCGATTAAACTAGACCTCATGATAGTCTTGGACGATTCGGGCAGCATGGGCGACCAGATGAGGATCAGGAACCTCGTCAACTCGACCAACGAGACGCATAATACGCTCGTCTTCTTGAAGAACGGCACAGGATTGGGCTACCTTGTCATGAACAACATGACGAAGCTGAATGCGGCGAAGATCAGCGCGAAATCGATAGTCAACTCGATGTTGGACGACGAGCGGGCGGGGCTGGTGTCCTTCTCGACGGAGGCGACGCTTGAGGCGGGCCTCGGTTCGTCCAAGGCGGATACACTCGCCGCCATAGACCGGCTCCAGAAGCGGAAGAACACCGCCGTCGGCGAAGGCATCTCCCTCGCGACCGACCAGTTCGGCACGGACAGGGAGAACGTCATGATACTCCTCTCCGACGGATACAACAACGCCGGTTCGCTCAAGCCGCTGGATGCGGCAAGGATGGCGAGGTACAGCCGCGTCAAGGTGTGCACGGTCGCGTTCGGCAACGCATACAACGAACGGCTCCTGCGGCAGATAGCCTGCGATACCGGTTGCGGGTTCTATAAGGCGCAGGACGTCGACGGGCTCATCCTGGCATTCACCGACATACACGCCAAAGCCAAGGGATACACCGAAAAGAGGCTCGAGGGAGGGGGCGTCATCACCGTGGACGGCCAGGTCATAGTCTACGATGTGGCTGTCGGCGGCAACGATTCCGAGGTCATCTTCATGATGCAGCAGGAGCAGTTCTCCAACCTCGACGTGGAACTCACGGACCCCGATGGAAAAAAGGTAACCCTCCGATACCCCGGCGCAACTTACTCCAGTCCCGAAAACCACCCAGAATACTACATAATATCGGATCCGAAGCCCGGCACCTGGAAGATGGCAGTGGTCGGAGAGGACGTCCCGTACGAGATACCTTTCGTCGTCTACGCCGCAGCCAAACTGAAGGAACCGACGGTGATGGAAAAGGGCCTGCTCTTCGCAGGTTTGGGTTTGACCGCTATCATAGCTGTCGTCGCAGCCATCCTGCTTGTCGTGTTGGTCGTAGCGGTCTGGATCATCATCCGGCGGAAGAGACGAATTAAACCAAGCCCGTGATATGGATGGACCTGGTCGTCCTGAAGGCGGATTCGGACGACTCGGACCACAGCCTGGTAGAAAAGGCGATGGCATTCCACGTCAGGCCGTAGGGCTACGGAGGTTTTATAGCCCCGATTTTATAGATAACCGAACAAAGATGCCCTCAGGGAAAGTATCGTGGGTCGTGTTTTTCCTTCTGAGCGTAGCCGTTCTATCCGGGTGCCTTTGGGGAGGCCCACAGGCGGACGATCCTGAAGAGATGGTATGCAATCCGCCATACATGCGGTACGCCGCCGGTTGCTGCCTCGACAGGGAAGGAAACGGGATCTGCGACGCGGACGAGCTGACGGCCACGACGAAGACGACTGTCCGGCAGACGACGACGTCGACGACCCAGGCTCCGAGACCGGTTCAAACGACTGTGACAACGACTTCGACGACGTTGCCGGACCCTCCGACCACGACCGCGGCGGCTATCGCTTGCACGACGCATGCCGACTGCGGTGCGGAACGCAACTATACGAGGTGCCACCAGGGAAGCGTGGTGCTGTACTTCGAGAAGCCCAGGTGCGAGCATCCCGGCAGGCCCGACTCCCAATGCATTATCAAATCCAGCATTCAGGCATACCAGAAGTGCGAGAGCTGGGAGGCGTGCATAGGCGCCAGATGCGTCAACGCGAGCGACATGAGCTGCGACGACGCATGCGAAGACAAGGATATGGCCTCATGGTACTGCGACGGGGGCATATCCTGCCGGGGGAAAGGCGTCCGCGCCCAGCTCGGGGACATCTGGTGCCAGCCGAGATACTGCTGCTGCAACTCAACCGTTCAGGCCGCCGCGTCGACGACTACCCTACGTCCTACGACGACTATCACCCTGGGAGGGTGCTCTGACAACGGCTGCAAGGCCAGATGCATCGCAGAATTCCCGAAAGGAAATCATCCTCTCGAATACGCGGTCGACGGGATTTGCGAAACGCAGGGGGGCAGGTTCATGGACTGTCCTCAATGGTCGGGATACGACGGCCGGCTGGCCTGCCATCACCAGGGCTGTGTCGGATGCTGTATCGGCCAACAATGGGGGTGGCAGTGTGACTGCATATGCCTAGGCCCGCTGTACGCCGACGCGACGAGCACGACGCTACATCAGGGCTCCACGACTTCCACGCAGCGGACGACGACATCTACTCAGCGGACGACGACCACCACTACGATCCGGCATTGTATCGACTCCGACGGTGGCAGGGATTATTTTACTGCCGGGATATGTTCGGGATACAACCAGGTCCATACATGGTATAATGTAAACGACTACTGCATAGACTCCAGAAACCTCTATGAATGCTACTGCGGCGACGCAGACCTCATATATGCCGCAGGCAGCACATGCCCAAGCGGCTGCTCTCAGGGAAGATGCAATCCGACGACGACTACGACCACGCTCCGGCGATGCATCGACTCGGACGGAGGAATCTCCTATTATGCCGCAGGCAGCTGCCAGGGATACAATTCCGACTACACCCGGTGGAATACGGACAGCGATTACTGCAGCGGCTCGATAATCTATGAATGCTACTGCGGAGCGGATAATCGCCTAAATCACAGCTTAATCATCTGTCCTGACGGCTGCGCCAACAACAGATGCAATCCGGTAGGCTAAAAATGAAAAATAACCGGGTAATGGCAATTTTCATGGCATGCATCGTATGCGGCTGCCTGTGCTCTTCTTCGGATTCGGGAGGGGTAATCCTGGAAAAAGGCCTCAAGGGCCCTAAGACTACGACGACCATCGCTGACGGCGCGGATATGGCCGGCCTGGAATGCCTCACAAACTGCGACTACGGCTGCAAGGGACTCACCGACTCATGCGTCAAGGACTGTGTCGCCTCCGATGAGGGGGTTTGCTCAAAATCGGGCAGGGATCTGGTCACCTGCCAGAAGGCCTGTCACTCCGTCACGAAGACCGCTGAGAAGGCTCCCAACCCGAGGACGGTCTGCTTGGACAAATGCGCAGTCGCCTTCGAGGACGGATGCGACAAAGACGACCTCGCATCATGCGTGAAAGGATGCGCTCCGGAGTATCGCAGGTGCATGAGTGAATGCGCATTCGAATGCTAGGCTCATAATGTGCCGCCCGCTAATATTCCCTACTGGATGATCAGCCGCGGATGGCTGACGACCTTTTCGACCGCGTTTTTCCTCGTCCTGCACCAGTTGCTTTCCGCATGGTATTCCCATGCCACCGCCTTGTATTTTGTGTTTTTTCCCTTTCCTCTGATGAAGACGAGGTAGAATCCCTTCGTCTGAGGCACGGTCTTGCCGTCCTCCCTGGTCAACAACTTCTTCCGTATCCCCCTCGGCAATGTTTTCGGCCGTTTTTTGCCCGTATTAACCGCTGTCATACTCCCCCTCACCAGGTTCTGCCCGCATTGGGCCCCTGTTTCATCGGCCGTTTTTTCCCGGGTTTCCTGTTCATCAAATCGAATATGTTCCCTTTCATCTTACATCCTCCCTGTTTTTTCGCATCGTCCGGATCTCGCAGCATCCTTTTTTCACGCCTTATTGCGATATTCAATCCCTCTATGCGCTCGCTGACGGGCTTGCATGCGTCAATGCCTGCGGGGGTCACATCCTTGATGGAACCGCTCCATGCAGACCTGTCCTTCCTGAGACCCGCCATATCATTCCCCAACAACCTTTTTGATTTCAAGGTATGTTCTTTCGGGCTTGTGCCTGTTTTTCCTCAGGACGTCGTCAACTTGGCCTGGTGTGCCGCACCATTTAGTCTCGCTTTCATATGTGAACCTGTACGACTTCCAGCGTCCCTGGTTCTCGACCGTCACGTCGAACGAATCCGGCGGCGAGACTCCGCCAAGGTCGTCCCTTGTGAGAAAGCCTTTCATGAAAATCTTGTAGTCGCTGCTGGATTTTATTCTCGTCATTTTTTCCCTCCCTGGATCGTCGGACTCCGTCATCACGGCTTCTGGGCGTTGTCCGATTTTAACCTGTCTTGACTTTTCTCGATGTCGTCCTCTTCACGCGCTTGACATCCTCCCTCTTCCTCCTTTTCCTCTCTTCCCTTTTTGCCTTTTTCCTATCTTCTTTTGTCAGCTTGATATTCAGCCCCCATCGGATTTTCCTCCTCTGCTCCTTCTTGATTTCACTCATTTCCCGACTGTGTCGGTTCGTCGAAGCGGCAGGCGATGCCTTTCCGACCTTTATGGGGTCTCCGAAGTTGAACATGTCGTAGTCGTATACCCTGAGGCTGTATTCCCCGCCGTTTCGCCTCCGTTTGGGTTCGCCCCGCAGCCCCTGCAGCGACTCGTATATGTCCTGCGCGACCTGCCTCTTGTTCATGATGATGCTTATCCTTTCCGTTCTCCTTCCAGTCTGCCGCTGCGCCCTCTTCTTATCAGTCTGCCGTTTGATCATCTTTTTCAGCTTTTTTGGGTTCATTTCAATCCTCCCAGTTTATCCAGGGCTTCTAATTGGCATATCGTCTGGAAATTTCATGACAAACCTCCTCAAACGTTTGACAATTTATATAAGCTGCTTCGCGTACGCCACATTGCCTCATATCCGTGTTTCAAGTCTTTAAAGTTGCCGTCTCCCCACTTTGCCTCCCTTCGGATGTCCTCGTCGGAGGACATCTTGTATAGACGGACACCATATGCCGCCTCTTTCATATGTTTTAGTCCCATTTTTTACCTGTTATCATCGGCTCGGATAATCTCTAATGATAATTCTCAGTCGATATTTCTGCAGGTTTTACCGTTTATGGCAACCTACTGCAGTTGTGTTATTATTACTTCTCCGCTGGAGCCGATCTTGTATGATATTTCCGTCTTCTCCTTCCAGCCCTTGCCGTCCATGATTACTCTGGGTATTGTCACAAACGCCTGGCCTGTTTTTTTGTTCATCTGGATCTTATATGCTTTAACCATAAATAACCTTAAATATACTAGTATAAATAAATATATATACTAAAAAATACTAGTGTTTAAACCTGTATTCTATTTATCAATCAGTGTATACTATAGTCTGGTGAAACACCCCTCGGACTCATCGGGGGCAAAGTAGACCCAGAGTTGAAGACGAGTCTGACGGATGCCTGATGATATGGGGCCATGGCGGTGCGCAAGCTGCCTGAAGCCTAACGGCATACGATCTGCTGGGGCTGCGCATAAGCCTGGTTTGATGCAATTTATCCGATAAAGCGCATAAGACCTCCTCCTTCAGGGGATGGATGAATGCGTCTGCGCTCCTTCATGGAGAAGAAAAAGACCCCCGTAGCCAACCATCGGATAAGGAACGCCCAATTCGAAGCCTTAGGCTTGGAGAGATTATCCTCTTTGGTCGGCTTCTGACCTATCTGTTCCCTGCGAGGGGGCGACGACACACGAAAGCCGTATACGGGAAATCCGTACGTACGGTTGATGAGTGGACGGAGGACAAACGTCCTCCTCCTACTCTATTCACGTGACGCATATGGCGGTTATTGCCAGTACGATTCCGGGCATTTAACCAAGTGATATTCTCCCTTGGTAGTATTCACAAAACATTTGGTATCGTTTGCATGCCCTCCGATATGCCAATACCCCCGATAATAATAGGAATTATACTTGTTCTTGTACGCCGCCGTTATTCCCTCAATCGTCGAAGTAGTAGTGGACTGATAATAGAATCTGCTGATGCCTGAAGTGCTGTTGGTGAGCGGCATGTCAATGCTCCTGTTAGCCACCTTATCAAACAACCTATAATAACCACTCAACAGCGTCGTCGACGTTGTAGTAGTCTGGCCCTCCTGCCGGTCACAAAGGCCGTTCCCGTTGACGTCGACGCAGCAGCCGACGACCGTCTTAGCATACCCCCTCGGACACGACAAAGATGACGAAGTAGTGGCCGACAGCAGAGTCGACGACGTGGTCGAAGTAATCACATAATCCCTCAATGTATACGTCGTCTCAGGAAAGGACGAAACCGTAACAGTCGTCGATGAAGACTCCGCAGGCTCGGCCAAAGTAGAGGAAACAACCGGCGGCGCCTCCTCTCCCCACAGGCAGCCGGAAAAAAGCATGATTAAAGCAAGTACTGCATACAAGCTGCGCATAAGATAACAATATCCAAATACAAAAATAAATCACCTCAAACCTACAAAAACATGCAAATTCACATCATGCCCAGAATACAGTACTTCCTTTAACACTACTGTCGCGTGTTTATGCTCTGTTGCACAATTCGTGGGATTGGTCTTTTTGGCTAATTCCCTCGTATATTCTCTCTAGAGGGTTAGTAGCAGATTGTACAGCCAGAACTTGCTTCTCACCTCTTGCACCATCCCAGCCCAGCTTGTTGCCCTAACACTCTCCCCAAATGTGCGTTTGGTTCCGCTAAAGAACCCTTCACTGTCCCATCTCATCCCGTACTTGTGTTTTTTCTTCCACTTTTCGTAGCCTAGTTTTTGGAATTCGCGGACAGCATATGCTCGGTCTGTTTGTCCAGTGCGGTCTGCTTTCTCCCGAATCTTCAGCCCGGATGGACCGATTCCCCGGTCGCTCATACAGTACTCAAAACACTCGTAGGTGTCGTGTGCTCCATCACCCAAAACATCCTTGAGTTTCTTGATAGGTTCAAGCAGCGGTTTGAACATCTCACAGTCTGCAGTCTCCTCATCCGTGACTTCAAGGGTGACAAGTTTGTTTGTTTTCACGTCTACGGCAATATGGACTTTTATCCATCCTCGACGGGTTTTACCGTGCTTTTCACGCATCCACTCCCCGCGGTTAGTGACCTTGACTCCAGTGGAATCCACTGCGACTACAAAGGATTCATTGTTTTTCAAAGGGGTCATCTTCAGGTCTAGCTTCTTGAATCGTCTGCATGGTGTGCTGAAGTCCGGGGCTGGCAGCCCTGGAACCAAGATGCTGAGCTTCTTTAACAGTCCCTCAATTTGCCTGTAACGCTGGTTGAAGAGGTGATACAAAACCGCAGAGAATTTGAATAATGAGTCGGGGTAGTCGTATGGTCTACCCCGCTTCTTTCGGTTAATTTTGAGAAGCTCTTTGCCTTGGTATTTGACGAACTCCACATCGAACATGAGTTCGCCACGCCTTACAAGCTTCTCGTTGTAGGCTTTCCAACCCTCCTTCGGAGGGTATTTCTTGCGCTTTTTCTTCTCCTCCATGGTGTAGCCCCCGCCACACCACCCAATTAACGCAAGAAATTAGGCGCACAAGGATTTATGCAACAGAGCATCTGAAGAGGCCTACCTTTTATACCTTGTTATGCACAGTATATAATATTTCCTCTGCGTTAATTAAAGATGAGTTTTATCTCTGGACATTTACCAGTCGGTGGCAAAGGTTCTCCCATCATTGTCCTTTTCATCTGCTTCCTCGCCCTGCTTGTCATAGTCGGCATGCTCTTCTTCAACACAGCCACCCCCACCGGGGCGGCGGTTGCGGCCTCCTATAAGGTCGAGTTCGCCTCGGAGCCCCAGGGCGCTTACGTATCCGTTGACAAGCTGCAAAACCGGATAACCCAGACACCAGACGCCTGGTATCTCACCCCTGGAGAACATAAAATCTTCTTCTACAAGGCCGGATACGTGACATATGAGACGACCGTGAACGTCGCAGGCTCCGGCACGAAGGTGACCGCGACACTCACACCCTTCCAGACGACGACAACTTCGACAACCATTAGAACCACAACGTCGACGACAACAAGCACCACCATCCAATCTTCAACGACAATGACTACCCTCGATGGTTATTCAAAATCTGACATCACGCCGGATGGACTCGATGGTGAAGGAATCTCCCAGGCGCTGAAAACGGATATCCTCCGACTTTCGACGGACAGGCGCATGGAATTGAAAGCCAAACTTGAGGGTTTTCGGAAAAAAATCAGGGAAAAGGGGGTAAAATGGACCGCCGGCTACACATCCAAATCAATCCTATCCGAGGAAGAACAGAAGAGACTCTGCGGCGTGCTCGGTTTGCAGGCCGTTCAAGAGATGCAAACCCTCAAGTCCACCTCATCAATGTCATCCGTCTCTTCAGTCAACTCGCCCATCTCGTTTGACTGGCGAAACAGACATGGCCAAAATTACGTCTCGCCAGTACGTGACCAAGGACAGTGCGGCAGCTGCTGGGCATTCGCATCACTTGGGGCGTTTGAGGGGTCAATCACGAGCTATTACAACCAACCCGCATTAATCAAAGACCTGTCAGAACAGGAGATAATTTCGTGTTTCTACAAAATGGGCTGCTGTGGGGCTACCGCATCCAAGGTGGAGGAGTTATTCTCCACCCATTTTGTTAACAACGGCACCCCCTCTGAACAGTGTTTCCCCTACCAGGCATGCGACAGCAGCCACCAGTATTGCTTCGCCTCGTTCAAGGACGGAGACATATGTGCGGATATGATAGATTGTTCGACAAAATGCTCCGATTGGCCGCAGAATGCATGGAAGACCAGGAGCTATGTTAAGGTTGGATTAAACAGGGAATCGCTCAAACAGGCCATTGGATACTACGGTCCTATAGAGGTTTTCATGATAGTATATGAAGACTTCCTAGCTTATACCGGGGGGATTTACTCACACACGTCATTATTCCAAAAAGGGGGGCATGCGGTCACACTCGTCGGCTGGGGGCGTGAAAACGGAGTCGAGTATTGGATTTCTAAAAACTCGTGGGGGACAAGCTGGGGCGAAAACGGTTTTTTTAGGATAGCAATGGGAGACTCGGGGATAGATTCCATGGCGGCCCTTGCCGTAGTAGAACCGATACCATCGACCGGAACACCGCCGCAGAGGATGTGCTTCAACAACGACAACGACGAATTCTGCAACTGGGGCGCGGGCCCAAAACCTGCGACCTGCCCCACAAACTGCGGGGATATCCAAGACTTCGACGACAGGGTCTTTGGAACCTATGAGATCTGCGAGAACCAGGTTGACGACGACTCCGACGGTCAAATAGACTGCGCCGATTCGGCGGACTGCCCTGAGTCAACCTTCTGCGACAGCGCTCATATTAAGGCATGCAACAGTGTTGGAGCGTGCATGCCATTCGAAAACTGCGAGACCACAGGGGACGAAGACGGGGACGGGCTAGCCGACTGCATGGACGCAACCAACTGTCCAAAAGGCACGTTCTGCAACCAAGCGCATACCCTCCTTTGCAATCCGGCCAGGGTCTGCAAACCCCCTGAAAACTGTGAAACGGTCGGCGACGAGGATGGAAACGGCCAAGCCGACTGCGCCGATTCGGCTGCCTGCCAAGACGGGGCAATCTGCAACCAGGCCCACACCAGAGTATGCGCGGGTGGAAATTGCATAGCAGCGGAAATCTGCTCGGCCCAGGGGGATGAGGATGGCGACGGTCTCGCAGACTGCATGGACCAGCAGGATTGCAACGGCAGGATATGCGACGCCCAACAAAAGAAGACCTGCATTAACCAGGACTGCAAAGTAACCGGACTCCCTGTCATGACATATCCATGGTATCCTGGACACCTCGATATTTCGGATAACAAGCTGGTGTTCGAGCTGTACGTGCAGAGTGCGTCTCAAATCTTCGTTTACGATGTATCTGGAAACAGCACGCTCCAGATCACTTCCAGTGAGATTGATCAGAAGATGCCCCGGATCTCGGCGAACAGGATAGTGTGGCAAACGTATCCAAAAGCCAGCCTAAACGTTCCAAACAGAGTAGTCTCTTATGACCTGCAAACAGGGGCTCAAAGCACGTTAACGTTGACTGACTTCTACCCTTTTTACCCAGACGTAGACGGGGACATCGTTGTTTATTCAGATGACCGGACGATAGCGTTCCCAGGAACCGACACTGACCCAAACTCCGACATCTATCGGTACGATTTTTCCACCAGCCAGGAACGGCAGATAACTACGAATCCGCAAGCACAAGAAAAACCCACGTTATCAGGCAGCAAAGTAGTATACACAGACCTTAGGGATGGCTATGACATCTACTTATTCGATACGGCTACTGGCATCGAACAGAGGCTGACCACAAGCTCTGCCGACCAATTCGACCCACAAATAGACGGAAAACACATAGTATGGGTCGAGGGAGTAATAAGTTCCATATATGACCCCTGGTCCATCTACCTTTACGACATCGATACCAGTCAAACCAGGCGGATATCGTCAGGATCGAGGAGCCATTCCGCCAGAGTCTCGGGGAATAAAGTGGCTTGGCTGCAGGCCTCATCATCCGGAGCATACGACCTATTCCTGTACGACATCCCAACCGGGCAGACCACCCAGTTGACCGCGGGCGCCTTGAAAATAAGTTCCAATCCAGCCATCGACAGGAGGCACCTGATGTGGGCAAGCGGGCAAACACTGTACCTCTATTCACTGCCCCAACAAACGCAGAATGAGGACTGCACGACCACAGGGGACGAGGACGGCGACGGCCTGGCAGACTGTTCCGACACAGTCGACTGCCCTGCCGGAGCCTTCTGCAACAGCGCCCACACCAAGCTGTGCAACGCGCAAGGCGCCTGTGTTGATGGTACTGCCACAACCACGACAACAACGACTACCACGACCTCGACAACGACGACCCTCTCCGGAGGCTGCAGCGGCAGCCCAGCATACCAGATAACAGACACAGATTATTGTAGCGACCAGTACGGCAGCGGATACACCTGTGACCAGGTCTCTAACGGAAACACCTACGACTACTGGTTCGGACAAGGCACCGGAACCCCGAAATGGACTTACGGAGACCTGGGTTCGGTGAAATGTGTGAGTGCAGTCCGTGCATGGGTCTACTCGGGTTATGTGC
>JAZDMS010000038.1:0-63913 GCA_043800705.1 Candidatus Altarchaeota archaeon
ATAGTTCGGTCCTTGGAATAGTTCGGTCCTTGGAATAGTTCGGTCCTTGGAATAGTTCGGTCCTTGGAATAGTTCGGTCCTTGGAATAGTTCGGTCCTTGAAATAGTTCGGTCCTTGAACATGCGGCGAAATCTGAAAAAAGTCAGCATTCACTGGCCTTGCCGTTCCTCTGCCTCGCCGCAGTCGCGGCATCCTTCATCCTGATGATGCACATGGCACATGAGGCGCCCATCCTATTCATCCTATTCGCAGTCTACTGCTTCCTTTTCAAGCGCGGGACGTCCGGGTATGTCTTCTCTTCCGTGTTTCTCGGCCTCGTCATCCTTTCCAAGGTCACGTCCCTGGCGGCTGTCGCCGGCATCTTCTCGATGCACCTTGCATGCTCCCTCCAGCGGGGGAGTAAATCCAACCTGGTCGGGCCCTTGATGGCGCTCCTTGCCCCGATGGCTGTGATGCTGGTCCTGGCCGTGGCAGCCTATCCGAACATCGTCCACTATACAGTCCTCAGCCACCAGTACTTCGACAGCATGGGCTATTTGGCTGGGTTCCTGAAAATCCTGTCCCTGAACCCCAGGGGATGCGGACTGCGGCCTCTGCGATATACGCCCAATCCCGAGAGTATGATGGAAACCTGGAAAAGCGGCAGGCACTCGGCGAAAGGGTCGAATCCCTCGGGCAGAAATTCTTCGGCTACTACGGCCTTTTGCCAGAGAACACGGGTCGGGTGCTTATGCCCCTGAAGGTCTACGAGGTCATGCAAAACCGGAGCCGGCTGAACGCCAGCCTGATTGAAGTCAGGGAGAATCCGCCCGCCGAGAACCGGTACTTCGACGAGTGTTTCGTCCTCGTCCACTACAACCTATCCAAGGATAGATACTTCAAGCCGAACGGGCAGGAGATTCGTCTGGCCGGGGAGATAGATGGCGGCAGATACGAGATGATATTCATCGGCCCCGAGGACTGGGACTCCCAGATCGGCGCCGCCTTGGACAACGATGCGGGTTTGAGCGCCAGAAGGATTGGGGCGTGTGTCGTATACGCGCCTGTTTCACCGCCGGAGGACTTCGTCAAGCTTAGGATGAGGGACTATTCAATACTCATGTTCCGGGACAGCCAGCAGTGCATGGAGGTCCTGCTGGCGTCGAAGGCATACTTCGAGTCCATCTTCGAGCATGTGTGCCAAAGGGATGAATGGACCGCGAACCTGATCCGCCAGGCTTTCGACTCCAACGGATTATACTCGTTAGCCGAATCCGGGCAGGCAGAGCCGGTCGTATTCGGCGCAGGACAGTGCAGTTCAGGGGCGAATCTGATGACTCGGCTGTATTCCCTCCAGCGGGCCGAGAATCTCAAGATTCCCGCCGTCGCGTTATTCGTCGCCGTATGGCTCCTGATATCCCGTATATATCGGGAGAATAAGACATAGTTTACACTGAAAACCGAGCTTTCGAGCATCGACGTGCGGGTCCTCTCCGGCGAGCTCAGGCAGCAGCTGATAGGCTGCGGCGTGGACAAGGCGTACCAGATCGGGCGGAAGGAGATAGTCCTGAAGCTCTTCGGGCGCGGCTCGCATGAGTTCGTCGCAGCCCCCAACTTCATCTGCCTCACGAAGTACAAGCGGCCCGCGCCGAAGGATCCCTCCTCTTTCGTGATGCAGCTGCGCAAGCACCTCAGCGGCAAGGTCATCCGCGATTTCTCGCAGCACGGCTTCGACCGCATAGTCGAGTTCCACTTCGACGAGCACATACTCGTTTTCGAGCTCTTCAGCAGGGGCAACGTCCTGCTCCTTGGCAGGGACATGAAGATACTGGGGCTTCTGGAGTGGCAGAGGTGGAAGGACAGGATGCTGGGGGTCGGAAAGACATACGAGTATCCGCCGCTCGGGATCGATCCATTCGAGATAGGGGCGCAGAGGTTCAGGGAGGTCATGGCCTCCTCGGAGCGCGGCGTGGCGGCGAGCCTTGCCACAAGGATGGGTCTCGGAGGGTCCTATGCCGAATCCGTTTGTGCCGGGGCAGGCATCGATACCAAGGCCTCTTATGCGGACGTGGACGGCGGCGTCCTCTGGTCCGCATTCAGGGCCTTCCTCGAACGCGTCGGCGGCGGGGTCGATGCGCGCATATCCGACGGCAACGTCACGCCCTTCGGCGGGGAAGGGGAACAGTATCCCTCATTCAACGAGGCGGTCGACGAGTACTTTAGCAGGCTCGAGGACACGCAGGCCTCGGACGTCCAGGACACGAAGACCGAGGACCGGAGGATCAAGATAGCCGAAGTCCTCAGAAAACAGGAAGACGCATATGGGCGGGCGAAGGTGGAAGCCAGGGACGAGAAGATCCGCGGAGACCTGATATATCAGCGCATGGGGGAATTAAACGCAGTCATCGCATACGTCAGAGACGCACGCAAGTCTGGGCTCAGCGACGGGGAGATACTGAAAGGCCTGCAGCCGTACGGGATCGTGAAAGGGCTCAAGGGGTACAGCCTGAGCCTCGATATTTGATCACTGCGACGACGATGTCACGCAGTCGGTGTATCTCCAATCGTCGTTCCTTATCTTGAAGCACAATCCGGGGTTCTCTAGCGTCTTGCTCACCTTGTGGTAGCATAGGTTGCGAAGGCGCAGCGACCCGACGTCCTCGCAAATATCCGGGTCGGTGTGCTTGTCCGCCACCTCGACGTAGCACGTCTCCCTGGCGTCGACCGTGGACTCCCTGTTGCAGCCCGCGAGGGCGGGATTGGACGAGACGTAATGGACCTCGTCTAGGGGCGCCTGGGTCTCCGCCTGCGGGATGAGGCAGCCTGCCAACAGCACCAGGACCGGCAGGAGGCTGATGGCTTTCATAGGCGTGTATATATTGTTCATCGGAAAAATATAAGAAAAATGCAAAAAATCCCGGAATCGGCGTACAAACGCGGGGGCCTCGCGGTCTTCGGCGCATCCTTCCTCCTTCGCATCATCCTGGATGTAGTCTTCCATCTCCGCTTCGGCTGGCACGCCGGCGGCCATCTCGAGGTCTGGCTCTACACGGGTGTCGCAGAGGGCACGATGCTCACAGGGACCGGGCTCAAGGACCCCACCGTCTGGCTCCTTCGGGCAGTCGGGGCTCTCCTGCCGGGATACGAATTCTATGGCGTCATCCTCACCGCAGCATTCCTCTCGTCGCTGACCGCATACCTGCTATACCTTCTCGCATCGGAGCTGTACGGCCAGAAGACCGGATTCGCGGCTGGCCTGATATATGGCGGGATGGTGGAGCCGCTAGGGCTGTCCATGTCGGGTTTCACCCACGACCTCTTCCAGCTTCCGCTCATGGTTGCAGTCATCCTGTTGACGGTGAAGGCCTGCAAATACGGGGGCTGGACGAGGGCGGCATGCATCGCGGCAGCAGTCGTCATCGTATACGACGCCAGGATGGTCAACTCCAACATATGGGTGGGGGTAGCGGTCGCGGCGGCATATGTGGGCTCGATGCTGGTGGCTGGTTGGAAAAGGGGCTATGCCGCCTATATGGGGTTGGTGTTGGCGGCCATCCTCCTTGGCAGGATGGTACTCGCCGGACAGATCGAGGCGGTGCTCGCGGGGCTGCCTCAGGGCCGGCTCGGCAGCTCCGACGTGGTCCCCATCACGGTGCTGGTGTTCTGGCTGAGGGATAACATACTCCTGTTCCTCCTGCCGTTCGGGCTCTTCGCGGCGTACCGCCGGAGGGACGCCGTCGCAGTCAGTCTCTTCTTCTGCGGATTGGCGCTCGCGACAGTCATGAACCGGGGGACCCGCATCGGCGACTTGGGGCTTGCGATGCTTGCCGCATATGCCATAACCGACTGGGAGGCGAAGACAGGATTCCCGTCGTTCTTTTCGAAGAAGGACCGCATGAGGACGGTCGCAGTCGTCTCTCTAGTCGTCTTCGCGTACATGGCTGCGGCCACGGACACGCGTCCCGCGCATTTGGCGGCTTTCGCGGCAGGCGGCGTATCCCTTATGATATGCATTTGGCGGCTTCACGGGAACTCGCTTATCCTCGGCGCATCATCGGTCGCATTCCTCGTCGGCGCATCGGCACTGCTCATCTACATATACTCTGTCGACGGGCTTAACATCACGACTGAGACGGAATACGGACTTCTGAGGCAGGTTGATCCCGGAGGCGGCGGCAGGATCCTTGCCCCATGGGACCACGGATATTTTGCGCAGGACGCATGCGGGCTGAAGTCGGTCTCAAATCCTGGCGGCATCAACATGACAGTCCATGACCTGCTCTGGCTGCCGGAGGAGGAGGCTGCTGCGAAGCTCAGGGCGGCCGGAGTCAGATACGTGCTGTTCAGCGGCGAAAACTACTACCTCGGCCAAGACGAGACGGGGCGCAGGGGCCTCATCACCCGCGGAGGCTTCGTATGGCTGCCTAAGAAGCTTCTGCCTGAGGCCAGGGTCGGCGAATACGCAATCCATCGGCTTCGATACAGGAATGCGACGGACTTCCGTCTCGTCGCAGACGGCGTCGACGGCCCCACAGGCCTGGAGTTCTTCCTCTACGAGGTGGCTCCGGCATGAACTCAAAAAGGCTCTATGAACTCGGAGTCTGGAACCTCGCCGCCTTGGTGTTCATCGTCTCCCTTGCGGCGCGGCTCCTATCCGATCTCGTCTTCCAGCTGCGTTTCGGGGCGCATGCCACGAACCACATCGAGATATGGCTCTTTACAGGGGTGGCGGAAGGCTCGAGGCTCTCCACAGGGGGCCTTGCAGGAGATCCGACCATCTGGCTGATGCGCCTCGTCGGGGCGGTGTTCCCAGGGGGCCTGGCGTTCTACGGCGTCATGCTCAGCTCCGCAGTGCTTTCGTCGCTCACTGCGTCCGCGATCTTCCTGATAGCCTCTGAACTGTACGACAGAAGGACCGGCCTGATCGCGGGCATCATATACGCGGGCATGGTGGAGCCCATCGGCCTATCGACTTCGGGCTACACCCACGACCACCTGCAGCTTCTGCTCATATCCGCCGCCGTCCTGTTCGCTGTGAAGGCCTCAAAATCCGGAATCAAAGGAGGCATCATCTGCTCTATCGCATTCTATGGAGCATACGAGATCGGCAGAAGAGTCAATCCGTCATTTCTCCTCGCAGTCGGAATCATCCTGGTCTACGTCATATACGCCCTCCTCGCATACCTGTTCCAGGCCGGGTTCGGGCGTAAATCGACGCTCCTTTACCCCCTCTACGTCTCCGTCGTGCTCCTGCTTTTGTTCTCCTTCGGCAGGACATTCCTGCCCCCAATGATCGAAGGAAGCCTCGACGCGCTTCCCCAGGGGAGGATGGGCAGCGCAGACATAGTGCCCGCCAACGCCAACACCCTCTTCATAAGATACAACATACTCCTCCTACTATTGCCGGTCGGGGTCGTCGCGGCCTACAGGCGCGAAGACCTGTTCGGCCTGCTTCTGACCGCAGTGGGGTTCATGCTTGCGAGCATCATGGACCGCGGCACGAGGATAAGCGACCTCGGCGTCGCATTCCTTGCCGCATACGCGATAGTCGAGATGTCGGAGAAGGCGGGGAAGAAACCCCTCAGAATGGCGTCCGCGCTGTTGCATGCAATCCTCCTCGCAGGTTTAGTCAAGCTCTCCGTAGACTACGCACTCCTTGAGGCCCCGGCGTATTCGGGCTGGGCTCTCCCGGCCTCCACATACCTCCTGCTTGCCGCCTCCGCAATCATGGGCTGCCTGATCCTGCAATGGGCGGGGGCGACAAATATCTGGGCTGGGCCGGCTGAGGCAAAGGCTGCGGCCAGGAAACTGTTCTGGAACATCCGGGCCGCATCGGTCGCCGCCTTCGCACTATTGGCGCTGGCATATTCGGGCGGCGCAATGGATGCTGTAAACACGGCATACGGCCTCGTTTCCGTCCTTCTTGGCACCGTCCTCCCCCATACGATGGCACTCTCTGCCGCCGCGGCCTTCCCGGTCTTTTCCGCAGCCATCATATGCGCCATCATCTGGCGCAGGTACCTGGAGACGGCACCATCCGGGATTCATACACCCCTGATTATCGTATTCTTCGCATCCTTCGCGGCTTTGGGGTCGGCGCTCACTGCCAGGGCTTATTACGGCCACTTCCAGCCCCTGTCTTATCCTGTGACGCTTTTGGTCATCCTTGCCGCATTCCTTGCGGTATCTCACTCCGGGCTGAGGCGTAAGGCCCAGATGGCCCTGGCGGCGCTGGTGCCGGCCTACGTCATATCCCTCATGTCCCCCATTCAACTCATCTCCCCATCGATATGGGCGAACATAGTGATCTTTGCAACGGCTGCTGCGGCGATGATACACGTCCTGAACAGCCCAGAGATCAGGGAAAAAACGCCTTATGCTCTGGCGATCGTGCTACTTGTCGGGCTTGCCGTAAACGTCGCGTATGCCTTCACCGTAGAGGCCCGCAAGGTGGGCTCCGACGCAGAGTACGAGGTCTACAAATGGCTCCGTGAGAACGGCAGAGGCGGAAGGATACTTGTGCCATGGGACCACGGCTACATGGCGGAGGTGGTGTCCGGCCTCGGCGCCGTATCGACGCCGGGCTACATAGACCAGCCCCTGCACGACCTCCTATGGAGGACCGAGCCTCAGGCGGCATCGGAGCTGGCGGAACGCGGCGTGAGATACGTCTTCCTCAACAACGAGACCTTCAACATCGCACGCGACAGGGAAGGGGGCATGGCATACAAGATCATGGGAGGCCTCATAATGCCGCCTGCTGACACCCCCCCGTTCGAGCTTGCGGACCACTACGCCATCTACCGGCTGAGGCACAACACGACGTCCGGACACTTCAGGCTCGTGAAGGCGCAGACTGACAAGGCGACTGGCATGCAGCTGCTCCTATACGAGAACCTGGCCGCACCCGTTGGGAACGCGTCCACGATCGGGGCCATAGCCGTCAATGTCGGGACAGCCAAGACGGTGAGGATACTGGCCTATACGACCGAGTCCGCGAATGGGACATTCAACATGACATACCACCTCCTCGGAGTCGAGTCATTCAAGGAGGGGGAAGTAAGAGACCTCATCTACGAGATGCCCAGCCTCAATCGCACCGCCTGCGCGTTGAGGGCTGCGTCCGCGGATTCGCGCCCGTGGAACTTCACGGGGTCCATCACCTTCCGCAACGAGCTGGGGAGACGGACCGTCCCGCTGAGGCTGACCCTTGTGCCGACGAAAGGCGACACAGTGCTGGACACATTCGAAGAAAGCGTCCAATTAGGCCCCGGCGAGAAAAAGACCGTCGGCTACTTCTTCCAGGGAGCCGACGAGTTCGGGGACTACTCCGTCGACGTCGGCAGGTACGGCGGCCTTGCCATCGTGCCGGAGGAGACCACATCCCCCATGATAGAGGACGTTAGGATATTCGAGACCCGCTGCTAGGGTAAGGGGGCGACGCCTTTGACCACGCCGGATGCAGCGGAGCCCTGCGCGAACAGCATGTCGAACATGGCCGGCACAGCCACCGCGACGAGGGCAACGCACCAGGTCATGAGGACGAAGTCGAGGAACGCCGAATACTTAGAGCCGCCGTCGACCATCTTCACCGAGTAGGCGCAGAAGGCGACGTGGACCATGAGTATGACGAACATGAAGTTCTCGACCATGGGTATGTTTATGTCCCCTATCGAGGGGAGGATGCCCTGGGTGAGGCTCGAGACCGAAGGCGTCTGCGCGATGGCGGAGAATGATTTCTTGAAGGTGTTGTCGAGGATCCCGACCATCCTCAGGCTCGAATACGCGGATCCTGCGACGCCGATGAGCGTCCCGTAGTAGACGCCCCTGACGCTGCCTGCCAGCTGGAGCCTCAGCTCCCTCAGGGACAGGAGCTTGATGAAGTTGTCGGATATGATGATGCTAGTCTTCTCGGAGTTCCCTCCGAGGTTGATGACCTGGATGAAGATGCTGCCGAACTTCTCTATCATGTTGCTGCCGGTCTCGCCCGCGAAATACATCCACGACTGGAACTTGTCGCAGCGTATCATAAGCCTCGTATAAAGCCTCTTTACGGCATCGTTCAACACCCCGAACTCGTGGATCCTCAGGGGCCCCAGGGTCCCGACGAGGCTCCCCCCCCTTGCGGAAAGCGATCCGCCAAGCGACCTGATGAAAGCGGGGAAGGACTGGTCCTTGGAGATCACCGCGGACTCCATCCTGGAGGCCATGTTGCCGATGATGATGAGGGGGGTGACCGCCATCGCCATGCAGATGGGGGCCGGCAGCGGCTGCAGGATGAACAGGATCACACTTAGCACGAAGCATGAGCCGACGACTGGCGCGATGATGGACCTCATCCTCAGATACTCCGGCGGCTTGATCGGAAGCCTGTGGCAAATCTCGTCGTGGGTTATGAAGCTGTCGATGAAGATCACCGTCACCATGTCAAGGAGGAAGAACGCGACCCCGCTCAATCCAACCATCAGGTAGATGTCGTAGCCCATGATCAGAGGCAGCATGAAGGCGACTGTCATCATGAACGCGGCCGCGATCGTCAGCGACACGAGGGCATCCTGTATGAGGCTGAGGCTCTGCAGCGCCTGCTTGTACTCTGTCTCATAGTCCTCCATGACCGCGGACTGCTCGCTGAGGAGGAATACGTCAAGGCGCTCGCCGAAGTCGAAGGCGGCGCTCATCCTGTCCAGGAAGTTGCCGAGGATCTTGGATGGGACGAGGGTGGACAGCTTTCGGCATGTTCTCACCAGGCCGAGGTTCCAGTAGTCGGAGAGGTATGCGACCTTCTCCATGACCTTTGCTATCTCCCCGTATTCGACCCTCTGGGATGAGAGCCTGAAAAGCTGCCTCCTCTTCACGTGTAGGGTGGAGAGGGACCCCGCATACGTGATAAAGTAGTGGATGTTCTCGTGGATGTTCACCTTGATCCTCTCTATGGCGTAGAACGGGTACGCCAGGGAAATCACGACCCCCATGACGACGATGAACATGGGCCCAAGCAGCAGCAACGGCTGGGCTGCGCCGAAGTCGAACATGCTCCCGTAGGTGACGACGAGCGCGAGGCATGCCAGGAAGAGGACCAGGCTTGCGGCGACGACGGGGAGTATGAGCTTCTTGAAGTAGTCGTCCAAGCTCGCATAGCCGGCAAGCCTAACAGCCTCCTCGTAGTCCATTTTTTCAGACCGACCAGGGCAGACCTTCCTTCCCCTTGTAATAGTAGGACTTGATGATCTCCCACACGTCGAAGTAGTTGAATACCTTCTCCTTGATCATCTTGTCGATGATCCTCGAACGGAACATCAGCTCGTCGTAGATCTCGCGGACGTCCTTGTATCCGAGGAGCCTTGCGACCTTCTCCTCGAGGATGTAGCTGTTGTGCCAGCCGAGGAAGCCGAACTCGTCGGTCGCCGGCACCCATTCGAAGACGTTCGCGGTAGCGACCTTCCCGATCTCGTCGTAGTACTTTATCAGTTCCGTCACTGAGAGGACCCTGCGCTGGAACTTGCCGTTGAGGTAGACCGCCTGCTGGATGAGGACGAGGTTGAGGTTGTCGATCGCCGATATGGGCACGTTGATGGGGTGCCCTGTCAGACGCTGGATCATCTTGTGGGGGTCGCCGGCGTGGAACGTGCTCATGACGGGGTGGCCGGTCTGCATGGCCTGGAAGGCGATGCTGCCCTCCTTCTCACGGATCTCGCCGACTATGATATAGTTGGGCCGGCTTCTGAGGGCAGCGACCAGGAGCGTCATCATCGTCACGTCCGTCTCCTTCCCGGATTCCCTGGTGACCAGGTGCTGCCATGTCGGGTGCGGCATGGTGACCTCCGGCGTGTTCTCTACGCTGTAGACCTTGGCGTCCGGCTTGATGAAGGCCGACAGGGCGTTCAGGGTGGTGGTCTTCCCGGACGCAGTCTCCCCGCAGATGAATATGCTCATCCCGTTCTCGATGCACAGCCACATGTATGCCGCAAGCTCCGGGGGGAACGTGTGCCAGTTGACGCACTGGGTGACGCTGATGGGGACCTTCGAGAATTTTCGGATGGTGAAGCTGGACCCCTCGAGCGAGACCTCGCGGCCGTAGATGAAGTTCACCCTTGAGCCGTCGGGCATGATGGCGTCGACGACGGGCTGAGCCTCGCTGACGGGGCGCTCCACCCGCTCCGAAGAGTCAAAGACGTACTTGTCAAGCTGGAGGTCCGTGTTGAAGATGATGTTGGTCGTGACCATCTCGAATATCTTGTGGATGGTGTATACCCTCGCGACGCCTATGCAGTGGATATCCTCGATGTACGGGTCCCTCAGGAGGGGCTCCAGTATCCCGTATCCGACCCTTTCCCTGATGAGGAAATACTTTATCTTGTCGTACTCGGACTGGGTCATGTTGATCTTGCCGGTGACGCCACCGAACATTCCCATTACGTTGTCCATGAAGCCCTTTTTCCTGCCAGTCCCCTGGACGGTCTTTCCGTCTACTGTCACGAGGTCGTTCATCAGCTTCACGAGTATGTCGCTGAGGTCCTCGGTGGTGTCGGAGGTGTCCATGCTGTGGGCGATCTTGATCAGCTGGTCGGAGATCTTGTTGAACATCTCCGTCTCCCTCGGGGTCATCTGCGGCTCGACCGCTATGTACTGGACCTCGTTCTCGCCGGGTTTCCTGAGGATATGTATGAATATCGGGTCGCCGACCGGATACATGACGTTCGGGAACTCGTCCCCTTTGAGGCTGCGGTCAAGCTGCACGAAGAAGTTGGGCTTGTCCATGCCCTTCTGCGCCAAATACTCCCTCAGGTGCGGATTCCTCGCCTGCGCCTCCTGAAACTCCTTATCGTCCGCCATATCCCCCCCTAAGCCAGACCTCCTATGTCGATGATCATCCCCTGCCCTGGCTCGACCCTGAAGGCGATCTGGGAGACCACCTGCTGCTTCGCCCGCTTGAACCTGTTGACTGACATGAACTTCTTGATGTCCCCCCCGAGGCTCTTGGACCCGAACTCGAGGTAAATGTCGGCCACAGACCTGATCAGGGTCAAGAGGCCCTTGTTCAGCTGCTCCGGATCCACCGTGAAAATGACTATCTTCCCCTTGTTGACTATCTTCTTGAAGAACTTGATCGCGTCGAACGCCTTCTCCTGGCTTATGTTGCCCTGGACGAGGAGGAACGACAGCGTGTCGATGACGATTATGTCACTATTGAAAAGCTGCTGCTGCGCTATCATCCGGTCGAGAAAGTCGGCCCTAAGCTGGCCGCCGCCGATGAACGGGAACATCGGGATGAACAGGAGGCGCTGGTCCACGAGCCACTCGTCGATGCTGTACCTCAGGGAGTCCATCTGCTGCAGGAAGTCCTTCGTCGACAGCTCCGCGCTGATGTAGGTGACGGTCGCGCCGTTGACTAGGAAGGCGTAAAGGAGCCGCTGGACGAGCAGGCTCTTGCCCATCCCGTCCTTGCCTTCCACCAGCACCAGGGAACCGTATGGGATGGCGCCGCCTAGCTTGGTGTGGAGCATGTCACGCTGGATTTTCATGCTGATGTAGCCCTCACCGACGTCTTCCTTGGATTCCCTCTCCATGCATGAAGGTATTTATAATCCGGCTATATATCCGACCCCCGCACGCTATTGCGGGGCGCCGTCGGCGCCTTTCTTCACGCCATCGGCCTGCTTTGCCGGCATCATCCTCTCTGTCAGGGCGATTATCCTCTGGAGGTTGTCTTCGATGCTGTTGAGGCGGGCCTGGTTCTCCTTCGTCATGTCCAGGGTCTTCGAGACCTCGCTGCCGAGGACGTCGGTCTTGTTCTCCAGGGTGCCTATCTTATCGTTGATCTGCCTCTTAGACTCGTTAAACTCCTCTATCTGCTTCTGTATGACCTCAAGCCTGACGGTCGTCTTAAGCTCCTTCCTCTTCACGAGCCCGAAGAAACCCAGTATGGAATCTAACATAAGCCCCCCTGCAAGAATAAATTACCCTCAGGCTTATATAAGAATGCTATTTCTTCTTGTATACTTCCTTGGGGTCGAACAGCCTTTCCCCGATTATCCTGAGGCCTTCTCCGTCTACCTTCCTGAAGAAGCAGGTCCTGTAGCCTTCGTGGCATGCGCCCCCCTTCTGCCTGACCCTGTATATCACCGCGTCGCCGTCGCAGTCGACTAGGACATCCGAGACCTTCTGGGTGTTGCCTGAGGATTCCCCCTTCAACCACAGCTTCTTCCGGCTAGTCGAGTAGTAATGCGCGAGGCCGGTTTTGATCGTCTTCTCCACCGCCTCCTGGTTCGCGTATGCGAGCATCAGGACGTCCCTGTCCTCCTCGTCCTGGACGACGACCGTTATCAAACCGCCTATTCCGTCGACGTTTCTGGTCTTAAGCTGGCTCCAGAGGTCCATGTTATTTAATAAAGATGCCGTTATTATTAAGCACGATGTCACCCGGAGACTTTGAGACGGACGCGCTAGGCGACGACGAGAGGGCCGCCCCCGTATTGGGCGCAGACGGCCAGCCGATAGTCCGCGTACGCCTGCCCCGAAGGGGCCAGATCCTTGGCGAGGTCGAGCAGCTCCTCGGCGACCGGAGGATGAGCATCAGATGCACCGACGGCCACACCCGCCTGTGCAGGATACCCGGCAAGATCAGAAAGAGGATATGGATCAAAGAGGGCAACATAGTCCTCCTCGAGCCGTGGGAGGTCCAGACGAAGGAACGCGGCGACATACTCTGGAGATACACCAACCAGCAGGCCGACTGGCTCAGGAGACACGGCCACACGAAGGGAATAGACGACATGTGATACGACATGTGATGGGACGTTTTTATCCGGCCTTATTCTATCCATTACAATGGACGAGGAGAAACTCTATCAGCGCATCGACCTTGGATTCCTGAAGACCGAGCGCAGGGAGGCGGACGAGCGGAAGATCAGCGAGGCGGTGTTCGACAAGGCGTCCATCATGTCGCTGTACGAGCTCGTGAAGAAGGGGGCGATTACTGAGCTTCGGAGCATCGTCTCCACCGGGAAGGAGGCGAGCCTGTTCCTCGGCAAGAAGGGGAAGAAGGACGTCGCAGTGAAGATATTCCTCATGGAGACGACGGACTTCCGGAACATGACGAAGTACGTCACCGGCGATCCGCGTTTCGGCTCTTGGAAGAACCGAAGACAGCTCGTCCATATGTGGGCTCAGAAGGAGTTCAAGAACCTCTCCAGGGTCCAGGAAGCGATTCGCTGCCCGAAGCCGATGGCTGTGGAAGCCAACATCCTGGTGATGGGCTTCCTCGGAGAGGGCGGCAAACCCGCGCCGAGGCTCAAAGACACGCAGCTCAAGGACCCCCAAAAGTATTTCGATGAGACCGTCGGATACATCAGGCAGATGTACAAGCTGCGCATTGTCCACGCGGACCTTTCCGAATACAACATACTCGACTACAAAGGCCACCCCTACATCATCGATATGGCCACGGGCGTGCTCCTGGACCATCCGAGCTCGATGGAGTTCCTGCAGCGCGACGTCAGGAACGTCGTCAACTTCTTCAAGAAGCAGGGCGCCGACGCGGACTACGACGCGGTCATGAAGAGCGTCCTGTCCGAGGAGCTGAAGGAGAAGTCGGAATACAACTCCATCATGCGGGAGATAGCACATGATAGATGAGGTCCTCACAGCGAACGGCCATCCCAACGTCCGCGGCACGCATCGCAACACCCTTGAATTCACGAAGGAGACCCAACTGAGCCCGAGGGGGGACTGCATAGTTGCGGTCGCGGCTGACAAAGGCATGGCCGACCTGTCCGAAGGCTTCAAGAGAAAACTGAAAACCGAAAACTGCAGACTGGAGATCACAATAGAGTGCGGGGGCATAAAAGAAACCGTCACCGCATACGGCCACCCCGGCCTCATACTCGAACACCCCACAGACATGGTCGTCAGAAAGACCGAATTCATCTGCCCGAGGACGCTGGCAATCCGCGCCGACAAGGCAGCGAAAGACCTAAGCCGGGGGCTAGTCGAGGAATTGAAGAATGGCCTGCCTGTCGCCGTCAGGCTCAGGGTAATGTGACGATCCTTTCAGCGGTCTTCCACCCACCCGGCGAATGATCGGACTATGCCGTCGGCGGCTCTTTGCAGGCGATCCTTCCCAATCCCGCCCCTACAAGGGCTCCGAAGGCCAGTATAGCCAATGTCTCCTCCCTGCGCCAGGCACTCGTGGCTGCGTATGTGAAGAGCACGATTCCTCCGACTATGATCGTGTATAACGTCTCCTTCCCTTTCCTGCCGGTCTTCCGCCCCATGTAGACCTTATAGGCGAGGAAACCGCAGAGCCCTCCGAGGAGGAATACTGCGACCGAGCCTGAGAACATGATGCCTCCGAAGTATAGGAGGCCGATGAATATGATGGCGTAGACGATGTTCACGTCGTAGCTGCCCTTCCCCCCCCTCCGGCGTCACTCCCTTTCGTCACCGGATGGAGAAGTACTCTTCCTTCAGGTGCTTTTTTTTTAACGTGGGCCAGGTAGAACGCCATCCCGCCTACGAAGAGGAACGCCGACGCGGCGACTCCGCCCAGGTCGAGTTCGGGGGAGTAGACCAATGTGTTCACCCCCCAGATGAAGAAAATCGCGGCCCCGAGGAAGAAGATCGATGCGACCGCCCTCCCGTAATACATCACTTCGGAGGGCTCATATCCGCCGACAGCCATTGAATTCGTCTTGCCTATCAGGGTGTAGATGGCTGCCAGGAGCGCGAGGATGACCACCTCCACAAGCCAGCCGAGCTCGGTCAGCCTCGTCTGCGCAGTCATGGTCATCGACCAGGAAACCGCCCTATACGGGTAGATGAAAAGGAGTCCGAGCAGGAGTAGCGTCGTTATAGGCCTCACCTCCGCGGCTAGGAGGGATTTGTCCCTGTCGGCCTTTCTCAATCCGTACTCTGCCATTCCGATAAGCACGACTGCGACCGCAAAGTATATCGCCCCCTCTATCATCCACCCGTACCTTAGCCTCCAGACGAGGTCCGACCTCTCATTGACATTGAAGAGGTGGTCGGCGCCGAACAAGAATATCAGGCTGGAGCAGAGGAGGAAGATGAAGCCGTAGATCGATAAGAGGCGCAGATTCGTCGCCTCGGTCAGGGCACCGACCTTGCCGTTCACCTCCAGGATGAACGCCATGCACAGTATCGCCACCACCGGCCACCAGCTGCCGAAGTCGAAGGACTTATGCTGGCCGTACATTCCGTATCCGTATCCCCTGGGCATTGCAACACGGCTAGCCAGATCGTCTCCGGGGGAGTATCTAACACCTGCCTGGGCATCTCCCCCCTCATAGTATCCTGAGCCCTCATACGGGCCCCTCAGGGTGCCGGTCTCCGTATGGGATGTCGTCGTCCCTGCGACGTTGACGTCGTACTCCATGCTCACGCGGAGATTGTACACGTCCCCCGCGTTCGCATATCCGCAGCCCGTCGCAGTGACGCGGAAGTTCTCCCCTGCTGGGATGTCGCTTCCGGAAAGGGTCCCATAGCATGTCTGGCCTGTTATCAGGTTCTGTATGGCGGCGTTACGTACGCGTATCTTCGCCCCGACGCCGTTGGTGAAAATCGCATTCAAGGACCCGTCGGTGTTCATGCCTGTTCCTGCAAGCTGCGGCTTGATCTTGGCATAGCCCGTGGCCGTCGTCGAACCCTGATTAATGTTGAATATGCCAAGCTGCCAGGTGAAAATCGCAAAAAGGGAGACGATCGCCACAAGGGGTATCATCCAGGATGTCTTGCCTGCGGCCATCAGTCATCTATTGTAGCCTGCCAGTTATAAACCCTGCCGGATGTTTCGGCCGCGCCCGAATCCTTCCCGTTAATAATTATCCAGACGCATATCCTACCATGCCAGACTCATCCCCCCTGTTCCTGGCGCTGCTCTTGTCCGGGCTTGTCGCATTATGCGTCGGCGCCTGGATATTCTTCGTCTATGAGCCGGCGCAGGAGCAGTACAGGCTGGCGGACGAGGCGCGCTCCAAGAGGGACCCGCGATTGTGCGAAAAAATCGACGAACCTATGGCGCGGGACCTCTGCCTCAGGGACGTGGGTTCGTCGACCCAGGAACCCGCCATATGCGAAAGGATAATCACCCAGTCGATCGGCGGCGAATGCCTCCGAAACATCGCCGTTTCCAAGTGGGACCCGGCCGTGTGCGACATAATCGAAGACGATGCGCAAATGAGGGGGTGCATCGGAAGCTTCGGCATCGAATACGCCTGCTACAGGACGAATGACACGGGAACGCGCGACATGTGCTACGCGAAGGCCGCCTTGGAAAATACAAAGCCGGGCCTCTGCGAAAAGATAAGGAACAATAGCATGTCGGACCAGTGCTACCGAAAACTTGGCACAACCCTCAAGCAGAAGGAGCTTTGCCTCAAAATCGGCGATCCGGCACAACGAAACATATGCATTCGGGAAATGGAGCAGGCTTCGGCAAGATCATACACGCCACCAATCTGCCGGGAAACGGATTCTTACTGGGTAGCGGACGAATACCTCGCAGGCAACATATCCGGCGAGATTAACGGATATGCCTACCAATACCCTGATGCGTGCATCAACAACCTAACACTGTCAGAGTGGGATTGTGTCCGGGGCATACCTACTGCAAAGCATATAAAATGTCCGTTAGGGTGCCTATCTGGTAGGTGCCTGCGCTATACCTGCATCGACTATCATAAAGAGGGCGGCTACAACGATCCGTCAAACCTCACCCTTTTCCATCCCAATGGGAGTGTAAGCTTCGTCTACCTCGACGAATGTGTCGGTAAAAACCACGATATCCTGGATGTGGCGCGCTGCGACCCAGGCGATATGTCAGGCATGAAATGGGAAAAAATCAACTGCATAAGGGGTTGCGTCAACACTATCGGGTATCATTATGGCAGATGCCTGTGAAATATAACCGCAGATGCCCATCATATCCTATGATGGACTACGACGTCGTCATCGTGGGCGGCGGCCCCGCGGGCCTCACGGCCGGCATATACTGCGTCAGGAGGAGGCTGAAGGCCGTCGTCGTCGAAAGGGGCGCGCTGGGGGGCCAGATGAACTCCACCCCCGAGATCGCGAACTGGCCGGGGGACAGACTCGTTAGCGGACCCGATCTGTCCAAGCGGATGGCGGAGCATGCGAAGTCCCTCGGGCTCGAGACACTGTTCGACGACGTCGTCGGCCTCGAACCCAACGGGAAGCCCAAGACGATCTACCTGCGCCAGAGGCAGTTGACCTGCTCTGCGGTGATAATCGCCACCGGAGGCCAGCACAGGAAGGCGGCTATCAAGGGCCAGGAGGAGTTCGAAGGCAAAGGAGTCAGCTACTGCGCCACATGCGACGGCCCCTTCTTCAAGGGCAAGAGCGTCGCCGTCATCGGTTCGGGAAACATGGCCGCCGAAGACGCCCTTTACCTGTCGGAACTGGCAGGGAAGACATATCTCCTTGCGAAAGCCCTCTCCGCCGAGGATGCCCTACAATCGAAGCTGAAAAAATCAAAGGTCGAATGGGTAAAGGAGAAGGCGGCCGAGATATCGGGAAGTGACAAGGTAGCCTCCCTCAAACTCGAATCAGGCAAGACTCTAGCAGTCGACGGCATATTCTTCAGCGAAGGCCACACCCCCTCATCGGAGCTGGCGAAGGCGGCAGGCGTAGAATTGGATGAGCGGGGATTCATAAAAATCAACCGGAGCATGGAGACGAACATCCCCGGAGTATACGCGGCAGGCGACATAACCGGCGGCATACCCCAGATAGCGACCGCAGTCGGGGAAGGATGCACCGCCGCGCTGAAGGCGTACGGATATGTGAAGAATCCCTGATGATGGCTAAAAAGCTGGCCGTATCATGATGTCCATGGACCTATTCGAAGCAGTAAACGGTCGGCGCAGCATCCGAAGCTACCTTGACAAGCCCGTCGAAGGGGGGGCGATAGGGAAACTACTCACGGCTGCCGCATATGCGCCCTCTGCCATGAACTCCCAACAGTGGAGGTTCACAGTCATAGAAAATAGGCAGCAGATCCAACGGCTATCTGACGAGGCGAAGAAGAACCTTGGGCTCTTGGGTCGTGGCCTAGAGTTGGCCGAGGTCATAGCCTCAAAGGAGGACACCATATTCTACAGCGCCCCCCTACTCATAATAATATCCGCCAAAAAGGACGACAAATGGGCAAAGGTCGACTGCGGCCTCGCAGCACAGAACATGATGCTTGCAGCCTATGGCATGGGTTTGGGGAGCTGCTATATTGGGTTGGCAAACGGTTTAAACAAGGATAGAAGCCTTGTTAAGGGTTTGGGCATCCCAGACGACCATGAGATAATCGCCCCAATAATTTTCGGCTACCCGAAGAAGGGTTTCGTGAAAATAAAGGAGCGAAAAGCTCAGATACTCAAGTGGATCAAATAAGGCTAGTAGATGTTGTCGTGTCTCCAGCTCCTTCTGCTCTTCGGGCTGTCCCTCACTTTCCTGTTAGTCTTGGCGAAGACCCACACAGGCGCCCTCTTGGAGACCCTGTTGGCCTTTACGAGTTCGGCTTTCTTGCCCTGTTCCTTGTTCCTGGCCATTGCCCTATTTTATAGGGCACAACCCTATAAATACTTCCATGTCCTCCGTACCGTGTCCGAAATGCGGAAAGCCCGCCAGGGGAGTATGCGCAGAGTGCCACATCAGCGGGCACCCCATAGCGGTGAAGCAGGAAAACTTCCGAGACTGCGGATGCGGCCTCGGATTCTTCAAAGGCAGATGGTACGAAGACCGCCAGGAGCTCCTCACCGAACTGGTGAAAAAAAGCATCAGGCCGCAGTCAGGCCTGCAACTGAAGGTGCTCGGCGTGGAATCGGAGGAGAGCGCAGGCAGGCTTCATCTGACCGCACGAGTCCAGGGCTCGTATTCGGGGTCAATTTTCAAGACAGACGTTTGCTGGGACATAAGGCCGGAAAAGGTCAAATGCGACAGCTGCGTGAAGCTTGGGTCTGGCTACTATGAGGCGATACTACAGCTTCGGGACGGGATAGAGCTAGACCTCGACCCGAAACAGATATCCTCCCTCGAGAGGACCCGGGGCGGCCACGACTTCTACATGATCTCGATGGACTACGCCCAAAAGCAGGTCTCAGACCTCATCGCAAAAGGGTTCCTCGTGAAGCAGTCCAGCAAGCTCTATGGGAAGAAGAACGGCAGGGACATGTTCAGGTTCTACTACTCGATAAAGAGGCCACACTTTTCAAGAGGGGACTTCCTCGGATACGAAGGGGGATTCTATCAGGTCCGGGAACTCGGAAAGATGGTCAAACTCACCCAGATAACCTCCGGCCGCCACAGCTCCGCCACCGTGAACCGGTTGGAGGACGCGAAGGTCCTGGCGAAGGAGAAGGACGTGCGCGAGGCCATAGTAACCGGGCTCAGGCCTGACGGCATACAGCTCATGGATTCGGAGACGGGTGAAACCCATGAGACCCCAGCCAAGGAGGGCCTCAAGCACGGCGACAAAATTCCCTACATCATACTGTCCGGGAAGGTCTATCTCCTGGAGTGAGGCGTCATCAGGGAGGATTTTGGGTTTTGGGATTTTGGAACCATTTGATGCCTCACATCATCTGGTGATTCTATGCGCCAGCAATTTAATCCGCTTTATATTATTCCCCCTTTTATAAACATTCAACCAGTTATTTCTTACCTATGCCTGACAAGACAATAGCACCAGCAACTGAAGGACAGAGCACCCCCCAAGGCCATAGATTCTGTGAGGATAAGCCCTCTGCATTGGCGGAAAAAATGGGTTTAGCCGGTGTCTCTGCAGTGGACTGGGGCAGAATAACGACTGAAAATATGGGCTCCTTCCAGCCAGGTTTGAGCGGACGGCTGAGCTTTGACACAGATCAACTGATGAAAGAAGCCATGACCAGGATAGCCGGAGTTGCCGTATCACACGGATTCCATGATGAACACGCCGGTTTTGCATTGACTGAGATAGGTCGGAATGCTGTAAGGTATGGTGGTGGGGTGGTGGACTTTTTCTTTGAAATAGGGATAGATTCGTTAAGATATGGCGCAACAAATGGGAACGCGGCCCTATTCAATCCTGCAAGATATGCCCTCATGAGCGTTTATGAAAGAATTGACCGCGTCACAGAGGATAATCCTACCGGCCATTCCGGGACAATAGTCCTACTCGGCCGAGGCACCAGGCTCAAATACAAATGGGAACATGAAGATGGCTCGACAACAACCATCCGCCTGGAGGCGACGCCAGAGGCTATACACGAACAAACAATCAACGCCGGAGCAGAATGCCGGACCATAACCGCGGAAGAGGGAATAAAAGTCTATGTGGCGGACCGCCCAGACGGATCCCAATTGCTCACCCAATGCGAATGCGCATTCCAGGTCGTTTTCAGGGGGGCCTCAACCCAACCTGACGGCACAAATCCCCAACCATTACCCTTTGAGGAATTTCTCAAAAGATGCCCAGACTATAAATGTGTGATAACAAATGATGGAACCGCTCAAAAAACCATCGGTGAAGTCATTATACAGCCTGGCTTGAAGGCAAGATGCGTTACCGTCGAGGGAGAGCTATCCAAGGATTAAAAATACGAAACAAAAACCGCATTCCAAATCAATTCAGCTTCTTCAGCGCAGCCTCGACCTGCTCCACTACCGTGCCTATGTACCTGTCGGGGTCCATTGCGACATCTATCTCCTTCTCACTAAGGGCCTTCATCACCCTCTTCTCCCCCATGAGCGTCTCCTTCAGCGGCCTGCCCTCCCTGTAGCTCTTCAGGGCGCATTCGCGTACGATCTCGTGGGCCTCCTGCCTGCCCACGCCTTTTTCGGCCATCTTTACCATCACATTCTCCGCCATGATGCGGCCCTGGCTCATGTTCAGGTTCCGTCTGATATTGTCCGGGTTGAACACGAGGTTGTCGACGAGGTTGATGGAAAGCTGCAGGATGTAATCGGCGAGTATGCATCCTTCTGGGATGATGATCCTCTCGCAGCTGGAGTTTGTCAGGTCCCTCTCATGCCACAGGGGGATGTTCTCCAGCGAGGCCACGGCGTCGGCCTTGACCACCCTCGAAATCCCCCCGATACGTTCGGCGTATATGGGGTTCATCTTATGGGGCATCGTCGAGGAACCCACCTGCTTCTTCCCGAAGCCTTCGCGGACCTCGTCTATCTCGCTCCTCTGCAGATTCCTTATCTCCGTCGCAATCTTGTTCAACGTCTCCGCCACCAGGGCCAGAAGCAGCATGAACTCCGCGTGCCTGTCCCTCTGGATGACCTGGTTCGAGACCTCGACGCATCCGAGGCCGAGGTCCTTCATCGTCAGCTTCTGGACCTTTATCGCATTCTTCCCGAGCGCGGCTTGCGTGCCGACAGCCCCCGTCATCTGGCCGACGAGGATGCGTTTTTTTACCTCCTGGAGCCTCTCAATGTGCCTTCCGACCTCCATCGCATAGATCGCGAACTTGAGGCCGTAGGTGGTGGGGACCGCATGCTGGGCGTGGGTCCTGCCCACGCAGACCGTCCTGATGTGCTCCCTCGCCTTCCTGGCGAGGCTGTCTCTCAGGACCTTAAGGTTCCCCTCAAATAGCGTGATATACTCCCGAATCTGCAAGGCCAGCGCAGTATCTGTTATGTCGTTGGACGTCGCCCCGAGGTGGATGTACTTCCCTGCGTCCCCCTCGCACTTCTCAGTCAGCGCCTTGACCACGGCCATCACGTCGTGGTTTATTTCGGCCTCTATCTCATTCGTCCTCGCGACCGTGACATACTTGGTCGAAGCCTTCGCAGATATCTCCCTGGCCGCCTCCTTCGGGATGTCCCCGACTTCTGCATGAGCCCTCGCCAAAGCGGCCTCGACGTCGAGGACGTACTGGAGCTTCCTCTCCTCCTCGAACAAAGCCTTGACCTCCTTCCTGCCGTAGCGGCCCTCGATGGGGTGGATCATCCTAGGAATAATATTATCCCCTTAAAGTATAAATCAAACTCAAATCCTATAGGAACCCTTACCATCTGAGACATCATTAATCAACCTTTTCATCTCTTTTATCAGCCCCTCCCACCCACTCCTATTATCATCAGAGCACATGTTCCTCTGAACATTTGACATACTATCTTCCATAAATCTTAGGTCGCGAACAATATTCCACTTTACATCAGTTCTTTGGGTCGAAGCCCCAAGGTCTGACAGGAAACGGACTACTCCGTCTGTGCACAACATGAAATTGCCAAAATGACCGTCAATTCGCATGTAATGCCCTGCTTCGTGAATATTGGCGAGTATTCGAAACGGCTCGGAGAACATATCCCCCACAATATCGTTGGGATTCAGGCCATTTTTCTGAGCGACTTTCCTAACGTATTCAGAGTCGATTACCGTGTTCGAATCGGATAACTGCTGGCCGTTTGTTATTATCCTCTTCCCGTCCAGGTGCTGCAACACCATATACTTAGGCGAGAAATCATCAGGCCTCCTAATCCTGTAAAACATCACATCCTTATACCTTGCATGAACGCTTGACGGTATGTCAACAAATGCGACAGGAGCGGCCATTGGCGGTGTAATCCCATGTTGTAGATAATGGTTGTAAAGGTGGACTGCTGTGGTGAAATTGGTTTCTTCCACGTTAGAGTGGGACTCGTTCTCTCCGGGTATCTTATTTATCAGAGCCTTGCTCACTCCATCTGGGCTTTTCCAGACTGTGAGGTGTCGTCTAAAGCTTGAGGGATCACCTATGAATCGTATATGGGCTGGGGCTCCGAACTCTTTCAGAGACGCTCCGACGCCGGGTGTTAAATAGTATGGTTCAAATGTTTCCGAATTGAAGAGTTCTCGGAAGACGTAGCCTTCCTGGAATCTCAATTGGGACAGCCGGCTAATAATCCTCAGACTGGACTCCCCAACCATCTGTGGTATTGGAATGGGAAGGTCGGAAAAGCTTTGGCAGCCGATGGTCGCAAGGCCTGGAGCAAAAACCAATACCTTGCCCAAGTAGTCTAATCCCTCAGAAACCCTGTATTCTGTGACGCCTGGCAGGTCATTCCTCTCAATGGGTTCAACGTTCTTTGTTATCTGAAACAAGGAAATTCCTTCGGTACTGGCGGGTGGATTTAGGCCCTCTATCCTGTTAACCATAATACCTATAATACCTATTATACTTTTTAATGATTTATCTCTTTTTCGGCCTCATCCCGTACTGTATGTCGATGTAGTAGACTCCTTCTGCGGCCTTGATGACGACTGGCTCCCCCCTCATGAGCCTTTTTAGGTCTATCTCGTATTTGCCTTCGTCAAGGCGCAGGACGTTCTCTATGTCGAGGCTTATGGGCTTATCGTCGGAGACCGTGTTCTTGAACTGGCTGTCGAGCCATTCGAGATCCCTTTCCGAGACCTTCCTCTCCTCGAGGACCTTTACGGTCATGTCCTTGGAGCCGGCGTAGTCGGCCCTCAAATACAGGAAAACCCTGCTTCCGCAGGGGCATCCGGCGATGAGTTCAGGGGCTTTGTCTTCATATATGGAGGAACAGCGGGCGCACTTGTGGGGCATAATTAACTCTTTTGAACAATGGAATAATAAAGAAGCCAGTATCCCGGAGGTTATTTTTTGGCGGATTTCTTCTCCTCATCTTCGGGCGTTGCTAGCATCGTAATCATCCTCGGATCCTTGCTGATCTGCTTGATGAGCTTCGCAGGGCCGATGACGGTGAGGCCGCCCGTACTGCCTCCGAGCATCCTGATCAGCCTCTCCCTAAGGCCGTCTGCGGTCTTCTCCCTGAGGGTGGAGACCTCTATGCCCTGGAACTTCTTGTTCACCTGCAGCATCGTGGCCTGTATGAGCTTCCCCTCCTCAAGGGCTGTGAGCCCCTCGTCTATGACGACTATCCTGTCCTCCTTTACGTGCTCGAGGATGAAGTATATCTTCTGTTCGGGCGTTATCCCCTTCAACATCTCGACACCGATGAACTCTATGTGGATGCCCATGTCCTTACCTCGAATGCTTCGCTATGGCCCTGTAAAGTTCCTCCACGTGGTCGCCTCTCAGACCAGAGATCTCGACGACGGGATGCTGGGGGAACGCCTCCTTTATCCTGTCGGGTTTCGCGTCCTCCTTGTCTATCTTGTTCGCGACTATGACGACCGGGATGTTCCTGGCCTCCAGGTTGCCGATGATGGTGATGTTGACCTGCGTGTACGGGTCTTCGCTGGAGTCCATGACCACCAGGGCCGTGTCGACGTTCTCCAGCCACTTGATCGCCTCAATAACGCCCTTGGTCGCCTCCTTCGCCCTGTTCTGCGCCTCGCTGCGGGACATCCCGAACTTCAGGAACTCTTCGAAGTCTATCTTGGTGGCGATTCCGGGCATGTCCAGGAGGTTCATCTCGAGTTTCTTGCCGTCGCATTCGACGACGATGTGTTCCTTCTTCTGGACCTCGCGGGTCTCGTGAGGCACCTCGGAGGCTATGCCGACAGGCTCCCCTGTCCAGTCCATTGAGATCTTGTTCGCCAATGTCGTCTTCCCGGAGTTCGGGGGGCCGTATAAGCCCAACCTGACGGTCTTGCGCTTGCCGAACAGGCCATTGACCCACTTCAGAAGCTTCCTCCAAGGCATACCGTAATACTTAGGTGAAAGGCTATATATCCCCTACAAGGCCTTGGCCGGATTTATATAGCCCCCTGCCTTATATTATCCTTCACCCACCCCGTCCTATGAGGCGGGCGGAAATGTACGGCACTAAAGGCTGCGAATCCGAGCGGGCAAAGAGCGTTTCTAAAATGGGATACGGAAAATACGTCAAGGCGTTGTATAAGAACAAGGAATCGATGAAGCAGCTTGGGGACATCCTCATGGCCAGAAAAATGGCATGGCGCAGGGAAGGCACCATAGTCAGGGTCGAGCACCCGACAAGGATGGACAGGGCCCGCGAATACGGATACCGCGCCAAGCAGGGGTTCATAATCGTAAGGGCCAAGGTCAGAAGAGGCGGCCTGCACAAGAAGAGGCCCAGCCGTGGCAGGAAACCCGCCGGCATGGCGATACACAAGATAACCGCACAAAAAAGCATCCAGCGGATGGCTGAGGAACGCGCACAGGACCATTACCCGAACCTGCAGGTTCTTGCATCCTACTGGGTGCTGGAAGACGGCAGGCACAAATGGTACGAGGTCATCATGGTCGACCCCCACCACCCGGCGATCGTCTCAGACAGGAAGATCGGCTGGCTGGCTAAGGAACACAAAGGCCGAGTATACATGGGCTTGACCCCCGCAGGCAAAAAAGGCAGAGGCCTCATGCGCCACGGCAAAGGCACGGAAAAGAACCGGCCAAGCCTGCGCGCAAACGACAACAAAGCCAAATAGGCCAAAAGGCTGGTGGACGAATCCGCCAGCCAAAAAACATTTTTTTAAATCCAACCCCTTAAACATTACCTAAATGAACCTAGCAAAGGTTAGGGGATAAGAAAAAAAACTACAGAATGCCTCTGTAGCGGCCTTACTAAGGCCGGCGAAGGAGGGACTTCGCTTTACTCAGTCCCTCAGATTATGAACCTGGCGTATGCTAGGGGATAGGAGAAAATCACGCTACGCCTCTGTAGCTCAGCTGGTAGAGCGCTCGACTGTTAATCGAGTGGTCCAAGGTTCAAGTCCTTGCGGAGGCGAACCCTTAACTTCTGTCTTCCTGGTTTTTCTCCCCTCGCTCCCATCTCTAATCCGTATCCAAAGAAAAGGATATCT
The DNA here is from genome assembly GCA_043800705.1 of Candidatus Altarchaeota archaeon. GTDB lineage: Archaea > Altiarchaeota > Altiarchaeia > IMC4 > SCGC-AAA252-I15 > JAHIYG01. Next base: position 25,733 of record JAZDMS010000038.1, read on the forward strand.
TTTACCGCCTGCGTTTTGCTCTTATGCATCATCATAACAGGCTGCACGGAACAAGAGGCGATACCCTCCGGGAAGGCGTCAGGGGTCATTGACCCGTCGGGCGACCCGGTCCAGAACGTCGTCGCCTCCTCCGAGATGATCCGTATCAATACCTCCAAGGGCTCTTTTGTCTCACCCCACGGGCGGAATATTCGGTCTCGGCGTCGGTTGCGTCGAAGCGGTATTATAGTTCAGGCTGGGAGGCCGAGATATCCCCCCTCGACCTGGCCCTCGCATGGGGGAGGCTGACAGAGCCGGAAGTCGACAAACACCTGTCCTACAGCCAGAACGGCAGATGGTACTTCTACACATACGACGCCCGCTCCCCTGTCGGCAAATCATACATCACCTCCCACTCCGCGAACACCCCCATCATCCCCTCAACACCCAACATCAAGGCCGCAATGGACGAACTAGACGCCGATGAACTCGTCGCCCTGGAGGGATACCTGGTCGACGTCGACGGCAAAACGGACAGCCGGGTCGTGTGGTGGCGGACAAGCCTCGGCAGGGGCGATGCGGCATCCGGCGCATGCGAGATATTCTACGTCAAGAAGGTCACGCTAGGGGATAAGATCTATACGTGAGCTCGGATTATTATTGGATAAGGCCCATTCATTGTTCTTTAGGGCGAATGGAATGTACGTGATAGAAACCAATGACCTGACCCGGAAGTTCGGCGACATCACCGCAGTCGACGGCCTCAGCCTCAGGATCGAGGCGGGGGAGGTCTTCGGCCTCCTCGGCCCCAACGGCGCCGGGAAGTCGACGACGCTGAACATGCTCTGCACAATCCTCAAACCGACCTCCGGGAAGGCGACCATCAACGGCCTCGACGTCGACAAACACCCCGACAAGGTCCGCCAGATCATCGGCATAGTGTTCCAGGACCCGAGCATCGACAACAGGCTCACCGGCAGGGAAAATCTAGAAATGCATGCGGAGCTCTACAATGTCGATCCGAAGCTGGCGAAGGAGAGGATAGGCGACCTCCTCACCCTCGTCGAACTCGACCAGCGCGCCGGCGAAGTCGTCAAGAACTACTCCGGCGGCATGAGAAGGAGACTGGAGATAGCCCGCGGCCTAATACACCATCCCAAGGTTCTGTTCCTGGACGAGCCGACGATCGGCCTCGACCCCCAGACGAGGGCGAAGATATGGGAATACATCAAGCGTCTGTCCGACGAGGAGGACATAACCATCATATTGACGACGCATTACATGGACGAGGCAGAGCTCCTTTGCGACAGGGTAGGCATCATCGACCACGGAAAGATCGTCGCCTTAGGGTCTCCGAAGGAACTGATAAGGGAGATAGGCCAGGACGTTGCGACGGTCCAGACCGACGACAATTCCCGCGCGAAGGAGTTCGAATCCGCTGAATTCGTCAAGAAGGTCACGGTAGGGGCGAAGGTGACTATCGTCCTAGACGACAGCACGAGCGCCATGCCGCGCCTCTTCGAATACGCCTCAAAGAAGGGGATACGGATCACGTCCATAGAGCTCAGGCGACCCACCCTCAACGACGTCTTCCTCCTGCGTGTCGGGCGGGAGCTGAGGGAGGAGCACGGCGACGGGAAGGATGCCGTGCGCAGGCGGATGCATATGCGGGGGATACGATGAACATACGGGCGGTCAAGACCATATGGCTTCGGGAATGCAGGGTCTACTACCGGGACAAGGCCGGGAGGATCAGCTCCATCGCCAGGTCCGTCCTGTGGCTGGTGGTGTTCGGCGGAGGCTTCGGCGCCGCTCGGTTCCAGGGCCTGGGAGTCGACTATCAGGAGTTCCTGTTCCCGGGGATACTCGCGATGTCCCTCCTCTTCACATCCATCCGATCTGGCATATCCGTCATCTGGGACAAGGAATTCGGGTTCATGAAGGAGATACTCGTCTCGCCGGCGTCGAGGTTCGAGATAATGGCAGGCAAGGTATTGGGGGGCTCGACCATCGCCATGACGGAGGCTTGCATCATACTCCTTCTCGGGCCCCTCGTCGGCGCCAATCTGACGCCGCTCAACGTTGTCGCGAGCATCGCCCTGATGCTGCTCATATCCCTCAGCCTCGTCAGCATAGGGCTCATAGCATCCTCGATAATGAAGACCTTCGAAGGATTCAACACCATCATGACGTTCCTGATAATGCCGATGTTCTTCCTGAGCGGAGCCCTCTTCCCCGTAGAACAGATGCCGTCCTGGATGTCGTACGTCGTGGCGGTGAACCCTCTGACATACGGCGTCGACGCCCTGCGCTGGGTCCTCGTGGGCGTCGGCCATACCCCGCTGGCCATCGATCTGGCCGTTCTCGGACTGGCCGCCGCCGTGACGATGGGCTTCGGCGTGAGGGCGTTCAACAACAGGGACTGAACTGAGCCTTAGCTGGACTGGGTGAAAAATATAGAAAAAGGTAAATTCAGTCGGAGGTGTCTGTCCCACTTAGGGTGCTCAGAAGCGCTTTGGCCTTCTCTTGCTGTAGCATTCCTTGCAGTAGACTGGCTTACCATCCGTTGGCTTGAACGGAACTTGGCATGATGTGCCGCATTCTGAACAGACTGCGTCGTGCATCTCGCGCGGACCCCTGTCGAATCCCCTACCGAAATCTTTCGCCATACTATCTCACCTCCTTTCCTTTTACCTCCATCTGGAGTACCTCTGTAAAAGAGCCTTAAGCGCGTTCGACTTTTCCCCGGTGAGCGTCCCGCTCTCGGTTATCCGACCGACGTATTCGAACGCGTCATCCATAGAATGTGAACTCATCTTGTTCAGCACCGTCGCCAAAACGGTAGACTTGTTATCGCCCAGATTGAATCTCGTAAGAAGGTCTTCCAAGTCGAAGCGGAAGTATTTCTGCCGCCCCATATCAAGCATCAGTTTCCTCTTGCTTTGCCCCTGGTTTATGGGCCGCCTCCTGGCTCTGTAGCTATTACTCGCGTAGCTTGTCTCGGGTTCACTCATCTTGTTAACGTATCAGCCGCTGCTTGTTGGCTGATACAACACCAGCATATGCTGGTGCCCTAAGAAGCAAGGCCATATCTCCAGGGCAATGCTCAATAGTTGCCATTATATAGCATATGTATGTATAAAAGCCATCCGGTTACCCAAGCAGCAGCAGTACCGTGTTCCTGATGGCAGGGCCGGCTCCGAGGACTAAAATGACGAATTTGATGAATCTCCTGCCGAATTCGTCATCTTTCATCTCGTCGTCTATCATGTAGATGGCAGGCAAGAGGACGAGCAGCTTCAGGGGATACATCACGGCCGCAGTGTGGAATAAGTCGATGAACAATGTCGGTATTACGTGCTTCTCCTGTAGGCCGATGAGGTCGACGCCCACGAACGTCGTGCTGGCGTCGAAGAGGTGCGCGAGGACGATGGCCCAGTTATATTCGAATCCGAGATACCTCAAATTGAGGAGCTTCCAGATCCCGAGGAATCCCGCAACCGACAGGCCGAAGAATGCCAGGACATAGGCCAGGCGCATGGGATACGCGACTTTGGGCATGATAAGCGCCATGTTGTAAACAAGAAGGAGCGTCCCAAAGGCCCCGACCGTGAGCCTATAGTCGACTTTGAAGAGGCGCTGGAACCCGAGGCCTGCGAAGATGCATCCTAGTGTTAGGAAGAACATCGTGAAATAGATGCCTGGGGACACGAACAGCCAGTTGGCGGGGTAGGCGGCGTGGCCGGCGTATACCCCCAGTTCCTGGTCTATCATCTCCCGCATGCTGGAGCCGTAAACAATGAATGGCAGCAGCATCAGCACGAATCGGATGTCTATCCTGCCGATGATGGGCTTCAGCCATGGGATGAGCCTGAAGACGATGAACCCGAGGACGATGCCGTAGGTGACGGTGTTGACGATGTTGTATCCGCCCGTGAAAAAGTACTTTACGATGAAATCCCACACTGGCTCGAACATGGTGCACAAATATACACAAACCCCATATAAAACGGGCGAATAGCCGTTTTTTTATACCCTACCCCCTAATATAATCCCAGCTTATATCAACCGCATTTGTCACATAACGGGCCTATAGCTCAGTCCGGTTAGAGCGCTCGACTCATAATCGAGTGGTCTGGCGTTCAAATCGCCATAGGCCCAAACCGCGGAGGGGGGTTTCACCCCCCTCCCCAGTTTTAGGATAATCCTGACCCTCCCCCCAGATGGCGCCTCCGGCGCCATTGACGAGGATGATTTTCGTGTGAACATACCAAGAAATTCTTTTTTTGTAATGCGTCAGTGCCATCGAAGATGGCACATACTCGTTTCGGGGGAATCATGGGGTAGCTTAGGACTGAAGGGGGCGGTAGCCCCCTGCGGTCCAGGTGGAAATCGCCATAGGCCCAAACCGCGGAGGGGGGTTTCACCCCCCTCCCCAGTTTTAGGATAATCCTGACCCTCCCCCCGGATGCTGCCTTCGGCACCATTGACGATGTACCCAAATTATTCATTTTATCGCCTTCGGAGGAATATAGTGGGGATGCCTGGCATCTTCGAAGGGTATGGCCGGAACATCTGATCATCTGGTGACGGTCCGGGCCCGGCGAGGCTGTCTGGGATTTTTATCTTTTCAGTGTTTAATCATCTTTTGCCATGAAGGTCTTCCGCATCAGCGAGGAGGGGGTCGGCCAGGTCGAGTATTGTGTGGTGAAGTGCCACTCCTGCGGGACGGTCTTCAGGCATGATTTCTCCCAGGCGTTCGGGCGGACGATAAAGAACCGGATGTGTCAGGTCTGCGGGGAGATGGTGCCCGTCGATGACAGGCATTGCCTCGACCATGATCCGATGGTGGGGGCCTTCAGGGCGGAGTTCAAGTCTGCGAAGGACCTTTAGGTGGCTCCCGCGACCTTCCTGTAGCATCCGTCCCTTTGGACGACGCTTCGTATGTCGTCGCAGACCCTTACGTCCCTCCTCTTAGCCGCTATGGTTGCGTAGCAGTCGTTCTTCCAGTCTTCGCTTTCAATGGCGCCGCATATGGTGGTGTTGTCCTGCGATACGGCTATCCTCATCGAGCAGTTATACCTCATCCTGTAGTCGGATATGCTGTCGCAGATTGCGGTGTCGGTCTTGTTTAACGCCTCTGTCGCGAGCTTGGCCGGGTCTTTGCTGATGCATCCCGACATCAGGAGTATCGCGGCCGCCGCCAGCCAGAGAGCGTTGGTCATTGCATTATCTCTATCACGGCGTTCGCAGTCTTCGTTTCCTTGGCTGTTTTCACGTCCGCGGATATCGTGTAGTTCCCGGGGCTTATTCCCGAGCAGCCCGTGCATGATGGCAGCATGTAGCCCATGGATATTATGTTCCGTCCCCTGCCGAGCTCCTGCGAGGTCTTGAGATTCAGGCGCTCGTATCCTTTGGCGTTTATTCCGTGGAGGGTTATGTCCGCGGGCTGGTCGAGTTCGGATTCTATCGTTATGTCAGCCTTCAGGTTCTCCCTGCTGTGGTATAATCCCCTGTCCGTGGCTAACGAGACCGTCTTTATTGCGCTTGGGCAGCTTTCGGCGGTGCATTCCCGGAATTCGGCGTAAGTTGCGGTTTCCGGCCCGTTATTCTGGACGGCGTACACCACGAGGAGGATCACCATTGCAGCGATAAGTACTGCGACTATCCTTATCGTGCGTGTCCTATCTTGCGGTTTCACTCGTCCCGGCTCTTTGTGGTAATACACTTTCATGGTAACCTTACTCCTGGGTTGGCTTCCTTGGCCCTTTTTCTTGCGGCGCTGACCTTGCCCTCGCAGTTGTCTTTCGCCGAGCTCTTGTCGTGCTGTTTGCACGGTATGTAGTCAAGGAGCCTGATCCCGATCTGGTCTATGCAGTCCTTTTTCATTGTTTCGTTCATTATGTTGGTGCATTCGACCGAGCTCAGCATGATCATGCTCTTATTGTATGTGCACTCTTCTCTCTCCGCGTTTTTCAGGATCTTGTCGCAGTCGAAGTTGGCCTGGTTTTCTGCGCATCCGGCCATGAGCGCTATGGCGAATATTATGACGGGGGCCGGGTATCCTCTCATATGGACCTATTCGGTTTTTTGTCTAATAAATATCCGCGGCCCAAGACTGCGGTATTTATCCATTAAGCGCAGCCTCATCTGAGATCCCCGACATAAATGCCGGGGTTTTCTGCGCTTAATCGGATAAACGGTTTCATGTGCACAGGCTGAAGTACAGCTTCCTTGCGCATTCCCCGCTGCAGCAGTCCCGGGGGCTTCTGCACTGCGATCCCTTTGGCAGGCAGCACCTGTCCAGCATGCAAACCTGCCAGCTTTGGCAAAGGAGCGATTCCTCGTGGAGGTATCTGCCTTCGCAGTAGTATTCCCTTACTGTCTGGTTGTTCCTGCAGACGTCCCTTTTGCTCACGCCCGTGTGCGGAGGATGCGACTGCTCCCCCACGGTCACGCCTGCGACGTCCGGGTTTTCGCCGTCGGAGTCGTAGCAGACGCCTGGGACCACCTGAGGGACAGTCGTTGTCGTCGACGACGTCACCCTCGGCCGCACGGCCGTGGTGGTCGTTTCCTGGGTCTGGTTTTCCGGCAGAGTCGTCGACGTGGTCGTCGACTCTTCGAAGTAGGTCTGGAGCGTTGTCGTGGTCTCGATCCTCGTCTCCAGGGAGTCGCATATGCGGTTCCCGTTCGCGTCTAGGCAGCAGTCTCCCTGGTATGGGATGTATGGGAGCTGGCATTCGATCCTGCCGATGTTTTCGCGGCTGTCGCATACGCCGTTTCCGTTGGCGTCCAGGCAGCATTCCCCCTTTATGGTTTTCATGGGCTCGTCGCAGGGGGTGAGGGTGCATCCGGAAAGCAGCACGATCAGCGGGATCAGCATGTATGCCTTCATGGTATAGGATTTGTCTTACTGGTTAAATTATACTCGATAAGGAATTTTTTTTAACTTTTATATTTTGAATTTCCTTATCGAGACTAGCAAATCACTTATTTTTAACAGTATTGGTTATGGAAAATGTTAAAATATTTAGGTGATATGCTATAACTTCGCTCCGGCTTGGTACAGGACCATCAGGTCGAATATAAGGCTTGATACATAGTGCATGGTCAGACTCGGCAGGATGCTTCCGTATCTTTTGTCGACTTCCCCGAAGAGCCAGCCCACAGGCAGGGAGTATGCGACCTCGATCGGAGGCTTGCCCAGGTGCGCCAGCATGTAAATCACGGCGTGTATGGCGTTGCCGTATCGCGTCCCCTGGCTGAGGATGTTCATGAGGAAACCCCTGTATAGCACTTCCGTTGACACCATCAGGGCTAGCATGTACGTCTCATAGAGGAACAGGTCCATGATGCCATGCCTTGCGGGCGCCCAGGTCGGGTAGTAGCTCTGGAATTCCTCGAGAGTCGAACCATAATGCATGATCGGGAAGGCAAGGAGAATCAGTGCGGCGGAGACTTTGAGCCCGCCCCAAAGGTCCCCCCTCTGGAGCAGATAGTCCCCGAGCCTCCGCCTACTGGCGATTATGTACGCCGCTGGCAATGCAGCCATCAACGCCAGGCACATGATGGCGTACTCGAGGTATCCCGGGAAGACGTAGCGGGCAGCGAGGATCGCTAGGGACGCCAGAAGAAGTCCTATGGTGTCGATTTTCAACTTATCTCTGCGATGATGAACTCGAGCTGGTCGCTAAATTCGTTATAGTTCGTCTTGCCGACGAGTGTGATCTCTTTGCCGGCCAGCTTTTCGCGGGCTTGCGCGAGGGGCGCCTTCTCGTCCTGGTTCTCGCCTATCATGTTCATCGCCTCCTCGACGTCCATCCCCAGGAGCCTCTCGGCCTTCTCCTTGAATGCCGTGGCCCTGATGTTTCCCGTCTCGTCTTCGACGATCACCGATGCCATCATGTTGGGGGTTCCCTCGTTCATCCCGCATTCCTCGCACATCCATTCGCCTCCGATGTTTTGGACTTTTTTCCCGCATTCGGAGCATGTCATGTAAAAGAGCGGCCTGTCTTCGACCTGTGTGACCTTCCCCCTGATCTTCACGTGTAGGTCTCCCGAGTCCAGGTCGGTTATCCTCTTCTCCTCGGTCATCATCTGGCTGATTTCGCCAGCCGTCGGCACCTTAGCCTTCGAGTCTGAAAGGAGGTCGGAGTATTTCCCCAGGTGGACTTCGGGTTCCTGGTTCATGTTGGCCTTGGCGTATGCGTTTTTGACCCTCACCGCGTCGCCCTCATTCAGCTGCGAGGCGACGTTCGACCGCTCGTCCCAGAGGACGGCTCTTATCGTCCCCGTCGAGTCTCCGAGTATGAGGGAGGCCATCTTGCCCTTCGAGTAGTCCTTTTGCGGGTAGACCCTCATCACCCTCGCCTCCAGGTCTAATCCTTTCATGTCGGCCTTGATGTCCCCTATCTTTACCGTGCCGTCCTTCTTCTTCGGAAGCGGCTTCAGCTTGAGTTTCGCATCGGATTTCGCTATTCTGCTCCTTGAGCCGGCCTGTACCTCGACCTCGCCGTTCATGCCGGCCCTCGTGTAGCCGTTTTCTATCCTGATCACGTCGCCTTCCTGAAGATGCGTCTCCGAGAGCGGCTCCCAGAGGACGATCCTTGCGGCGCCGGACTCGTCCTCGCCGATGAACGTCGCCCTTGAGCCCTTGCTTCCGTCGGAGCGGGTGAACTCGGTCTTCGGGAAATAGCTTCCGACCCTGCAGACTATGTTCACGGACGGGACCCCCGCCTGCAGGCCCTTTATCGCGTCGATCCTCTCATCCACTTCCGGGAGGCTGACGGACATGTTCGGCGGGTTGATGACCATGTTGGTGAGCGGCCCGGCGTGGACCTCCACCTGTCCCCTATTGTCTTTGACGTATCCGTTCTTGACGTAGAGGACGTCGCCGACCCTGAGCTTCCCTATTATGGCCGTGTTCTGGTCCCAGAGGACGACCCGCTTCTCGCCGGAGTCGTCGGCCAGGCCCACGGATGCGAACCTGCCCCGGCTTCCGTCCTTTCTCGAGAACTCCCTCTCGGAGTATACCGTCTTGACCCTGCCTATGACGTTCGCCGAGCTTGTCGGCTTAAGGTCCGCCAGCTTGGTCGGGGCCGTTTCGTTCCCGCTGAGGTCGATCCCGTATTCCCTGGCCACGGCATATATGGCCCCGTAGTCGGACAGCAGGCCGTGGGTCTTCTCCTTGCGTTCGCCCATCTTGGCCCTTATCTCCTCTTCGCTTTTGCCGGTTTCCTTGATGACCCTCTCTATGATCTCGTTCACGTCTGTCATTCTGTCACTCTACCCTTCCTGTCGTGGAGCCTCTTCTTCCCCTTGTGCCAACTGACTGTCGCGTCGTTGAGGGCCTTACCGCCCCTGACCCAATAGTCGAACGTGGCGGTCTCCCCCCTGCGCAGGTTTCCGATCTCCCATGTGAGCGTGTTATGTTTCCTTACTGCGTTCAGCGTGTGGACCCGTATCTCGGCCTCGGAAGGTATTGCGTCCTCCAACACGACGTCCTTTATCCTCTTCTGCGTGCCGTTTCTGACCTTCACGATGACATCCTCGCCTTCGATGTATTTCGTCAATTCTACGGTTCCCCTGTCGCCCCAGAGGTATATGGCCGCCGCGATCGCGAGTCCCAGGGCGGCTATGAGGAGGACAAACACGGTGGTGCTTACGACGACGACCCCCACCTCGACGATGTTGGGGCTTCTGCACCTTGCCGCATCGACGTTGATGGCTGCCGGCTGCTCCTTGGTCTCCATGAGGCTGGCTCCGTCGTATCTTCGCGCCTTTACCGTGTATGAGCCGCTCGAGTTATCGGGGACCGTCCAGTTGAACCGGAGCGTCTTCACCTCGTCCTTAGGGAACACGGAGGCGGCCTTCTCTTCGAAGTATGTCCTGCCGTCCTTTTCGATCGATAGCTCGATGGTTCCTTCCCTGTCCTGGCCTGCGCTGAGCACGTCCACCTTGACGGTCGCGGTGTCATACGGGCAGTATTGTCCGGTTATTGTGTCTAGTGTGACTTCCGTGACTCCGACGTATCCCTGCTCCTTCTTCAGGACGGGGGCGGAGCTGCCATAACCCGCTTGTATAGTCTTCTCTTCCTGGGGTTTCAGGATTCCGAGGTCGTAGTACATGATGACTGCGCTGTCTCCGGTTATCTGCCTGCCTTCCGGCTCGTAGTCCCATGCCGTGTCCTTGCCCTGCTTCCAGTCAGCGACGATGAGCCTGTACGGGTACGTCATTCCCTCCTTGGGGTCTATCGTCCCCGTAGATACTATCGTGGGCTCGTCCGGTTCGTTGTACGCCTTCCAGTAGCCGAAGCTGAGGTCCTTCCCCAAGTACTCCACCTCCCTCGTCTTGAGGCCGTCTCCGGGGACGTATATGGGGGCTCCGTCGTTCTCTCCAAGCTGGGTGTCGATGAGCATCCTGACACCAACGGAACTGTTGGACCCGCCGATGTTGGTGATGGAGTATTTTATGATGGTCCTGTTCTGCGCCAGCTGTATGGTCTGTCTGACGCTCATGTTGCCTACGACCCACCCGGTTTCGATGCCGTTTCCGCTGGCTGCCGGCCTCCTGGTCACGTACGGGTCCATGAGCGTGCAGTTTCTCGGCTCCTCGGAGGTGCAGTAGCGTCCTCCGTCGATTTGGAAGGACGCGAACGTGCCCTTCCACGGATTCGGGTACTGATACGACAGTTTCCTCCATTGTCCTGCGTAGAGGCCGCCGATGGAGTATGTGCCGATGTTGGAGCAGGATTCGACCGCCGCGCTTACCGCACCCGACGGATCGCTGACTTCCAAGACGCAGGAGGAATCGTCCCCTGCCGCTAACCCGACCAGCAGGAAAACCGCCGTAAAAACCGCAGAATACCGCATCCCAAGTAACATATATTACGTTAGATATAAATGATACTGTCCCGAGCGGGGGAAAACAAAAATGCTTGAATGGCTCGCCGAAGCGCTTACGGTCATCGGCCTCTTGGCGTCGCTGGCGCTCATCATCCTGATACTGAAGGCCCTCATAGAAAAGGGGGGGAAATCCACCCACGGGGACGTATTGGCTGTCAGCCAGGTCAATGACACAGACTCGAACCCGCCTGAAGCCGAAGAGTTCGATCGGGAGGAGGCGCCAGCGAGGCAGGAGTCGGAGTCGCAGAGGCTTGCAAGGACAGAGAAGGAGCTCGCGGAACGGGATGCGAAGGTGAAGGCAGAACGCGTAAGGGAGCTTCAGGAACGCGAGCGGCTGATAAAAAGGCGCGAGACCGATGATGCTGCTGTTGCGGCTCCTGCCGCGTCCGAGCCGGACGGGCAGAAGGAGGAGCTATCGAAGGAGCGGCAGAGGATCCTCGAGCTGATCAAGAAGACGGAGGAACGCTACGCCAACGGCGAAATGCAGGAGAGCAGCTTCAAAAGCATACTCTCGGACTACCAGCGGCAGATCATCGACATCGACATCAAGCTGAGGAAGAAAAAGGGAAGGTGAGAGACGGCCCCTCACCCGCACGTTATCCGCTCGGCCTGATACCTCGCCGAGGCCTCCACCATCCCCGCAGCCACGTCCTCCTTCGATATCTCACCCCTCTTCAGCCTGTTGATGAGGTCTTTCCACAGTTCGATGGCCGTCGGGAACGCCTCGAATTCCACATCATTCGTGTATTTCCTGGTCTCCTCCCAGCTCATCTCGAAGTTGTCCCACTTCTCGAAGATCCTCTTCCACTCGTCGAGGCCGACCGTGAAATATGTCATCACCATCTTCCCTGACTTCGGCGGCGTATTGCCGATATTGTCCGGTTCCTCATCTTCGTCGAGGTCGAAGCTCAGGTAAAAATATGCGGGTGACACTCTGCCTTTAGATTTCTGGCTCATCCCGAACATATGCGCTTTTCCATGCCCTACCTTTCTACCCATATCCAATCACCTCATTAAATATTTTCCTGCCACGTGCCTTTCCCATCAGGCACTTTATGGTAGTCCTGTCCGCCATTCATGTACTTCAGCACCGTCGTCGGCGCTTTCCCTGATTGGTCGGATAATTCCATGATCATCTGTATCACCGTCTCTTTGGTGTTCATTCCTGGTATTTTCTGCACCGTCGTGAGGGCGCTTGCGCCCGGGCCCTCTACCATGACGTTGTATAGTCCGTCTTCTCCTCCGTTCACTACGATGTCGTAGTTTTTGCCTTTTTGGGAGAGTTGGCCTTGTGCCGCGTTTTTCATGACCACTCTGCCGTCGGATACTAGGCCTCTTTCTTCCGCCGTCTTCCTGCTTTTTTTATCGCCGTATCCTCTGCCGTATGCGCTCGACCATTCGCCGTAGTCTTCGAGGATTTCGGGGTGTCTCTTCGCCACCTGTCTGCCTCCGTCTCCGACGTTGATGTTGTTTTCGCCGTCCACCTTCACCGTCCCGTCCTCTTTGAGGTTCTGAAGCAGGTCCTTGGCGAACCTCGCCCTTCCGGCGGGAGTATCGTCGTAGTCTCCGGTGGCGGCGGTCTTCACCGCAGCCATCCTCAACCTCTCGTTGGCGAACTCTTCTGCCTGCTTCAGGTCGTTCTTCACAGTCGGCTGCGTCCGCCCAGCCACGTCTCCCGCCGCCCCCTTCAGGCTCGAAGCGGCAGAAGTCACAAGCCCTCCTGCAGCGGCCCCCGCCGCCCCGCCTGCCGCTCCTCCCACGACCGCTCCGACTGCAGTCGTCGCCATGCCGATGACAGCAGCCGCCCTGTCGAAGAGGCCGAATGTGATGATGGGGCTCAGGCCTGCGAGCAGGAATCCGATGAGGGACATGAAGAGGGCGAGGAACGGCTCCAGGCCGTTGATTCTGGCCTGCGACGATGATTCGAACGATGCGGCGGCGGCTATGAGCATCCCGTAGCTGACCCGAAACAGGAGGCCCATGATGGGGCCTGCCGCTATCGCCGAGACGAAGAGATTCACGCCTTTTTGGCCGAGCCTCGCGAGGTACCCTATCTGGCTGAAGTAGAGCGCCAGGATCGCGGGGAAAAACGCCCATATGAGTATCAATACCATGAACCTGCATAGGAACATCAGAAAGAGCAAGACGACGCAAATGAGCCCGAGGGGCGCTATCAGGCAGGCGAGCTCGAGGGATCCGAGGAACAGCAGCTTTGCAAGCGCGGGCTCCGTGGCATCGACTGGTCCGACAAACGCGTCAGTCAACGCTGCCGAGAAGTTCAAGCCCTCCTGGAATATCACACCGTTCATCGATACTATGATCATCCCTACTATGATCTTCTCTACTGCGAGCTTCGCGTTGGCCCTGCCGCCGGGGCTGTCGGCGGACAACACGTACCTGATGCCCTGATACATCAGCGCCACCATGAAGAAACCCGACAGCCAGAAGAAGCTGTCGTGTACGGCCGACATCAGCGGCCAGTTTTTCAGATCCGGCTTGGCTGCCATGTTCAATGCGATCAGCCTTATCGTCCCCTTGATGTTCAGGGTGAACGCGTTGATCGCGAAGTCGTAGACCCCCTTGAACATGGCCTCGCCGATGTCCGCCTGCGCCAGCGCGGCGGCAAATAGGACCGCCAACGCGGCGCATACAAGCCTTCCCATCAGATCCACCTCCTCATCGTCGAGAACCAGTCCGTGAGCTTGTATCTCCCCTCGGCGGTGCTGCAGGCGACCGCAAATAGGAACAGCGGAGCCAGGGCAAGAAGGAGCAGGTCCCAGTCGTTCCGGAGCTTCTTTCCCTCGATCGTCAATGTCGCAGCCGACGGGCCAAGACCGTATTCGCCGCCATACTCCGCGATGCATGACAGGGAGCCTATGGGTGATGGCACACCATACGTCGCTTTTCCCCGGGCGTCGGTAGATCCTTCCTGCAGGTATACGTTGCCGCATGTGACCCTTATCGTCCTGCCTTCGAGGGGTGTGCCGTTCATAGACAGGACGGCGGCTACCCTTACCTGCTCCCCGTCTGAGTCCTCTGCGCTGAGTGCGATACCGGTCGGTGCTGCTTCCCTGAGGCATTCCCTGAGCTTGAATGTCTGGTTCCTGAGCTCTTCTGGTCCGATGCAGGAGTCGTCGATGCAGAAACGCCCATCAGGACAGGGATTGTAGTAGTCGCAGCGGACCGCAGGCTTCCTTATCCTGTCCTTCACTCCGAGCACGGTGAGGGCCAGGTTTTCCGGCAGCATGGGGCCGGGCGCGATGAAGTCCAGCCTCCAGCTGCCGTTGCCGCCGGAGAAGTCCGTGACGATGAGGCTTTCACCTATGGTCGGCGGCGTCCCGTCAGGGACGGTCTCAGGGTATGTGAAGCCGTAGTAGCCCGTGTCGTTGTGTGATCCATTGATGGCGTAGTCGTCGGCCTGCAGGCGATATTCCTTCATGGACGGGCCGGATGCGTTCAACATGCGGTATAGGGTATGCCTCGGCGCGAACGTCATGAACCTGTAAGGTATGTCTCCTATGAGAAATGCGGAGGCGATGTCGGCGTCTACTTCCACGTAGCCCGTGATCGAGGAACCCGAATGCCCGAAGCTGCCGTTAACCATGATGTCCGGCTTCAGCTCGAGGATGTACTCCTTCCCATCAGTGCATTCGTACTCCCTCCCCGCAGCCTGCGAGACCCTGTTGTTCATGCACGTGTTCGCCTGGTCCCAGAGGTACCTGCAGTAGCACGGGTCGCTTTCCTGCCCCTTCGGCATCTCGATGTAGTACATGCTGGTGCCGTCCTCCGGCCTGCCGTATGTCCCAGTCGGCCTTTTGTCGCATGCGGCCTTTTCGCTCTTTTCCTCCCTGCATCTGCTGTTCGCCAGGTTCGTACAGGCGCTCCTGCAGCAGGATGAGCCGCAGCCGCCGCCTGAGCCGCCGGCGCCGCCCGTGCTCCTAGAGCCCGCCGCGTTGGCGCCGGCGCAGCCTTCCAAGCAGTTTTTCATGAACCTCTCCCTGTCGCATTTTTCCACCCAACCCATCACCTGATACGCGGAATCCAGGAGGACGAAACCTTTGCAGGTGTGGCTCAGCGTCACCTTCGCCTCAGACCCGTTCAGCGTGCAGTTGGCCTTGAGCATCCTCACCGAATGCACCGACTCCGGATAGGTCCCTGCCCCGTGCACGAGCGTCTCATTGTAGCACAGTCGGCCGTTCACTGACACGACGGTGTTCTCTTCCACTGGGACGAGGTACTCCCTGTGGTATCCCCCTCCAGGCTCGCTTATGCAATAATTGTCCCACGAACCGTTGACTGTTCTGGTAGTGCATCCTGCGCCGACATACAACGTCAGCGTTCCGGGAGAAGCCCACATCCTGTCGTGTTCCCCCTCATAGTAGGCGGGCTCTGCCACGTATATCAGCCCGCAGCCTTCGGTGAAAACTTCCCTGTCCGGTTCGACGCCGCCTAGGTTTATGTGCTCGGCACCCTGGCATCCGCCGGGATAATCGGCATCACGTCCTAAGCATTCCCCCCTCGCTTCAGTGTATGCTGCATTCCTGTCGTACGCGTCCTTCGTCCTCGTGTTCCACGCCTGCGCGGAGTCGTTGTAGAGTATGAGCCTGATGAAAGTGCTGTTGGCGATGGGACCGGTATCATACGACTGCGCGCAGACAGTCAGCGAGAATAAGGCGGATGCGAATATGATACCAATCCCGGTGGCGCGCATCCGCCGGGCAGACTTGAATGAATCCATAGCCACCGAAGAGAAGTAGGTGAAAAAAACCTTAAAAAAGGGTATAGTAAACAGTAATAATACGTCCTACTTCAATCTGGTGGATGCGCTTGTCAGGCTCGAACCCCGGAAACGGCCTCAAATCCACACGACTGCCCCGGTTCAAGGATGCCTCGGCTTTTAACCTCTCAAGAGAATAAAATAGGCACATAATCGAGGTGCAACATATGAATTACCTGAAAACCGCCACATTGGTGGCGTTATCGATGCTAGTATGCGGATGCATGTGCCAACCAGGGGAAGAAACGACAACCACCACGCTGGTCGGAGAAGAAGAGGGGACTCAGCCGACGGCGACGACCGCCGCCGCGGCCCCGACAACGACCTTGAAAGCCACGGCCACGACGCAGGCTGCCTCAGGCGGGGGGATAATCTCCGACCTCAAGGCCGCCCTATCGTCCGGTGTCGGATACCAGTGCACATACACATACCAAAACGTCCAGTCAGTGTCAAAGATGAAGGGCAAGAAATTCTCGAGCACGACCACGGTCGACGGTCAGGTCTCCAGGGCGATCAGCGACGGGACATGGATGTACACCTGGATGGATGGCCAGGCCCAAGGCATCAAATTCAACGTCGCCGAGATGCAGAAGAACGCCCAGGCGGCACCGGGCCAAAAGAAGGCTCCCTCGATGGACGATATCGCGTCATCAGCCGACAATGTCCAATGCACGCCGACCACAGTCTCCGACAGCGAATTCAACCCCCCATCCGGCGTCGAGTTCCAGGACATGGGCGAATTCATGAAACAGCTTCAGGGGATGAATGTAGGGAACTGAATTCCGGGAAACGACGGCAGACAACGTCGACTCGCCCCCGCCAACCGGCGGGGGCATCCTCCATCTTCCTATACTGAAAACGCCCAGGCAAGGGCAGCCGCCAAAAACCACACAATCCAATAGACCCCCTCCCAGCACCGGCCTCTCGTAGGCCACGCACGCACCTCGATCACTATGTCCGCCGGGGGGCTTATCACGCTGCAGCCTGCCATCACATCAACCTCCGGGACAAAGGCGGACGACGCATCAGCCAACCCCCCATTCGGCCTGTCGTTCCGCCATCACTCCCGTAAAAGGATTGGCGAGCCCAATAAAAGAAGAAGGGGCGAAAACGGGGACAAATAAGGGACAGGACGATATCAAACCGGATTAAGATAGGCTTTCACTATGACGACGTCCTCAACAGGCCAGTTGGCGAACTGCCCCCTGCTAGAGGTATTTAATGCCCTGATTGTTTCCACAACCTCCATCCCGGATATGACGCGCCCGAAGACCGCATAACCCGGGTTCCCGGGGGAATAATCCAGGAATGGGTTGTCCTTCACGTTGATGAAGAACTGGCTCGTCGCGCTGTCCGGCGCATTCGTCCTAGCCATGGCAATAGTGCCGGCCGTGTTCTTGAGGCTGTTATTAGATTCTAGTTTTATCGGAAGCCTAACGGACTTCTGCACCCCCTCCTTAGTGAAGCCGCCGCCCTGTATCATGTAGGTCGGGATTACCCTATGAAAGACAGTGCCGTCGTAGTGGCCGGACTTGACGTAAGATCTGAAATTCTCGACCGTCACGGGGGCCTTATCAGCGTCCAGCTCGACTTCGAACTTTCCCAAAGTGGTCTCAAAAACAGCTATCTTTCTCATATCAGTCTCCTCCCCGATACTTTCCGTCGATGCATTCGGCAAAAGTCTAATACTCCCCGTCGATGCATTCGGCCAAAGTCTATATATGGCAAACAAAGCAAATGCCAACAGCAATATCAGGATGATTATGCGATTGCCCCGCTTCGAACCCTTGGTTTTCATCTATCAGGGCAGGGATGCGTTCAGCGACAGCACCATCTCCCTCGTCTTCTCGGCAGCCTGCTCCGCCTGCTTCTTGCTCGTCGCCCCGGTTATGATGATCTTTCCGCTTCTGAATATCAGCATCACGGTGTTGAGGTCGTCGAGCCTGTACACGAGGCCGGGAAACTGCTCCGGCTCGTATTCGACGTTCCATGACTCCAATGCGATCGTGTCGAGGTTGACCTTGAAGTCCATGCTCGCTGACGAGACCATGTTTACGACTTCGACCTTCGGCTTCCCCTTCAAACGGATACCGGCCTTCCTCAGCTTGCCAAGAAGGATCTCCAACGCGGCGTCGATGTTCGCCTTCGTCCTCGAGCCGCTGCAGATCAGCTTGCCGGTCCTGAAAATCAGGAACGCGACCTTCAAGTCAGTGAGGCGGTATATGAGGCCGGGGAAGCTCTTGGGATTCTCTACCCCCGGAACCAGCTTAGCAATCTTCTTAAGATCAAGGTCCGTATCCAGCGTGATACAGGCCACCATGTTCTCGACTTTTACCTTCATCATTTTAGGGTGACATATTTAAAGGACATCCTCCTTTAAAAAGCCTTATAAATAGGCATAAACGGCTGAAAATGCATCATATGGGCGCATGCGGCCTTTCTGCGCTGCGGCATGGCCCGGATGGGGCAATAGACCTATACCTTCTCAATGGTTCCGAACTTCCCTGTCGAGACCTGCATCTGGTCGCGGAAGGATTTGCACCATCCCTTCTTTATGACGACGACGTCTCCGGCGTTGTACTGGCCGATCTGGTCGTTCCACAGGGAGAGCGTGGCAGTCCCCGTGTCGTCCTTCGCAACCGTCGACTGGACCTTCCCGTAGCTGGTGTCCCGCGTCTCGCCCAGCGACTCGATGGTGAGCTTTATCTCCTCGACTGGCGCCTTGTCCTTCAAATCCGATACTTTCATGGAAAACACATAAGACTTGTTAAAATAAAAACGCACATGCCGTTATTAATACCCCCAATATAGATAAATTACCGTATGGATTTGTCATCCGTCCCTGAACTGTCGGACATGAACTTTTTACTGAATACCATAACCCTACTCATATCATTTGCTGCGGTCATATACTGGATGAAGTTTTTCAGGCGGATATCAATCTCTGGGAAGCAGGGGATAGGCTGGGTGTGGATTTTCACCTCTGTCCTAATGGTATTGCTTCTGAACCTGTCGGCGGTGGTTATCATATCAAACACTAGCATAATCCCGCTGGGTTTTACAAAAGTCTCATTAGTGGCGGTGAGCACGCTCGAGTTGATGAACACGTTAGGGCGTACACTAGTCGCCGTATCGGTCACAATCGGCTCATACCTCCTATGCCAGTCCATGAGGGCACGCGGTAACGTGAAGTTTGTATTCACGCCTGTGAAGCCGAGTCCAGAGCCGAAAAGCCAATCAACCCAGAAATATAAGCTGAAGGTTGGCTACAGCTACCTTGTCCCCAAGAATACACTAGCAGAATATGAGAGCCACAATACGGAGGCGGAAACGTCTTTGGCCATGGACCTATTCGCGGACTTGGTGACTCACGGATCGCTGGGATTCATAGTCACAAGAGACCATCCTAAGCGGATACGGGAAAGATACAACCTGTTGAAGACTCCGATGGTCTGGTTGGCGCGTGAGCAGACGGGCTCGGACACACTCCCCCCAACCGACCTGGCCGAACTGAACCACATAATCAAGGAATTCATCCACTCGACAGATGACTCCGTGGTCTTAATCAACGGCCTAGAATACCTGATAATACACAACAGCTTCGGAGAGACGCTGGAGCTGATACAGGGCCTCAACGACGTCGTAGTGCAAAGTACGGCCAGGTTGATTGTGTCCGTGGATTTGAGGGCTTTAACAGAGCAGCAACAGCATATTCTAGCATCCGAACTGGCGGAATACACGCATAAATGACCGTTGGTTTTTACCCGCAGCCGTAAATCCATTAATGGTTCCTATGAGGATCGCATTCGTCTACGACGTAATCTATCCCTACGTCAAGGGGGGGGTGGAGAAGAGGATATGGGAGCTCTCAAGGAGGCTCGCCGCCCGCGGCCACGACGTCCACGTCTACGGGATGCGGCACTGGGCCGGTCCGTCGACGATTAAATCCGGGGGGATAACGTATCACGGAGTCTGCAGGCCCATGGGCCTATACAAAGAATCGGGCAGGCGCAGCATCCGCCAGGCGCTCTACTTCACATTCTGGCTCCCGTTCTCGCTCTTTCGGGAACGCTACGACATTGTCGACTGCCAGGCGGCACCCTACCTCCCGACGATGATGACGCGACTATACTCCTTCCTGACGGGCGTCCCCCTCGTGGTCACATGGCACGAGTACTGGGGCGCATACTGGAGCAGATACCTCGGCCTGCTCGGATCGGTCGGCATGCTGCTCGAGTACGTATGCGCCCGCCTAAGCGACCGCGCGTTCTCGGTATCCGAAAACACGAGGAGGCGGCTTGAGAAAATGGGGGTCAAATCGGTCGACGCCCCCAACGGAGTGGATATGGCATACATCCGGGATACTAAGCCGGCCGAGGAGTCGGACATAATCTTCGTAGGCCGGCTCATCAAGGACAAGAACGTCGACCTCCTCATCGACGCCGTATCGCTTGTAAGGGAGAGGAACCCCCCCCTCAGGGTCATCATCGTCGGCGTAGGCCCGGAACGGGACCGCCTGGAGAAAAAGGCAAACAACCAGGACCTCAGCCACTGCGTCGAATTCATCGGCAACCAGCCGTATGAACGCGTCATAGGCCTCATGAAATCATCGAAGGCGTTCGCGTTCCCCTCCACCCGGGAAGGATTCGGCATAGTCGCACTGGAGGCGAACGCCTGCGGCCTGCCGGTCGTCACGGTCAGGCACGAACGCAACGCCGCAGCCGACCTCATAGAAGACGGCGCCAACGGATTCGTCGTACCACCCGAAGTAAAACCGTTCGCCGAAGCATTGTTGAAAATCCTACAGGACGAGAAGCTCAGGAAAGACATGTACCTGAAATCCCTCAACAAGGCCGCCGGATACGACTGGGACAAGGTGGCGGGGATGCTCGAAAAAGAGTACGGGCGGATATTACCCCCTCCTGCCCGATAATAACAACCCCTTATAGGTAGTACTTTATGTAGTCAAACGCAAAATCTATACTAATCACCCATGAACACTACGGCAAAAACCAACGCAGGAAAATCCAATTCTAGTGCTCCTGAATTAGAGGACTTGGAACTTATGAAAGTGTCCCGATTAGATCGGCGAAAGAGCGAATTCCGACATAGGCTGGGTGAAGGCCCCCTCTTCAAGATGCGAGGCATAGTCTCGGTCAGGCCCGGCGAGACTATTGACGCTGCGGCCAATATTATGGCGGAAAAGGGGCTGGACGTCTTGCCTGTCTTCGACCAAGATGGCGCGAATATTGGGGCCATCACGGCAGAATCAATCGAAAACGCACAGCGAACGGGGTCGTTGGACCTAAAGCACATAACCTGCGGCAAAGTCATCGAAGCGCCCTTGAAGACGGCAGGTAGGGAATACGTTGAGGAGGAGATGTCGCCGAATGAATGCGTCATCCAAGTCGATACGAGGGGACGGTTCCAGAAAATCGTCTTCGGACGTAATTACTCCGGCGTCACGGCAGGTAGTTACGAGTCTAATGAATCAGTCGACAAAGACACTCCAGTCACCGAAGCCATCCGGATCATGGAACAGGAAGAGATTCCGGCGCTTCCGATAATCGAAAACGCCAAAATAATAGGTTCAATCTCGCTCTCCAAGGCGAAAGCCGTGACGGAGTATGCAAGCGAGCCATACGACAAGGAAAAGACACGATGCTGGACGATGATGGAAGCCCCCCTGAGAACGGTCAGGGAAACCGACACATATGACCGGATAGCCACACAAGTGGGCATACACGGGACCGTCCTGGTTGAAGACGCCGAAGGCATTACCGGGATGGTGGTCGGCAGAGTGGACCGCACAAAGGCGGAACGACGGATGTCTGGGCGGATGACCTACCTGCCCAAGAATAGGTACCGAAAAGGCGGTGGAATAAAAAAGACCAAAGTGGCTGAAGGCAGGCCAGGGATCGCAGGAATAGCCGTAGGCATGCAAAGAAACACAGAAGTCCATCCTCTTGATGCCGGTGACATAATCACCTTAGAGAGATGGAAACGACAGCTTGACAGTCTTAGGCTTGAAACAATACAAGAAGACGGTAGGACCAGCTTAGAGCCACTTACAAACAGAAACAAGATTTTACTCACATTAATAATGAGCGAACAAGGAAAAGAGGAGCTATTAAACTATTCCTTTGATGAAGGCCTGCACAAAGATATTTTTGAAACTACATCGAAATATCTCCGAGAAATAAACCCAGAGTTAGCAAACGCCTTTAGCCAGAACCGAAGCATATACATCGGGTCAGGTAGCAGCCTCCAAGAACGGCTTAGAAATGCCAGTCTCGAATCATTCAGCGAACGGTTCGATGAGGAAGAGACCCCGCCCAGATACCGGCCTGTGAATGAAATAAAGCGGGGAGCCCCCTACAAGATGTCAGCGGCAGCCATAAAACCGATCTTAAAGATGCTGGAAGTCGAATGGAGAGACAGGGATGGGCGGCCATTTTCTGAGAGATTGAACGAAAGGAATCAGCTACTTGTCAAACTCATACTAACCGAGACCGGACGGGAGCGACTTCTGGAATCCGATGCCTACGACAAAGATGCAAGGGAGCGAATAATCGGCATAGCGAGAGGTTATATACGGAAGCACAATCCAGCCATGCTGAGGCGGTTCAACACGAACATCCAGATATATCTCGGAGACGGAGACACCCTCTCGGAAAGGGTGCAAAAGGCCACCTCCACCGACGACCTCCACAGGGAAGGCAAGGATGCAAAGAAAAAACTCGCCAGGGAAAAGGCAGAGCAGGTAGCAACGGATGCCTTCCAACTTGCATTCAAGCAACGCGAGAAGGATATGGAGACAGAAAGGGAAAATAGGGTCAAAGCCTTGGATATCATTCGCCAAAATCAGAAGAGCATAGGCCAAGGACATAAACCGACCATCAACCTTTCTAAGAGCTGGGGCCACCTCAGGCAAAAAGAACTGGATGACGCTGTTATAGATATACAGAGCCGGGTGCCGGGAATGGGCAGGATGCAGGTCATGCACCTACTTGACGAATGGGGATACTCGTATTAATCGCATCTCGGCATTTAGCGGGGAAAGGTCCGAGTTCGGCCCGCAATGATGAACCACCCTGCAAGCACACCTACCCGGGATGGGGCCCCAAGGCGATTTGCCCCAGATCGTCCCGGCAGAGGCCGGAACCGAAGTCGTCTACGGCCTCGACGGCCTGCAAAACAAACGCAGAGAAGGGATATACTCGGTCGGCCGAACCCAGGACGGAGGAAACTTCATCCGAATAATCCTACCCTACGAAAAATCATAGGCCGAATACGTTCTTCACGTCCACTGTCCTTTCCTTCTTTAGGCCTTTCGCATCCAGTCTGTTCGCAAGAATGACGGCATCCATTTCATCCGGGTTGTGGAGATAACCTACCCTGAAGAGCTTCTCAACGTCTTCAGGTGTGAACATGGGGTCTAGGCCGTAGACCTTCAGGCCCCTCTTCTTCAATGCCTTGATGAGGGCGTGCGCCTCCGTGTGCATGGCCTCCTTCACTCCAGTCCTGTACGAGAGCCCGACTATCCCGACTTTTCCTTTTTTCCCTGCGATCTTCAACGCCTTGTCTGCGTAGTAGCCGGCCATCCTCCCGTTCAGTTTCCTTGCGAGCCTGATGAGCGGCACCTCGTAGTCGTTCATGAGAAACCAAGGGTAGACGGGTATGCAGTGGCCGCCGACCATTCCGGGTTCGTGTATGCTGCAGTACTGGTGGTTCGCAGCGTCCCTCATCTGCCAGAAGTCGACCCTCAAGGTCTCGCATACCCTGAAGAGTTCGTTGGCGAGGCTGATGTTCACGTCCCTGTAGATGCCTTCCGCCACCTTCACGAGTTCCGCAGACCGTGCGTCGTTCACCTTCACGACCTTCGAGCAGAACCTCGAATAGAAGCCGTAGGCAGCCTCTGTGCTTGGCTCGTCTATCCCTCCGACGACCTTCGGGAACTCCCTATACCGCGAAATGCTGACGCCGGTCATTATCCTCTCGGGACTGTATGCGAGCATGTACTTCTTCCCTGACCTGTCCAAGACCCTCTTCAACAGCGTCTCGGTCGTCTTAGGAGGCACCGTAGTCTCCAACACCACCAAGTCGCCGTCCTTCAGGACGGAGGCCACAGTCTTGAATGCGGACCTCAAAATACTGAAGTCGGGCCGGTGCTTTCCATCAAGGAAGAGCGGCACGATGACGACGAACACCGTCGCATCCTTCGCGTCTATTATGTCAGACGTCGCCTTCAGGCCTTTTCCGCCTCGTCTCCTTAGTATGTCCTCCAGGCCCGCCTCTTCCGGGATCGGGTTCACGCCTGAATTCACAGCCTCGACTTTCCCAGGGTCGATGTCGTAGCCTATCACATCTATCCCGGCATCCGCGATGACCGCAGCCAAAGGCAAACCAGCCCTCCCCAGTCCGATGACTGCGGCTATCATAGCGGCACCACCTGCCCATTCGAAGCGGCCTCTATCATCGCCTGAGCGATCTGGAGGTTCTTGAGACCGTCCAGTCCGGTGACAGGCGGCTTCGTGTCGTCTCTCACCGAACCAATGAACGCGTCAAGCTCCTGCCTGAGCGGCTCCTTCTTCTGCACCCTGATCTGGGTGATGTCGCCCTCGGACACACCCATGAGGATGTCCTGGTAGCCGTAGTCTTTTTTGTTGGCATGCCTGTTCTCGTAGAATGTGAGCTCCTGGCTGATGTACTTCACATAGAACATCCCCCTCTCGCCGGTCACCGTCAACTCCCTGATCTTCTCGGGAGTCAGCCAGTTCACGTCCAGGACTCCGACGACTCCGTTCTTGAATTTCAACAATCCGCTGAGCATGTCCTCGCAGCTGGTGTGTATCCTCTTCTCGGTCTCCGCGAACACCCTCTTCACCTCGGAGTCCGTGATGTACCTCATGCAGTCTATGTCGTGGACCGCAAGGTCTATGACGACGCCGACGTCCCTGATCCTCGCCGGGAAAGGGCCGACACGGACCGCATTGATGCTGAAGATCCTCCCGAGCTCCTTCGCATCCACTCTCCTCTTCATCTCCTGAACGGCGGGATTGAAACGCTCGATGTGCCCGACCATCAGCTTCACACCTGCCTTCTCGGCTGCCTTGATGATGGCTTTGGCGTCTTCGACCGTGCCTGCTATGGGCTTCTCGACAAGGAGCGACGCCCCGGACTGCGCGCACCTTACCGCGACCTCGCGGTGGTGCCGCGTCGGGACGACCACGGAGA
Source organism: Candidatus Altarchaeota archaeon (assembly GCA_043800705.1). Taxonomy (GTDB): domain Archaea; phylum Altiarchaeota; class Altiarchaeia; order IMC4; family SCGC-AAA252-I15; genus JAHIYG01. The sequence goes on from JAZDMS010000038.1 coordinate 50,630, forward strand.
CAATGTCGGGCTTCATCGCCGAAAGGAGCTTCCCGTAGCTGCCGAAGGCCTGACACCTGTACCTGGCCCCCGCATCCTTCGCCGCCTTCGTATCCAGGTCGCATACGCCGACGAGGTCGACGCCCGGCATCTCCGAATAAACCCTGCAGTGGTTGGCGCCCATAGCGCCGACGCCTACGACACAGGCCTTTAACGTCTCCATTTTATGTCCAATATTGATCCTTTGGCAATAAGAAACATCTGAAAAAGCATAGATGATCCCCAAATATGGCCCCCTAGAGACCGTTCAGCGTGTCCGCGATATATTTCAGATCCTCTGCCGACACCTTCGGGTGCACCGGCAGCGAGAGAACCTCCAATGCCGCCTTCTCGGACGCATGATGTGTCTCGTCGTATCCGATGCTCTGGTAATAGGTCTGCTTATGTACCGGCACGGGGTAGTAGATGCCGGAGCCGATGTCTTTGGCTTTCAGCGCCTCCAGCAGCTTGTCCCTCTCGCCGTGCCTGAGAGTGTACTGGTGGAAGACGTGGACGCACCCCTTCTTCACGGAAGGCAGCGTTAATGCCTTGTTATTTATGTGACTGCTCAGGTATTCCGCATTCGCTATCCTTTTCTTGTTGTATCCCGGCAGCTTCTTCAGCTGCTCTATCCCGATCGCCGCCGCGATGTCGGTCATCCTCAGGTTGAACCCGAGCATGTCGTGGTAGTATCTCCTCAGCATCCCGTGCTGGCGGATGGCCCTCGACTTCTTGTCCACTTCCGGGTCGTCCGTCGTTATCATGCCGCCTTCCGAAGACGTCATGTTCTTCGTGGGGTAGAAGCTGAAGCACCCCGTCCCGAAGGAGCCGACTTTCTTATCTCCGAATTCCGCTCCGTGGGCCTGGCATGCGTCCTCGACGACGACCAGGCCGTGGTCGTGTGCGAGCTCCATTATCGCCTTCATATCGGCCGGATGCCCGAACAGGTGGACTGGGATGATGGCCTTAGTTTTTGACGTAAACATCTCAGCCATCAGGTCCGGGTCGATGTTGAACGTCTCAGGTTCGATGTCGCAAAATACCGGCTTCGCCCCCGTGAAAAGGACGGAATTCGCCGTCGCAATGAACGTGAAAGGGCTCGTAATGACCTCGTCGCCTGGGCCTATCCCATGCGCCAACAGGGCCACATGCAGCGCAGCAGTCCCAGACGAGACCGCGACAGCGTGCTTGGTGCCCACGTATGCCGCAAAGTCCTGCTCGAACTGCTTCACCCTGGGACCCTCCGCTATCATACCCGAAGACATGACCTCCTGGACGGCCTTCTTCTCCTCATCCCCTATGTCAGGCGACGCTATGGATATCATAGTTCATACTCCTTCCCGCAAGCCGGGCATCCGTGGACCCTTTCCTTCTTCGCCATCTTGTTCCCGCATACGCAGACGTATCCCACCACCTTCGCAGGATTCCCGTACGCCAAAGCATGCGGCGGTATGTCCCTTGTGACGACGGAGCCAGCGCCCACCATCGCGTTTTCGCCGATTGTATTACCGCAGACGATGGTCGAATTCGCCCCGATGGATGCTCCCTTTTTTATAAGCGTCTTCACGACCCTGCCTTCGTCCCATATCTTCGCCCTCGGATAAAGGTCGTTCGTGAAACAGACTCCCGGCCCGACGAAGACGTCGTCCTCGATCGTCACTCCATGATACACTGAGACGTTATTCTGCAATTTTACCCCGGACCCGATATTCACTCCGAAGTCGACGTAGACGTTCTTTCCGAGGATGCTGTCCCTTCCAATGACGACATCCTCCCTCACCTGGCAATGATGCCAGATCCGGGTGCCCTCCCCGATCCTCGCCTTCGGAGAGACCTCGGCAGTAGGATGAAACCGGCCCATGTCCTCATATATGCAAAAGTGACTTAAAAACCAGACTGATACAGGCGGGCTATGTTTTCCTGACGGCGCAAAAGATTTTCACGGAACGGCATAAGCGTCTCAGCACGAACCAGAATAGGGGGCATTCCTGAACAGTCGGGACTTTTTAATAACTAATTGCACAAAGGCAATACCACTGCCCGGCAATTAATCATACTATACTATTTATAAATACGGGATTTAATCATATTACAGTATGGATAAGGATTATATTGTCCGGCTGCTTTACGAATATAACCCGCAAATTCACGGCGGCGGATTCGAGGTGCCCGGTTTCAGGCGCGCACTCTACTTTGACGCCGAGAAATGGATTGGGAAAAAACAGGCCATAGCAATCGTCGGCCTAAGGAGGACGGGAAAAACCACGATACTGCGGCAGCTAATGGGCAATGCCCCCGCGGAGTCCGCCTTTTTCTCCTTCGATGAGGAGGAGACTCAGAACAAGGAGGTCCTCGTGTTCGTCCTCGACTACATCCTCAACAACCTCAAGTCTAAGTACGTCTTCCTTGACGAGATACATTATGTCGAGGACTGGGAGGGGGTTTTGAAGAGGTACTATGACCAAAATAGTGTAAAATTCATAATATCCGGGTCTGAGTCCCTAGAGCTGTCGAAGGCGAACGCGGCTTTGGCGGGCCGGCTGGTCACATTCAGGCTGGACCCGCTGAGCTTCAGGGAATATCTCGGGCTGAAAGGGCGGCAGATCAATACAGGATCCCGGATAGACGACTGGCCGTCAATCGAGAAAACATACAATGAACTCCTGACGGGGAAGGAATTCTTCGAACGGGAATTCCTGGATTACCTCTACAAGGGAGGCTTTCCGGAACTTGTGAACGAGGACGACGCATCCGTGATCCGCAAATATACGGCCGAGCTCGTCGTGAGGAAGATAATCTTCCGCGACATCCCCTCCATATTCGAGGTCAGGCGCCCTGACCTGCTATATGAGATATTCAGATACGCATGCGGAAGCTCATCCAGCTTGTTCGATGTGAAAAACCTCTCCTCGACCTTTTCCGCGAACCAGCTGACAGTCGGAAACTACATGCACTATCTGAAAAGCGCATTCCTGATCAGGGTGTCCGAGCCTTATTCCAGAAGCCCCGCCAAGAGGGCGAGCAGAAACAGAAAACTGCACGTCTCCCACCCCTCAATCGCATTTGCGGTCCTGGGGATGAGCAGGGACATGCTGATCGAAAAAGTCCTGGGCCAATACGTGGAATCGCTGTTCGCAGGGGAATATTTTTGGAGGGACAGGAGAAAAAACGAGGTCGACCTCATACTGGACGGAAAACCGCCGATGCCGGTGGAGATCAAATACAAGAACACCGTGCGCGACGGCGATCTGACGGGCATACAGCGGTTCATGGAAGAGAAAAAGGCAAAAAAAGGGATAGTTGTCACGAAAAGCCTGTTCGAGCGGAGAAAGACTCAGGCCGGAGAGCTTCTACTCATTCCCGCATGGCTGTATTCCTTACTGGAAAAACTCAGTCATGAATCCTCCCCAAACATGTAATAATCAACCCCCGACATTTACCAGACCCTCTTAACTCTCAAACCATCCACCCCACTAAACCTAAGGCAGCCCATACCGGCACCTGCGCCTTTCCCGGTCGTCGAAGACGCCGTCGCAGACCGTGAAGTTCCCAGTGCCCAAGGCCATCTCCTTCAGGCAGTAATCGTGCTTGTCCCTGGGGCCGATCCCCCCGCACATCTCAGGATTCTGGGCCTTCAAGGCGATTTTTACATAGCAGTCCCAGTCCTCCTTCGGCCTGCCGCTCGTGTCAGTGTCCTTGCACCAGAACGGGTCGCCTGTCTGCTTCCTCTTCTGGATGTAGCAGGAACCCCTCCTCTCCCGCGATACGTTCAGGCAGCAGTCGATGCCGTCTGTGGAAGACATGCAACGCTCGTATTTCGCGTCCTGGACGCACCGTAGCATCTTGTCCGATTCGCCATAAGCTCTGCTGCAGAGCCTGTAGTCGTCGTACTTAGCAGCCGCCTTCACCAGGCAGTCCCCGTATTCCGGGTACTTCATGCATGCCTGCTCGTTGCCGTTCAACCTGATCAGCGCAAAGTAGCAACCCTGCTGCATAGAGCCCTGCTGATACGATTCGCATACTGTGGCATTGTCCGATCCGACGATGAACTTCTCCTCGCAAAGCTGGCTCATCGGAGACGTTATGCAATCATCCTTGGAGAAGAGAAGGCCTATCACCTCCATCACGCACGTCTCCCCCTTGGAGAAGGCCTCAATCGCCCTCTCCTGGGCCACTTTCCCAAGGACATCCCTCCCCAAAGCGATGAACAACGATTCCGTGAGGAAGTTGCCGTTGTATTCGAGTCCCCCTACCGGGCACAATGAGGCGTTCTTCCTTGTCACTGCGAGGCATTCCGCCCTGTCGTCCCCCTTAAAACCGCCGCAGGTCTCCAGCGTAGTCGTTGTCGGCGCATGAGTCGTAGACGTGGTAGCGGGCGAAGACACTGTCGTCGTCGGTGGAGCCATCGTCGTAGTCGTCTTTATGCCGCAGGCTTCCGGCGCAGACACGACCCTGCCGTCGGGGCATACGTACTCCCTGACGACCACCCTCTCAGGCTCAAGGCATCCGGCCAACAACACCAGCGCCAACAGCGTCAGCAATCGCATCCTAAACAAATCAGCCTTTGGTATAATAAGCTCGTTCAGGTGATTATCCCGCCCGCGACGATATCATTCCCCCTGACGAGGACGAACCTCCCCAGCTCCGGGGTCTCATTGAAGGACTCGAAGACGACTGGGCCTTCGGCCTTGATCTCCACTTCCGCGACCTCGTTGTTCTGGAGGGGGCCTGGCTCCAATTCCTCCAATGTGCTGGAGTTGACCCTCTTCTTCACATCCAATGTGCATTCCCTCTCTTGCGTCGCCACCCTCACAGCCAGCCTCTCGCCCTTCTGCATCGGTGCTTTGCTCATCCAGAACACCTTCGCATCGAACCTGTCAGCGACCTTCGGCAGCTTGCCTGCACAAAGGACGTTCCCCCTCTCGATGAACAGCTTGTCCTCCGTCGTGACCCCGATGCTCTCCCCGGCTTCGGCCTCTTTCTTCTTCTTTTCCCAGACATCTATCGACTTTATCTTGGTCTTCCTCGGCTCCGGCAGGACGGTGACCTCTTCACCCTCCCTGATCCTTCCGGACTCGACCCTTCCTGCGAATATCCTCTTCCCTTCCATGACATAGACGTCCTGGACAGGGTACCTTAGAGCCTTCTCTACGGATTTCTTCGCGCACTCCAAGGCGTCCAACGCCTCCTGGAACGTCGGCCCCCGATACCACCCCATGTTCTCCGACTTCTTGAGGATGTTGTCCCCCGCTTTGGCGGAGATGGGGATGTACTCCTTCGCCTTCACGCCTATCTCTGCAAGGAACGCCTCCAACTCCTTAACGACCTCATTGAACCTTTTCTCGTCATATCCTATCAGATCGACCTTGTTGACCGCCACGATGACCTGGCCGATCCCCAGCATCCCAAGTATGTACGCATGCCTCCTCGTCTGCTCCTTCACACCATCCTGCGCGTCGACTATGAGGACTGCGGCCTCCGCCTGGGAAGCCCCCGTCATCATGTTCTTCACGAACTCCACATGCCCCGGGGCGTCGATTATGACGTAGTTCCTTCTCTTCGTCTTAAAGAAGATCTGCGCGGTGTCGATGGTGATGCCCTGCTCCCTCTCCTCCCTGAGGCTGTCGAGGATATAGGCATACTCGATCTCCCTCCCCAACTGCTCGCATGCCTGCTTGACCTCCTCCAGCTTCCCCTCCGGGAGAGAGCCAGTCTCATATAATAACCGGCCAATCAGCGTCGACTTCCCGTGGTCTACGTGCCCCACCATCACGAACTTCAGATCATCCATCTTTACATGTACCCCAGGCTCCTGAGCTTCTGCATCATATACGCGGACTCCTTGTCCTGAGCGCGGCCCGAGCGCTCCCCCACTTTTGTCGTCTTCAGTTCCTCGATTATCTTGTCGATGGTGTCCGCGTCCGAGTCCACCGGAGAGCAGCAGGTCGTGCACCCGATGCTCCGATACCTCTTCCCGTCCTTCGCAAGGTAAAGGCCGGTTATCGGGATGTTCTCCCTCCTCACATACTCCCAGATGTCCAGCTCGGTCCAGTGCAGGAGCGGGTGGACGCGGACATGCTGTTCCTCGTCGCTCTTGCTCTTGTACTGGTCCCACAATTCCGGAGGCTGGTCCTTGTAGTTCCACTTGAACTCCTGATTCCTAGGGCTGAACACTCTTTCTTTCGCCCTCACATTATGCTCGTCGCGCCTGATCCCCAAAAGCAAGGCCTTCAGGTGCAGCTTGTTGATGTAGTCCTTCAACGCCTCCGTCTTCAAGGCAGTGCAACACTCCAGCCTCCCCTTCCCCGGACACATTCCTCCTGAGAGCGCCTTCTCATTCCTCGCTACGAGGAGCTTCAGTCCCCACTCCTTCGCCTTCTCATCGCGGAACTTGTACATTTCCGGGAACTTGAAAGACGTATCGATGTGTATCACCGGGAACGGGAGCTTCCCGTAGAAGGCCTTGCGGCAAAGATGCAACGCGGTTGTCGAATCCTTCCCGATACTCCAAAGTAGGCCGATGTCCCTGAACTGGTGATACGCCTCCCTGATGATGTATATGCTCTTGCTCTCCAGCTCGTCCAGATGATCCATCTTAAAGATACCCCAGGGCCTTCAGCTTCTCGATGACCCTATCCTTGTCCTCCTGCGACTTCGCACCCCTCCAATCGTTCCTGGAAGCCGCGATCTCCCGCAGGATGAACGTCACATAATCCGACAGGTTCTTGAACCCCGTATCCCTGATCTGAGCCCTGCAAACGTCTGCCAGGTCCGTAGGGATGCTGACCGTCGTATACTTGTTCCCGACTGGCATCTTAGTAATTACCTATAATTACTTTAATTTAAGCGAAAATTCGCCCATCTAGCTTATTAACTCATTTTTTCTATATTTTCATAGAAATAATGAAACTAATGGATTTTTTTGAGGCCGTGCAATCGAATGGGGTGGCGGTGTTCACGCCGAGGGACTTCGAGAGTTTCATGGGCGTGAGGAGAAAGGCAGCCCAGGCGCTGTTGGGAAGGTATGTCCAAGCTGGTGCAGTATTGAAGCTTCGCAACGGATATTACGCCCCGAAATCGAAGAAGCCGTCGGAATACCTGATCTCCAACCGCGTCTACCAGCCCTCATACGTGTCTTTCGAGACCGCCCTCTCCCACCATGGCCTGATCCCGGAGACCGTATACGCCGTGTCTGCCGCGACCACCAAGGCGACAAGGGAGTTCACGATCCTGGGCGTCCCCTACCTCTACCATAAGATAAAACGGCCGGCTTACACCGGATACTCCCCCACCAAGGTAGGCTCCGACACCGTATTCATCGCATCAGCGGAGAAGGCCCTTGTCGACTATCTCTACTTCGTCCACCTTGGGCGCAAGACGATGAACGACCGGATTAAACCGGGCAGAGTCGACGAAAAGAAGGTGCGCGAGTACTCCCGGCTATTCGGAAATCAAAAATTCGCGAGGTACGTGGAAGATGCTGTCTGAATCAGAGCTGCGGCGGATCGCCCAGAAAAACCAGGCCACGGAACTGAACACCGCCAGAGAATACGCCCAACACCTGTTCCTCAACTACCTCGGCCAAACGGAGGAAAGCAAAAAAATGCTCTTCAAAGGCGGCACCGCCTTGAGGATAGTATACGGAAGCCCGAGATTCAGCGAAGACCTGGACTATACCCTGCTGGATAACAACATCGGCGTCAAGAAGACGATTGAAGAAGCCCTGACCGGCATGCGAAGCGAAGGATTCGACATATCATCCGAATTCCATACTACCTCGGGCGGCTGGCTGATACTGGCAGCGACCCAGGTGCATAGCCTACCGGTACGGATAGAACTGAACCTGTCAAACCGCAGAAAAACGACACCACACCCCCAATTCCACATGATACACTCCCAGTATGCCCCCGCATACACGCTTACAGCCCTTTCAGAAACACAGCTGGTCGAGGAAAAAATCCAAGCCCTCCTCTCAAGGAAGAAACCCAGAGACTACTACGACCTATACTTCATCATCCGCGCAGGCCTGGACAAAAAACCAGCCATCGAAAACCGCAGCCGACTCCTCGAGGCCGTGGACGAAATAAAAGAGGCAAAACTCAAACCGGAACTGAAAACATTCCTGCCCCCAACCCACTGGCAAACCGTCACAAACCTAAAAAACAACCTAAAAAAAGAACTGACCAGGCTATAAAAAAGCCCCCCCACTTTAATTCAAAACAACCACAATACATGCATATGCGCCAGACACACCAGATACTCATCGCCATCGCAGCGGCCTATGCGTTCATCCTCGTCCAAAACCACCTGGTGCCGATCCTCATCCCAGAAAGATGCGACAGCCTTGTCGGACAGGAAATGAGGGACGAATGCTACAAGTCGATGGTGTATCCGAAGAAAGACGTCGACATGTGCCGGAAGATAGGCGATGCAGGGTTCAGGGACTCCTGCCTGAGCTATTTCGGACAGACAAACAAGAACATCGCCCTCTGCGCCGAGATAAGGGACATCACCTACGTCCGCTCCTGCCTGGACGGGAACCTCATCGCATCGGACGACTACGGCAAATGCATAAACCTCCTCGAAAACGTCAAAGACGAATGCACGATGCGCCTAACCGTCCGAAAGAACGACACAACGAAATGCGAAAGCCTCCAGTCAGCCCTGAGTCAAATTTGCCTCAACGAACTGGCGATTAAACTGAACGACGACGGGATATGCGCCAGGATGACTGACAAGTCCCAGTCGGCTGGATGCAGGGAAAAATACGAGTTCCATTTCGCACGGCTGAGGGAATGCGGCCCCATCAGCGACACTAAGGCGAAGGCCGATTGCTTCGAGGGATTCGGCACACAGAAGCCCCCCGAATAACCCAATATTTAACATTAAATCCCATAATCCCATAGAAGGAAGATGTACGGACCAGAAACCATAGCGATATTCGCGATATCCCTCTTTTCAACAATCTACCTGACGAAGCGCTTCATCAGCAGATTCCACCAAGGAGGATACGTCGTCCGCGACATGTATAAACCGGGCCGGCCGAAGGTCCCCACAATGGGTGGCGTCGCTCTCCTTGGGGGCGTAATGGTATCGCTGGTCGCAGCCGAAATCCTGATACGCGACAACGTCTTCGTCGAAAAACTGCTGGTTTTCTATTTCGTCATCATGGTCTATGGCGTATTCGGCCTCCTCGACGACCTCATCCAGGTCCAAAGCAGGATGAAGAAGGTCTATATACTCTATTTTCTGGCATTGCCAATAGCCCTCCTGAACATAGACACCACCGCGGAAATCCTCCACCTACAGATTCCCCTAGGGTGGATCTATAGCTTCATCCTAGCTCCGTTGTACGTCATGGTCGTCGCCAACCTCATCAACATGCACGCAGGATTCAACGGATTAGACAGCGGCCTCACAATAATCCTCCTAACTGCCACCGGCCTCAAAGCCTACATGAAGGCCGACGGCGATACGCTCTTATACCTAGCCCCCATATTGGGCGGAATAATAGGATTCTACCTGTTCAACAGATACCCAAGCCGCATATTCTCCGGCAACAGCGGAAGCCTCATGTTCGGGGCCTCGGTGGGCGGCCTGATCATCCTATACAATCTGGAAACCTTCGGCGTAGTGATACTAATCCCTCACATAATCAACTTCTTTCTTTGGATATACTGGCTCATACACATGGACGTCTATCCGCACATAAAATTCGCAAAAGTACGGAAGGACGGGACGATTGCGCCGCCTAACAAACTGACAATGAAATACCTGGTAACCACCCTCTTCAAAGTAAACGAGCAACAGGCGGTGGTCATCCTTTACGCAGTCACAATCTCCTTCTGCCTGATCTCGCTACTGGCGGTCCCATAAATTGCCATGAAAATACAAATCGACATCGGCCATCCGGCGCATGTCCACTACTTCAAGAACCTCATCTGGGATATGGAGCGGAAAGGCCATGAATTCGCGGTCACCGCGCGTAATAAGGAGATCATCCACCATCTACTCCGGGCATACGGTATAAAATACACAGACCGGGGATCAGGCTCACCGAACATTCTGGGAAAAATCATCTACCTGCCAAAAGCCGACATGCTCCTGTACAAGGTGGCTACAGCGTTCAAACCGGACATGTTCCTCAGTTTTGGATCCATGTATGCAGCACATGCATCACGGCTTGTCGGTAGACCCCATATAGCGTTCGATGACACCGAAAAGGCCACGTTGGGCAGAGCATTATACGCCCCGTTCACTGACATGATATGCACCCCTTCCTGCTTCACTAAGGAGCTAGGGAAGAGAAAGCACAGGAGGTACAACGGTTTCATAGAATTGTGCTATCTCCATCCGAAAAGATTCAAGCCCGACCGAAAAATATTGGATGATATCGGAGTCGGATCCAGGACCAGATTCCACGTCGTTCGGTTCGTCTCATGGGGTGCCAGCCATGATGTCGGAGAAACGGGGCTAAGATTGGATGAAAAGAGGCGATTGATTAACCTCCTTGAGAAGGACGGCGACGTATACATCACCTCCGAAGGGAAGCTCCCAGCAGAATTCGAAAAATATCGCCTCCCCGTGAAACCTGAACAGATACACCATCTCCTCGCCTACGCGACACTCTACTTCGGGGAAAGCCCGACAATGGCCACGGAATCGGCGATACTCGGCACACCCGCAATCTGCGTCAACTCATGGGCTTGTGATTGCGGCAACTTCAATGAGCTGAAAAAATATGACCTGATAGGATGCTATCATCCACGGGACTTCGACCGGGCATTGGATCACACAAGGAAACTCCTCTCCAGACCTGGTTTAAAGGCCGAATGGGCTAGGAAACGGGATAAGCTGCTCGAAGACAAAATAGACGTCACCGCCTGGATGATGGAACTGATAGAGGGTTTTATTCAGACACCACACTAATAATAAAGATTCTCATGTGTGGCATCTTCGGAATACTGGTGAAAGCCGGTTCCCACTACGACGAGCGCTTCCTTAAGTCCCTCCTAGAAAAATTGGCGATACTCTCCGAGTCGAGGGGAAAGGATTCGGCAGGCCTTGCTTTCCGGCTCGAAAAAGACCATAAAATCAACATCATACGCAGTGCAATGCCCGTTTCTTTGCTGCTCAGGCAAGAAGTCACAAAAGACCAATTAACCGAAGCCCTAAAATCAGCATCATACCCCCTCATTGTCATAGGTCATGCCCGCCTCGCCACAAACGGTTCCCAACTGATAGACTACAACAACCAGCCAGTTTTAAAAAACGGGATAATCGGCGTACACAATGGGATCATAACAAACGTCAATGAGATATGGGCGAGCAACCCTATGCTAAAGCGGGAATATGACATAGACACAGAGGCGATGCTCGCATTGATGGCTCATCATCTGGGCCAAGGCTCATCCATTCCACAATCGGTGTCAAAGGCAATCGATACCGTCTATGGGACCGTCGCGGCGGCTCTGATGTTCGAAGATAGGGACGAGGTCGTGCTTACAACCAACAACGGCTCATTATATTCGGCGACAAACAACAGAGACATCGTGATCTTCGGGTCTGAAAAGTACATACTCACAGCCCTCCTATCCGAAACGATAGTGAAAAACTCCATCGGGGATTGTGAAATCAGGCAAGTAAGACCTCGAACCGGTGTCGTATGGCATATACACGAATTCTCCTGGGAGGAATTCGACTACGACACCGCTTCAAGGACCAGCTCTGGGGATGAACCCGCCGGATTCAGGGCAAACATCACGGACATCCCATCCACTCTACGTCAGCTGCACTCCGTCGTGGACGAGGAGGCCATACGCTCCAATCCCCGCTCGAGCGAAGAACGCAAGCTCCTAGAGTTCAACATCAACAGAATCAATGCTCTGAAAAGATGCACCAGATGCCTCCTACCAGAGACCTTCCCCTTCATAGAATTCGACGAGAAGGGGGTATGCAACTTCTGCAACAACCACGTGTCATACAACCCAAAGGGCCTAACGGAGCTGAAACGCATCATCGAGCCCTACAAGGGCGATTCTGGGGAACCTGATACGATCGTATCCTTCAGCGGAGGCAGGGACAGCACATTCCTTCTCCACATGGCCAAGAAAGAACTCGGCCTCAACCCCATCGCATACACCTACGATTGGGGCATGGTCACGGACCTCGCCCGCCGGAACATCGCGAGAGTGTGCGGAAAACTCGGCGTGGAAAACATATTGGTATCCGCGGACATCAGAAAAAAGAGGGAGAACATACGGAAGAACATAACGGCATGGCTTAAACGGCCTCACCTCGGTGCCGTCCCCCTGTTCATGGCGGGGGATAAATATTTCTTCCACCATTGCAACGAGTTGAGAAAACAGACCGGGATACGTTTGAACATCTGGGGAACCAACCCCATGGAGATAACGCAATTCAAGGCAGGCTTCGCTGGTTTGAGGCCTCAGTTCAGCAAAAAGTACGTGCCGAACTTCACCCTCAAGAACCAGATGATGCTGTTAAAATTCGCCGGCCGGAACATACTCTCCAATCCCGCATATTTGAACTCCTCCGTCAGTGACACGATAGGCTCTTACATCACGAAGTATGTCTCCCCCCGAAGCGACTATTATCGGTTCTTCGACTATTACCCCTGGAACGAGAAGGAGGTCGTGGACCTGATAATCCGCGAATACGGATGGGAGACCGCGAAGGACACGGACGCCACCTGGCGGATAGGAGACGGCACCGCAAGCTTCTATGACTACATCTACTACAATGTGGCTGGTTTCTCAGAGGTCGATACCTTCAGGAGCAACCAGATCAGGGAGGGTATGATCACGCGTGATGATGGTCTAAAGTTCATAGAGAAAGAAAATTATCCAAGATACGAATCGATAAAATGGTATCTGGAAGCGGTCGGCCTGGACTACAGAGATACCCTCGAGAGAATCAATCGCATACCAAAGCTTTACAAGTGATCCCCTATTTAATACTTTCCCCTATCTATTCATACCATGGCCAAGATACGGTTTGCCGTCATCGGATGCGGAGCCATCGGAGCCCGGCATGCCGAGCGCATAAGCGGCAATCCGCATGCCGAACTTGCCTACGTCTGCGACATAAAGCCTGATAGGGCGAAGATGCTAGCGGAAAAATACGCTTCACAGCCGGTGACAGACTATCACGAACTCCTCAAAGGGGACTTTGAGGTCGCGAACGTCTGCACCCCGAACAGCACTCATTCAGGGATAACCGTCGATTTCTTGAAGGCCGGCAAAC
>JAZDMS010000041.1:0-19687 GCA_043800705.1 Candidatus Altarchaeota archaeon
GAACGATGCGGGCTTCACGATGAACCTGTTTCTGGATACGTCGGGGAGGTTGACACCTTCGACCTTGACGACCTCCATTCCGGCATCCCTGAGGAAGGCCTTGAAGTCTTCTGGGCAGAAGATGTGCAGGTGCCCTCTTGAGGGAACCGGCGCCTTCTTCCAGAGGGCCTTGAAGAACATACCCTTCACGGCGGGGAAGACGAGGTCCATGAGGAGGTTTTTGGTGCTGTATGCGTGGGGTATCGAGATGTAGGCCGTCCCGGTCGGCTTGAGGACCCGCCCTATCTCCGAGAGTATCATCCTGTAGCCTGCGACGTGCTCTACCACGTCGGTGCTGATGCAGAAGTCGAAGGTCCCGTCCGCGTACGGCAGGTGTTCGGCGTTGGCCTGGGAGGCATTGGTCATGCCTTTAAGAGAGCAATGCTTCACTGAGTTGTAGGCGAGGTCGACCGAGTTCATCAGGGCGCCCCGTTCGGCGAGCATGTTCGATATGCGGCCTCCGCCGCATCCCACATCCAGACCAAGCTGGCCGCTGAAGTCTTCGCCCGAGAGGATCCTCTGGAGCTCGACGAAGTACCCGTCCTCGGTGTAGACGATGTGTTTCTCCCCGTGTTGCACGTATTCGCTGTCTGTCGTGTCCCAGAGGCGAACGAGGCCGAGCCTTCCGATCCCTTTAAGCATCGTGTCCGGAAGACAGGTCATGGAAATACCTCGTCTTCATTGCTTAAGTACATCTCAGCCGACCTCGTATATCCAGTATTCCGGGCTCTTCGTCCGGTACTTCAGCGTCCCGTTTAGGACCGTGAGGTTGACGTCCCGGAGACGGAGGTCCTCGAAGTGGACTGCGTAATGCGTGACGCCGTATTCGCGCATCGTGGAGTATATCGTCTCCCAGCCCTCCTTGGGGGTCGGCATCGTCTTCCTGCCGGTCATGTAGTTTATCATCACATGCTGCCGGGACATTATGATCGCGTCTTCTTTCGTGTTCGCGAGGATCCACGAAGCCGCCTCGTTGTCTACGCTGTGATTTGCCTGGTCCGAATAGACCGCCCATGATTCGATGACGAGGAAGGCCGCGACCAATGCCATGAGCCGCCTTCTGCCACCGATCCGGTGTATCCCGTATGCGCCAAGCAGGAGGATCGGTGCGTACATCAGCGAGTGGGCGAAGCTTACGCGATAGCCGAGGAGCACGAGGGAGAGTAGCATGCTCGACCAGAAGAGGAATGGGGCCAGTTTCCGCCAATTCCTCAGCGCGAAATAGACAGATGCCAGCATCAGCGGAGGGGAAAGCAGCCCCATCATATTGTTGCCCCATGCCAGGGGGTTGAACAATTCAAGGGGCTGGTACCGGTTGTACGCAGCCGAATACGGGACCGGCATAAACGTCTTCCAGACCGCGCCACCCTTTATCATGACCATGTTTGCGGGGAAGAGGAGGTACGCCAGGTAGTCCGACATCTTCGGTGGATCCAGCCTGAAATACTGCTCGAGGTCCGTCAGCACCATCACATGCCTGGACGACTGATAGAACGGGTCGCCGTACAATGCGAAATTGCGGTACAGCCAGGGCGAGACCACCAAAGCCGCCACAAGGACGAATGCGACGGCCCTGCCGTCCGCGTATTTCAGGACGCGACCCCGTTCGGTGAAAAGCTGATATGACGCATAGGAGACGAGGAAGACGAGCCCCATGGAGTGCGTCAGATACAGCATGCCTGCAAGGACGCCCAGGTACACGTGATGGGCCTTCACCTGCCAGAGATAAAGGAAGCAGAGTATCAGGTATGCGGTTATGTTGTAAGCGTGGACCCTGAAGCCTGAACTCAAGACGTAGGGATTGAGGCATACGAGCGCCAAGGATGAGAGGAATGCGGTCTTCTGCCCGAAGAGATGCCCGGCTGCCAGGTACAAGGCTGCCGCCAGGCAGGCGGTGAAGGTCATGGAGTAGAGGACCGCAACCTCGTAGGAGTAGCCGAGGAGGGAGAATGCCAGGCCCATGTTCACGTTGTTCAGTGGCGGCCTGTAGGTTATCGGCTGCGGGAATCTTACGGGTTCGAAGTAGTTGTCGACGAAATTCACCGCCATCCAGTCGTCCGTGAGGAACGACTTGGCCGCGACCATCTGGAAGATCCCGTCGGTGTCATATGCCTGGGGCGCAGCCAACGACTGGGCCGCGAAACACGCTATGACCGCGGTGGCGAAGACCATTTTCAAATCCTTGGAGAAGGAAAATGTCTGGCCCCTGAGGAAGACAACAACCGACGCCGGCAGGATGACTGACGCCGCAGCCAACGGCAATCCAAGCATCCTGCAGGCAAGCGCGCCAGCCCCATACAACGCGGCGCTCGCGGCCGCTGCCAGGGCTAGCCGCTCGTCGTCGGCAAACCTTCCGCGCAGGACGAGGTATCCGGGGGCGATGAACAGGAGCAGCAGGATGGCGTACTCTATCACCATAATACCCCTTATAAGCGGGTCCGCCTTAAATATCGGCCCGCAAAGTCCACGCCAGAGGGAGATGCCAAGAGGAGAAGAGGATGAAGAGGGGATGGCGCACCGCATGTGCCAGCCTGCAAAGCCGTGAAGGACCGCGGGATACGGGGAGCTGCCGTAGAGGCCATCATCCCGGAAATGAGAACGATATTTGCCGCGGCCGTGAAAAACGGGACAGAGTTGCGCATTTGACTATTTAATCCGCCCTTCTCTTTAGTTTAGCGCCATGGAAGGCGACGAGTTGCGTTCCGCCTATGAGAGGCGGCTTGGGGGGGATGCGCCTGCGAGGCAGCGCATATGGGGGACGCTCTGCAGCTGTTTCTTCCAGAAGTATGTTCCCTCCGACGCGAAGGTGCTGGATATCGGCGCAGGCTTCTGCGAATTCATCAACAACATCAGGGCTGCCCAGAAGACCGCGGTCGACCTCAACCCCGACACACGAAGGATGGCGGCCGCCGACGTGTCGGTGGTGACGTCTCCTGCGACCGACCTGTCAAGGATTGGGGATTCCAGCATCGACGTCGTCTTCAGCAGCAACCTCCTGGAGCACCTGCCCAGACCCGACATAGTCAAGGCGCTGAATGAGATGCGCAGGGTGCTGAAGCCCGGCGGGCAGCTCCTTCTGATGGTGCCCAACATAAGGTACTGCAGCCGCGACTACTGGATGTTCTTCGACCATGTCACTCCCCTTGACGACCGCGCCCTCGTCGAGGTGCTTGAGCTAAACGGCTTCAGGGTCGAGGAGGACATACCGAGATTCCTGCCGTACACCACAAAAAGCCGCCTGCCGAAAGCCCCCCTGCTTGTCAAACTCTATCTGCGTCTGAGGTTCCTTTGGACGATCTTCGGCCAGCAGGCTTTCATAAGGGCACAAAAGGCCGGGAAGGACGCATAATTTATATTTGATGATACGATATTGTAGGTATCTGATATGAAAAGCCTAATCAACCACCTCAGGTTCGTGAGGAAATACCCCAAGGTAATACCCCGCCTGATGTGGGGGACGGCCCTCGGCCACCTTGGAATCGACAGGATACGTAACACGCAGCTGGCGCTTTCGTTCGGCTGCAACCACACCTGCAAGATGTGCTCCAGCAACCTCTTCCTAAAGAGCGAAAAGGAGTTCACGCTCGAGGAATGGTGCAAGACCGCAGACGAGCTCCACGACCTCGGCTGCGTACACTACGACCTGACCGGAGGAGAACCCACACTCAAGGGATTGGACTACCTTTGCAAGCTGGTGGGTCACATCAACCGGAGGCGAGACTGCATCGTCGACATCGCAACGAACGGGAGCAAGATAGAGGCCTCATGGTTCAAGAAGCTCAGAGAGGCCGGTTTGGACTCCATCTTCTTCGACCTTCAGTCGGACAACCCCGATGAGCATGACGAGATAGTCGGCGACCCGGGCAACTTCAAGAGGATAATGGATTTGATCCCCCAGGCGAAGGCCAGCGGCCTAAACGTCTGCATAAATACGTGCCTTTCAAAGGACAACTTCGAGAAGGTGAAGGGCCTTCTGCGGATGTGCGAGAAGGGAGATATGGTGCTTTTGATCAACCTCGCCGCGCCGACCGGCAGGCTTGCCGGGAAGGATGTGAGGCTGATGGCGTTTAAGGACGACTACTACAGGCTTCTGAAGTCCAGTTCCAACATCAGGAGCGATACGACTTTCAACTACAGGGGTGCGAACCTCTGCCCCGGAGGCATAGAGAAGGTTTACATCACCGCATACGGGGACGTCATGCAATGCACATTTTGCCAGGTCGCATTCGGGAATCTTAGGCAGAAGCCGCTTAAGGCGATTTACGACATCATGAGGAAGAATCCGTTCATACGGGAAAGGAGCATATGCAAGCACAGCTTCAATGACCGATTCAGGGACGAATGGATCGAGAAGTACATGGACGTCAACAACCCGCCGACCCGCCTTTACGAATCCGGCCTTGAGGCTTAGGATGAGTCAGGTTTTTCTCCGGTAGCCCAGTCTCAACCTGAACAGGCTGACGTACCTGAGCCCCATCCGCAGCATGTTGAATTTAGGCTGGCCGGCCCTCCTGTCGAAATAGGTTGTGGGGACCTCGCTTAACCTGAACCCAGCCAGGTGGGCCTTTATCGCGAATTCCGGGCTTATTGCGAAGTCTCCGGACTCTATCTTTGCCTTTTCGAGGATTTTCCTCCTGAAGCCCCTGTATGCGTTGGTTGCGTCATGGATCGGCAATCCGAATATCAGCCGCGCAAGCTTCGTATACGTCGACCCGTACATGGCCTTGTCTATCCCGAGCTCGCCCCTCGAGCCTCCGCTCATGTAGCGCGAGGCGACGACCATGTCGAAGCCTTCATCGAGCTTTTTGACGATTTCCCTTATCGATACGAGATTGTCGGAGCGGTCTGCCATGACCCACACCACATACTCCCCCTTTGCCGCCCTGGAGCCCTCGATGAGGGCGTATCCCATGCCGTTATCCCCCTTCCTGCGATGGATGCAGGATATCCTGGGATTCGATGCCGCCAGGTTGTCGCACAGGTCGGCGGTTCCGTCGCTCGAATTGTCGTCGACAAGGATGATCTCGGAGGGGCCGTCGCCGAGGGCTTCGAGTATGTCGTTTACGAGCGGATGGAGGTTGTCTTCTTCGTTGTAGGCTGGCACCACGACCGACAGCTTCAAAGGATCCATTGTCACTTCTCCAATAGATTCCTTTCGGCAAGCTCATTGAGCGCCTTCTGGCTCATGTCGACTGCATCCTGCTTCCTCCCCCACTGCACGAGGCCAGCCAGGCCATCCTCGAAGGATATCGTCGGCTTGTAGCCCACCTTCTTGATCTTTGAAATATCCGCAAAACAGTGGCGGATGTCGCCAGCCCTGAACTTGTTTTTTATCTCGGGTTTGATCTTCTTCCCGTAGAGTCTGGCGAATGTTTCCGCGATGTGCAGGACTGACGTCGGCCTCCCGCTGCCGACGTTGAACATCTCGTAGTCCGCCTTCGAGCTCTCCAAGGCTATCATGTTCGCCCGGACTATGTCCCTTACGTCGATGAAGTCGCGGGTCTGCAGGCCGTCTTCGTATATTACGGGGGGGTTGTCGTTCTTTATGTTCGACTGGAAGATGGCGCAGACCCCTGTGTAGGGGTTGCTGAGAGACTGCCTCGGGCCGAATACGTTGAAGTACCTGAGGGCGACGGACGGGATACCGTAAGCCTTGCCGACGGAGAGGAACAACTCCTCGTGGTCGCGCTTCCCTATCGCGTAGACGGAGGTCGGCCTAAGGGGTTTCTCCTCTGGGGTGGGTATCGGTTTCGCGGGTTTTCCGCATGTCGGGCATTTCATCCCCCACTCGTGGCCCTCAAGCTGCTTCGGGGGGCGGAAGTCGGGTGTGATCCTCCCGCACGAATCGCATTCGTACGCGCCCTCCCCGTATATGCTCATAGAGGATGCGACTATCATGCGCCTTATGCCATGGCTGCCGTTGACGATCTCGTCCAGCAGGACTGCGGCGCCGAGCGAGTTGACGCTCGTATAGTGCTCTATCTGATACATCGACTGGCCGACGCCGACGGCCGCGGCCTCGTGGAATACGACATCCACGTCTTGGAGGGCCTTCTTCAGGGACGGCCTGTCCCTGACGTCGCCTTCTATGAATTCCGCCTTCGGGTTGAGGTAGTCCGGCCTCTTCCGCCCTATGCCGTGTACTTGGGGGTCGAGGCAGTCGAGTATCCTCACACTGTGGCCCCTTTCCACAAGCCCGTCGACTATGTGTGAGCCTATGAATCCCGCCCCGCCGGTGACCAGTATGCTCTTTTTCATTTGAAAAGGCCTATGTGCTGGCTTGTCCAGTCAGCTATCCTCCTGACGCCTTCCCTGACGCCGACTTTCGGCTTCCAGCCGACGGCCTTCTTTATCTTTCTCGTATCGCTGACGTATACCTTCTGGTCGCCCATCCGCCAGTCGCCGTATCCGACTTCTGATCTCTTGCCTGTGACGTCCTCTATGATTCCGAGAAGCTCGTCGAGGGAGGTGGTGAACTCGGTCCCGCCGCCGAGGTTGTATGCCTGGCCGCTGGTCTTTTTGATGTTCAGGGCCAGCTTCTCGAAGGCCGAGTTCTGGTCCGTGACGTATAGTATGTCCCTGACCTGCTTGCCGTCTCCGTATATCGTGATGGGTTTGCCTGTGACCGCGGCGATGATGAACCAAGCCACCCAGCCCTGGTCCTCGTTTCCGAATTGCCTCGTCCCGTAGATGCAGCTCATCCTCGGCTTCGCGACCTTGAGGCCGAAGCTCTCCTTATACGTGTCGAGTATGAATTCCGCGTTTATCTTGCTGCCGCCGTAAGGGCAGTTCGTCTCCAGCGGATATGATTCGTCTATTCCTCTGATCTTCTTGTACATGTACCTAGTCTTGCCTTTGACGACTGGCAGTTCGAGGTCGCCGTAGACCTTGTTGGTAGAACAGAACACGACGGCGGGGTCGCACCCGGATTTCCGGACGGCCTCGCAGAGGTTGAAGGTGCCGACCGCGTTGGTGTTGAAGTCGAGGCGGGGGTCCGTGAGGGATGTGGTGACCGCGACCTGTGCGGCGCAGTGGTATACTATGTCCAGGCCGTCCATGAGACCGTCGAACGCCGTCGGGTCCGATACGTCGGCCTTTCTGAAGTCGACGCCCGGATATTCCTTTTCGAGGAATTCGATGTTGTATCTGGTCCGCGACAGGTTGTCGACGACGGTGACCTTGTCGCCCTTCCTGAGGTGATGTTCGGCCAGGTGGGAGCCGATGAAGCCCGCGCCGCCTGTGACAAGGATGCTGCGTTCCATGGAGTAATGATTATCTACAGTACATTATAAATCTTTCTGACCCACTCCACGGTCTCCTTGAGGCCTTCCTCGAATGTTTTTTTCGGCCTCCATCCCAGCTCCTTTCTGGCTTTTGAGGTGTCCGATTCCGTGTGTTCGACGTCGCCTTTCTGGTCAGGGACGTACTTGATAGTCCCTGTTCCGACCTGGGCTATGATTCTCTCGGCCAGTTCCTTGACTGTGATCGTCGTCCCGCCGCCGACGTTGTATATTCCGCTGCCTTTGGCCATGGCCTTGACCGTCGCATCGACGGCGTCGGAGACGTGGGTGAAGTCCCTGCTCTTGGAGCCGTCGCCGTATACTTCCAACTGGCCGCCCTCCAATGCGGTCCTGGTGAACTTGTGGATTGCCAGGTCAGGGCGAATCCGGGGGCCATAGACGGTGAAGTACCTGAGGCCTACGGAGTCAATGCCGTGCAGTTCCCCGTATACCCTGAAGTAGTGTTCGCATGCGAGCTTGCTGACCCCATAAGGGGATATGGGATCCGTCGGGTGCCCCTCATCGAACGGGAGACGGACGACCTTCCCGTAGACGGAAGACGATGACGCATACACGACCTTTTTGACATCCGACCCGCGCACAGCCTCCAGCAGGTTCAGCGTCCCCTGGACGTTGACCTCGCTAGTCTTCAACGGGTCTTGGACGGATGCCCTCACACCGGCCTGCGCGGCCTCGTGTATGACGTACTCCGGGTTTTCTGTTTTCAGTATCCGGTCCACGGCCTTCGCATCCCGGATATCCGCCTTGACCAGCCTGCAATCTAACCCTTTAAGGTTCTCCTTCTTCACCTCGGGGCTGTAGTAGGGGTCGAGGTTGTCCAGGCACAAGACCTCATGGCCTTCCGATACCAGCCGCTCACAGAGGTGGCTGCCGATGAACCCTGCGCCGCCGGTGACGAGCACTTTTGCCATCGAATATACCTTGATTTATTGCAAATAAACGATGTTAACGGTAAGGTCAGGGGAACTCCTGCCCGAACTCCGCCTGGTATCCTGCGCCGAGTTCCTTCCTCCATTTATCCCAGTCCTGCAGGTGCTTGCCCCTTGCCTCTTTGAGGAGGTATTCCCACAGCTTCGGCGCCTCGATTCCCGACTGTCTTGCCAAGAGGTCGATGTTCGCCTTCAGGTATTCGTATTCCGGCGGCTGCCTGGAGTAATGTTCGACTATCCTATCAAGGCGTATGGTGGCGCGTGGCAGGGTATTCTTCCGGAGCATATCCTCAATATCCGCCAGTTTGGCGTTGGTTCTCGGCTTCAGCCTCAATTCCTCATACTGCGCCTCGGTGAGTGCCCCTTTCGGGATGCGCAAGCCCCCCGGAGTCCGCCTCAGTGCGAGCCCGAACAGCACCAGGCCTGCATCGGCATTGGCGTTAACCCATCCCCGCAGGGATTTTTCCGGGGCATTGACTCTTTCTGCGAACTCCTTCACAGTGTAATGGGACGATAGTGTCTCCATCCTTTGCTTGAAGTGGCTCCTTATTTCCGCAGCCTCCTCTGGGCTGAATAGGAACTGGTTGGTTCCCTTCTCAGTCTCCCGGTCTATCTCCCTGCCCATGCCGGAGGCCAGCATCACCCCGAACCTGGGCCCTCTTTCCGCGACATACAGCTCCATCGCCCTCTTCATAATCCCGCATTCCTGGGCGAGTTCGAGCGTGAACCTGTGTCCGCGATATTGCTTCGGGAGCCTGGCACGCCGCGCCTCCCAATAGAGCATCCTGCCCCACTCGCGCAGCCTGGGCTCGTCGTCCAACAGGTCTTTGGGGATGTAGTAGTGTATGTCGCTCCTGGGCTTGTGCCTGATGATCCTCACCCCGCAGACTAATTTTTCGGAAGGTTTTTCATCCCCGAATATGTCGTCCAGCCATTCGTGTATTGAGGTCGCATTCCCCACGCCGAATATCTCCTTCATTTTCTCCCGGCTCATCAATTCCCCGATACTCCCGGCAGTGACGTGGTCGTCGCCGATGGCGCCCTTTACACAGTAGTGTCCTTGGACGGCCTGAAGTTGCGCCAGAGTCAGGTACCGTTTTGAGCCGACGAGGATTCTCCCAACCCCAGCGTCTGGGTGGCGGTCGACGAACTGGTGGAGCGCGCTGACATTGACACCCAACGTATCCTGCACGAGCTTCGACGGGCAGATGACCAGCTTCCTTCCCCCCGCCGCATCCGACAACTTCATAAGCTCGGGTATGTCGGGCATGTTCTGGGACGATGTGGTGATCCGTCCGCCAGGGTCAATCGTTACCACCACATCCACATCAACCATCTGAGGACACCATTTACCTACTGGAACGGCGAGAATTAAAGATAGGACGGCATATCCGGCCGTGCAATACCGGCTATGCAGCCCAGCACCTGCCCCAAATATTGCCGCTGTCGTAGTCTATGACCGCCTTCCTGCCGGTGAAGCTGTCGCATACGGCCTTGTCTGAGAGGCTTTGTGCGTCCCAGTTTATGGACGTGCAGCATACGTAGTCCGCGCGATATTGCGATAGTACCCGTTCCATGTCGCTGCCGTCCGGCCTCGGTATCCCGCCGCCCATAGTCCCGAGGCGCAGGCACTGTCTGCCGCTGAAGTAGAGGCACTCTTGGACGTTGAACGGCATGATTATCCGGCTGCCTGCCGGAAGGGACGCCATCTCGTCCCAGAACGGGGCGTACCCCGCCCGGATGTTTCGATATGTGTACGAGTATGCGTATGAGGCGCCGAGCATGCAGATGAGAAGGAGAGCGGCAAGGACGACTGCAGGGGAGCGCATCGGCGCCCCCTTGAAGGATTTCTCGAATTTTATGTCGATCTTGCCTACGCCTTCCGAGATGGCTATGATCAGGAAGGGCGCCAGGGGAGTGAACATCCGCGCGGAGACGCTGCTTGAAAAAGGGACCAGCGATCCCAAGAACAGGATGAGGGGAAGCATGGCCCGCCTGTGCCCCACCATGTGAGCCGCCCCGTATGCTGCGGCCAGGGTGAATCCGAGGGCTGCCAGGAACCAGAACAGGAGAGGCATCATCCCGTACGGGTAGGTCTTCAGGGCGACGTCTATCTTGTGCGCGAGCTCGTCGCCGGAGTTCGGGGCTCCGATCCAGAAGTCGAAGAAGAGGGTCACCCACCGGCTTGGGTTCGGCAGGTCCCGGATGGAGTCGACGAATGGCCTGCCCTGGATCGCTTCTACGTCCTTCGGATAGTACCCCCCGGAGACCTTCGGCCAGATGGGATTTCCGAAGACTGCATAGTTCCTCGCATACCACGGAGAGGCGAGGACGACGGCGATGACGAAGAACAGCAGGCCTTTTTTCCAGTTCTTTGCGAAAAGGTGGAGGGACAATGCGGCCACGACCACGAAGCCGTGATAGTGGGTGAGGGCGCACAGGGCGGACGCGCCTGCCGCATACGCGAAGTCCCGGGAATCCGCGGACTCCAGGAAGCTGTAGTAGAAGTGTAGTGCGCAGACCGCGAGGAAGAACATCAGGGTCTCGAAGTATCCTATGCCGCAGTAATAGACGTGAAACGGCAGGAACGCGAGGACTGCAGCGGCCGTAAAAGACTGCTTCGGATAGAACCTGGAGGCGAACCGGTGGAACATCAGGAGGCCCGCGACCCCGAAGACCAGCGGAGACAGCGTGAGTATGCCGGTCGCCGTGTAGATGATCGCGGTCAATATGTGAAAGAGCGGCGGATACCAGAGGGGAACGACTCCGACGACGCCGACGGCCGGCGGGGCAATGTGGTCGGCGAGGTACTTCGACGCGTAGAAGTTTAGGCCGCCGTCGCCGGTCACGGGAGCAGTGAGCCAGAAGATGATCCGCACGAGAATGCCAAGCCCGACAATGGCCTGAGTCTTTCGGTCCATCAGATACTGATTGCCCGCGCCTGCCTAAAAAGTCATTGCCCGCTTCCGAGCCCAATTAGTATGACGCCCAGGACGATACAGCTGATGCCCGCCCACTTGACCCGGTTCATCTGCTCCCCCAGGTATTTGATGCTCAAGAGGCATACCCAGATGTAGCCGGTGGATACGAGGGGGAATAGGACCGTGAGTTCGCCGCCTTTGATGCCGATGACGTAGAATATGGTCGACAGGCCGTAGACGACCACCCCCAGCATCAGGTCGTAGTTCCTCATCAGGGAGTTGAGGTTCAGTTCGAGCTTGTTGGCGCCCTTCTTGAACTGGAGGGAGCCGAACGAGCCCATGAACGCGGCGAACAGGACGGTCGCGACGGCCCAGATTTCAGTCATTTTCTCTCACCCCTGCTTCCCAACCCTATCAGCGAGACGCCCAACACGACCATGAAGATGCCCATCCACTTTATCCCGTTCATAACGTCCTGGCCTGCGAACACTATCGGCGACGCGATAGCGACCCATATGAAGTTCATGCCGTAGATCGGGTAGAGGACGGAAAGCTCCCCGTACTTGAGGGCGACGATCAGCACCGCGGCGCTGAGCCCGTACAGACCGTAACCCAGGATAAGGGGGATGTTGGTGACGATGGAGAGGGGATCCGGGGTGAGCGAATTGGTCCCCGCCTTTATCAGAAGCTGTCCCGATGCGGCTGTCAGCGTGCTCAGAAAAACCAGCGCCATCGCCCACTTCTTGGTCGTCACAGTGAAAATCCCCTCAAAAGCCCGTGTTTTTTACCGTGGAGTATATAATAAGAGCAACTTAATATAACATGCTTTGAGGTGGTTTAGGTGAAGTTTTTCATAGACACTGCGGACATTGACGAGATAAAGACTGCGAAATCGTGGGGGATACTCGACGGAGTGACGACCAACCCGTCGCTGGTAGCCAAGGAGAACTGCGACTTCAAGACCCGCGCGAAGGAGATAATCTCCATCGTCGAAGGCCCCGTAAGCCTCGAGGCCGTCACGCCCGACTCGGAAGGCATGGTGAAGGAGGCCATGGAGCTTGCGAAGATGGGCAAGAACGTCGTCATAAAGATACCGATGACCCCCGAAGGCATCAAGGCCGTGAAGGTCCTCAGCCATGAGGGCATCAAGACAAACGTCACCCTCATATTCAGCGCAAACCAGGCGCTAATTGCAGCCAAGGCCGGCGCCACATACGTCAGCCCGTTCATCGGCCGCCTCGACGACCAGGGCTGGGACGGCATGCAGCTGGTGGCCGACATCCTCGAGGTGTTCGACAACTACGGCCTCAGGACCGAGGTCATAGCGGCCAGCGTCAGGGACCCCATACACGTCCACGACTGCGCGAGGATAGGCTGCCACGTCGCGACCATACCTTTCGCAGTCCTCAAGAAGATGTTCAGCCACACCCTAACCGACATCGGAGTCCAAAAATTCAACGAGGACTGGAAGAAGGTCGAAGCCAGATGCAAGACAAAATAAAGGAGCAGATCGAGGCCAGCATCGAGGCGAAAAGGAGGCTCTCCGCCAATGACATCGAGGAGGCCGCGAAAGTGATGGCTGCCGCGCTGAAATGCGGCCATAAAATACTCCTGTGCGGCAACGGCGGAAGCGCCGCTGACTGCCAGCACATCGCAGGCGAACTCGTCGGCCGCTTCAAGAAGGAAAGAGCAGCGTGGCCTGCCGTCGCGCTGTCGACGGACACATCCATCCTGACGGCTTTGGCGAACGACTACGGGCAGGAGATAATATTCTCCAGGCAGGTGGAGGCTTTAGGGCAGGAGGGAGATGTTCTCGTCGCCATATCGACGAGCGGGACGTCGCCAAACATCATAAAGGCGGTCGAGGCTGCGAAGAAGAAAAAGATGAAAATCATCGGGTTCACCGGCCTCAAAGGCGCCAAACTGAAAGGCCTCAGCGACGTCTGCATAATGGCCGCCTCCGACGACACACCGAGGATCCAGGAATGCCACATCACAGCGGCGCACATAATATGCGGACTCGTCGAGGACTCACTTGCCTGAGGCCTCCCACTTCCTGAGCGCCTGGGGGCCGTAGACCAGTGAAAGGTAGTTTTCGCACACCTTCTTTGCTGAAAACAGGCTCACGCAAAGTTCCCTGCCGCGCTCCCCCATCCGCCTCGCCTTCTTAGGATCAGTGAGTGTCTCAACTGCCTTTTCTGCCATGGCCTCTGTGTCTCCGAACTCAACCAGGTATCCTGTTTCGCCGTCCTTCACGAACGAGGGTATGCCCCCGACCCTGTGGGCCACCACCGGCACCCTCATGAGCAGGGCCTCTATCCCCTGCCCCCCGAGCCCCTCCCCCCGGGACGCCATCAGATCCAGGTCAGCGATGGACAGAAGGTCCCGTATCTCCTCCTGATTTCCGGCCTCCTCGATTATGAAATTATTCCTAAGGCCCCTTTTTTCTACGTCGGCCCTCAGCCCGCTGATGAAATTATCATCCTGGAAGGTGCCCTTCAATATGAACTTGAAGTCGCCGCCCATCCTGTCGCGCATGGCCTGCGCAACGGCGGGCAGGAGGTCCTGGCCCTTCACAGGGGTAATCCTCGCATGGACCACAACCACCTTGGTCCCATCCCCCAAGCCGTACCTTTTCCTTAGCCCTGCCTTTGTCTCGCCTGACACCTTTTCCGGGTCGAAGAATTCCGAATCCATCGGCCTGCCTATCACAATCGAATCGCGGCCTCCGAATTCCCCCAGGGAGGCCTCCCCGACGCCGACTAGCCCATACGAGATGAAACCGGTCTGCCCCCTCTCGCCGGCTATTTCGTAAATCGTCTCCCTCTTTGTCTTGTAAAAGCGGCTTAGGAACCTTACGGCAACGTCGAGGCCGAAAGAGAAAATGCCGGGAACTCCCCCATCGGCCCAGTGCTCTTGGAAGATTCTCCGAAGCCTTCCGAAGTCGCCCCCCCTGACGACGCCGCCGTCTGCGCCATCCTGGTTCTTCGGCTTATGCTGGCTGTGGAAGGTTATCGCAAGGCCTGTCCCGCGCTTTGAGAGCTGCCTGGCGACGCTTACATTCATGGGATTGTTGGGATTGTGGAGGTGGACGATGTCCGCTTCGACCTCTTCGGCCAGCTTCAAGATCCTCCTCGAATGCAAAAAAGGGTTCGAGCCGATGTGACGTATGGGGTGTATCGTTATGTCGCCCTTCCATCCGCCATCCTTCAGCGGGACGACGGTTTCGTCGCCTTTGTCTGCGAGGCAGGCGACATGGATGTGGATTGGATAATACCTCGCCAGGCTCCTGTCCAGCTGGCTGATGTGGATCTCCAGACCCCCCGCAACGAGCGACCCTTCATGGTCGTTGGTTATCCCGTATCGGTCGCATACGCGAAGGACGGTCAACCCCTGGAGGAACTCCTGCTTGTGGCCCATGACCTCGACGAAGGACCTGCCCTCCGGCAGGATGGTGAAGTCCTTCTGCATGCCGGGGAACACCGGCTGAAGAAGGACCCTGTCCCCGGTTTCCCTCGTCCTCTGCATGGTTAATAACCTGCCGCCCAAATTAAAATACGCAATGAACAAGGCGGTTTTCCTCGACCGTGACGGGACCATCAACAAGCACACCACAGGGTATGTAACGTCTTGGAAGATGTTCAGGTTCCTGCCGAATTCGCTGGAGGCGCTTAGGGAGCTGGCCAGGACGGACTACAAGGTCATCGTCGTCACGAACCAGAGCGCAGTCGCGAGAGGACTGATGAGCAGGGAGAACCTCGAAGACATACACGAGCGGATGCTCTCACATGTCGAGGAGGCCGGAGGCCGCATCGACGCGATCTACGTCTGCGCCCACCACCCAGACGAGAGGTGCGCCTGCAGGAAGCCGCTGACCGGCCTCCTTGAGTTGGCGAAGGAGACGTTCGACCTGGACCTGAAAAAGTCATGGATGGTGGGAGACAACACGAAAGACGCCGTAACAGGGAAAAAAACGGGCTGTAGGACGATACTTGTCGAGACAGGCTACGGCGGAAAGGACGGCCTACACAAGATCTCCCCAGATTATTGGGTGAAGGACCTGAAGGAGGCGGTTGAAGTAATCCGTGGTTAACTTTTCCCCTGAATTACCTCGAATAGTCTAGTGACAGCGCCCGGGACATCGTACATCTCCCCCGAGACGGGAGGCTGATAATTTGGTGTGAAAATTGTCACAGGAGGGTCTCCGCGGCCTTTGAATGCCTTTGCCAGCAGCTCCTTAACCCCTTCTCCTGTTCTTATATGTAATGGTGTTGCTACCACAACCGCCGGACATCCCCTGGTTTTTTCATAGAGGTGATCCAAGCCCCTCTGGCTCATATTCCCCGTACTCACAGTAGAGTATTTACCGTCTAGGAACATATCCAAACCCAAGGGTTCGAAGATGAAGCCGACCTCAAGTTGACGCATATTCGCTTCTTCAGCCAGCCTCAACGCCTGCAGCTGGCTTTGCCCAAGTCCTGTACCACACATGACAGGTATCCGGGAGACTCTCTTCGCATTTCTGACATTCGATGTACACAGTTCATCTACGAAATAAGGCATCAAATCAAGGGGTAATTCACCCACCACCCACTGGATGCGCTGAGGGATAGGAACCATCAGATACAATCTTTATAGTCGTATATCCTAAAAGCTAGGTGATGGCTAAGGTTAATGATCCTCACATCCCGGTTTCCCTTGACTGTATCAAGACGACAGCCGACATCAGGATACCGAAGGACATACTCGACCAGGTCATCGGCCAGCCGAAGGCCGTGAAGAAGGTCAGGCTCGCGATGAAGCAGCGCCGCCATCTCCTTCTGGTCGGGCCCCCTGGCGTCGGAAAAAGCATGCTTGCGCAGGGCCTCGCCAACCACCTGGAGCGGCCGACCGAGCAGATCAACGTCGTCAACAATCCAATGAACATGAACAAGCCGTTCGTCGAAGTGCTGAAGAACTACGGAGAAATCAAGCTCATTGATCCCACCGATGTTCCGGCCTATGTCGCAGAACAGCTCGGATTCAAGTGCCCCGTCTGCGGCGGGATGGGGAAGTATACAGTCAGCATCTGCGAAAAATGCGGGGAGAACAAGTTCAAGAGGATCACCAGGCGCGACGAGCTGAGGTCCAGCCGCTACGGCGCAGACGGCATAGAGCACGTGACCCTGTATCAGCGGAAAGGGGCTAGGGTCTCGATAGTCGGCGAAGACCCGGAGACAAGGGCCCCGGACAAAAACAAGAGGCAAACGATCGTGCCCGCCAACAGGAAGAACTTCATACACGCGACGGGAGCAAGCGAGGTCGAACTTCTCGGGGACGTCCGCCACGACCCGTACGGCATGCACCCCGAGATCGGGACTCCGGCCTACCTGAGGGTCATCCCCGGCGCCATCCACGAAGCCCACCAGGGTGTCCTCTTCATAGACGAGCTGCCCCACCTCGGAGAGCTGCAGAACTACATACTCACCGCCATGCAAGAGAGGAAGTTCCCGATAACCGGCAGGAATCCGCAAAGCGGCGGGGCTTCGGTCAAGGTCGAGGACGTCCCATGCGACTTCATATTCATCGGCGCATGCAACATCAAAGATGTCCAGGACATACTCTCCCCCCTGCGTTCCAGGATCATCGGCAACGGATACGAGATTCTCCTCGAGACGACGATGGAAGACAACCCCGTAAACCAGGCATATGTGGCGCAGTTCGTCACCCAGGAGATAGAGAATGACAGGAAAATCCCCCATGCGACGGTCGAGTCAGTGGAGGCCATAATCGAGGAGTCCTCGAAGAGGGCTCGGATGATAGACGACCAGCGCAACTGCCTGTCGCTTCGCCTTCGTGACCTCGGCGGCGTCGTGCGCCTGGCAGGCGACTTCGCGACCGACGAAAAGTCGGAATACATAGAGATAGCCCATATTCGGCAGGCGATAGAAGAGTCGAAGCCGATCGAGTACCAGCTGCAGGAACGCTACGGCAGCATATGGAAAGGCATAGAGAAGGACCAGGTCATCAACCCCGAATACGGCAAGACGGGCACAAGCTACCTATAGCCAACATGATATCCTACGCGGACCTCGAGAAGGCCTTTCGGCAGGAGCGCGCGGCACCCACCCTCCAGAAGCTGCCCGCCGACTTCTACGCAGACGCCAAATCCCTCCTGGAGAACCCCGACGTCGGCGACTTCAAGGAAAGCATCAGCCAATACCTCGAAAAGACGTTCTACATCAGGGCCAACAAGATAGTCCACTACGCCGGCAGGGCGGCACAGGACACAAAGCCCCCGGATAACATCCTCCAGGCCGAAGAGCCCCTCTACAAAGACCTCCTGGACGCGGTCGCCAGGCACAAGGCCGCATTATTGGATGCGAAGAGTGTGACTGTGCGCAGGGAGGCCCGGCCGCAGGTGAAGGTGAGGATACTCCAGGCGCTCCCCGCCATCGCGGGTTCTGACTCCAAGGAATACGGGCCCTTCAGGGAAGACGACGTCGTCGAACTGCCCGAAGACAGCGCAGCCCTCCTCATACAGAGGAAGATCGCGGAGAGGATGGGCTAAATAGGCCTGCCGTAGAATGATTATCCGACCATGGTGCGACTATCCAGACTGATAATCGAAGGGCAGCAGTTCGCAGGCAAGACCACCATAGCCAATAACCTGGCCAGGAGGTACCTCTGGGGCAATCCGTTCCTGTTCAAGCTCTCCGGGCCTTCGTCCGGAAATAAGGACAGATCGTTCAAAGGATATGTCGAGAACGTCCTCTTGGACTATTCGAACCTGTTTAGGCACTTGTCTGCCAACAGCATCATCTGCGACAAGTTCCACATAAGCGAACAGGTTTACGGGAAGGTATACAGGGGCTATGAGCACGACCCAGAGTTTATAGAGTCGGTGGAATCCATACTCCACACCCTCGGATTCAAGCTGATACACCTCGAGATGGATGACAGACTCATCGAGGACAGGCTCGCCCTGAAGGAGGTCGAATTCCAGTGCAAACGCCAAAGCCTGCCGTCACCGCCGGAGCAGAGGAGGATAAAGAGGCTCTATGAGAGATACGTGAACCGATCGAGGCTAGATGTCATAAGAGTCGACGTATCGGGAAAAAGCGTCCTTGAGACCGTTCAGGAGATAATGACCCAGCTTTAGGGATCCTGCAAAAACGAACCTTTTTATACTGTCATGCCCTATTTCATAGACACAACTCATGAAAATCCCCGACAAGATTAGAACCAACTGTCCGTCATGCAACAAGCACCAGCTCCACAACGTCAAGGTTGCCAGGAAGGGCAAGGAGCGGAGCATGAACAGGGGCAGGAGGAAGTTCGAAGAGGTCAAGAGAGGATACGGCGGAATGCCGAGGACCCCGAAAAAGCCCTGCTACAAGGTCGGCAAGCGGACTGTGCTGCTTCTGGAATGCACCGTATGCAAGAAGAAACACCAGAGGGCGTACTCGGCCAGGACCAAGAAGACAGTGGAGATCGGACAACAATGACAAACGATAGGAAGACAAGAAGCAGGTTCCTGAAGGTCAAATGCAACGACTGCGGCAACGAGCAGGTATTGTTCGGAGCTGCGGCGACTAAAAGCCTCAAATGCCTCGTATGCGAGAAGCCGATGGCAAGGAGCACGGGCGGCAAGACAAAGGTAACTGCACAGATCACAACAGTCCTGGACAAAGACCTGTAAAGGTTGAAGCCGAGCCCATACCGCACCTACGTGCGGTATGTCTTGCAAACACTTGATGATTATAGCATCACAATCAAAGGAGATGAGGCAGGATAGAAACCTGTCATGATTTTACCCCGTGTTTGCAATGGCCTACGAATACCTGGAACATACGGCGGATCTCAAGATAAAAGCCACGGGGAAGACCCTCGAGGAAGCACTGTCAGAATCCGCGAGAGCCGTCTTCGAGGCCATAGCCGGCAAAAGCAGGATAGAACCCAAGCTCGAGAGGGAGATGACGATAATCGTCCGCGAACCCGAGACCCTCGTACACGACTTCCTAGGCAGGCTGATATACCTTTTCTCCACCGAACACATCCTTTTCTCCGAGTTCAATCTAGTCCTTAAGGAGGCGATCGGATACAAACTCATAGTAAAGGCGAGGGGGGAACCCTACGACCCGAAAAAACACAAGCTCATCAAGGAAGTGAAGGCCGTCACCTACCACGACATGAGGATTCTGCAGGTGGAAGACGGCACATGGAAGATTGAGGTCGTCTGCGACACCTGAAATCAGGTAACCATTGCATTTTTATACACCAATATCGTATTTTGTCTTGTTGGGGTGGTGGCTGGATGGTTTATTTCTCTCACCCCCCTAGAGAGGATTTAGGTTAACCGACTCCCAAAAAGAAGGCCACCCCAACAACCTTCTTATCTCGATGGGATTTTTTCCTTTTTGCCGGCCTAACTGCCCTCTTTTTCTGGGCCAATGCAAATGCTGCCGCTGTCGCCATAGCTAGTACTACGAGGTCGTAAAGCCTGAAAAGTTCAGGA